>JAFTCL010000013.1 GCA_017454745.1 Kiritimatiellia bacterium
AGGTGGCCCGGTTCGTGTTTGCGGGCACGGCCACGCTGCCGAGGAGCGACCAGACCCGGTTGGACATCTGCGGGGCGGCGTAAACGTCGACCCAGCTCTGCGTGGCGGAGAAGCCGTCCGGCCAGCCGATGGTCATCTCCAAACCGGTGTCCGAGTGCGTTATCCCGCAAAACGTCAGCGCGTCAAAGCTGCCAGGCGCGGCGTTAGTCGATCCCCCGGAATTGGCGGGCGGGCTGGCCTGCCCCGGGCCGGGGTTGGTCTGGTAAACCTTGTTGGTGGCGTAGTCGCACAGCACGACCGACATCAACACGGCTATGGCCGTAGTCGCTAGATTACTTTTTTTTGAAAATGCCTTCATGCAACACCCATTCAACCACACAATTCAAAAACTTGCCTATAACTTACCGTTCAGCAACAAGATTTCGGACTTCAGACATCAGACTTCCAAACTCCGCTTCTCAACCCTCAACAGCCTCCCCGCCTCACGTTATCCTCATTTACATTCCCGTGCGAAGCGCGGGCGTCGGGCTAACCACAATCGTAAAACGATACAAGTCCAAAACACAATTAATAATAACATTAATTTCTGGAAGGTGCAAGAGTTCTGTTTAAAAAACCGTTATGTTATTCAAAATGTACACCGACACTAAGCTAACGCGGTTATTCAAAACTCAAAACCCCGCCCTGTTGGAGATCGGCCCGTTTCACAAAGGGCCTTTTCAGAACCTCGCCGTTGAACTTAACCGCGGGAAACAGTTCTTTGCCGTACTTCGCTCCCGGCGCGGTGATTACCAGTTGCTTGCCGGCCGGGGTGTTCACGGTCACACGGTCAAACAGCGGCGCCCCTAACGCATACTCGCCCGAACCGGGGCAGACCGGATACATCCCCATCGCGCTCCACACATACCAGGCCGAGGTTTGGCCGTTGTCTTCGTCGCCGCAGTAACCGTCCGGCGTGGGGCGGTACAGTTTTTCCATCGCCCACCGCACCCGGTGTTGGGTCTTTTCCAGCGCGTCAGCCCAATCGTAAAGGTAAATCATGTGCTGGATCGGCTGGTTACCGTGCGCGTACTGACCCATGTCCATCACCAGCATCTCGCGGAATTCGTGCGACACCCCGTTGCCGTTGTGCGACGGCGGCAGCTCGAATATCTCGTCCAACCGGCGGACAAACTCCTTTTTGCCGCCCATCGCCTCCACCAGCCCGGCCACGTCGTGGAACACGCACCAGGTGTAGTGCAGGGCGCAACCCTCGCGGAAATCCCCTTCCCACTTGAACGGGTCGAAATCCTTGGCGAAACTGCCATCGGAGTTCCTGCCGACCGTGATTTTGCGCTGCGGGTCGAACACGTTTCTCCAGTTTTGGGAACGCCGCTCGTAAAGCTCTACCTCCTCTTTGGGACGGCCGATTGACTTCGCCAACTGGGCGATGCACCAATCGTCGTATGCGTACTCTAAAGTGCGGGCGACCGAATCGCCGATTTTGACATCCCGCGGGATGTACCCCTTTTCGTTGTAAAACTCCACCCCCTTGCGCCCCACCGCCGAGATTTTGGGATGGGCGTTGTTCGCGCCGTGGACAACGGCTTTCCAAAGTTCGTTGATGTCGAAATTGCCGCGCACCCCGCTCAGCCAGGCGTCCGCCACCACACTGGCGGAGTTGTTGCCGAGCATGCAGTCGGAAAGTCCGGGACTGGACCATTCGGGCAGCCAGCCGGACTCTTCCCAACAGTGCTGCAACCCTTCGGTCATCCACGCATTCATCCACGGCGAGAGGAAATTCAACAACGGGAACAACGCCCGGAAGGTGTCCCAAAAACCGGTGCCGGCGTAGTAGTATCCCGGCTTAATCTCGCCGGTGGCCGGACTCCAGTGAATCACTTTATTATCGGCATCCCGCTCCCATACCGCCAGCGGGAACAGCATGGTGCGGTAGAGGCAGGTGTAAAAAGTCCGGATTTTGTCGATATCGTCGCCTTCGACCAAAATCTTGCCGAGCTGCAAGTTCCACGCCGCCTTGGCGTCGGACACCAGCATGTCAAAATCGCCGGCTTCGCTTTCCGACAGATTCAACGCCGCCTGCTCCGTCGAAATCAGGCTGGAGGCGATTCGCGCCGTAATCTGCCCGCCGCGTTTGACCGGGGCGAAACTAACGTGCAGCGCCCCGTCCGGCAATGTGGCGGCTTTTTCCGCCGGACGGTCAAACTCCATCACAAAGTGCTGGCAAACCTTTGCGCCGTGACCGCGGTGATTGTTGTTGACCACACTGAAGCCGATCACCCGCAATTTGTCGTCGGACAATTCAACCTTGCCGTCTTTAAACGCACAAACCACCACGCCCGGCGTTTTGGTTTCGCCGTAAGTGAAACGCGCCACCGCGCCGTGCAATACCGGAGTCAGCTCCACTTTCACGTTAAAATCGGCGAGATACACCGAATAATAGCCGGGGTTGAAGGTTTCCGTCTTGTGCGAATACCAGCTGCAACGGTCTTTCTGCTGCTCCGCCGGTTTCCCGGTGATCGGCAAAAAATACCAGCATCCGTGGTCGCCGATCCACGGGCTGGGCTGGCGGGTCTGGCGAATGCCGTACAAGCGCGGATCGGCGTAATCGTAGAACCAGCGAGACGAATAGTCCGCCCGGCTTTGGGGCGACCACCCGCCGAACCCCCACGGTCGAGCAATCATCGGAAAGAGGTTGCCGGTGGAGATGTTGCAACCGTTGCCGCCGCCGGTGTTTACCGTGCCCATTTCCGGACGAACAAACTTCGTAAGATCCGGTCTATCGCCAAACGCCGCCATTACCGCCAATACCGAAAACAACACTATTTTCGCGCCCATCAGTCCCCTCCCTCGTCCACAACCAATGTTTCAAAACCCACCTGACAATCCGTCCCGATTCCCAGTCCGTCCGGCAAGGCGAACGCCTCGCCGGTGGAAAGCATAAAATGGCGCACCGCGCCGGGGGCGGCGTTTTCTAACACCAGCCCGTCCCGCTCCAACACCGCCTTGATCTGCCGCGCCACCGCCGGCGCGGGATCGTAAACCCGCACTTCGCGCCGGGCCGATTCACTAATCTCCAAATCAATCGCCTGCCGCAAAAACGGGAAATGGGTACACCCCAGCACCAGCGAATCGGCATCTTCATCCAACAGCGGTTGAATCTCGCGGCGCACCAAACGGCGCACCTCCGGCGTGGGCCGGACGTCGCCGCGCTCAACGGCCTCCACCCACCCCTTCACCTCGCGCACCAGAATCCGCGCCCGGTCGGCAAAACGCCGGGAAGTTTCGCGGTAAAGTCTCCCCTTGAACGTCCCGGCGGTGGCCAACACCCCCACCACACCGGTTTTTGACGCCAACGCGGCCGGCTTTACCGCCGGTTCCATCCCCACAAATCCCACCGGATAACCGGAAGACCGCAGCGCGTCAATCGCGGCGGCGGTGGCGGTGTTGCAGGCCACCACCACCAGCTTACAGCCGCGCCGCAACAAAATCTCGGTGTTGGCGCGGCAGAAACGCTCCAGCTCTTCACGCGGCCGCGGCCCGTATGGACAGTGCGCCCGGTCGGCCAGATACACGGTGGATTCGCTGGGAAGCAGTTTCACCGCCTCCCGCCACACCGAAAGCCCGCCGACCCCGGAATCGAAAAATCCGATCGGGCCGTTCGCATTTGGAGAGGTCATTCGTCCGCCTCCTTACGTTCAGGCGCGGCACGCCCGGTGTCCGAAAGTCCGACCAGCATTCCCGCCATCAGCATCACGGTGACCATGCTGCTGCCGCCATGGCTGATGAACGGCAAGGTGATCCCGGTCATCGGCAACGCCTTTACCACCCCTGCGATGTTAAGCAGCGCCTGAACGGCAATCGAACCCGCCAACCCCGCGCCGAGCAACCGTCCGTAAACGGTTTCCGAGCCGCCGGCGGCCCGAAACCCCCGGGAGAAAAAGATTAGATAGGCCAGAACCAGCAAAGCGCAACCGAAAAGCCCGATCTCCTCCGCCAAAGCGGCATATATGAAATCGGAGGTGACAATGGGGATGCTGTGCGGTTCGCCGGAACCCAACCCCGCGCCCCAAAGCCCGCCGGAATACATTGCGGAAAGCGCCTGCAGGGTTTGCCAGCCCTTGCCGGTGGGATCGGTGAAAGGATCCAGCCAAACGTCGAAACGGGCGCGGGCGTGGGCGGAAAAACGCTGCACCGCGTAACCGGCGGCCGTGGCGGCCAACAGTCCCAACGCCAGATACCCGGTGCGCCGCGCCACCGCGAAAAGCATGATAAGCAGCGTGGCGTTAAGCAGCATCATCAATCCCAAGTCATGCAGTAAAATCGACAAGGCGGTAGGTACGCACCATAGCCCCGCCAACACCAGCAAATCCCGCAACGGCGGAGTGGGAATGCCGATGGTGGCGGACGAGAATTCGCGGTCGCGCCGGCTCAGGTAGGAAGCCAGAAACAGCACCAACAGCGGCTTGACTAATTCCGAAGGATTCATGTTACCCGGCATGAACACCCCCCCGCGGAATCGGTTGCCTAACGCGAGCATCGCCGCCATCAGCCCGACGGCGCCGGCATAAGCCAGCCAGCCGACCTTGGACATCCACGCGCCGCGACCGCCAGAAGTTACAGCCGCGCCCAACATCATCGCAAGAATCCCGGCGGGCAGCGGAAGCAGCTGTTGCCAATCCATCGAGAACCCGCCCATGCGGGCCTGCATAACCAAACCGATGCCGCACAGCAGCGCGGAAGAGCCAAATAGCCCGGCATCGCCGCGCCAGCCGATGAGCTTCAGCCAACCCAGCGAAAGCAGGAATCCCGTCAAATAAACCCCGAGGGGAAGGAACGAAAACAGCGCCGGGACCGTGCCGGATTTTATCTGGGCGCCGACCACCGGTAACAGGGCGGCTACCACCGCCAATGCGTCCAGCGCGAAAAGACAGGCGGCTGCCGCCACCGGGGATGAAACGGACAAACGTTTTTCGCTCATTTCACATACCCCAGTTTTTGCGCCTCGACCATAATGTCACGGGCAATCGGCAACGCGCTTTTGGCGCCGAACCCGCCGTGCTCCACCAGCACGGTAACCACCAGCGACGGATTTTTCTCCGGCGCGAAACAGGTGAACCATGCGTGATCCTTGCCGCCCGGCACCTGCGCCGTGCCGGTTTTCCCGCAGATGGCCAACCCGCGCAGGTTGGCCGCTTTGCCGGTGCCGGAGGTGACCACCTCCCGCATCGCGGAACGGACATACGCGGCGGCGGCGGCGGAAAACAGCCGCACCGGTTCGCCCGGCGGATCAAACGCGCCCAGCCGCGGGGTAGGCATCTTACCGTCCGCCGCCACCGCCGCCGTATAGCAAGCGACATGCAGCGGCGTCACCAGAATGCGTCCCTGCCCGATAGCGGGCTGGGCCAACTGCAACGGCTTCTCCACAGCCGGCGCGTTGCCGGCGACAGATTTCAGCTCCCCCACACTACCGGCGAAATAACGGACGGGGGCGTTCAACCCGGCCCGCGCCAACATAGAGTTGAAGCGTTCCGTTCCGCACTGTACCCCCAGCCGGGCGAAATAGACATTTGACGAATGCACGATGGCCTGTTTCAGATTCATGTTGTTCCAACCCGGCCAAACCTGGCCGTTGCGGGCGTAGGCGTAATACTCGCTGTCGCGAATCGGCGCGGTGTGCGGTCCGGGCGTGTAACCGCTGCCGGGGCAATCCATCACCGGTTTTATCCCGGCGTCGAAAGCCATTCCCGCCACCAGCGGCTTGAAGGTGGATCCGGGAGGATACAACCCCTGGACAGCACGGTTGAAGGCGCATTTGGTTACGGTGTTGGTGAAGGCGGACTGCGGATGCCGGGGATCGAAACCCGGCGAACTTACCAGCGCCAGCAACGACCCGTCGCGGGGATTCATCACCACCGCCGCACCGGGACGGCCCTGAAACTGATCGTATGCGAACAACTGCAGCCGGGCATCGAGATTAAGCTCCACCTCCTTACCCTCCTTGGCGCGCGGGGTAAGGATGCGCTTGCTCAACGGCGGCTCGTCCGATTCCGGCAAATAGCCGCTCAACAACGGGTCCTCCACCCGCTCCACGGCGGTAATCCCGTATTTGCAGTGGTAATAACCGAGCGGATGGGCGGCGGCATCGCCAAGCGGATAGCGGCGCGCCCAGATATCGCCGCGCACCGGCGCGGCCAGTACCCGCCCGCGCCGATCGAGAATCGGGCCGCGCAGCACTTGGATCTCGGCGGCGTTGGCGCGACGGTTGTAACGCCGCAGAAAACGCGCAAACTTGGGGTGCGAAAAGCCGAGCAACTGCCAATACGCCTGATAGCAGAGTACGGCGACAAACGCCACCGCGAAGATTATCCGAAGCAGGGTAAACGAGGTTGTTCCGCGCTTGGGCTTGGCGGTAACCGCCATCGAAACCACGCCAATGGACAAAACGGCAAGAAACACCGCTTTAAGAATCTTTATCAGCACCGCCCCGGCCGCGCTGTTCAATAAACTCGCGAACGCTTCATGCATGGCCGGAATTGCCGGATGTCGGCATAGGGACCGAGTTGACCATCAGCCGGACCTGGCGAACCTGAAAACGGTCGCCGGCCAAATCACGCACCGCCCGTTCGATATTTTTCAGATAAGCCCGGCGTATCTCGAACAGCCGCACCGACGAGGTCACGAAAACGTAAAGGATGTCGTTTTCCCACTTTCCGGGCCGGGTAAAGTCCGTCACCTCCGGCGGCAGGATTTTCGTCCAAGCCTCAGTCAACTCCCCGATCCACGGACTGACCCCGAGGTCGAGACGTTTCAGAAGTTTCTCAATGGACTGGGCAATCTGCTGTTCGGAGGTCCTAGTCTCGCTGGGGTCGGTGTCAATCGGCAAACCTGGGATCATCACCTCAAACAGTTTGTCAACGCCCTGGTTGCGCTTACGGTCGTTATCGGTCAATTCCCGGCGCTTGCCGATGGGACGGGCATAAAAATCTTCCGGCGAAGGCGGAAGTTCTTCACGCCAACCCTCCTCCCCGTTTTCGGGCGAAACATCATCGGCTTTGCGCTTCATGGCCCGTATCCCGCGAACGGCTAGTCGTCATCGCCATCGTCAACTTCGGGCGGATTGTCCTTAAGCCATTCGTCGATGTTTTTCTTCGCTTCCTCAATCGTCTTGGATTCTTCGTCGGGCGAGATCACATCGTCGATCTCCTCCAGAATAACTTTGCGGGACTCCTCGTTTTCGGTAAGATCGTAGAGCGGGAGCAGCATTTCCAGCATCTGATGGTCGGTAAGGTCAACCGACGCATCGTCGATCAGCTCCTCAAGATATTCCGGATCGACATCCAGCACCAGTTTGGTGGCGGCCTCGTAAAGCCGGATTTTAGTGGGGGTGTCGTCGATTTCGTTAATGCGGCTTTCCCAAGAACTGCGGGCCGCCTCGCGGACTTCGTCATCGGGATCCATCAACAGCGAAGTCAAGTCGGAAAATCCGGCGAACCCGGCGAAAGCCAACGATTCCGCCGCCTCCAATCGGGCTTCGTGGCTGCCGGTGGCCAGCAGTTCATGGGCGAGCTTGGCGACCGCCTCTTCATCGTCACCGCTCACTGCCTCGTCCAACGCCTCAAGTTTATTCCGCAGTTCCTCCGGCAATTCCTCCATCGCCTTAGCCTTCTCCGCCGGATCGCGCGCCGTCTTGACGGTTTTACGGTTGTTTGACGGATTGTTTTTCTTGGTGTTCGCGGCGGGTTTTGCGTTCTCAACCTTATTGGCAGGTCGTGGCGGGTCCGTCTTAGGGACAGTGTTCTGGCTTTTGCGGTATTTCAGCACGCCAAGCGTGGCGGCGGCAACCACCAGTAGCGCCAACAGGATTGTAGTGGTTTTTGAAGTGGGTTTACTCATCGGCGGTATCCTCTCCGTTTTTGGGTTGGGCAACATTGCCATCGTTCAGCTCGGTCACATTGCAGATGTGCGCGGCATCGGTGAACGACGGATGATCGCGCATCTTGGCGATTTTAACCAAATAGCCGTTTTTAATCTCTTCGGGGCGGTTCAGCATGTCGCTGAACACCGCGTCCACCAGCTCCGGGTTTTCCTTGGGATCCATCAGAATCGGCTCCATCATGGCGAATGACTCGTCCGGCAGCAGATTCAACAGCGTCTGGATTGCCACCATGCGCTCGGACTCCGGGACTTTGGCGATCGCGGCTTTCGCCTTCTTACCGCGCGAGGCCAATGGTTCGCGGTTGTCCTCGCGCACCCAATCGTCCACCTGCGTCTCCCACTCCCGAACCGCCTTGATAACCAAGTCCTGCTCGTCCTCTTCCCCCGGTTCCGAATCAGTGGAGGAACCTCCGTCGGGTTCCATTGCCTGGGCATCGCCAGCGGCAACGCGCTTCGCGGTTTTCCTGGCCATTGGTTTAACGTCTGTACGGCGCGATGTTCCATCCCGTTTGGCGGGCTTGGCGACGGCGGTTCGCCCGTCACGGCGCGGCGAATCTTCATCCCCGCCGTCAGAACCGGCAAAGAAATCCTTGGCGATGTATGCTAAAATCAGCACAATCAGCGCAATTAAAAACAGGTTGATAAATTTGCGAAACATTCCTATCGTCTCCACGATTAAAACAACGTCACAAATGATAGCTTATTGGCGGCAAAAAATAAAGGCGAAAGTGAACTTTGATAACAACCGATTCAACTGCCATTTGCAAAACAAACATTTTTACGCGGATTTCAAAGTGGAGGTTGATTTTTACGGCGGGTTTTGATACATTATTCACATTTCTTGCCCCTGTAGCTCAGCTGGATAGAGCAGCGGATTTCTAATCCGCGGGTCGTGAGTCCGAATCTCGCCAGGGGCGCCAACACCAAAGCCCGGATGTTTTCATCGGACGGCATGACGGAAAGGATTGTTTTGCTATGGGTGACACTTACACCGAAACCACCACCACTTCATGGATGAGCCGACTGGGCGACTCGTTTAAGGGCGTCTTGGTTGGCATCGTGCTTTTTATCGCCGGATTCCCGGTGCTGTTTTGGAACGAAGGGCGTTCGGTTAAGCGCATAAACTCCTTGAAACAAGGCGCGGACGAGGTGCAGACCGTGGCCAGCGACCGGATATCCGCCGAGATGGACGGAAAACTTATCCACACCACCGGGCACACCGCAGTCTCCGGTAACCTCTCGGACGAAAAATTCGGGGTCACCGCCGAGAAGGCGTTGCGGCTGAACCGCCGGGTCGAGATGTACCAATGGAGGGAGTCGATCCGCAAGCACACCGAGAAAAAAATGGGCGGCAAGATGGAAACCACCACCACTTACGATTACGACAAAGGGTGGTCTTCGTCTTACTCCGATTCTACCCAGTTCAAGTATCCGGCCGGCCACGAAAACCCGCCGCTTACCGAAACCGAAAAGGAATGGATGGCCAAAGACGTCTCACTCGGCCTGATTAAACTCACCCCCAACCAAATCGCCACCGCCGGACGCGATCAACCGGTGCAGCTCGATGCCAATTCGCCCTTGCCGCAAGGGTTGGAGGCCAATTACGTCCGCACCCAAAACGGTTTCTACCGCGTTTACGCTTTAGAACCCGCTAAACCGGCCAGTACCAAAGCAACGCCCTCGCTGGCAGCGGCAGTCAGTGCCGCCGCCAACCAGACTGCGGTGGCCACCAACGCCGCACCCCCGGCCGCCGCCGGCGTACCGGCCACCCCGCAAATCGGCGATCTGCGCATCACTTTCACCTACCGGCCCGAAACCGACCTCAGTATGGTGGGCCAGCAGCAGAGCGGTTCCATCGTCCCCTACACCACCAAAAACGGCGGCACGATTATGCTGCAATCCGACGGCATCAAGGCAGCCGGCGAGATGTTCCAGTCCGCCCAAGACGCGAACAAGATGATGACTTGGCTGTTGCGATTGGCCGGTTTCCTGTTGATGTTCTTCGGACTGAAGATGTTCTTCGGACCGTTAAGCACGCTGACCGACGTGGTGCCCTTCATCGGCAAAATCGTTTCGGTCGGTTTCGGGATCGTAAGCTTCCTGATCGCGATGATCTGTTCGCTGTTTACCATCGGCATCGCGTGGATTTTCTATCGCCCTTTGATCGGCATTCCGTTTATCGTGGTGGCGGTGGCACTCACCTGGATGCTTCGCAAACGAGTTAACGCGGCCAAATCGCAAACCGCAGTAACCGCTCCGGCGGCTTAAGGAGAACGACCATGTCACTACCAGTCTGGTGTTTTCTGTTGGGGGGGCTAATATTGGCGGAAGGTGTTTCCGGCCTTGTCGCGCCCCAAACCATGACCAAACTGTTCCGCGCTTTCCCGCGCAACGTCTGGGCGGGATGGATTCTGTGCGCAATCGCCTGGATATGGTCGGGTTACGCGATTAACTCGATGGGGCTTGATTTCCTTGTACGATTCCGCACCGCAATCAGCGTACTGTCGGTGGTGTGCATCTTCCTCACCTGCTGGTGGCTCGACAACCTGCTGTCCTGCCGGGCCTGGGGCGGCATCCTCTGCCTGTTCCCTTACGAACTGCTCCATGTGGCGCGCGTACACATGTCGCCCTGGCGGTTGGTGGTGGTCTCTTTAACGTATGTGTTGATCGTGTGGGGAATGACGCTGATTCTCTACCCTTGGAAAATGCGCGACTTTATAACCTGGACCACGGCAACCCCGCTCCGTTTGCGGACGGTCTCCGTCATCAAGGTGTTGGTCGGGGCAACTGTCGCCGTGTTGGGCGCAACCGTTTTAGCATAGGAAATAACCATGGAATGCATCTTCTGCAAAATCATCAAAGGCGAAATCCCCTCTTCCAAAATCTTTGAGGACGATCACGTGGTGGCGTTCCTTGACATCGGACCGTGCGAAAAAGGCCACACGCTGGTGGTGCCAAAATGCCATGCGGCACGCATTACCGACTTGCCGGCCGAAGAATTGCTCCCGGCCATGGAGGCAGTCCGGCGGATTGCAAAACTGCTTTGCGCCCGGCTCGGATGCGACGGCTTCAACGTGCTGCAAAACAACGGCGAATGCGCCGGGCAGACTGTGCCGCACGTGCACTTCCACGTGGTGCCGCGCTGGAACGGACGCGGCAAGCCCACTTGGAAAGAGGGCAAATATGACTCGCCGGAGGAAATGGCGGCCATCCACGCTAAACTGGTTAACGGATAAGAATCTGGGGATCGGGTGCCCGATCCCCCTTTACTTTTAATCCGGACACGCTTAGATGAATTGGCAAGGCAAAGTGATCGGCGGCAGTTTGGGGTCTTTCTTCGGCCCGATCGGCACCCTCGCCGGTGCGGCGGCTGGACATTTCTTTGTTGACCGCCGGCGCCAGCAGGAGGAGCTGAAATTCCGCCGCCGAGTGCTGGCCCTGCTCTCCGGGGCGCTCTACCAGCTGGCGGTAGCCGACGGCGCCTTCAGCGCCGCCGAGGAACGCGCGGTCAACGCCGTGCTGACCGATGCCAACGAACAACTGGGACGTTGCATGGCGGCATCTTCGCTCCCTATGCTGATGGATCAGTCACGCACCATCCAAAACCCGCTCGGTTCGCTGATTCTGGAAACCCGCGGCCATCCCCAGCTGTCGCCCCGGGTGCTGCTCTGGCTGTTGCGGGTCGCGGCGGTTGACGGCGACGCCACCGAACCCGAATTGCGCATTCTCCAAGACAGCGCGGCGCAATTGGTTCTGCCCTCCGACTTGGTGGAGTTCTTTTTCCGGCTCTATCTACCGGTGCGCACCGGCGATTCCGCCGCCGCCAGGTTAGCGGCCTGCAAAACCCTTGGGGTTACCAGCCAAGCCTCGGCGGAAGAGATTAAAAAGGCTTTCCGCGAGTTGAGCATGAAGTATCACCCCGACCGCCACGCCGGTCTGCCGGAGGAAATCCGCGCCCTGACCGCCGAAAAATTCCAGGCGGTGGCTGCCGCCTATGAGACACTAAAACGGGAAAGCCAGACGACGGAAGACCGCTGGAGCCGCCATCCGGCAAACGGGGGGTTGTTCCGCGCCAAAGCCAACGAAGCGGTGGTCTGCTTCTGCTGCGGCCGCCAAATCCGGCTCTCCGACCGGTTTGATCCGATCCAGTCGCGTTGCCCGATATGCCAGGCGTTTTTGGCCTATAGCCGCGATTTTGCCGAGCATCTGCAACAGCGGCGGGTATGAGAGGAGGTCTGCCTTGAATTTCAAAAAAATGACCGTGTTCCAAGAATCCGCGATTCCCTACTTCACCATTCGCGAAGAGCATATTCATAGGCTGCGAGGAATCTACCCCGGTAAAATTGTGGCTTGGTGCCGCAATATTGACGATTTCCTGCGCGAGTTGCCCGATTCCGAGGTGGCCCTGACTTGGGAATTTCGTCAAGAGTGGTTCGACCACGCCCCGGCGTTGCGGCGGATCGCCACCCCGGCCGCGGGACGCGACTTCTTCCCGATTGTTCCTCCGCCCACCGTTGCGGTGCGGCACGGCACTTTCCACGGCCCGCTGATGGGCGAGACCCTTTTGGGCATGATGCTGGCGTTCAACCGCGGCATCCTCTCCGCCCACCGTTACCAGCTGGAAGACCGGCTCTGGCCGCGCGCGGAACTGGACTCCTCTCGGCTGATCTGCGGAACCCATGCGGTAATCCTCGGTTTCGGAGCGATCGGTCAAACTTTCGGGCGCATGCTTAAGCCGTTCGGCATCCGAATTACCGGAGTGAAACGCAAACCCATGCCCTCCGCACCGGACTGGTTCACCGCCGACGACCGGGTGCTTACCGCAGACCGGCTCGACGAAGCGTTGCCGGAAGCCGACCACCTGATTGTGATTTTGCCCAATGACACCGGCACCGACCGGATTGTAAACGCCGACCGGATCGCCCGCCTGCCCCGCCACGCGGTGATTTACAACCTTGGCCGAGGAAACAGCATCGACGAAGCCGCGCTGGCGGAGGCGCTGCAGACCGGACGCATCCGCGGCGCGTGTCTGGACGTATTCGCACAGGAACCACTGACCGCCGCGTCACCGCTGGCGAAGAATCTGCCGGGGCTGTTCCGGATGCCCCACGCCTCGGCGTTCAGCTACGTTTACATGGACCGATTCATCGATGAGGTGGTGCAATGGCTGAAGGATTAACCAAAGAAATCACGGTGCATTCGGTAGAGGACACCTGGGCTTTGGCGGCCAAAATCGCGGCCAAGCTCAAACCGGGCATGGTGCTGGCGCTGCAAGGCGACCTGGGAGCCGGGAAAACCACCTTTATGCAGGGTTTGGGCTACGCGCTCGGGGTGCGCCGCCCCATCACCAGCCCCACCTTCACCCTCTCGATGGAATACCCAACGGAGCGCTTTTTGCTGGTGCATTTCGACCTGTACCGTCTGACCGGACCTGGCGACTTGCTCAACATCGGTTACTTT
Source organism: Kiritimatiellia bacterium (assembly GCA_017454745.1). GTDB lineage: Bacteria > Verrucomicrobiota > Kiritimatiellia > RFP12 > UBA1067 > UBA1200. The sequence continues at coordinate 13,399 of JAFTCL010000013.1, forward strand.
GAATATCTGGAGGAAGGAGCTGTAGTGGCGTTGGAATGGCCGGAACGGGCTGGCGAGCTTTTGCCCCGCGACGCGGTCCGGCTGACTTTCCGATTGACCGGCGAAGAGTCCACCCGAAAAATCCGGATTGAGGGTTTGTCTTTGGAGTAACCGTCGAACGGAGGATGACCAAGCATGACGGCGCCAATTCTAGTTACCTCAGCTGCCGAACTGGGCGAAATTTGCGACCGGCTGGTTCTGGAACCGATGGTCGCGGTGGATACGGAATTCCTCTGGGAACGCACCTACTACCCTATCCTAGGCTTGGTGCAGGTGGCTGACGCCAAGGGTAACTGTTGGTTGATCGACCCAGTGTCCATCGGCGATATCCGCGCTTTCGGCAAGGTGGTTGCCGCCCCCGGCGTGGTGAAGATTCTGCATGACGCGCCGCAAGACCTGAATATCATCCACTACGCCACCGGCGCCTTCCCCAAGACGGTATTCGACACCCGCCGCGCCGCCGGATTCGCCGGGCTGTCCGGAGTGTGCTCGCTAAAGTTTCTGACGGAAGCACTACTGGGCGTGACGCTTGAAAAATCCGAAACCCGGTCGAACTGGACCAAACGTCCCCTGACCGACAAACAGCTGGAATACGCCGCCGATGACGTTATCTACCTGCCGGAGATTATGGAACGGCTGACCGGTTTGTGCCAAAACGACGAAGTCCGCGCCTGGCTGACGGAGGAGATGAAAACCCTCGACAACGAATCCATCTACCAGGAGCGCCCGGTTTCCGAGGCCGTATACAAGGTCAAGGGCCGGTCCCATCTGGAGCCTCGCCAATTCTCGGTTTTAGCGCAACTCGCGGCTTGGCGCGAGAAAGCGGCGCGGAAACGGAACCTGCCTCGCGGCTTCATCATACCCGATGCCACGCTGTTGGAGGTAGCCGCGAAACCGCCCAAAAACGCAGTTGAACTGTTAGCGATCAAAGGAATGCCCCGCCACTTTGCCGCGCATCGTAGCCGTGAAATTCTGGCGGCGATCCGTACCGGATTGGAAAATCCGATGCCGCCCCCGGAACGCAAAAATAATCCGCCATATCAGGAAATAAAACGAAAAGCGGACGCGATACTGGCCAAAATCGCCCAGCAGAGCAAGAAATACGGAATCGACCCGCAGGTGGTGGCGGCGCGCCATGACGTGGAGGACTGGGTAAACGCCACTCCAGAAGAGCGGTCGCACAGCATCCTCGAAACCACCTGGCGGAAAAAACTGATGAAAGGTTAACCCAACTGGTTCTGGATGCGCTGGTCCAAATCGTAAGTGTGGAGCGCGTCCAACAACGGGTTAAGCTCACCCTCCACAATCCGGTCGAGACTGTAAAGCGTCAAATTGATGCGGTGGTCCGACAACCGGTTTTGCGGGAAATTGTAAGTGCGGATGCGCTGCGAACGGTCGCCGGAGCCGCGCAGGGTCAACCGGTTCTGCCCCAGTTCCGCCTCTTCTTTTTGGCGGCGTTGGTCCAAAATGCGCGACTTCAACACCGCCATCGCCTTCTCCTTGTTGCGGTGCTGCGAACGTTCGTCCTGGCACTGCGCCACCAAGCCGGTCGGCAGGTGCGTTATGCGGATGGCGGAATAAGTGGTGTTAACCCCCTGCCCGCCGTGACCGCCGGCGCAGAAAATGTCGATTCGGAGTTCGCTCTCCGGTATCACGATATCGTCATCCTCATCCGCCTCCGGGAACACCACCACCGTGGCCGCCGAAGTGTGGATGCGCCCCTGCGCCTCGGTTTCCGGGACCCGTTGGACGCGGTGGCCGCCGCTCTCGAACTTGAACGCCCCGTAAGCGCCCTCGCCCACCACCGTGAACACAATCTCCTTGTACCCGCCCAATTCGGTACCGTTGGAGTCCATAACGTTGACTTTCCAACCGCGGGAATCACAATAGCGGGAATACATTCGGAACAGCAGCGCGGCAAACAACGCCGCCTCTTCGCCGCCGGTTCCGGCCCGAATCTCAAACATGGCGTTCCGCGCGTCCGCCGGCTCCGGCGGCAGCAATCCGGATAGCACCGCCCGCTCGGCGTCGGGAAGCTCCGCCTCCAGCCGCGCGATCTCCTCCTGGGCCAATGCGGCCATCTCTGGATCTTCCGCCGAATCGGCCAACAGCTGGCGGTTGCCCTCCAAATCGTCCATGACCTTAAAATAGACATGGGCGGCGTGCTCAAGCTTCTTCAAAGCGGAATGCTCGCGCACCTTTTGGCGGTACAGCTTGGGCTCGCCAAGCACCGCCGGATCCGACAACGCGTCTTCCGACGCCTGCACTTTGTCGAGAACCCGCTGGATTTGGGCTTTGTCAATCATGGCATAAAAAAACGGGCGGGGCAAACCCAGTTGTCTGGATTATGCCCTGACCCGTTGAATGTAGAGGAAGTTTAGGCCTTCTTCGCCTTGTTGTAACGGCGGAGGAACGCGTCAACGCGGCCTTCCGTGTCCAACATGGTCTTCTTGCCCGTAAAGTACGGATGGCACGCGGAACAGGTGTTCACGTTCATCGTCTTGCGGGTGGAGCGGGTCTTAATCACGTTGCCGCAAGCGCAGGTGATCGTGGCCTCTTCGTAAGTCGGATGAATATCGTTTTTCATAAAAAAGCTCTGCCTTTCGTCAAAGTCAAGTATGATATCCTATTTTACCCCCAAAAAGCAAGGGCAAAATTGATATTTTTTTACGCGGATTTCGTATCCCGGTTTTACGGCAGAAGTTTTTCCAATGCCATCCCGTGGGAACCTTTGAACAATACTGCATCGCCTGACGATACGGTTTCCATAAGATACGCCTTGGTCGCGCTCCCGGAATCGGGAAAACTCCGAATTTGCGCCGACGGCAGGCCTGCCGCGATGGCGGATGCCGCCATGTGCTCCGCGGATTGTTCGCCCACCGTAATCAGCAAATCCACGCCCAGCGACGCGCACATCGCCCCGATTTCGCCGTGGAGCGCCGCCGACTGGTTGCCCAGCTCCAGCATGTCGCCCAGCACCGCGATCCGTCGTCCGTCGCAGGGATACCCGGCGAAGGCGGTCAGCGACGCGGCCATGCTCTGCGGATTGGCGTTGTAGGCGTCGTTGATGTACGTCACCCCGCCGGAACGGCTTACCGACCAGCGTCCGCCGGGTAGCGAAAACCCTTCCAGTGCGCCGACACAGGCTTCGGGCGCGATTCCGCACTGGTGGGCGGCCGCGAATGCCAACAGCAAATCAAGCGCGATGTGTTCGCCCGGAATGCCGCTCGCCAATGTCACTTCCGATCCGTCCCGCGCCGTAATCCGTACCCGGCCTTCCGACAGATTCACCGCCTCGCCGAAATAATCGGCGTCTCGCGACTGTAACGACACCGTAACCACTTTGGCCTTCACGCGCGCGGCGATCGAATCAAACCCGTAAGTCTCCAGCGGCAACACAGCGAAACCGTTTTCCGGCACCGCCGCCAGCAACGTGCCTTTTTCCTCGGCGATCGCTTCCCGGCTGCCGAAGTTCTCGATGTGCGCGATGCCGATATTGGTCAGAATCGCGGCATCCGGTTTTAATATCTCGGCCAAGTGCGCGATCTCGCCCGGATGGTTGGTCCCGGTCTCAAAAACCCCGAACGCATCGTCGTCGGACAAGCGCAGCAGCGAAAGCGGCAGACCGATCGCATTGTTCAGGTTTCCCTGCGTGTAGCGTACCCGCGCCCCGCCGGCCTTCAATAACGCGGCTGTGAGTTCTTTGGTCGTGGTCTTGCCGGAACTGCCGGTCAAGCCCACAATCCGCGCCCGGCAGCGCTGACGCCAAGCGGCGGCAAGACCGGTCAATGCCGCCATCGGATCCGCCACCGCCACCAGCGGCAGGTGCTTAAAAGTTCCGGCCGAATCCCAATCTTCCGCCACCAAGGCCGCCGCCGCGCCTTTTTCAATGGCCTGAACCGCAAAAGCGTGGCCGTCCATCCGTTCGCCGCGCAGCGCGACATACAAATCGCCGGGACGGAGATTTCGTGTGTCCTGGGTCACTCCAGTACAAAAATCCGGCAGCGGGCCCAACGCCCGGCCACCGGTCCACGCCAACAAATCAGCCAAAGGAATCTGCGGTGTGCTCATCATTTTTGCTCCAGTTTTGCAACCTCTTCCATAACCACCCGGCGGTCATCAAACGGCAGATAACGTCCGGCGATTTCCTGGGTCGCCTCATGCCCCTTGCCCGCCACCAACACCACCTCGCCCGGTACCGCCCGCGCCAGCGCGGCGCGGATTGCCACCCGGCGGTCCGGTTCGACAATGTAATTCTGATGCCCCGCCATTCCGGACAGGATGTCCCCGATTATCGCTTCCGGGGATTCGTCACGCGGGTTGTCGGAGGTAACCACCGAGAAATCCGCCAACTCGGCACAAGCCTTGCCCATCAAAGGACGCTTGGCGCGGTCGCGGTTTCCGCCGCACCCAAAGACCACAGTAAGCCGGGACGGCTTCATCTCGCGTAACGCCTTCAGCACATTGCGCAGCGCATCGTCGGTATGCGCGTAATCGACAAACACCGTTGCGGGAAAATCTCCCAACTCAACCCTTTCAAGCCGTCCCCAGCGCGGACGAAGCCCCGGCAACATATCGGCGATAACCTCCGCGCGGACACCGGCCGCCCATGCCATTGCCGCCGCGCCAATGGCGTTGTCGATGTTATAGCGTCCGCTCAAGCCGATCGCGGTGGGAAACTCGGCACCGTCCGGAAAGGCGATTCTGAAAGTGCTGCCGCCGGTGCGCATCTCCACCGCCGATGCCGCAATGTCGAACCCGGCGCCAATGCCGCAGGAAATACGGCGCAAATGAAGCGTGGAAAGGAACTCTCCCATCTCACGGCCAAACGGCGCATCCGGGAAATAAACCGCCGGCGCACCGGGATTGCACTCGGCAAGCTGGACGAACAGCCGCTGTTTGGCCTGGAAATACGATTCCATGGTGGAGTGGTAATCCAGATGGTCTTGCGTAAGGTGGGTGAAAATCGCCCCGGCAAAACGGGTCGCCGCCGTCCGCCGCTGGTCTAGCGCGTGAGAAGAAACCTCCATCACCGCGGAATCGCAACCGGCGGCAACCATATTAGCCAGCAACCGCTGCAGTTGATCGGCCGGCGGCGTGGTCCGGTCGGACGGTATCACCCGGTCGCCGTACTCGGTAACCACGGTGGACAGCAGTCCGGGGCGATGCCCGCCGGCCCGCAAGAGTTCCCGCAATATCCAGGTCGTGGTGGTTTTGCCGTTCGTTCCCGTCACACCGTAAAGCGCGAGCTTGCGGCTGGGGTGGCCCGCCACGGCGGCGGCGGTTACTGCCAATGCCAACCGGGCATCCCGCACCTGAGCCACCGGCACCGGCACTCCGCGCAGCGGAACCTCGGCAAGTACCCCCGCCGCCCCTCTTGCGCAGGCGGAGTCGATATATTTTCGCCCGTCGTCGCGGTTTCCGGCCACCGCAACAAAGAGATCGCCGTCGTTAATGCGCCGGGAATCACAGCTAACCCCGTTGAACCGCAACTCCGGCAACTCGCCAACCGCCAACTTAACCAAATCCGGGATATCCGACAACCTCATCTGAAACACCTCGTCTGAACGGCATCACCGGTAACTCGCGGTGACGGCCCTTTCCGACTCCTCAATCTCCTGCGGCCGGTCCGGCTGCACTTCCATGTGCCGAGCCACCAATTCCACGATCCGCGAGAAAAGCGGTGCCGCCACATAGGCTCCGGAATGCTGCGGACGCGGACGGTCGATGGAAACCAAAATGGTGTATTCGGGTTTGGTGGCCGGGAAAAAGCCGATAAATGACGAGAAATAGTCGGTGTTGGAATAGATCAGTTTCGACTTTGGGTTGGTCGGATCGGAACGGACCAGTTTCTGGGCGGTACCGGTTTTGCCGGCCACCGAGTATCCTTTTACGATTGCCCGGCGTCCCGTACCGTCAGGCTCGGTCACCCCACGGAGCATTTCGCACACCTTACGTGCCACTTCCGGCCGCACCGGCCGCCCCATCACCGTAGGATGGTTCTGCTTGATCAAATCCCCGTTGGCGGCAACCACCTTATCCACAAAGTACGGGCGCATCATTACCCCGCCGTTGGCCAGCGCCGAATATCCCGCCACCAGCTGAAGCCCGGATACGGAAACGCTCTGCCCAATCGCCACGCGGGTCGGGGTGATTTTCGCCCATTTATCCGGACGGTTCAAAATCCCGGAGGCTTCACCCGGCAGCTCCACGCCAATCTTGCTGCCAAAGTTGAACGCCCGGAGATAGGTGTAAAGCCTGCGCGCGCCAAGTGCCAATCCCATCTTGCCGCAGGCGATGTTGCTGGATTTTTTCAGCGCGGTGGCGGTGGTGATCATCCCGCTAACGTGGTCACGCAAAACCGCCCCTCCGAAACTCCAGCGGCCGTCGTAGGTGTCGAAAAGCGTGTTCGGCGAACCGCAATTCTCGTTCAGGTAAGCCGCCACGGTGAACGCTTTCATCACCGAACCAGGCTCGTAGCAGAAACCGATCGCGAGGTTTTGCCGTTGCGGCTCCTCGTACTGCCGGTAATTTTCCGGCTCGTAGCTGGGATACACCGCCATCGACAGGATTTCGCCAGTCTTGACCCGTTCCACAATCACCCACCCGCGCAAAGCGTCGAACTTCTCCACCACCGCCTGCAGCTCGCACTCCACCTCGTGCTGGATGGTGTGGTCTAGGGTCAGATAAACGTCGTTGCCGTCAATTGCCGGAGCGGAGATTTTTCGCTTAACGTTAATCTCGCGCAACCGGCGTCGGCCGTCGCGCTCGCTTTCAAGCAATCCGCTTGTAGGACGCAGATCCTCGTTGTACGAGCACTCGATCCCCGCGCCGCCGGTCCCGCCGCCGTGCAAATAGCCTAGCACGTGCGCCATGCTGCTGCCGTAAGGGTATTTCCTGAGTGTAACCTCTTGCGCCCGAACCCCGCTGACATCGGGGCTGAGCACCAGATTCTCATACGCTTCCTTGCTGTCCGACACCGCCAGCTCCTGGTCGCGCCACCGTTTGTCGCGGTAGGAAAACTTTCCCAGCACCTCGTTGTAATCGAGGTTAAGGTTCGTGGCGATACACGAGGCGATAGCGGTCACGGAATGGTTGGTACTCACAATGCCCGGATCCAAAAAAAACCGGCGCGCCCGGATCGTAGTCACCATCGGATGCCCGTCGCCGTTGCGATCGAAAATCCTGCCCCGGCATCCCTCGATTATTCTTTGGTACTCGTGCGTCACCTTGTTATGCTGGCCCAGATGCAGATAGCACAGCTTTGCCATCACCACCAGCATAAAGGCAAGACACACCGAAAAAATCGTCCAAATGCGACCGTTGGAGCTATTCAAAACCCGCCAGTAATGTCGGCAGGCCTTGCCAATCGAGAAAGTCCCATCATAATCTGTTTGCATTTAACACCCCGGCTTTTTGAAGGTCCGCAGGATTGAAGGACGATTCCGGGCCGTGCCGGATTGATTTTAAGTAAAATGGAAAAACGCCGAAACCTTGGACACCGTCTCCAGGTTACCGCGAACGCCGAGCCTTGGGCACAAAACGCAACCGCCGAACTATTTCCGGTTTTTGACGTATTCGCCGGTCGCCCCGGAGTTTCTCCGGAACTTTGCGATGGAGATCTGCCCGGGCAGAGGTTTCCCGGAGGCTCCCATAACCACCCGCTGGTCGGGACGCGGCGGTTTCATCACCAAACCGTTCGCAATCAACGCCTCATTCAGTTTTTCCGAAGTTTTACAGGAAATCCACCGGTTGTACTCGCTGTTGCACTCTTTGCGCAAGGACTCGTATTCCTTTTCCAGATAGTTATTGCGCTGTCCGATGTTATAGCATTTTGAAGAGTAAAGATTATACAGCAGCTTCAACGTCACGAACGGTGCGAGAAACAGCACCGCGATAATCACCACCGCCGCGAAAATGCGGTTGTCCTTTTTTCTGTTGCGCATCAAAAATCCCTCCGTACCACCAAAATCAATCTTCGCCGGGCGGACGGTCACTCCGCTCCACCACCCGCAATTTCGCGGATCGCGCCCGCGGGTTTCTTTCCAGTTCGGCGTCCCCCGCCACCACCGGATGCCGGGTGACCTTAACCACCGCCGGCAATTCGCCTTCCCAACGCTGTCCGCCCTGCTGCAGCGAAACCATGCACCCCGCGTGGGCGGCGAAACACTGCTTCACCACGCGGTCGGTCAAACTCTCAAACGTTATTACCGCCATCCGCCCGCCGGACTTCAACAATTTCAGCCCGCCGTCAAGCGCGGCGACCAGATTCTCCAGCTCGCGGTTGACCGACATCCGCAACGCCTGAAAAACCCTGGTCGCAGGGTTACGTTTTCCCCCACTTCCTCCCACCGCCCGGCCGACGATCTCCGCCAGCCGCCCGGTGGTCACAATCCGGGAGCGTTCCCGCTCCCGGCATATAGCCCGCGCCGCCGCCTTTGCCCTGGGCTCTTCGCCCAGTTCCCGGAATAACCGCGCCAGCTCCTCTTCGGACAATCCGTTCACCAGCTCCGCCGCCGGCTTGCCTCGCGTCTGGTCCATCCGCATATCGAGCGGGCCGTCAGCCCGAAAGCTGAACCCCCGTTCAGGCGTGTCCAACTGGTCGGAGGAAACCCCCAAGTCCAGCAGGATGCCGTCCACCGCGTCGAATCCGTTCGCTGTAGCTATTGCCGCCAAATCGCCATGCTCGCCGTGCGCCAAGACCTTGTGGCCCGGAATCGGGTCCAAAACCTTGGCCGCCCGCGCGAGGGCCTCGCCATCCCGGTCGATTCCTAACAACCGACCCTCGGGTCCGGCCCGGCGGAGCACCTCCGATGCATGGCCGGCCCGCCCCAAGGTCCCGTCGACGTAGGTTCCACCGGCTTTAACCGCCAGTGCATCGACCGTCTCTTCGAACAACACCGGGATATGCATCTCAATCTGTCCGTCAACCTCACAAATCCAACTCGTCGAACAGTCTCAAGACCGCCTCGTCCTGCACCTTCACCGGCTCGGTTTCCGGCTTCAACGACTGCGGCCACAGTTCGATCTTGTCCAGTGCACCCAACATCACCACTTTTTCCCGGGCTTTATTCAGTTTCCCCACCGACAACAGCCGGTCGGGAATCCTAATGCGGCCCTGGGCGTCAAAAAACACCTGCTCGGAATTCTCGCTGATGAATTTCAAGGCAGTCTTGTAACCAGGATTACCCCTCAACCCCTCGCGAAGCTGCTTGATCTTCTCCTCCATTTCAATCGGCGGAATCAACGTTAACAGCCGATCCTGCTGGGCGGAGAACATCACATACATATAGCCAGGATAACCCATGATCTCCCGCCAGTTGGCCGGGATCGTGAGCCTCTTTTTTTCGTCCATCGAATGGCGGTTCCATCCTACGAACGCGCCTCTCAGAGTGGTTCCTCTGGAGTACTGGCTATCCCCTGCAAGTTCTTCCACAATTTGCCTCGATGGCACACATTAAACCACTTTAACCCACCGCAAGTCAACACTAAAATATGGAAAAATTATTATTTTTTTTTATTAATCAGGGCATTTATACGAAAAAGCCGGCCCAGAGGCAAAAAAAAGCCCGGCGGCGGGTTTTCCCGCCACCGGGCTCGATAAAAACCGGACTATCCATAACTGTGGGCGCGGGTACGCCACAGGGTCAAAAAGAACATCGCGCTGCAAACCGCCGTGGCGCAAATCGCGAAAACCGGGGCCGCCCACCCCTGATAATGCTGCGCCAGCGTTCCGCAAACTTTACCGGAGATCGACACCCCGACATAGCTGAAGAGCGAGATGAACCCGATGGCGGTACCGGTGAGCGACTTGGTGGCGATGTTGGTGGCGGTCACCCCGGTGAGAGCCTGCGGCCCGTACAAGCAGAACCCCGCCCCGCACAGTGCTACCGCCCCGCACACTCCGGACGGCAACCACCAGAACAGCGCGAGCAAAGCGGCGGTGAGCGCCATCAGAAACACGCACAGCCGCGGCGCTTTCCCGGCAAAAAAGCGGTCGGTCGCCCAACCCGCGAACAGCATGCCGGCGATACCGGCAAACTCAAAGAACATGACGATGGTTCCGGATTCCGCCGGATTGAACCCCTTGCCCTGCTGCAGCAACGTCGGGCCCCAGTCCGCCACCAGACTCCGGGTGGCGTTAATGGTGAAGTTGCAGCATCCCAACGCCCAGATCACCGGATTCAAGAAGATCATCTTTACCGCGCTTGGCCGCTTTTCCGCAGAGAGCTCCGCCTTGCCGTCCGAAATCGGCGCGGCGTTAAGCTCGGCGGGGGTGGGTACCCCCTCTTCTTCCGGCGTGCCAGGCAGCCACACCCACATCAGCAGCAGCCCCAGACCGCCCAGAATCGCCATACTCCAAAAGCACCACTTCCACATCCCGATGCCCTGCGCCTTGGCGCCAAGCACCCCAAGTCCCATGATCACCCCGCAGATCTGCGCGACCAACCCGCCGCCGATCGAGTGCGAGGTGTTCCACACGCTCATCTTGGTGGCGAGTTCCTGCGGCGGCACCCAGAATGCGATCAATCGGGCGCAGGGAGGAAAACCCGTGGCCTGAAACAGCTGGCTCAACACCAGCAACCCGCCAAAGGCCCAAAGCATCGCCTGGCCGCTGAACAGGTCGGGCACAAAACCGAACGCCACGTTAACCAGTGTGCAGGCGGCCAGCCCGAAGCAAAGCATCTTGCGCGAGTTCACCCGGTCGCCGACAAACCCGAACAAAAACTTCGCGATGCCGTAAACCAGCCCACCGGCCAACAGAAAGTTGCCCAGCGTGGACTTCGACACCCCGCAGTCCTGCTCCAGCCCCAGCATGGCGAAAGAAAAGTTCTTGCGCATGAAGTAGAACAGCGTGTAGCCGACCATAGTGGCGATCAGCACCCGCCATTGCATCCGCTCAAATGTCCGGCCCGACCCGGCCTTCGGTGTTTTCATTCGGCAACCCCCGCCTTTGGCCTGCGCCAGTTATTCCGTCTTTCCGGCCTTGAGCTTCCGGATCACCGAGAACATCACGCTCGGATAATCGGTTGAAAACGCGTCGGCCCCCAGTTCCCACAGCTTGAAATATACCTCCTCGGTCTCGCCGCCGGCGAACGGGATGGAAGCGACCTTTATGCCGTGCTTGTGGAATTCGTCAAACATCTTCCGCAGCAGCGGAGTAGAAGGGATAAACGGATCGACCGGATCTTTCGGGTCGTAGTAGGTGTGGATCGACACCGCCGTAATGTACTTGAAATCTTTCTCGCGCAGCTTGTCCATGGCGTCGGCAAACCACTTGTCGGTGCGCTGGCGTTCGGCATCGGTGCGGTTCTTGGGCCACGCGCCCAGCCACAGCAGGGATTTCCCGCCGGGCAGGATTTTGTTCCACTCGAAAATCTTCTCGTGGCTCGGACCGGTGTAGTACACCTGATCCTGCACTCCGGCTTCGCGCGCCTTGGTCGCGATGTACTCCGGCCCCGCCCCCTTTTCGTCCACAAAGCAGAGGTAGGAGGGATGCCCCTTCATCGCGTAAAAAGTGGCCTCGATGGTCGGGATGCGCTGCGAGGCGTACTGCGGGTCGAGGTAACTGCCCACGTCGATGTCCCGCAACTCTTCCCACTTCATGTCAGAGATTTTGTTTTTCTTCATCCCGTCCGGAATCCCGCGCGGAGTGCGGTGCAGATCGTTGTCGTGGAACATTATCCCCACGCCGTCCGAGGTCTTCCGGCAATCGCACTCCAACGCGGAACCGTTGCCCCAGCACCACAGGAAGGTCTCCAGCGTGTTGTCCGGGCGCTCCAGCTTGCCGCCCCCGCGATGCACGTGCGACAGATGCAGCCAATCCGTGCGGCTTTCCGCTTGCGCCAGCCCCGCCAACGCCAGCCCGATTCCAACCAAAAACAGTTTATTCATCTCTTAATCCTTTCCGTTTCGTTAAAAGTCCAGTTTCGGCGCATAGGCCAGCAGATACTCCTCCGCCTCCCGATTCCACAAACCGCGGTTGCGCCCGCAAATCTCAGCGAGTTTCGCGTAGAACGGATCGCTCTCGCCCAACCGCGCGAACTCGGCGATCGGCGTCATCGGCATCTTGACATGGGTGTAGATGAGCCGCTTGCCGCCGGGCACCTTGGGCAGGTTGACCGTAGTCTCCACCGCGCTGTCCAGCCCGCCAACGTGCGTCACCATCACCTCGGGATGCAGATATCCTTTCGCCGCCCAATCGATCGCGTCCACCATGTCCTGCACGTCACCGCCGGAAGATCCCACGCAGTGGTGTCCCATGTAGTGGACGTTATAAAAATTGAAGGGCGCGCTCATCTGCTGGTCGATCGGCCCGGCAAAGAAATTCAGGCACCCCCCGAAGCCCATCAGATTCCCGGTCTGGGTGATCAGCTCCGGCACCGCCGCGAACAGAAACACATCGTCGTATCCGCCGCCGGTGGCGGTTGGGTTGTCCTTGCGGTCGGCATCCGACAGATTAAACGCCTTTAACTCCGCCACCGGATCGGCCATACCGCGGGTGTTTACGAAATGCAGCTCCACCCCGTTCACCATACCGGACGCCGCCTTGCCGCCCGGTTGCCACGCGATGCCGAAAATCTCGGCCGCCCTCGCCAGCCGCGAATCGTCGATGTCGGTCACCACCAACCGCCGGGGACGGTTCTCCGGCCCGTGGCAAGCGATGTCCACCGCCGCCAACCCCATGGCTCCGCATCCCGCCATCAGCAACATCGCCCCGCCCGCCTTGATTCCCATCTGGTGGACGTGGGAGTTGAACGCATTGTGGTAGCTGGTCCGGAACGCGCTGATGATGCAGCTCACCGGCTCGGCCAACGAGCATTTGAAAAAGCAGTCGCCCTCGTACGGCAGCAGGCATCCCATCTCGATCACGATTGACGGCACCCGGATATGGGTGGTGTCGCCGCCCATCGTTTGCCAAGCGTAACCCATCGTCTCCAGCTCGTGGCCGGGAATGTTGAACGCCGGCTGCACCCCGACACGCTGCCCGGGGTAAAAACGATCCTTCCACTTGGTGCCGACCTCGCGCACGATGCCGCAAACCTCATGCCCCACCATCACCGGATTTACCGCAATATCCTTGGGCACCCGTTTATGCCGGGTTGCCAGCGATACCGCCTTGTAGTCGCTCATGCAGACGCTGTTGGAAACCAGCTCCACCAGCACCGCGTCCTCGCCCGCCGGTTCCAGCTCCATCGGCTCCAGCCGCAAATCATTCTCGCCGTACAACCGGCACGCCAAAGCTCTCATTGTTAAAACCTTTCATTGAACGAACCGTTTAACAAACCAACGGAAATCTTACCAAATGCAGACACGGTTTGACAAGCAGGTTTTCCGTATGAAAGAGAAAAGGCCCGCGATTAGCATCGCGGGCCGGTAAAACGGGATTTTATCTTACCATCATAAGAGTGCCCGGCGGGTTGGGGTTAACCACCATTAGCGTGCCTCCCTTCACTGTGGCGTACCAGCCGGGTTTTGCTTCGTCACCAGTTGCGGTTACGGCAATGTTTTCCCTGGCATCTGCCGCAGTTAGACCGTTCGCCGCGCAAATCGGGTAATAGGCTCGCGATGCCGCACCGGAAATCGCCATCTCGATATTGCGGATACTGGCGGTGAATTCAGCCGGGTTAGTCAGTTCTGAAACTTTTACCACATCAAATCCGGCGGTATCGCTGCAATTGATGCGCCAAACGCCTGATTCAGTGAATTTATACTGACCACGCAATGAGCCGGCGCCTTCCAGAACACCGTAAATCGGACACGCGGTGGTCGCAAGGTTGTAAAGCAAGGAACCGGAAGCCAGCGACGTAACCCCGCCCAATCCCGAAGAAGCGGGTTTACCGACGGTGGTTTCGGGCAACCGCATCTTAAGCGTGGAAGTGTCGAACTTCTGGTAAGACGCCACCGACGTCTGTCCGGCCGAGGACGGGTCAACCGACCACCCCAACGCCATGTAGTTCTTCCAGCCGTCCATGTCGGCGCGCCAACCGCCAGCGGTATTTCCAAAAATTACCCGGAAATTGTGCCAGCCGGCCGTGAGATACTTGTTGCCGACCCGGATGGTGTTCCACACGTTGACATTGTTGATGTTGCCGATGTTCTCACCGTCAATCTCAAAATAGAGGATGTCGTCGAAACATCCGCCAAAGTACCACTGGCGGTCGCCTTGATCTTCCGGGACATAGAACTGCCCGCGATAGGCCATGTAGAAATTGTTGCCCAGAGGAGGAGACCCCAAGAACACCCCATGCAACTGGTCGAGCGAATCAACCTGATACTGGTATGCGCCGGTATAGTTGGTCATCGACGCGAAATTGGGGAAGTTTATCATCGAGAACACCCCGAACTCCACCGTGCTTTCGGAACTGATGTCAATGGTGACCGCCGCATCCTCGTCTGCCTTCAATCCACCGGCGAAACCGGAAGCTCCGGCAAGATTGGCGGAAACGTCGGACTGCACCGTCCACAAACCGGTCGGCACGCCCTGGGTTTCCGCAGTGGAAGAGAACGTCCCCGAACCCTTAATAACCACATCGCTCATTCCGAGCAACGCGGTGTTCCACGCCACCGAGTTCCCGTTCAGATCGATCTCGTAAACGTTTGGCGCCGACGGATCGCCCGCCTCAACGCCAAACATCGAAGTCAGATATCCCGGCGAGGTGGAGAAGCTGTCCACCACCTTCAGCACGCCGCTCTGCAAGTTCAGGTTGTAGTCGCCATTGTAGCCGTTAATTGACGACGTGAACCCTTGTGCACCCAACTCCAGCGTTCCGCCCTTCTGGACATAACGGGCCTGCCAAGGATAGTCGGCCTTGACATAATTGGTACGGTAACGGGATTTGATTCCGTTGGCTCGGATGATTCCGGAATTTAGCGCCAACTCCGCATACGGGGAATCATACCCGACACTGACAGCGGTGATATTGGTAGCGACAAACGTTCCGCCATCAACAATGATGTCATGGCGGTGGGTGTTCGCCGCAGTGGGAGACCACTCGCCGATACGGAAACTACCCGCATCAGTGCCGGTGAATTCCAGTACTCCGCCGTCATCAATTTGCAAAATGGACTGCAACGCATTATTGCCGCCGCGGCCTAGCTCAAACAAGCTGGATACGGTGACCGTCGCTCCATCGCCAATCGTAAAGTGAGCCGGGTTCTGGTGGCTTCCCACGCGAAGCTCGCCGATAGTCCAGTCCGAATCCGTAAGGGTCAACGTGAGGTCGGCGTTGCTTCCGTATACACCGACCGATTTTCCTGCGTCATTGGCCTGGGCAACCACCGCGTCGTAAGCATGGCCGCTAATGGTGGAGTTAGCCCCGTACAGGAATGCGACATCGGCCGTCATGGTATCAAACACGGGCGGATGTTCGGGAATGCCGTTGTTTTCATCAGCTATGTAATGCCCAAAATAGAGCGACCCTCCAACGTTGTACGAAACCTGCGAATCTGCCGAATTAACGAAATCCGGGCAGATCGACAGCGACCCCGTCGGTACGGAGATTGTGCCGGTACCGCTAACGGGCGAGTTGATCTCCAACCTGCCGGTACCGGTGATTACGATATCGCCATTGTTGTTCAACTCGCCGCCCACGCGGACGGAATTGCCGCCGATTAGGTTTAACGTCGCGTCGGTTTCCACATTAAGGCCAAGATCCAGAACACTGGTCCCGTAAATCTGGTTGATGTTTGCCGTGACACCAGAGCCGACCGACACCGAGACCTCACCGTTTACCGTTGCGCTCCACAAGTCCAAGTGCGAATCGTTCTTCAGTTCGATGCCATTGGCGATTTCCAAATTGACCTCGCCCTCAAAGTTGATGTGTCCGCCCTCACCGACGACAATCTTTTTCAACTCGACATCGCTGCTGTTGAAATTGAAGCCGTTTAAATGGGTTACCAGCGAAGTTAACGTATAATCCGGGCCGTAAACACTGGTGCGCCCCTTATAAAGGTTATCGCCCCAGCCGTTACGCATATCAATCCGCCCGCTGCCGCCGACCGTTGCGTCTCCGTCCAACACCAACCTTGTCAACGAGGAGAACCACTGGGTAGAATTAACGTTATTGACCAACGCGCCGGTGCCGTCGGGACCGCTACCCGCAATGTGGACAATCTTGCCGGAGGTATAACTGTTGCGTGCCGCACTATTGTAAGAAATCGTGCCCGGATAGTTAAAGTCCAGCTGTCCGCCTTCGGCAATCGTAATCGTGCCAGTCGCTTGTTCAGGCGTCAACGCCACGGAAGAGTCTTCCGCCAATTTGACCTTGCCCCCGGAAATCACGATTTCAGGCGCGGCAAACGCCGTCCCGGCAATCTCGATTTCACCTGCCCCGTCCTTCACGAACTGTTGGGCGTTCATGTTAACCGCGCCGAGAATCTTAAGCGCGCCATCGGAGTACGCATAGAACGGCAAACCGTCAACTCCCAACTCCATCGGCATGTTGAAGGTTTGCACCGTCGATGCCGAGAGGTTGGTGATGGCCGACAAAACGGTAAGCGTTTCCGTGCCGTTGTGCACGAACTCGCCGGCGTCAGCACCGATGGCTACCACCGAAAGATTGACTTCCGTAAGGTCGGCCCGCGTTGTCCCGCCGGCAGGCAGATTGAACAACACCATATCGCCAGTCTCCGGCAACAAGCCTCCCACCCAGTTTCCGGCATTTGACCACTTGCCTATAATATCGCCCGCGCCCAGCCATTCCAGCATACTGGCGGCTTTGGGCACCAGCGTCAGGTTACCGTCCTGCACCTGCACCTGCACCGGCAACCCTACCACCGTAAACTTGTCAGCGTCCGCGTCCGTCAGCCCTGAACCGGTTATTATCACGCGGCTTTCACCTTCTTCAAGCATTGCCACCCCGGTGCCGCTGACGCTGAGTAGCACCGGATTGTCCGCCGCCACTCCGGAAAGGTCTATCGATGTGGCGTTGATAATATCGTTTGTGCTCGCGGTGAGATCGATGGCCAACCTCGCGCCACTCGCCAGAGTCAACGCGCCGTTAACCGTATATTGATTGGCCGCCCCGTCCTGTACGCTGAACATTCCCTCCGAAATCGTCAAGGTCGGAATAGGAACCGTCAACCCGTATGCGTAAGTCGCGTTGGGACTGACCTTGGTGAGCGAAGTGTAACCGGTCAGATCTTCGTCAACCAGCGTACCCTCGTACACCGTCAAAGCCGTTCCGCTGACGGTGTACACCATACCGGTGCAAGCGAATGAGCCTTTCGCCTGGTTGGGGTAAAACACCCCTTCAATCGTATCATAAAGGCCAAACGCTCCTTCAGCGTTGCGGTACGGTACGAAATCCCTCCGCACCACCCCGCCATCCTCAATCTTGCACGAATACAGCTTCATCGCCGCGCGGGATGCATCCACCGACACGGCACCGGCGGCACCGTTGTTGAAACCGAAAAGAATCATGTTGTTGCCGCCGGCATCGGCCGTTCCTTCCGCGACGAACGATCCAGTGGCCCCGGAATCGCCGACCCACGAAGCGTTTACCCCCTCGAACGTCCAAGTCGCGCGTTCGTCGTAAACCATATCAGTAGCCGCTCCTTCCGTGTCTTTATCCCCAGTACGGCTATAGGAAATATTGCCAGCGGTCCTGTACTTGGAGAAAAACACCATCGCGCCCGTTTTTACCGAACCCACCCGGGCACCAAACACGCCCGACCAGCCAGCCGGCTGAACATACGGGATTTCCGCCACCAAAGTAACCTTGGTATCCGCCTGATGGATGTAATGGGTGTCGATATACTGCCCGTTTGAACCACCCGAGGACTCGATGTACTTGACGAACGCCGCGCTCTCGTTTTCCGTGTAAAAGCGGTCGGTGCCGAGGTTGGCGTGGAAAATCCTCATCACCCGGTCATAAACACCCAGCTCACCGTTAAGGTTGCGGCAAGGCACGAAATCCCGTACCAGTCTGGCGCCGTCCCAAATCCTAAAAGCGTAAAGCTTCATCGTGGCGCGGGAGTTGTCCGGGGTATGCCCACCGTAACCGTTGTACCGGTTAAGGTCAAAAATGTACATTGAGTTCGCGCCCTTGTCCGGGGTACCGTCCGTGGTAATCCCACCCTCCGTGCCGTCCTCCGCCGACCAAGCAATGACCCGCCCGAAACTATTGAGCGTGACCTTCTGGTCATACGGGAAACCTTCGCCGTTAGTCTCGTTGCCGGTGCGGTTGAAACTAGGCTTCAGACTGAAACTGTCACGATGCGAGAAAAAGATGTAACCGTTTTGCGTGTAGGCGTTCCGGCGGGAACCGAAAACCGCCGCCCAACCGGTCGCGCCATTCTGCATCGTGGAAATGTTCACCACCGCCTCGACCTTGGTGTCCGCCGTGTGGATAAAACCGGTGTCGATATATTGGGTTCCGGTACCCTGCAGATACGGAACCGCGGTGTAACCGTCCGGGAAGGCCAACGGGTCGCCGGACACCGTTACCGTTACCGCGTTGGCGGAGACCGACAGGGTACGCACCGAAGTTCCGGCGCCGTATATGCAATCCGAGTCCAGAACAAAACCGGCGCCGTCAGCAATATTCAGCGCGTTCGCGCTAATGAACGTGTAGGTGCCGGCCGGCATCATTTCCGGCAACCGGACCGTCACGGTTCCGTTGACGTAAACCGTACCGATCGCGCTGATACGTGAATACTCATCTTCGGAAACCACATTGAAACCAACGCCGCCCGCCGCAAGCGTGGCCGAATCGCAAGCCAGGTTAGCCGCCGAACCGTTGTCATCCAACACCCACAACGTGCCCTCGCCCTGCTTGGTCAGCGCGGTTACGCCCAAAATCTCGCGGGCGGTAAGCTCGCAGTCGCCGGCTACGGTATTCACCGTCAGCTGTCCGTTCGCGTAACTGTATGACGCATCACCCTTGGCGTTTCCCACGATGGCCATCACCGAACCGCCGCCCTGACGCTGGTAGAATGTCCCGTTCACCACGTCCATCAACCCCGCCACATTGTCTCCGTTACGGTAACAAGGGATAAAATCGCGGACCTTCTCGCCGTTGTCATAAATCTGACAGGAATAACACAAGATATCGTTGCCATTGAACGCCGGAGTCCCTTTACGGTTTTGCCCGAACAAGAACAGCGGGTACTCCAACTGGAAAGTGTTGGCGGAAAACGTACGGCGGGTCTCTTCGTCAGCCAAAACAAACCGCCGGTCCACGCTCACCGTGTGGCGGCCGTTTGGGATCGGCGAACCGCCGCCGCCACCCTGATTGCCGTAACCGTTATAGACATTACCGCCATCGTTACCCATGCAATAGGCACCGTTATTGTACGCGACATTCCACGCACCAAACCAATACTCCTTGGTCTCGTCCACCTCCACGTCCATGACCGTGGTGGTGTTCTGGTTCGGCTTAAAATCGGTGTTGATGTACGCCCCGTTACTGACGTAAAGCCCGGCAACACGGGTGTAACCTACCGGCCATACCTCAGCCATAGCGATATCTGCGGCCAAGGCGACTACAACGGCAAAACATTTTCCATTCATACCTGACTCCATCATTTAGGGTTAAACCATAAGATTTCCCTTATAAAAACAAATGTATTATACCGGTTTTATCCGCGAAAATCAAGCCCATCCTTCGAATTATTATTGTCGATTTTTGAATGAGCCGGCGCCGAATCGCCTATTTTTTGTTTTCGGTAAAGTCATCCGGCTCGCCCCACCCGCGGGGGCCGTAAATCCCGTTCCCGGATGAAATAAACGCCGTGCGGGTCTGCTCATCCACCCAGCCCTCTTTACCGTTGGTTTTATACGGGGTGTAAAACCCCTCCACATGGCCGTCCAGAAACGCCATGTTGCAATGTCGGTACCTGCCACTGCCGTGCCGGAACGCCTGGGTCCCCGCCTTACGAAGCGATGCCGACGACTTATCGCCCTCATATTGCTTTGGCGCCCGCATAAACTTGTTAACGCCGCCCGCATAGCCTCCGTCACCAAACGCCACCACCCTGGAGGGGTACTCAAACTCACCATACTTGGCAGGGTATTTACGGGATCCTGCATCTCCCTCCACATACCCCACATAAGCCACATTGTAGTTATACCCCGTAACATGGGCGCCATTCCAATTATCCGACTCGCGGCTGCACTTGGGGCAACCCTGAACCGAATCCACGCCCTTATTATCAAACATCACCCCGGCATCCCAGCCCACTTGTCCCTTTTTTTTGCGGAAATCCCAGCAATAAGACTGATACTCCTCCCACGTTGCGATATTGTTCGCCTCCCACTGTTCAGACGGATAAACGGTCTTGCCCAATTCCTCGGCGCAAAAATAATTCTTGTCATGCGCACCAGGATCAACGCTCCCCCAGGGATAGTGTCCGCTATTCATGGCATAGAGTGTCGCGGTTAACGCCAATTCACGAAGACGGGTTTTACAAAGCGTGTCAGTCGCCGACTCTCTTGCATTCATCACCGCCGGAATAACCATCGCCATAAGCAGACACATAATGCTCAGCGCGATCATTAACTCCAATAATGTAAAACCTCGTCTCACGCAGCCAACCCTCAATCCCAAACTTACCTATAACAACAGCGTTTTTTAGCCGCAAAGAGCGCATAGAGCGCAAAGATCTACACGTTCTACATGGTTAACGTTATCAAAAGATGAACGTTCCCGCGCGAACCGCCGCCTACTCGTCTCCAACCGCAAACCTAAAGAACTGTCCGGAATTGCTCACCCGGAGCGTTGACCGCTTGGTGCCGTCACCCAAATCTTCCACCGAACTAATGCTGGGCATTTCGTAAGACCAGGGACCGTTGGTTAAGTCAGAACCAGTCTTAATAAAAAGACCGCTGTCGGGCGAAAGGTTGCCCTTATGGCGGAATTGCAGATCCACATAATCGGCGAAAACACTGATGCCGGTTATGCTAAATCCAAGGACATCACTCACCTCGATTTGCTCACCGGTTGCGGAAGTAATAATCTTAGTGCCAATCACCGGCGACTCATTTGCGCCAAGCCCAAGCAACTGGTTTACCACATTTGGATACCCATTCTCAGCAACCGTCTTTTTACCGGTTAAACGTGTATCCCACTGGGTACGGTAGTCGCTGTAATTAGCAAGCCGCCACTCCTCGTAAGCAGTGCAAGGCCGTACATCGGAAACCGCGTCAATTTCGGGGGTAGTCCATTCGTTCTCTTCCTCGTCGAACATGGGCCGGATACGCACGAACTTGATGTACTTGCGCCCCAGCTCGTCCGTCGGCAACGGAAATCCGGAAATGTCAAAGGCGGCTCCGCCTGCCGACTTGTCGTATTTGTAGGATAAAGTCTCAATCGTCTCACCAACCGCCTTTACGGAAGTCAAGCCCGGATGGACCGGCCAAGTGGCGTCGGTCGTACACGACCACCAACGGTTGGCCGCATACCAGTTGGTATTATAATTTGACTTGTCGTAAACCAAGCCCTGGGTTGGCGCCCAATCATCACAATATGGCCCATCATTATAAGAGAACCAGGTTTCACCGTCGGCGGAAACCTCAACCAGCCCTGGCTCACCGGACAACTGCTGCGTGTATTCCCAGTTGCCGGGATCAGACGACTCCTCATAATAATCTTTCTTTGTCCCTACTATAAGCGAGTTGCCGAAAGCGATAAAATCGTAACCGTAGGGATTCTTGGGGTCATCGACCACCTTATGGTCAAACTCTATGACAACAAAATCCCCCTTGTCTTCAAGCGATAGAAGCTCGTTCGCCATCCAAGCCGGATTATAAGGGGTGATCGGGCCTCCCCAGGTTCCTTTCATATAGGTTGTGGGGCGATGCAACACGTTGTCCGCCACATTAAAGTTAGCTTTGTCGCAGGAGGTGTAATAATCAACCACCCTCCACCCATAAGGGCTTTCGGCGTAAGAGATGGCAGACGCGTCAATTGTGATTGGTGACTCAGCCCAGCTGCTGTCGTATTCAGGAGCGCCGATAGTGAAATAGTACACCTGTTCATCCTGAACCTGAACTGAATTCGCGGCAACCCAAGAAGAATAGATCGGGCCGGAACCATATTCGGTTCGCGAACCAGCCTGATAGAAAACCCACCACTGAGAATACCAAACCTTATCCTCAACCCCCACTAAAGCATTAGGAGAAGAGGAACCTCCATTTTCCGTGTCAAACTGGCAGGCGCAATCATCCTCATCGTAGCCCATGAAGTACACATCCACGTATGCGTCCGTCATTTGTTGATATTTAATGACGAAGCGGGGATCCTCGTGGTCAATCTCCTTAAGCGCGTCGAATACCGTCGGCGTATCGAGCCGATCCCCCCACTTGTACGCCCAGCATTTCTGTACCCCATACCAGTCGACAACAAAATAACACTGCTTGTCGCCACTGCCGACGACAAAATGGGGATCGGTCTTTTCAAAAGCCTGAGACGGCAAACAGCTGACACACAACGCTAACGCAACAAACAAATTCTTCATAATTCCTCTTCTTGTAATCGGTCAATTAACGAACGGCTTGAAACTTTGCGGCTTGGGACTTCTTAATCTTAGGCCACACGTGGTCAACCCACTCCTGCGGCGGAAGCTTGGTCTCGCCGCGCTGGGCGGCAATCTTCCGGATAATCTCAAGGTCCTCCGCAGAGACACCCTTGAGTTCCCCCATCGCCGGAGGCGACTCGTTCTTGTCGGCGGGAACATCAACCTCCCCGCGCCCAACCCGTTCAGCAGACTTAACGTCACCCTTGCCCCAAACCCGGGCTGAAGCCGGTGCGGCTTCAACGGCGAACGCTCTTCTGTTCATTAGGCCACCAAGGCCCAAACCGATTACAATACCGGCGCCCAACAGCACCGCGCCGGCGAGGATCTGTTTCTTGTTTTTCATAACTTCCACCATTACGTGAGGTTTCAAGTTTTCACTCCAGACGTCTCCCGGCTTAGGCTTCAGACCTCATTCTAACCTTCTCACCCCACTCGGGGCAATGGAACTTAGAACTTGTAGCCATCACGGTGCCACGTGCGCCCAGGCTTATTCACCTGAGTTCCGTTTCTGCAGTGACCTATACAAACAAAAAAAAACCTTACAACCAAAAGGGCGAATACGGATTTAACCTCCTGTCACGCCCGCGCTGACACCTCCCCCGGCGAAAATACCGTGTATCACCTCTTGCCCATCCCGCATTCGGGATGGGCAAGCTCCGCAACAGTCGCTACCTTATTAAAAACAGCGTGCCGCCGTAGAACAGCACCATGTTTCCTTCCTCATTGAGGCGGATTTTGATATCGTCCCGGACAACTCCCTCAACCGATACCTTCCAGCTGGCAAGGTTACCCGCCGGCTCCACCCCGTTCACCGTCAACGGAATTTCAAATCCGTCCAGAGCGGCAATGGTCGTGTCGCCCTGCACATTGACCAAATCCAGCACACCATTCTCCTTGGGGCGGAATGGGGTAATCGTGCCACCGCCGAGCATACAGTCCACGCGAAGTGCGCCAATCGTTGCGTCGGCACTGTTGATGTTCATAACCGCACCCGCGTCCACCTGTACCGGCGATTCCGTCGGAAACGACGCGTTAACCGAGTAGGAATCGAAGGTGAAGGGATGTCCAGCGTTCATCGCCGTGTAGAGGCAGTAGGGCTGGGCGACTCCGGCCTTCTCATCGAGCGTAATCCACGTCTCGCCGTCAAAGCTCCCCTCCACCTGCCAGTCGCACGGCGAACGGCCTAGGTTGTCGTTGGCGGTGACGAGCAGATAACCGTTCACCGGCAGTGCCTCATCCCGCAGACGCATCGTCACGATGCGGTAACGGGAGGCATTGCCGTTCATGTCGTTGTTGTTGGCGCAGAGTTTGGTGTTGGGTTCGTTGTCGAAAAGATTATCCATATTCTGCGTCACTTTCCCCACACTGTAGTTGCCGCCCCGGCTGAAAGTGCCGGGCTGGAGGGATGCCGCCGGCGTCGCGTCGGCGGCCATCGTCAACCCGTAGGCTTCGTTCTCGCCGAGCGCGTTGAAAACCATCAGCTCGGAGAACTGAAGCATCGTGTTGCCTGCCGTCCGCTTGAAGGTGAAGCGCAGGAATTTGCCGTTGAACGAAACCGGCCGTGCCAGCGGCTCGAACGTATAATTGACGCCGTTGTTGAAGGGCTTCCGCTGAATGGATTCGGCACTGTAGTTCCCCTTCACCTCATAGGTGGTGTGCGGTGCCCAATACCGCTCGTCCAGCACCTCCCAAGCAACACCGTCGCGGCTTCCTTCCAGCGTCCATGATGTGGGGCTGCGGCGCACATTGTTGTGCGCGGTGAAGAAATTATAACTGGTGACGGGTTCGGCCTCGTCCGCGAGCCGCATCGTGATTACGTGATAATTCAGCACCTGGCCGTTGACGGAATCATCGCAATACCACCTCGTCGTGAGGTCGCCGTCAAACAGGTTCTTCACCAAATCGGCGCTGTCGCCAGTCGCGTTGCTGTACTCCGCCGCGCAGGTGAACGAATTGGTTTGGAGCGCGGTCGCCGCGAGACCGATGCCCTGCATCTTGAGTCCCATATTCTGCATCTCGCCCGCTACGTTGTAGAGCTGGAACTCGGAAGCCTGCATGTTGTAAGTGCCGTTCTCATAGCCGTTTCCGCCATTGCTGCTCTTGATGGTGAGCCGGAAGAACTTACCGTCAAACCCGCGCGATGCCGAAATATGGTTACCAACTCCTACATTTAGAACACCGCCCGCAACATGCGTGGTACCGGTATAGTCCGGAGTCCCGATGAGCGTCACCGTTCCGCCCGTCACCTCAACGGATCCGGAACCCGAAACCGTACCGTTCAGATAGCCGCCGTCGCTGGTGAGCGTGGCGCCGTTGACCAATTCCACGGTCCCGCTGTTTTCAAGCGCGGAGACGGGGACGTTGCCGCCGTCCACACGCAGAATCGCGCCCGGCGCGACGGTGACAACAGCGGCGGAACCGAACGCGCCGCCCGTAGCGAAAAGTCCGGTCGGCGAGAACCGCACATCCGACGCCACATAGTCCGTCTGCACATCAAGGTCAGTCCAGGTAGTTCCGCCGTCGTTACTGCCCTGCAACCGCCATGCCGCAGGATCACGGCCGGGGACGTCGTTCGCGGTGACCCAGATGTAGCCGGTGACGGTTTTAGGCGTATCGTAGTCGATCTGCAACCAAACGCGGTCGCGGTCGGCGGCGGAACGCGAGGGGTGCGCGCGGAAGTCGAGCCACTTGGTGGAGAAATTGCCGTCCACGAGATTCCCCGGCCCCTCGTTGGCCGGACAGGTAGTGCCGGCGTTATCCGCCGTCGTATCAAAGGCGATCGACTTGTACGGGCGCGTCACGTCCGTGGTACCGTTCAGAAGGATCAATTCCGCGAGTTGCATCGAGTTGACGTTGGTCGGCTCAAACGGCCCCTTGATATTCTCAACCTTGAACCGGTAGCTGGAATAGGAAACAGTTCCCTTGACGGTGGCGGTACCTTCCCTAACGGTCAGGGCGCCGCCATTGAGCGCCGTGTCGAGCAAGAGCGAGCCGGTGCCGATCTTCAAGATCTGCGCCCCTTCAATCTGACGGTCGAATACCGTGTCCGCGTTGTCCCGCCCGACGACGACCGTGCCCGGGCCCTTGATTTTCACATCCCCCACCGGAGGATCAATGGCGTATCCGCCGATTTCGATGGTCGCGCGCGTTCCCGAAATGACGCTGCCTTCGGGCAGCGGTACGCCCAGTTTCAGCGTGGCATCGGTGATCTTCGTTTCGCCCCGGTAACTGACCTCGAAATCGCTCAATCCCGGCTTGCCGAGCGTGAAGGTTCCGATGGGGTTGCTAGCGCTTCCGATAATCTCAAGCCCGCCGTCGCCGAAGAGGTGGGTATGGTTGTCGAACATACCGATGCTGTACGAACCGAGGTTGATGCACATATCATAGCCGGACGCCGTCTCAATCTCAAGCGTACCGTTCTGCGCGGTATAGAAGAAGTCATTGTAGCTCTTTTGCGGCGAGACCTTACCGCCTGCAAAGGTTATGCGCGAACGCGCGTCGTCATTACGGGTGATGCGCGACCCCACCTTCAGGTTGGAGCCCGGCCCCAGCACCAGTTCATTCAGCACCGAGGTGAGGTCGCTCCCGTCAATCAAGCCGTTCGGCGCGAAATTCACATCACCGGAAGTCGTGAGTGTGGCGTTCTCCACCTCCACCCGGCCTCTCACCGTCTGGCGGGTGTCGCCGCTGGCGTTGCTCCCGATGCGAAGCGAACCGTTCACCGACACATTCACGCCGTTCTTCAAAACCAACACGCCGTCGCCGCCCTCAAGGCCCACGCGGAGGTTTCCGGTTTTGAACGTACCGGGTCCTGACACGGTCATCACCGGCCTCTCGCCATTCTGGCCCACAACGTTGAAGCTGCCGTTCTGCTCGTAGGTGGCGGGGTCAATGAACGTTATCGCGCTGTCCGTCGAGTTGGTCCGGTTGTAGGAGAATCTGAACGTGCCCGTTCCGGAAATTTCAAACGGCAGCTTGTCCAGCCCCGTGTTGTAAAGGTTGAGGGTGTTCCCCTGCCCGACAAGGCGGAAAGGATGTTCGAGCGAGATTCCGTCCGCGTATGTTATTTCGCCGTAGATTTCTCCGCCCCAGCCCCAGGTTGGGCCGCCGAGCGCGTCGGCGTAGTATGTGGGGGCCATGCTGCGGAGATCGAGACCGCCATAAAATCGGGTCTGCACACAGTAAAGTCCCCCGACTGGGGCTTCCGAGGGGTCTTCGTAGGTGATTTTATCTAAATCGCCGCCACCCGCCGGATAGAACTGAGCACCTTTCTTCACATAGACCGTCTGCCCCTCCGCGAGCGGCCGCCCAATGGCGAGAATGCCCGCCTCCACCGTGATCGAGCCGGAGAAGGTGTTCTCTGAGGCGTAGTTGCAGATCTGCAGATAACCCGTCCCTTTTTTAACTAACCCGCCCTCGCCGGTAATCACGAAAAAGTCCGGTTGGATCGTGGAGGGCAGAACGCGAATGTTGAAGTTTTGGGTATCGAACACCAGATTCTTTCCCGCCTCGATGTTCAATAGCAGGGCTCCGGAGTTGGAGATGAAATCCGAATTCTCCCGCAACGCGCGCAGCGTGCCGCCCTTGCAGTTGATGACGGTACGGCTTTGGTCGTGGCGCATAATGTTTCCCGTCTCCAGTACGCCGCCCTCCTCCAGATTGATCTCGCCGGCAACGGTGAACGCGCTCACGTCATACGTCCCGTAATCGGCGGTGGCGAGCGACGGATACCAGGCCCCGCACGCGATTACCTGCGAGGTAACGGTACCGAAAATGTTAAGCACGCCCTGGGAGTTGAGGGTGCGGTTGTCGTTACCCCCGTTACGCCCCAGAAAAAGTCGGCCGTTCGCGACCGTTAGCGAACCGCCCGCCTCGACGGTAAGAGTTCCGTGTCCGCCCTCTTCGCCGAGCGCGAGTCCCTGGGAATCACCGGGGGAGACCGCGTCAAGCGTCCCGGTGAAGGTCGCCGTTGCACCGCTCTTAATCGTCATGACGCCAGACTTATCGGTCATCGTGCCCAGCGAGTTTACGGCATCACCGTTGACGAAAAGCGCGGCCCCGTTTTCAAGCGTCAGTTCACCGTCCACCTGCAATTCCGGGACAGCGATTGGGGCGGCGAGCGATTTCTGCTCACCGGTTTCGATCGTCCATTTTTCACCCGCCACCGGGTCGGCGGCATAAACCAACACCGCCGCAAAGGCAATAAGAAACCGCATCTGTTTCATACGCGTTCTCCATTCCCTTAAAAACTAACCGCAACCACAATAACCATCCATCAACAACAAGTTAATAATAACACAACCCCCTGCTTATTACAAGGACAAATTGAAAACGACGAATAAGAACACCAGTCAGATTGTTATCAGTCTCTACATCCTTTTGCATTCGCGCTGGAGGAGGGCA
This sequence comes from Kiritimatiellia bacterium, assembly GCA_017454745.1. GTDB lineage: Bacteria > Verrucomicrobiota > Kiritimatiellia > RFP12 > UBA1067 > UBA1200. Next base: position 41,362 of record JAFTCL010000013.1, read on the forward strand.
TAGACGTATTCTAGTGCGTCTTCGTCCAATCCCGAGCAGATCTTCACCGGAATCAGGCTGTCGGGGTTTGTCAACTCCAAACGCGGAAGGGTCCTTCCGTTAACATAGTAATTGGAATTGCCTTTGGAGACTTTGGTCGCACGGTTGTAAGTGAAACGGACGGTTTTTCCAATCGGCCCGACCCCGGAGAAAAAGTAACCGTTGCCGCGTTTTAGTCTCAACACGCGTTTGCCGAAAAGCGCAAACAGACAGGTAGAAATCATAAAGATCGAACCAATAACAAACGGAATACCAAAGAGCGAGATTTTAAGGTCAAACTGATGCTTCATAATTTGCGTGCCGTAAATCCCGAACATACTCCCGCCAATCCAAAAACAGGAGAAAATCACCAGAAATAACGTTGCCCCCGGGGCAATTCGCCGATAGGTGGCGGTTACGGTTTCGCACACATCATTGGGTTCAATCTCAGCGACTACGGTAAGGTGTTTCGGCGGCTTTTCCGACAATCTAGCGATGTATCCGTTCTCCGGCTCGACGACTTCGGAAAAGGCGGAAGTAACCCCGCACGACGGACAGAGCATCAGATCCTTCTCGACATTGATATTCTTCGTCGGCACTTCCGCGCCGCACTTCGGGCATCGGTATGTCATCATAACGACAGACCTCCTGATTTTTCGTCATTCCCTTAAAAACTGCACCAGTCCGGCTACCTTGCGGCGGCCATCATTTCGGACAGCGTAGTCCGGCCGTCATAGAGGGCTTTACCCACAATCGCGCCGTATAGATTTGCCCGGCCAAGGGCGACCAGCGCCCTGACGTGTTCCGGGGCGCTAACCCCGCCGGAGGCGATGATACGACATCCGGGAGCGGCGTCGCAAATCTCCGCCATCGCCGCCACATTGGGGCCGCCCAGCATACCGTCGGTGGCGGTATCGGTGTAAATGATGGTTTTCACCCCGGCGGCAGCTACCAAACGGGCAAGATCTGTGGCTTTGGTGGCGGTGGTTTCCACCCAACCCTTTACCTGAACGAAACCGTTCCGGGCATCAATCCCCACCGCTATAACATCCCCAAAACGCCGCACCAGCGGTTCCAATGTTTCCGCTTGTTCCAAGGCGCGGGTTCCGAGTATGGCGCGCGTCACCCCGGCCTGCACCAGCCGCTCAATGTGCGCGTCGGTGCGAATGCCGCCGCCGACCTCCACCGGAATATCCAGCGCGGCGATGATTTTGGCAATGACTTCGGCATGGCGCGGCTCACCGTTGAAAGCTCCGTCCAAATCCACCACATGCAGCTGCTCCGCCCCCTGTTCGCGCCATTTGCGGGCTTGGGCCACGGGATCATCGGAATAAACCGTCGCGTCCTCAGCCCTGCCCTGGCGCAGCCGTACACAATGGCCGTCCTTCAAATCAATCGCTGGTAAAATGATCATCTCGCTACTCCTTTTTAAATCGGCAACTAAAACCAGCCGCTGCAATCCGTCCCCCACAACGAAACGTTGGACAAAATCTCGTTCCGGCCGGGACGAGAGGCAAAGAACCGTTGCGCGGCGGCGTCATCGGCCAAGTCCGGATTGGCCAAAAGAAAATCTATCAGCAGTTGCAACGAATGCGCCAGACAAGGCGGAACACGGTTGAACAACCGCTGATAATCAATTATGCTGGGAAGTATGCGCACCCGCCACTTGGCGATGCTGTTCAACGCGATCGCCGACAAACGGTGGTGCGCGAAAGGATTCCCGAATCGCTCCAGTACCGAATCGATATAGGCGGTTTTCTCCTCTTCCGGCAGGGGTACGGTCGGCGCGACCTCTTCGCGAAGCATGGTTTCCATAAACGAACGCCACTTGGGATTCGCCACCATTTCCGCGACCTCGGCGATACCGTCCAGCAAAGCGCCCGGAACGCAACCGGTGTGGGCACCGTTCAAGAAACGGACTTTACGGGTTCGGTACGGGGCAAGATCATCGACGCACTCCACATTGAGTCCCGCCGCCGTAAAAGGCGGCAGCGGCGAGAAATCGCGGTCGGGCGACTCTATCGCCATAAAATGGAAGGGTTCCGTGCAGTCAATCATTCCGTCGCCAAAACCCAGCTGCTGCTGATATCGCTCAGCGTCGGCACTGGACGGTGCGCCGGAGACGATGCGATCAACCAAGGTGTTGAAAAACCGGCACTCGGAATTCACGTAACGGGATGTTTCCGCATCGTTTTCCAAATATTTCAAAACGCAATCCTTAAGCGCCGCCCCGTTGCGCTCGATCAATTCGCAGGGCAAGAAAACCAGACCGGGCAAACCCGCCGCGCAACGGGCCTGAAGCAAATATGCCACTTTCGCCGGGAAGGTGTCTTCGCCGGGAGAATAAACGATGCCGGCCTCGGTGGTGTTGGAAAAAACATATCGCAGGGCGGGATCGGTCGCCGCCTCCCGCAGTGCGGAACGGTCGTATCCGCCAATAACCCTTTTCACGCAGTTGACGGGGGTAAACCGCTCCAACCGACTGCCGTTTTCCATCCCCCGCTCCACCACCGTATACCGGCCGGACTGGGCATTCAAAAGCGCGCTGGCGCGGTTAAGCCCGACACCACGCGGCTGGACAATCGTTATCTCGGCATTAAACGAACAACGTTCGTTCATCAGCTGGACCATCCAGTCCAGAAACGCGCGAAGAAATACCCCCTCGCCGAATTGCAGGATTTCCATCGGCTACTTTACCCTCAACCGGAAGAATCTGGCGTTAGAACGCAACTGCGGCATTTCCGGCTGGGTCTGGTCTATAGTCAGCAACGAACCGGCCAACGTCCAGCAACTTTGCGGGCAAAGCTGCCAATTCTCCAAATCGTCGGAAACCAAGACTTCCAGATCGCCTTCAACTTTTTCCAGCTCCAGCGTGACCTCCGGCATGGCGGAAACGTCAATCCGCACAAAACCCGGAACCGCGATCGCGCCCGGGGTGCCGCCATACACCGTACTGACAATCCAGGCGGATTCACTGCTGAATGTTTCATCGGTCTGCTGTGACGACAAGTCCTTGACGACCAGCGATTTTCCGGTGTTGTACGCCCCGCCGTCAAACCAAGTGTTTAAAAACGTTACCACGGAAAGCACGTTGTTATCGGGATCTACCAGCGTAATTGTGTCGCCTTTGCGCTTAATGGTGCCTCCAGACCCCCATTGGACCACTTGGCAGGTGGCGGCGGGATGGGCCAAAGCGAAAGCTTCAGCATTACCGGTGACAACAATCCGCTCGTTAGGAACCACCGTCAAATTACCGAACGTGCAGGAAAACTTCTGACCGAACAGTCTGCAATTCAGCAGATCAAGCGCGGTTTCGCCACAATTCAACAATTCCACCCAAGAGAAATCGTCCTCCAGATACGGATCGATGTTATCCGCTTTATTCGGGGCATGCATCAGTTCGGCAATCTTGAGCCCGGAATAATCCCGCGGCTCATCCTTGCCTGGGGTGCCAAGATGCACCGCGCCGACCTTCCATTCCGTTTCGGACGAAAGCCGTTCCGCCGACTGGTCGGGATACGGATCGACCACCACCAGCGAGTAACCGGTGCCGAACGCACCGTTGTTGTGCCAAGCGCGGACAAACGTAAATTTGGAAAGGATGGTGTTTTCCGGATCGGACACCGTCAACGTATCACCGATACGGACAATTACGCCGGAAGCCGCGCCAAAAACCTGCGCAATGCAATCCGGATACATCACGGCGAAAGCTTCCGGGGTAACGGACAAAACCACCCGTTCTCCGGCCCGGGCGACGATATTGCTGAAATCAGCCACCAAACGGGTACCATTAACTTTTACCCCGGTGAAATCCAGCGGGGCATCGCCTATGTTAAGGAACTCGATCCAAGCGGTATCGGTGACCTTGTAGGGAGAAATATTGTCTGCCGTGGCCGGGGCGAACATCAACTCGGAAACTCTCAACTTTGAATAATCGTTTGGTTCGCCCAAACCCGGCGTACCCAGTTTTTGACTACCCACGTACCAGCTGGACTCCAAGGAAAGCGAATCTGTCTGATCAAGATACGGATTAAGCACTACCAGCGGATAACCGGTGTCATACGACGCTCCGTTATACCAACTGTTATCGAAGGTGAACGAGCAAAAGACCACTTCGTCCGGGCGCGAAAGCGTGATGGTATCGCCTTTACGCTTAATTGCGCCGCCATCCTCCCATTCCACCACCCTGCAGATGGAATCAGGATTTGCCAACGCATAAGCGGCGGCGGAACCGGTGACGATAATCCGTTCGCCGGGAGCGAGCGTCAACCCCTCAAAAGTGCAGGAAAACTTAAGCCCCGCCACGGTGGTTCCCGCCAACAGGAAATCGCTGTTGCCACTGTTCCACAACTCGATCCAAGAGAAGTCATCCTCCTGATACGGATCGATGTTCATCGACTTGGCAGGGGCGTGCATAAGTTCGGTAACCTTAAGCGCCGAGAAATCCTGATCCGGCACGGCAAGCGAATAATGCAACTCGGTAAGCGCACTCCACTCGCTGCCGTTATAGGCGCGGGCCTTGATGGTGGACGCGCGGCGGATCTGCACATCGGTTGAGACCGCCGCAGCTGCCGCCGCGGCATAAGAACTTGCGGTGGTGGCAAGCGAGGAATCCCAATACATATCGGTAGAAGTGCCGTGACACTGGTGGACTTCGACCGCCATGACGTTGGTTCCGTTAACCAGCAAACCAGCCGGGATGTCAATCTCGTGGCTATAATAATTGTTCTGGGTAACACTGCCGGATGTTCCGATCGTCCCGGAAGACCAAGAGTCGTAAGTAACCGTACCCGCGTTCATGCCCTCGCGGTAAACCTCAACGCCATTGATGTACATCACGTAACCGTCATCGTACAAAGCGTTAATGGTGAGCTTCTTGATTGCGGCAGCCTCCTCCGTCGTGAGCAAGAAATTCTTGCGGAAATAGGTGGTGGTAACTTGGGTTCCGCTGGTTCCGTGGTTGATATAGCGGTGCGTGGCGGTGCCGACCGTATTGCCGTTGTTGCCGGACACGCCCAAAATGCCGGGGCCTTCGCCCCAATCCGACGACGTGGTGTAAGACAAGGCGTTCCAAGCCCGGCCGCCGCTATCGGCGGGCGGCAGAGTGCCCCAGTCGTAATATTTCCAGTTCGACTTCGCGCTGAAGATGGTGCGGGGATTGGGCAAATCTTCTTGCTCACCGGCGCTAACCTTGATTGCCGTTGCGCTGATATTGCCGTTTTCATCCACCGGGTCTGACCCGTCGGTGGTGTAGTAAAAAGTGTTGGCGCCGGACAAGGTGAGATCTGTCCCGTAATCCACCGCCGCACCGTCGTCAATGGAAGCGGTCGGGGCATCGATGCCGGGAATCCATCCTTTGGCGCGATACTGCGAGAGCAAAACCCCGTGACGGTTCTCAATAAAGGTCATAACGCTGTTACAGGCGTTCAACCAATCGGTACGGGTGTTTCCGTTGCCCCAACGGGCGGCCTCGCCGACAATCGCGTTGTCAATCTCATCCATGCGCGACTGGATGCGGGCCTTACTCTTGGCAACCGTCAACGCGCCGCCGTTGAAGAAATATTTCTGGACCGCATCGGCGAACCGGCGTTTGTACACGGGATGCGACATTAACCGGTCATGCAACAGGTTGGGGTTGAAATTCTTCAACTGCGAGAAGTTAGAACTGTCACCCTCCGGCGTTCCCCAGCCGAGACAGTTGCCATTGTAACCGTAAGTCGAATTGGCGATGTTGGAATTGTAAGCACCCAACGAATGTTCGCAATCGTGCCGAATCCATTTAAAGCCGCCGCTGGCGCCGGTGCGGTCGTACAGCGTGACCAGATTGTTGGCGAAATTGCTCCACTCCGAGATCGGGGCGTCGGGATCGCAGGTGAAATGCATAACCAGCACATAGATTATAAGATTGTCCACATCGACATACGGCGGGTAATCAGGATTGCGGGTACCGTCGGGATTAAGCCCCTGAACCCGCCAATAGTTGTTGGAATTTGCGTTGGCAAACCCTTGGTTGAGGGTAATGGAATGCAACTGGGTGTAATTGTCAAGCGTTCCCGCTGCCGCGACAAGGGAACGGCTGGAATCGGTCTTCACCACGTCCCAATTATCCTTGTCGGAACCGAAATAGCTTTCGGCGAAATTCTCCTCGGCGCGCTCCTCGGTCTGGTAAAGCCCCCAATACTGGCCGTTAATGAAAAGATGGTAATAACGGCTGCGGTCGTAACCCACCGTCCCCATATCGCGCTGGCTGTCGCGGGAGAAAACATCGCGCACGAAAGTGTTGCGATGTTCGCTGCCGGCGGTATGCCAGGAATGGTTCTGCTCGGTGCGGAGGTCGACTTTCTTGAAACTGGATGCCCCCTCGTCACCGAAAAGCGGGAAATTAAGTCGGCTTACCCCGCCGTAACGCTCGCGGAAGAACAGACGGAACGAGTGTTTGGGGTTTGACGAAGAACGGCTGGCCGCGCCGCGGATACGGATTCCGGCGTTAATCTGGAACTCGTTGGTCGGACCATGCACCGGGTCGATCATCTCGATCGAGGCATCCCGTTCCCAACCAACGCCATCGTTACCGGGATTGACGTAAATGCCGGTGGAAGCGTTGAACAGGTTCGGCAAATCGGTCACCATGGAAATGGTGGCGACATGTTCGGCGTTGGTCATACCCGCCAGCAACCGGGCGCGGTCGCTGGAGACAATGGAGCTGGACATGCCGTACTTCATAGTGTGGCTGTTCACCGACCCGCTGGTCGGCCAACCGCTGGGGGCGGTGGTGGATTGAGTGATGATGTCATCGAGAAACAGCCACGTGTAGGCGGCAGACGACTGGAAAATGCTGTTGTCGTCCGGCACCGCCGCCCGCAACACTGTGGTGGAAGAGATATGCAACGGGGTGGTATAGAGGGTACCGTTGCTGGCGGAGGGAACGGAACCGTCCAAGGTATAGTAGATTGCCGCGCCGGGACGCTCATCGCAACTCAACGTAACGTCGAACGCGGCAGTTTTGTAACCGCGGGGTTCACTAACTTTGACCACCGGCGTCGGGGCGGAATAAACGCGGGTGTCATTGGACGCTCCCGGCGTCGGCTCGCGGAAATACGCCCCGGTGAGCGTACCGTCGTAATAAGTCAGGGTCGGAGCCAACAGAAAGTCCGCGTCGGACATCGTATCGTTGTAACCATAGATAAGCAACTCATTGGATCCGGTCACCAGCATGGATACGGGAACGGCTATCTCATACGGAGTCAGCGCATCGTCAATCGTCCGTTTGGCGGTGGCGGTGCTGGAAGAATATAATGACGTGCCGTCGGTGTTGAACATCCCGATCGGATTGCCGTTCAGCAAGGCGTAAAACCCGTCCGTAAAGCGAAGCGAAAGTTTGACGAAATCATTTTCCTTAATCTCGCCGCACTGGAAATTCCAAGTGCCTTTAACCATTGAAGCCCGGTTGAGCATAACCGCCCCGATGTCGGTGTTGAAGAAACCGGAAAGCGCACCGGCATGAAGCAGCGGGCTGCCATCCGCCCCGACCAACTGGAACGTTGAGGTGTTGAACGAAGACTGGCTTCCCTCCGCAGCGGAAAACTCGCAAACCGCGTCCCCGGTCATCTCAAAGAAGATTATGCTCACCGAGTATGCCCCGGCCTCAGGAATGTTGCATTGGAGCAACGTAGTGGCATAACTGCGTCCGCCGGTAACCTCGGTGGAATAATTGACCCCGTGCCCTTTTATAGTCAACTCAAAACCGTCGTCGCTGCCCAGCGAAAACGTCCACGTGCCGGCCCGTGGAATGTATATCGATCCGTTCGCGGTCATGGCGAAATAGTTCTTGCCGACCGAAGTGGAACTGTACGCCGGAAACGGGTTGTGCGATGGAAATTCGCCGGTGCTGCCGTCCTGGAAAGAAATATAGCTGTAATCTTTGGTGACCGGATTGGCGTTCCAGTACGACGAATTGGCGATACGGGTTTTTACATCGTCAAGAGACGAAAAAGAGTTTTTAAACTGGTAATGCACGCAGGTGAACCCGGCGGACGATTCCGAGGCCGAACCGATGCCTCCCACACCGTTGTAGGTGGTGTTGACAACCGTGTAAGTCATCGGCGAGGACGAATCCACCAACTTGGTGTTGCTGTAACCGAGGCCGTAGGAAACGTCCTCCATCAGAGCCGGCACCGACATGGAGTACACAATGGTACCGTCAGGAGATGACAACCCTAAGAATTCCTCCCCGTTTTTGGATAAGCCTAGCGACACAAAAATCTCGCCATCGTTTTGGGGCGTTCCTTCGTTGTCGAGGAAAATCGTCAGATATTCCTTGGCGGCGATCACCGTGCCCTCCGGCAAGGTGCGCTTTAACGGCTTGGCGGCATTGTCGCTAACCCCCCAGCCGGAAAGATCAACCGCCTCATCGCCGTCATTGTAAAGCTCAATCCAGTCGGTCGCGTATCCGGCAGCCGTCAATTTGTAACTTTCATTGTTGGTCATCACTTCGTTGATGATCACCGCAGAAACCGCAGGAAGCGCGGCATTTAACGCCAAAATGCAAGAAAAAAACAAATTATTGGGTACATAACGCATAAAAACCAACTCCTTTAATGATGGTTAATATTTTATCTCAACAATCGGGCAAAAACAAGCGCAAACCCTGTTTTTTCCGCTAGTAATTTTCAAGTGCCGTAAACCGCCATTTGCGGGACTGGTCGCGTTTCGAGGCGTAGCCGATACCAATACGTGGGCCAGAACAGAACTTCGGCTTTGAACCGTCCGTTTCAATCCAAAGCCGGTCAGACGCGACAAGATTTTCCCGGTTGAGCGCACGAGAGATGTGAAGGGCTTTAGTAAGCCGCCCCGGCCCCTCCGCCCCCTCCACGCCACGGATCAGCACAGCTTCGGGACGTTCCGCCGGACCGGTCACTACGTTCAGCATCTCGTGCATACCGTAACACAGGTAAATGTACGCGCAACCGCCGGGAGAATACATAACGTCCGTTCGCGGTGTCCGGCCCTTGTACGCGTGACAGGCGGTGTCTTCCTCGCCGCAGTAAGCCTCGGTCTCCACAATTCTTGCGCGCAGTACTGTGCCGTCATCCAACCTGCGGCACAACGCCGCCCCCAAAAGCGCCTTAGCTACCGTCACCGCGTCTAACCGGTAATCTTCCTCGGTCAACCGTCTCAAACCAGTCTCCTTAACTTCTGCGATGTTACGGTTGCCAGTCTTTCGTGTCCAAAGCATACACGTAATCGTCCATAAAATACCCGTTCCCGATGTCGTTCTTTTCGGAACGCGCCACTTTAAAACCGAGTTTCTCGTATACGCGGATTGAACCGTTATTCTTGTTAACATTCAATTCGAGTGTTGGCAAGGACGCATCTTTCGCCTTACCGATGACAAAACCGACCATCAACCGAGAGTAGCCTTTCCCCCGTTCTTCTTTAAGAAGGTAAAGTTTGCTAAGGTACATCGCGTTCCCCCTGGGATAGAAAGCGAGAAATCCGATATTTCGTCCTAATGCCCGCACGAAATAATACTGGTATCCCTCCTCCAGCTGACGGCTGATAGCCTTCTCCGACTGAAACAGTGCTATCATGTAGTCATTCTGTTCTTTCCCGATTATCGGGTCGTAATGCTCCCGAACTATTCGCGTAGCCAGACCGGACATCTCCGAAACGCCCGGCATATCGCCAAAATCAAGTTTTACAAACTCAATCGAAGTACCTTGCCGCCCGTTTTTTTCCAACATCATACTTTCCTCATGTTCTTCCATACGCATTTTCTCTCCATTGTTATCATTTACTTCTGCCGACTAATGATTCACGGATCGACACATATCCGGTGGTCGCGATAACCAAATGGTCAATTAGCGGAATACCCAACTCTTTCGAGAGTAACATAAGTGAGCGCGTTGTCTCAATATCGCCATCCGATGGCGCAGGGTCGCCGTTCGGATGGTTATGGGCAACGACAATGCAGTGCGCGTTCCACCGAATAGCCTCACGGAAGACATCACGCGGCATAACACCAGACGAATTTGCCGTACCACGCGCTATGCGAATAGGTTCGCATAACGGACGTCGCTGTACATTAAGCGGCAACACCCAAAAATTCTCGATGGCATCACCTTCCTGCGCGATGAACTTGAAAACTTGGTACGCCTCCTCTGCATTCCTAACACGCATCGACTTGAGATCGGAAGGCTTGATGCGGAGTCGGCGGTAACCAAGCTCGAATGCCGCCGCAAGTTCAAGTGCCTTGACCTTGCCGATACCCTTGATCGGTTCGTTCGAATTGTTTTTGTTATATTCAGCAATTTTGGTGAGGAGCGTCCGCCAATCCGCGTCAACCAGATCCTGAATGCATCCAAATGCCCTGATAAGCCGTCTCGCCAGTTCAAGAACATCGCACCCAGGTGCACCGGTCTTGAGCAATATCGCCAACACTGCCTCATCCTTCAAATCGTGCGGACTCGCTGCACGCTCCATCTGCTCGCGGGGTAACTGTTCGCTCGATACACCGTTCTTGACGAAATTACTTTGTCTTTTTTTGGTCATGGCTTCTCCTTCATTGGCAAAGCGATAAAATCGTTTAGTTCGTCTCTAAGCGCCACCCAGCGGGGGATTCTCTCATTCATCAGTTTTACAAACGCCCTAGAATGGTTGTCGACCTCGAAATGTGTCAGCTCATGCACGATTACATACTCTATACAATGTGGAGGAACCCTAGCCAACCCAACATTGAATGCGATCTTACCCTTGGATTGAATACAACTCGCCCACCTTGTCTTCATTTTGCGGACCTCTACAAGTGGAACTTCCCTGCCCAGCTTCTTGCACCAATTCGATATCTTGTCCTTTATAAACTCACCCAGAAGTTCCCGCTGCCACGATTCGACAAGCCGTTCCCGATGGCGGCGCGAAGTACCAGCACGGACATGGAGGGTGAGCCGCGTTCCGTATGCGATTACCCCTTCGACCAGTGTTGGAGCTTTACTCTTCGCCGCGAGTTGGGTTCTACGCTTCGCTGCTTGCGACGAAGTCTCCACGACCCACAGCCGATATCGCCGCCCTAGGGCATAGATACTCTCTCCGCTGACATACTCACGCTTCGCCTGCCTCGGCAGCGCAAGAATGGCCCGCCGCTGTTCGCGAATCCATGCCAATTTCGACGCCACGTAACTTCTGATGTCGCGCTCGTCTAGATCCTCCGGCACAGAAATATGGACCCGCGCATCGGGCGGATACACCGCCAAATGTGTATGCTTGATTTTTTTACGCTCGATTTCAATCTCTATTCCGGCAATTGTCATTTCTTACATCCAAGGTTCGTCACTCATGTAGGAATCGCTGTCAAATTCACTCTGACGTTCGACAAGTTCATAGACCTTAAGCGGACTGAAATCTGTTCCCTGCAAGGCATCCTCAATCGCACGCTCTACCTTCCGTCTTCGGATGGCATTCTTGCGGAAGCCCGGCTTGGCATTCGCATCGACTGCCCCATAGACTTTCAGCGCCAGCTCTACATCACCACCAAGATTGTCACAGAGGTTTCGCTTCGCTTCGGAGTCGAGTCGAGGGTCGACTGCGGCCTTCCCGTCCTTGAGTTCCCGTGCCATTCTGGCGATTTCGGCCAGCAGTTTGCCGTATTCGATCTTTTCCTTGCGGTAGTCTTCCAGCAGGCGGTTGATGCGCTCGGAGAATTTGTCGTATTCGGCTGGGTTTGTCTCCTTCTTCCTAAAGATGTAGCGGCGCACGTTTGCGACAAGCGTTTCCGCCACGCCGCGCTCGCCGCCCACTTCCTCCTTGAAGTTTGGATCGACACTTCCTTCGCCGTTTTTGTCGAGTTGGATCATGTCGAGGAACGAGAAGTCCTCGAGGTCGGCCAGCTTCGTCGCGTGCTTTGCCGTGACGAAATTGTCGAGAAGCGCGCGCATTTCCGCATCGTAGAGCTTGAGATCAACATAATCGCCCATGCGTTTCATGATCGCTTCGCGCAGCATGTCGTATCGGCGCACCTTCTCCTTCAGCACCTCCGCCTCGGCGGCGGAATAGCCCGCCTCGTCAGTCTCCTGCGCAATATCGCTCCACGCCCTTACGGCTACAATACAGGCCTGATAGAAATCCTCGCGCAACCGTACTCCAACCTCCGAATTTCCCCCACCGCACGCTTGGTTCTGCGCTTCGCCATGTGCAGCGAAGTAGTCGCAATACTCATCCAGCCCCTTTGGGGGAAGAACCGGCTCCGAAAGTACGTCGCATCGCTCCAAAGCCGCTTCTAACGCCTTACGCCCTTCCTCAAGCCGTCCCTTAAGTAACCCCTCCACGTCCTCTTTGTCGAAGTTCTCGAAAGCACCGGTCGTATAGTCGGCAACCGCACCCTTAATATTCTCGAAAAGATGTTTGTAGTCGATGATGTAGCCATACCGTTTGCGTTCACCGTTTAGTCGGTTGACACGGCAAATCGCCTGGAAGAGATTGTGGTCAACCATCTTCTTGTCGATGTATAGGTAAGTCGCGGGCGGCGCGTCGAAACCTGTCAGTAGCTTATCGACCACAATGAGAAGCTTCATTGTCGCCGGATGGTCGATAAACTCTTTCTTAGCCCATTCCTCGAACGCCTCGGGCGACTTGTCGCCGCGCATCGCAAGATTCATTTTACGCTTGTACTCGACCTCGGTTAGCTGCTCACCCGTAAAGCCGTCCGCGAGTCCAGGTTCCTCGCCTGTATAGCTTGTCACCACGGCGCAATGTCCCTTGAGCAGCGACATCTCATCGCTAAACAATGACCAGAAACGATAGGCCTGATAAACCGACTCGCACACAAGCATCGCGTTACCCCATCCTTCCCGAAGGGCGGGTTTTATATCCATATCCATACAGATGTCGTTAACAATCCGCTGGACACGATCTTTAGCTGAGAAAATGTGTTGCATGTGTGCCCATCTTTTCTTCAGCTCCTCCTTCTTAGAGGGCAGTAGATTCCTTGTCTTAAACTCGAACTGGTCATCGAATCTTGCATCTTCCGCCAAATTCTGCTCTACGTCCCGAGCCTCGTAGCGCAAATCCAGTACCACGCCGTCTGCCACCGCCTCATCGAATTTATAGGTGTGTATGAATGGCCCGAAATTCGCATAGCTCGTGAGCGTACCTTTCTCACTCTTGAGGAGCGGTGTCCCAGTAAAACCGATTAACATCACCTCCGGTCCCATAATCTTCTTCATGGCGCGATTCATCACACCGCCCTGCGTCCGATGGCACTCATCGACAAACACAAAGATATCGCCCTTCGCCTTGAAGCCCAGTGGCAGACTTTCGGCGAGTTCCTTGAGGTAAACCGAAATCGGCCGTTCACCACGCAACCTGCGCTCCCGCGCCCGTGTCTCCGCGTCCTGCGCCTTGCCAGCCCTCTGGTTCTGCGCCCGCCCGCACGTGGTCGAGTTTCCCGACCCAAACTTATGGATTAGCGTTGTGATAAGCCATTTTTTTGATTCGTTCAACGTCGCTATCAGGTCTGCGCCACTTGTGGCCCGATACGGCCACTCCCCCGCCTCCCGGAAGCCATTCGTAATCTGTATATCGAGTTCGTCTCGGTCGGTGATAATCACCACTCGCGCGTTCGGACGATGCTCCTTAATCCACTGTGCTAGCCACACCATCGTAAGTGATTTGCCGGAACCCTGCGAATGCCAGATGATGCCCGATTCCTTGCACATGATGCGCGGCTTCGCCGCCTCCAGCGCAAAATACTGTGCAGGCCGCATCACCTTCTTGACGCCACCATCGAATACAACGCCATCATGGATAAAGGCAAGCAACCGCTCCTTGTCGAGCATCTGCGCAAATGAGCGGTCGAGCAGGAACCCGACACTTGCCGCTTGGTTCTGCGCTTGGGCGCGTGCGCCCAAGTTCACCCACTTCACCCAGTACTTCTCTGGCGTGAGTGTGGTCGCGTATTTCAGTCCCTCCGACTCATTGCCGGCTATCAGCAGTTGAGCGGCGGCGAAGAATGCCGGTATCTCCCCTTCCTGTTGGTTGCGGTAGTGCTGGCGGATACCCTCCGCCACACTCACATTCGCCTTTTTGAGTTCGATCACGCACAACGCAATGCCGTTCACCCAAATCACCACATCGGGCCGCCGATGCCCGTTCGCGGCAACCTGCCGCCTCACCGTCACTTCCTCTGCGATGGCAAAGGTGTTCTCAAACGGATTCTCCCAATCGATGAAATAGACCTGTTTCATTGGCTTCCCAGGTTCCGTTGAGATCGGTAGAGGAAACCGTAACGTGAAGTAAACCTCCTTATTCACATTGTAGAGATCGCCATGCCCCGTACAGACCATACGCTTGGCAAGTTCCGCGATGGCGCGGTCCGCCTGAGCGGGTGTGAGTTTCTGTTTTGTTACAAGAAACTCTTTCAGCACCTGTCGCTCAAGGCATGGATTTTCCCGTCCCGAAAGGTCACCAAGGTAATCGTAGCCCAGTCGCGAACACAGAAGCTCCACGATGCGGTTCTGCACCGCTCGCTCGGGGGATACCCCGACTCCCGCATCGGAGCAAGGAATCTCAGTCTGTGCTATCTCATTTTTCATTGCATTTCCTCTCTTCACCCGTTGTGAACTGCGCCGCACTCATCCATTTTGCGCTTCGCCGTATGAGGCGAAGTCTTTCCCCGACACTGCTTGCGCCACTGCCTCGTCAATTCCGCTGAGTACTACCCCTTTGTAGTCGATTTCAACCGCGCCGTCATCGGCAATAAGCTGGGCAATGCGGTTTAAGACCTGCGCCTGTTCGCGCGTCATCGCTTTCTCGCCAGGCACATATGGCCAACTAATCGGAGCTAGCATCAGCAAGTTGCCCGCCGCACATGTCTCAAAAAGCTTGCCGCCCGGTTTGTAGAGCGGCGAGAAGCCTTTGTTCTGCAGCGTTATCACGCGATGCCCCGCCTCAAAAGCACGGCGGGCGATCTCGCGCTCGCCGTGGCTGATACAGGGGCTGAGCAGAACTGCGCCCTGCGCGGCCGCGCGCAGGGCGGCCGCCGCCTTCTCCTCAAACTCAGGTGTGGCCTTCTCGACAATGGGCTTACCATTCGTATCACGGCAGATACGCCACCCGCCCTGTAACCGCTTGCGCTTGTAAGCGAAAAACGAGCGGGAACATTGGATTTGGCAAATCTCTGGCCTGTCGAGCAGGAAGTGGTTTCCAATCGCCGCGAAATGGCCCTTCGCAATGATCTGCGTACCGCCGCATGCGGCGAAGTCAACCTCCAGATTTCTCGCCACCTGAAAGAGCGTGGGATTTGCCCGCTTGATACCCAACCGCCTCGGATTATTGCGGATATACGCCATCATCTTCTCAAGCTGCCCTTTACGGAAAAGGATCAAATCCACATACCTAGGTGCCCACAACCCTGACACATGCGCCAGGGCACTGGACCGGCTCGAGCTCTTCGACTTGAAGCTCCCCACGATATTGCCAAACTTTTTCTTCTGCTGCTCCTTCACGAAGATGATGCCATGAAAATGATCGGGCATCAGCTGGCTCTCGATTATCTCAACCCCTGGCCACTGCTGAGGAATCTCGCGCCAGCATTGCTCGACAATCAACCCGATCTCGCTCGGCTCAACCCGCCATTCCTCGCCCTCCCCAACAAGCTGCCCCAAAACTGGACGCGATCTATCCGCCAGCACAATCGTGATCATGTAAATGCAACGCGAGGAATAATCCCAGTTGAAGCACCGCCGCCCCATGTGGTGCTTCACCTCCTGCCTCACTTCGCTATTATGTTCGACGGTCATGGCTTCAGCCTCGTTCTACCTGTCAGCAATTCCTGCATCATGCCTTGCTTGATGCTTTCGTACTTCGTCCGCTTCGCCTCCAGCGCCGCAATCTCCGCATCCATATCCGACAGCACCGTTGCAATCGCCCGCTGCTCGGCGAGGCTTAGAGGGACAACTATCTTGTACTCGCGTAATTTTCTGACATTTAACGCTGGTAATGCTGTGCTTTCAGCGAGGTCGGCAAAAACAACTCGCCTTAAACATTCTGTGATGAATCGCTCATCGTTTTGCCTGTTTACGCAAAACGCCATCATGTTATTATCAATACAAGAATCGTAGCAAACCCTTCTCTTGCGCTCCAATGCAATCGCTGCACCAATCTTAGCGAAGACAATTGACCCCGATGGTATTAATGAACAATGTAGTTCTTTAAAAGTCGATTCTGAAATATAATTATTAGCAACACGCAACACATTTTCATTACCAGTATTATTAAAATCTGAAACCTTAAAAAAGGGGTAATCGCCAGACTTATCGCCTTGTTTATTCAAAGGAAATCCATTGCCGGCAATAAAATCCCCAATCTCTCCCAACCGCTTCTCAACCCACGCGCTGCTGAAGCCGGCGAGGCGACGGCGAGGCACGTTCCTCATTCCACATTCCTCATTCCGCATTCCCAACAGTTCTTGCATCGTGCCAGTCTTGATGTTGCGCTTTTTCTCGATGAGTTTCCCCAACGCCGAAATCAACTCGTCGACATCCGACAACGCCCTCGCGATCCTCCGCTGCTCGGCGAGAGGTGGAAGAGGAATTAAAGTCTTCTTTGCATTGGAAATTGTATAAGTGCCAACGGTTGATCCCCCTGCTGTGTCATAAATTTGCGAATCTAGAAAGCCTGACTCAAACAATACCTCCAACAACCGGGAATCATATTTACCTTTGGACTTAAACCAAATAATATTTCCATCCTTAAAATAGAATGGCGATTCATTGCTAACACGAAAAACACTGCCCAATGTGCCTACTGCAGTAACAAGCAAATCGTCAATGGATGGCACGCCATAATCACGCTTGTACTTTTCATACAAGGCCTTGTCGATAAAGAGCCCTCCAATCGCTTGTTCACCATGTCGAAATCCAACAATATCGCGAGCGCGATAAAAAGGAATCCCACTCGAACGCCATTGAGACTGAAAAACTCTTTTACTAGATCTAACTTCATACAAATCTGAGATTTCCGCAACCTCCCAATCCACAGGAATGGGGCCGAGTTCGGTCATCTTGAACTCTGCGCTCTCAGCGGTCTCTGCGTGAGGTTTTTCCCCGCCCGTAGCATTAGAACCGAGTTCAGCCTTTCTTGATTTCGGCGGCTTCATTCACCCTCCTTTCCGCGCTCGCCCTTCTCCTTCTTTATTTCTTCCTCGAGCGCGAGGAGGTAGCGGTCATAGTCGCTCATGAAGAGACGGTCTTGCACGATTTTGTATTTCTCGAATTCTGTCTCTGCATGAAGCTGCGCTTGATAAGCCGTCACGGGGTCGCCTGTGTAAGGCTGCGGCCGGCGATCATAGAAAACCAGAAAATCTTCAAGCTTCTTCTTCCAGTCTTCCATCGTAAGGGGGATTTTCCTCAAGGTCATCAACTCGGCATAGTCAATAAAGGCATTTACAAGGCGCTCAAGGACATTCAACTCATCTTCCGTTAGATAATTTTTGGCAACGGAAACATCATACTTCTGAATCTTCCCTTCCGGCGCATCTTCCCAACTCGTCAAGCCCATGTGCTCTCTCTCGGCATCGGCACGCTCATAAATCAACTGCGCCGCCGTGCGTCCATGCACAGCCTGATGCATCCGATTCTGCACCGTCGCAAAGAAGATGCGCGTCACATTGGAGGTCTTGTCGTAGTCAATGGCCGTGGCGTAAAGATCGGTAACCTTCTGGTAGAACTTGCGTTCGCTGAGCCGAATTTCGCGAATCTTTTCAAGCAGATGTTCAAAGTACTTGTCGGCAATGGGGGTTCCGTCCTTCAATCGCTGGTCATCCATCACCCAACCCTTGATCGTATATTCCGTTACAATCTGGTTGGCCCATTTGCGAAACGCGATGGCCTTTTCGTTGTCAATTTTGAAGCCAAGGGCAATTATAACTTGCAGGTTGTAGTGATTTACACGATAGTTCTTCCCGTCATCGGCAGTTATTAAAATTTCTTTAATAACTGAATTCTTGTCCAGTTCGGCATCTGCAAACAGCTTGCGCAAGTGGTAGGCGATGTTCGGCACCTCCACACCATAAACCGCCGCGAGCATCTTCTGGCTCATCCAGATATTTTCATTCTCGTAGCGTAGCTCGTACTTCTCGTGACTTTCACCGACAGAGGCAACATACGTGATGAACTGGGCCGCGCTCGACTTCTGCGGCTCCATGTTGTCCCAATTGCTCTTTTTCTTCTTTGCCATCGATTGCCTCCTTACTGTTTAGCGCCCTTCGCCGCGACCCCCATCTCTACGAGGTGCGCCATTACCTTTCCGCGCAGGGCGGCGACATCAGCCTCAAGCGATGCGAGCAGTCTGTCGTAGCGTTCGGCGAGCGCCTTTACCTCTACGGCGATTTGCGCAAGCGTACGGTCAAGCTCTGCGTCGAAGCGGCGGCGCAGTTCCTCTGCCCACTTGTGGTGAACGACGAGGGCCTTTACATCGTCTTCCGAGAGTTCCTCGTAGATGCGCTCGATCTCCCACGCAAAGCGCTTGTCGTCCTCGCGCAAATCTTTCTTAAACAACGCTATGCTTTTCTTGAGCTTTTCGGCTTCTTCGGGCATTTCATCGTCTTCGCCAAGCCCTTCGGTCAATTCGGCGTATTGCGATTCAAGGCTTTCGAGTTCCTCGACGCGCTTCAGGTAATTTTCGTAAGTTCCAGCGCACCGCCCTTTCGCCACGACTTCGGGCGGCAGAAGGTCGCATTGCAGGTCGCGCCAGCCATACGATTTCTTCTTGGGTTTTACGAGCCTGGCCTGCCAGCCATCGCGGCAGATAAGATAGCAATCATCTTGCATGGTCTCGGCCCAGTAGTTCATCAGGTGCTCATAGAGGGCGTAGGGAGAGACCAGAGACTGGCTCGCACGCGAGCCACCGCAGGACATAGGGGCACGCGAGCCAGCGGGCGCGAGCCGTTCTGCGCTTTTGCGCGCGCGCAAAAGATTCTCGCCCCATTCTTCGATAATTTTCTTTGGCTCGACGCCTCGCTTGAGGCCAAGCGCCTTGCGCGTGAAATCTCCGAGCCAATCGGCACAGACGCTTTCAAACACATCTATCTGCTCTGCCATTTCATCGCCTTCGCGCAACTCTTCGACAATGTCTTCTTGCGGCAACGCCAACTTTACAAAGCCCCTGCGAAGCGGCTTGAAAAGGCAAGCCGGATATTTAGCCGCTTCTTCAGCCGGTATGCCGCCATTGAGGTGGGCCGTCAAATCTTGCTTCACCTCTTTATCGGCGGGTGCGACATAGCGCGGTATGTTGAGGTTGTAGTCGTTTGCCTCGATGTCGGCATACTTCACGAACTGCGCGTAATGCGGCACATTCTCGCCGGCGTTCCAGACATCGACAATGCGCCTTACGTCGCTTTCGCGCAGGCGGTTCTTCGCGCCATCCTTGGCGAAACCTTCCTTCGCGTCGATCATGAAGATGCCTTTCGACGCCGCCGCGCCCTCCTTGTCGAGCACGATCACACAAGC
>JAFTCL010000014.1 GCA_017454745.1 Kiritimatiellia bacterium
GCTCGGGGATAAGCCCGTATATGGCAAGCGCCGTCTCGAAGGATACATAAGATGGACCATACAATGCGTTCGCCGCCAGCATCAAGTCCGGATCGCGTCCGCTTATCTCCGGGGAAAGGCAATACAACCCGCGCTTTATGCAGATAATGCTACCCTCGTCAGCCAGTGCAGCAATCTTGGCGATTGGCGCGGAATAGTCGCCCAACGCGCCTTCCAGCACATCGGTTGTGAACGGCACCGCACCAAACTTCAACAGCTTCTTCTGTTGCAGAATATCCACAGACAATCAACTCCTATTTGATTTACTGCGCATATTATGCCATAATCAACCCTTAAATGTCAATAGCAAAGCCATAATTTTTGTTTTTCCTTGCCCCCCGCACCGTGCGAAGGGAAAGAAAGCGTCAGGGCGCGTCACGGAAAGATGGCCGTTTTCCTTTCCTTTACCGCCAAACCGGTATGAACAGGAAATCGACGGCAGTTGCGTCGGTTTTCGGATCCGACTCATAGCGGAAGAGCCGCCAGAGGAAGGATGTCTTCCTGTAGCCATCCGTCTTTGAATCGTAGGTAAATCCGGGGAAAACATCCAGCGAAACATTGCCGTCCTTCTCCACCCAATCCCAGAGCTTCCAAAGTACGTTATGCCGTGATTCCAGTTCCCCCGTAATCGAATTCGTCTCCCGCTTGTGCCTGTATAGCCACACCAGCATCGAAACCTCGCACGTCTCCCGGCCCGCCGTCTTCTCCCGGCTTTCGAAATCGAAATGTGCCCTACGGTTCCATTCGTACTCGAACACCAAACCATTTCCCCTCTTCACCCGCCGGCTGAGCATGTAATCGGCCGCCACATGACTACTCACCGTATCTTCCCAATCGCACAACAGCAGCCAAGTAGTCCAATTCTTGCTCCATATCCAGTCTCCGCGATTCCTCACCTGCTCCTCCGGCACATTCCGCTCCGTGTGCTCCGCGTTCCATGTCATGTTCGTCACCGTCTCCTGCCAGAGCTTGATCTCTTCCGGCAACCTGTCGCAATCCGCGATCGCCGCGCTCTCCTCGAAATCCCGCTGCTTGTAATGGTGCCATAGCGGAAAAATCCATCCTCCGCTCTTCTTTCCGCTTGTCACCCCGATAAACGGCGTGACCATCCAGCTCACGGTCTCGCCTCCATCCTCCACTTCCCTGCCGCCCAAAATCGTCACCAGCGAACCCCTGTCGTTCCAAGACCAGAGCGGCAACGCATAGGAATAAACCGTTTCTCCGTTCTTCCGGTCCCACCCCAACAGGTTCATCAACAACCGCGTCCTCGCCGTCTTTACTCCGTCCCGCTCCCACCAATCGTAACCGAAGACAGGAAACGCCCACGCCTCGCCGAGATCCTTTTCCAGTTTGTCGCCGCCAAAGCCCAAAAGGTAATAGTTCTCGTGCGTGCCATCTTCGGCGCTCTCGCCCCACGACAGCAGCGGGGGCACCGCCCAGCCGTTTTCCCACCTGCCGTAGACGAGCGTCACCAACGTCCCTGCGCTATTCCAATACCAGAGCGGAAAACCCCAATTGCTCTCCCGTTCCGCATCCTTGGACATCCCCGCCAGCCCGAACAGCGCGGAAAGCGATCGCTCCTCGCCTTTGCTTTTGTAAGTATAGACCGGGAACAACGAATTGTAGTTGGCTCCGTTCCAGTATACGGGGAAAACCGTCTGGTAAGGCTGCCCGTCCGCATCGCAGCCCCAGAAAAACGGGAACACCCGGTAGTCCCGCCCCTTGAAATCGAACTGGCACAGCGGCCACACCAGATTGAACTCGTCAAAAGCCCCCTCCTTGCCGTTCTGCCGGTACTGCGAATACACCGGCCTCAAAGCAAAATGCGTATCGGAAAACGACACCACCGGCCACGCCACCGATCCTACCGGCTCCCGCCAATACACCACCGGCCACACGTTTACCCGCTCCTCCACCGGCCCCGTATAGCTCGCCCGCTCGCCCGTGTAAAACGGCGTAGATTCCATCTCCTTCGTGGCGCACCCCGCCAAAAGTCCCATCCCCGCCATCATCAATATCTTTTTCATGCCTGCCTCCTTATTGTTTTTCTCTCGCCATCGCCCCTATCGGCTTTCCGTCTATCTCCACATCGGTGATGACAATCTCGCCGTCCTTCACTCGATACACTGCCACCGCTCCTTTGCCATCCTGCGCCACTGCCTTCCGCAACGCTTCCTCGGCGACCGGTGCAAGACGTTCGTTCATAAACAGCTGATCCGGCATCGAAACCCTGGCTATAAGCGGCGAGGCCTCCCGGCGTTTCGTGAAATCATCGTAAGCTTCGCCATCCAGCCTGTCGCCCCTCCGCACTGCATGCTCCACATACACCCTCTTAGGCCTGATCCAAATTCCACTGTCACCCTGCGGCTCATCGGCAACCGCCGAAACAAACCACTGCCCATCTGCCGACTCTTCAAGCTCCGCAAAAAGCCCCTCGTTGTGGCTGTAGCAGGTGTCCCACTCTTGCCCGTCAACACGTGCCAGAAGATTGGTGCACTCTTCCACCACCGACAGCCTCAGGTAACGCCCCCTGAACGGATCCGACGGATCATACGCCGAACACTTGAACCGCACCTCGATACCATTTTGCACCACGTCCTCATAGCGCCATATCAGCCAGCCGATCGCCGCGCACTGTACGGCAAGCGCAACCAAGACAAACGCGATTTTCCTCCTGTTCGCATTCATCGTCACGCCCTCCTCTTTTTGAACCGCACCAGCGCCACATTGAGCGCCGTGAGCACCAGTCCGCACGAGATAAGGACAAGCCCCTTGATCGTGAACGACACATCGCTCGCGAAGAACTTGGCCAGAATCAGCCAAAAGAATGTCATTGCCCCGATATTTGCATAAGCCGATCGCAACCTGCCCACGCCAACCCCGATCACCCCGATCGCCAAAGCTATCGCCGCCCAATATGCCGCCGACCCATCAAGAAACGGCGTCCATAAAGCTGCGCAGGATGCCACAATCGTGCCGGCCATACCCCATGGCGAGAGCTTGAACATCCACCCTGCCGCAACTACAATCGCCGAGCACGCCCAATAGATGCAGACGAACTCAAAACCATCACGGGCAGACATCGGAAGCGTCACCGACAGCAACAGCGCCAGCCCAAAGGAGTACACAAGTCCGGTCGCAAAATTCGCTATATTTCTGGCCGCCTTCGGCAACTCGCTGCGGACGAGCGCCACCAGCGCCGGCAGTGAAAGCGCCATAAACGCCACCGATTTCACGGCGAGCATGATCGATTGTCCGTCTGTACTTTCCTTTGCGAATCCCCAAACTATGGCGAAAACCGGCCAAAGCGCAGTCGCCGCCGCCGATTGCGTTACCCACACCGCCGGCAACGAAATTAGCGCCACGAGCAGAATAAGTCCCGGCACCGATCCGCCCACCTGATAGGTTTGCGCCACGAGCGAAGTGCCGGCGATTATGGAGATACACCACAATATTCCGAGCGGCCCCCACAGAAATTTCGTCCTCCAGCCTTTCGCGCTCGCAACCAATGCCACCATGCCGCAGATGAGCGTGGGCGCAACTGCAACCGCCGCGCGCGCCGCCCTGCCGAGTTCATCCCAATTTGCCGCGAAAAGCGCGATAATCCCCAGCCCTGTCATCAAAGCGCCGAATGCTCCGGCGATGATTGCGCCCCAAGATAGACGCCCTTCGCCAAGTTCCGATAAAAGTTCGCGCCGCCGCTTCTTCAGTTCCGCGATTTTGAGGTCAATCGCCTCAATCTCGCTCTTTAGCTGTTCTTTCATTACTCGTCCTCCATCGTGGTCACTTTCCGTTATGGCGGAATAGTCCATCTTCTCGCAGTTCCGAGCCACAGTACGCACACCGTGTCTGACCGCGAAGAAGCGTCTTTCCGCAGTTGTCGCACTTTAGGACTTGCGCATTGCTGGAATTGCGCCCATCCTGCCGACCATCCTGCTCATCAATCTGACGGACCAGTTCAGAAAGGTCTTCATCAGTGAGATTTGTCGACGTCTTGACGATCGCCCATAGCGCCTCGACCAAGAGGTAGAGCTTCTCTATATCCTGCCGCATGGATATGGCAGTCAATTCGCTCTCGTCAAGATTGCGCTTCTGCGAGCGCATGTCGCTGCGGATCGCGCCAATCCTTTTGTGCGCTGCTATTCCGATACCAAGATTTACCAAATCTACCATACTCATTCCTCCATACATGTATTATACCGAACGACCCTCAATCAGCGCAAGATGGTGCGAACCTGGAGTTGCACGATTTTTCATTCCCTCTCGCGCGAGGGATGAGACGAGGATCCCCCTACGCAGAGCGTCCCCCTTCGCCAAGGCTACGGAGGACAAGGCGGAGGACAAGTTTATTCGTGCAAAGGGTTTCATGGGCGATTTCCTTTCCGCTTGTTTTCTGCGCGACGCTTGATTTCGTCTTCAACATAAAAAGAGCCTATGCCAAGTCGCTTGAACTCGGCAAGCTGTTCGTCAGTAGCGCGTCCGCTCTTGGCGATGCGCGCCCCAATATCACGCGATGCTAGCTCCCCTTCGCACCTCATCAAGTCAATCGCCTGGGCATAGAGCCATTCAAAATCTGCGTCTGAAAGAGTGCTTGCGTCAACTACGCCATACAGACGCTTGCAAAGCGATGGGGTCTTTCGCATGTTTACGATAATGCAAGCCGCCTGCTCCGCGTTTAATTTGTCCTTCGCATTGTGCCACAGCCAAAACTTTAATGCTTCACACTGTGGAGTATCCATAGTGAAGAACCGCTCGTCAGAGAGCGCAACATCCAGCTTCTCTTTCAAAAGTTCCTCCGCCTCACGAAAATCCCGAAGCCTCTGCTCATTTCTCACATACTCCTCACGATAGCAGAAGTAGTCTTCTGGCAGACAAAGCGTGTCCCAGAGCGGCGCAAAGACGAATGCTTCCGCGCCAGACACGACAAAGCCAACTGGGACAAGCGGCAGAAGCGGAAATGGACACTCAATGCCAGCCAACGCGAGATATAGTCCAAAGGAAGGATATACGTCACGATTATATTTCGCCTTGCCTACAAATGCCTTCGTCGCTACATAGTATTCGCCGGTTCGCTCAATGGTGAAACATCCTCCCGCCGCGAACGCGAGGGATGAGACGAGGATCCCCGTACGCAGAGCGGCGGAGGACAAGTTGATTCGTGCAAAGGGTTTCATCGGTTGCTCCTTTCGGTTATTGCCATACTATCCTCTTTCGCGTATCCATTTCGTCATTTCCTTTCCCGCTTGCGACCTTTTGAGCGCGGATCGTCATCTGGCGGAAGGAACGTCCCGATGAGCATTTCATTCTCAAGCGTTTCGCCGACAGGCGTGAATTCATGTCCGGTCACCTTCCCGCCTTCTGTATTGACATTGATCGAAACGCTGAGCGGATTGCCGTTCTCTCCTCCTCTGATGCGAATGCCGCCATCGACGGATGTTGCGCCAGACGGGATCTTCACCCACAAATCTCCATACTTGTTCCAATGATCCTTGAACATGACTTCCACAGATTCGTCTGTGGCGTTGATACGCCATTCTTTGCGCCACGAGATATCCTTCTGCCCGGCATTGAAAAGGTGGTAGCGACCGTCTTCAAGCGCATAAAGCGAATAGACCGCCTCTCCTATGGAACTATCGGAACCAATCGCAATTCTCGTCCCCGACGCAAAAGCCAGTCGATAGAAGCGCGAGCCTTTCCAACGCCTGCATTCTAGCGAGAACGGAACTTTGCCGCCGTCCAGTTTGACAGGATTCCATTGGGGCTCTATGATGTCCGCAAATGGATCGTCCTCGCCAGGCTCAAACCTTCCGCTCGGATAGAGAAGCCCAAGATAGCTGCGGCCTTTCAGCGAATCCCCAACTGGCA
>JAFTCL010000015.1 GCA_017454745.1 Kiritimatiellia bacterium
ATAACTATAACCGTGTAGAGCGTGTAAATCTTTGCGCCCTATGCGATCTTTGCGGCTAAAAAATCCATTGTTCAAATCGTCAAACCATCTTCCCGACTAACGCCCCCTCATTCCCCACTTCTCATTCTTCATTTCCAAACTTGTCACTCGTCACCCGTCACCCGTAACTCGTCACTCTCCCTACCCCCTATCCACTAATCACTAGTAACTGTATCTCTACACTATCTGCACGTTCTACACGGTTTCACATCTCACCGACTACCATCTAACGACTAACGACTTTTTTAGAAAAAACTTTTTCCCCGCGCGCGTGAGATAATGCCACTTTCGCGCAATATCTTATAGAGACGGGAAACGCTTGCCGCAGGGAAGACGCACTTGTCGTCTGTTACGGCTCTCCGTCTTTGGAAGCGGCTTGTGCCCTCAAGCCGCTTCCATACTCAACACGAGGGTAAAGCAAGGAGAACGGATAATGGAACAGTGTTATGATTGTGGCAGACCTTGCGGCAGAAGGCATGCGGTAAGTTGGATGAACAACGAGGATTTCTTGTGTGACAGTTGTTTTAACAAACGTTCGACAAGTGCCGTTAAGGCTTTTGGCGGTTTTCTGTTTTTGGTTTTCGCGGTGGGATTGAGTTGGGTTGTTTCGCTGACAGTATTAAAGCCGATTGCGGCGGCTTCGGGATATGATACCGCAAAGAGTGTCGCGGTCGGACTCGGTATCGGTGGGGTCATTTTGTTTTTCATCCTGCGGTATGTCGCGGGCAGGACGGCGGGCTGTCTATTTCGGATGGTTGTCAAGTTGGTCGGGTTCCTCGCCTATGCCCTTGGCGTAGGGCTGCTGTTTCTTACCTTCCTCATGGAAGATCAGCTGAAGGACATAGTAGCGGTAAAGGATTCGAATGGCAATGCCGCTGCCGAAGAAGTCGGGCATCAATAATATGCGCAACTGGGTGTGTAAGACGGCGGGAAAGTGAAATCACGAAAGGAAATCACAATGGCGTGGGATCCAACGATGATTAAGGAGGGAAAAACGATTGCGCAAAGAGCGCACATCGTTTACTCTCGTTTCAAAGAGGGAGACACCAAAGACGGGACAAAATATTCACTTGGCGGACTCTATGTCCGCAAGGTTGTGTCGTATGTCTCGAAAAAGGCTCTGAAGGAAATTCTCAGTGTATTTCCGGATTCACTCGTATATGACAATGATGGTAGGCGGGTGGGTATTGATTATGGCAGAGTGACCCCGGAGAAATGCGGCGTGACAAGGGAACACATGATCCCCGTCAATGAAGCATTCCAATACATGAATCGTCTGTTTAGCGCGGGAAGGCTGACAGAGGATACCATCAAAGCGTTTATGCCGAAACTTCACATCGCGCTGATAACAAGGGAAGAGAACAGCCGTTTAAGCGCGGCACATTATTCTAGAAAAATGCCGAAAGGATGGTGGGACAGCCCAGCGCTGAACCCCTTGGAAAGGTACCGGGCGGCGGGTCTCGGGGATGATATATGGGTGATGGACTTCTTAAATGATGACATGTCACCGCGTTGGCAAGAGGCGTGATCTCCAGACAGTTCGGCTTATCTGACATACACAAAAATGAAAAAATGCCATTTTCTTGTAGGTTTACTGTTATAACGATCGGTGTTGGGATAGCCTGCCGATTCAAGAACGTCGCGCGGTTGCACGGCGAGAGAGAAGGGGTTGTATTTACAAGTTGTTTCGGTTGTTTCCAAATGAACTTATAGGTAATTGGGAAGATGAGTTGGAGTTGGAGGGACCGATCTTCCAATCTCCAACTCGAGCTCGCTCAACCTTTTCCGTGGTCACACGCCAGCGTTTTATCAAATTGAAGATATTTTCACAAATATCAATAAATTTATATGATTTGTGAAAAGATGTCTGATTTTTGGCTTCATACTTGCATAAATAATCTGGTTTTGATACTATTCGCGCACGGAGGAAAAGAATGATAGGTCGGGAAAAGGAAATCAATGAGTTACAAGAAGCGTTTGCGTCTGATCAGTCGGAGTTTGTCGCTGTGTATGGACGGCGCCGTATCGGAAAGACGTTTCTGATCAATGAGATGTTCGGAGGGCGTTATGCTTTCCAACATTCTGGCGTTGAGAATGTAGGGATATATGACCAGCTGGATTATTTCCGGCAATCCATTTCACGATTCGGACGTGTGAAATGCCCGAAGCTGAGAAACTGGCGGGAAGCGTTTTTTGAGCTTGAACAGATGCTGGAACGGGGCGGGGACGGAAAGAAAGTTGTGTTCATTGATGAAGCCCCTTGGCTTGATACCGTAAAATCGGGATTTCTGCCTGCGCTTGAGCACTTTTGGAACGGGTGGGCATCCTTGCGTAAGGACATCCTGCTGATTATCTGCGGTTCGGCCACTTCTTGGGTCGTTAATGAGATTCTTCGCAACAGGGGTGGACTCCATAATCGTGTTACAAAACCGTTGCCAATAACACCGTTTACACTGAAGGAATGCGAGGAATATGCGACATGGAAGGGACTCCCGTTTGATCGGCGGCAGTTGGCGGAGTGCTACATGGCGTTCGGCGGTGTCGCGTACTATTGGAGCCTGCTGTCGCCCGGACAGAGTGCCGCGCAGAACTTTGACCGCCTGTTTTTCGCAAAAAACGCGGAGCTTGAGAATGAGTTTTCTCGACTGTTCGCCTCGCTCTTCAAGCACGAAAGGAAATATGTCGAGATCGTATCCGTACTTGCTTCGCGGGCGGACGGAATGACGCGTAATCAATTGTTGTCGAAGATGCCATCACCGTGTGGAGGAGAGATCAGCCGTTATCTGTGCGAGCTTGAAGAATGCGGGTTTATCCGAAGGAATCCGATAATCGGTACCAGAAAGAAGGGTGCCATATTTCAGCTTATAGACAACTTTGTCCTTTTCCACTTCAAGTTTTTAAAGGAACGTGTTGGGAACGACGAACATTTTTGGGAGATTTCGTACAACAAGCCGGCTATCAATAACTGGAGGGGCTTATCTTTTGAGCGGATATGTTTCTGGCATATACCCCAGATCAAACGCGCACTTGGCATATCAGGGGTGCTTTCCGATGTCTATTCCTGGCGAGGCGAAACGGAAGACTCTGAACGTCAGAAGGTACAGATTGATATGCTGATAGACCGAAGTGACCATGTCATCAATATCTGCGAGATGAAATTCTCCGCCGATGCGTATGTGGTTACAGATGACGAGAACCGCAAACTGCGACGCCGGCTTGAACTGTTCCGCGCTGCGACCGGTACGAATAAAGGTCTCATGTTGACGATGATAACGTCTAATGGGATCAAGCGAAACGCAAACAGCGCGATTGTCAATTCCGAGGTGACGCTTGATGATCTGTTCACGTAACGGCGCGTGAATTGCGGCTATGGCATGGCGCACCCCACCCGCTCGATGCGCGGTGAAATAATGGCACAATCGCATCGAACCGCTCCCTGGGCGCATCAATCGACTTTTGACTATATCCCTGTTAAAAATTGAGATATAGTCAAAAGTCATCATGAAATCATCTTGATAACCTTAACCGTGTAGAACGTGTAGAGCGTGTAAATCTTTGCGCCCTATGCAATCTTTGCGGCTAAAAACCGTTGTCGTTATAGCCAATCCGGCAAAACCGGCAAGCTTCCCCCACCCCGTCATCACGGCCATGTTTGAGCCGACCGCCTCCCCGCACCCGCGGTCATCCAAATCCGTGCCGTCAATCTTCTCGGCATCCACTATGGCATCCGAATAAAGCGAAAAAGATCCGTTCGAAAGTTTGAATCCGTCAATCGCCGTAATCACCGCAGGATCGACAAATCCGCATCCGTTCGCTTTTACGGTCAGGGATATCGCAACGTTGGTACGCCGACATTATTAATTGCCAGCGTACCACTGACACTATAAGCAATTTCCGCCCCGGTTCGATACGCGAAACGTTCCCGTTTCATTTATCTATCCGTCACTTGACGTATTTTTCCAAATACGGGCGGAGCGCCTCGGACCAAATGTCGTAACCGGCATCGGTCGGATGCACAAAATCGTTCGCCAATGACTTGGGATAAATGCCGTCCGCGCCAATCAACTTGCCGGTAATGTCCAGAAATTCCGCATACGGGAATTTCCCGATTTCCGCCGCCAGCATCCGATTGGTTTCCACCGACTTCACGCGGTTCGGATGATCCGGCCGCTCCCCGAACGGGAATATGGCCATCACCACTACTCTGGCTTGCGGCGCCATTTCATGGAGTTTCTTCAACACCGCGAAAATCCCGTCCTTAACCTCTTCCGGGCTGTTACCGCACCACTCTCTGGTGGTGGAATAATTGTTGCCGCCGATGTGCAACACGATTAGCTGCGGATTCAGTCCGGCCATCTCGCCGTTGTTCAACCGCCACAGCACATTGCAGGTTCGATCCCACCCGAAACCGAGATTGAGCGTACGGTAATTTCCGAAAGCCTTTTTCCAGCGCGGCAACGTACCGGAATCTTCCGCCATTCCAATCGATTCCCGTCCGCACCAGAAGTGGGTGATGGAATCGCCCACGAACACGATTTGCGGGTTGATCTTTTTCTGGTCAGCCAGCACTTTGGCGTGGCGGGCGTAGAAATCGTAACAGTCATTTTGGATTTTGCCCCGCGGCACGATGGCGGTGTTGATCCCGGCCGCCGCCGCGCAGGCGGTTGCCACCTGCTCCGCCTCCATTCTCCGCAACGCCGGTTTGTGGTGGAAAACGTCCGTCCAGTTTTGGTTCCGATCCAACGGATCCAGCAACGAAAAGAGGTCGTCCTCCAACTTCACCCCCTCTTCCTTCGCCACTCGCCGTCCGATCTCGTTCAGGGCTTTTGCCTTGGCGGTTTTTCCAACATCCTTCAACGGGGTCGAAGTGGTGAAAACGATTTTTGCGCGGGGTTGCTTTTCCTTAATCAGCCGCAATGCCGAACGGAATCCGGACTCCCACGCGGCATCGGGTGTGCCGAGCGAATGCAGCCCGTTGTTGAAGTGCACCACCTCATAAGGGCTCTCTTCCAAATAAAATTCCAACAGCTTTAGGTATCGCGGGCTGGTCACACAGTAGGATGAAACCCAATAGCTAACGCTCATCAACCCTTCCAGCGCCTTTTGCACTTCGCCCTGATAACCGTTGCAAATCGAATCGCCCACCAACAACACCCGCGGCAAGCGCTGGTTCGAGTCGGTCAAATGAAACGCATAGCCGATCGACCATTCGATGTTTTCATGCCCACGCACAAAGTCCGGCACGGCAACCGCCTCTTCGCCGACCGCCGCGCCCGCCAACAACGACAAAAACAATGCAGTAAGTTTTTTCATAATAAGACACATTCTATTTTAATGCCGCGAAGAATGCAAGCGAGAAAAATAGGGGTTAGGGAATAGGGATTAGGGGTTAGGGATCAGGGATCGGGGGGATAGCCCGCCGCCGACGCTTCGCACGGGAATGTAAATGAGGATAACGTGAGGCGGGGGAGGGTTGAGAAGCGGAGTCTGGAAGTCTGATGTCTGAAGTCCGAAGTCTTGCGGCTGAACGGTAAGTTATAGGCAAGGGATTAGGGATCAGGGGAAGAAAAACTTGAAAAATCACAAAAGCCCCAATATTTGGGCTTCCGATTGCGTTTTTATAAGCATTGAAACAAAACCAAAAAGAAAGGATCAATCAATGAAAAAGCTATCAATTATGCTCGTGTTAGGTTTAGTCTCCTGCTGTTTAGCGCAGCCCAATCATGAGTGCCGCAAAAACGACAAGGACTCTCCGAGATATGAAAAACGAAACGACGGCGACTGTGCCGATTGTGAAACCCGCCAAAGCGAACAAAATGGCGACCGCATGGGCTTCGGACGTTCCCAAGGCTTCGGGCCGCAGCGCGGCGGCGACCAACGCATGGGTTTCGGGCCGCGCCACAACGGTTTCAACCGCCCGGGGTTCGGACGCCAGCAAGGCTTCGGGCCGCAACGTGACGGCGAGCGGCGCATGGGTTTCGGGCCGCACCGCAACGGCGACCGCATGGGCTTCGGCCGTCCCCAAGGCTTCGGGCCGCAACGCGGAGGAGAGCGGCGCATGGGTTTCGGGCCGCACCGCAACGGCGACCGCATGGGTTTCGGCCGTCCCCAAGGCTTCGGGCCGCAACGCGGAGGAGAGCGGCGCATGGGTTTCGGGCCGCAACGCAACGGCGACCGCATGGGCTTCGGCCGTCCCCAAGGCTTCGGGCCGCAGCAACGCGGAGGAGAGCGGCGCATGGGTTTCGGGCCGCACCGCAACGGCGACCGCATGGGCTTCGGCCATCCCCAAGGCTTCGGGCCGCGCGACAACAGTCAAGGATGCGTTTGTCCGCATTGCGGCAAATCCTGCGACGGGGCTATTTGATTTTGAATTGAGGCAATTGCCGCGAGCAATTTAACCGTTGCGCTAAACGCCTGGCGCATGGTTTAGTTATCGGACGGCGGCTTTTCCACACAGCCGCCGTTCGATATTTTTTTGGCTAATCCATACGAGGCCGTACCCGATTGGTGGCTACCGCCTGAGTCGGGTCTTCCGGCCAATAATGTTTCGGATAGCGACCGCGCAAGTCTTTGCGAACCAAAGCGTATCCGACCGACCAAAAACTTTTTAAGTCGCTGGTAACCTGCACCGGACGTTGCGCCGGCGAGAGCAAATGCATCACCACCGGAACCTTTCCGTTTGCGACTTTCGGGGTCTCGGACATTCCGAACACTTCCTGAATGCGCACTTCAAGATGTGGCGCTTCACCGCTATAGCGAATCGGGATTCTTGATCCGCTGGGTACGGTTACGTGCGTCGGTGCGGCAGCATCAAGTTTGGCCCGGTTCTTGCCGGACGCGTCCAGAACCGCCAGCAACGCGGTGGCCAAGTCCACTTTTTCCAACTGGCTCCATTTGGTAACACCGAAACAGAACGGCATTAACCAAGATTCCAGATTATCCGCCAGCGCGGCATCGGAAAAATCCGGCCAACCGTCCGCAGGCAACGTCCGGCGCAAAAACTCCACCCGATCCCGTAGCGCCAACGCTCCCTTACTCCACGGCAACTGACCGACACCTTTGCCACGGATGCCCGCGCAAAGCGCCGCCGCCACCTGCTCGGATTCCGGATGGAGATCGTTACCTTCACTCAACACCAGATAGCCGAGACGTTGACGCCGCACCGCCTGAACGGACTGCGAGGAGTTGTCCCAAAACACTTCTCGGGTCAATTTGCAGTCGCCGCCGAAATTATCCAAAACCTCTTCGCGGGTAATCGGCACCGCCAAGCGGATTTTCGCGTCGGCGGAACCGTCCTGCAACTCTACCGCCACCAGCCACTCTTCCCGCAACAGCGGGTCATCTGTGTCCAATACCGCGCCCCGCCCGCAACGCATCAGGTACGTTCCCGCCGCGTTGTTGCGACGTCTGGCCACCCGGTCGGGAAAAGCCCATGCCAAAATTACGCCTTCCGACACGGCGGCACGGTCTCTGGCCCCGGTAACGCCCGCCCACTGCGCTTTAAGCCGCCCCGCCCGCTGGCTCACCGGATGGTGGGGATGGGCGAGCAGATAATCCGACACCCGGCGCAGGTCGGTCTCACGGCGCATAAAACCCAACGAGGGGCTTTCGCTGATCACCGCCGCCAACCAGCAAGCGGTCTCGCCGCAACCCGCACGGCAAGCCCGCTCCACCGCGTATCCAAGCCGCGGATGCAGCGGCAATGCGGCCAGTTTCTTACCCAACGGAGTCAAAGCGGGACTGGCCCGTCCAGTACTGCGGGATAAAGCTTTGAGCTCTTCCAAAAGTTCCACCGCTTGCCGCCAAGCGGAATCCGGCGGCGGGGTCAACCAGGGCAACCCCAACCGGTCGCAACACCCCCACTCCGCGCACTGCAACACCGTAGATGCCAAATCCGCGTCCAAAATTTCAGGCTGCGATTCCGGCTCCAACTGCCGGTCGGTTGATTCATCCCACAACCGGTAACAAACCCCGGGGCCAAGACGTCCCGCCCGCCCGCGTCGCTGGTCGGCGCGGTCACGGGTGATTCGCAACGTTTCCAAGCGCGACATCCCGGTGCGGGGAGAAAAACGCGGCACCCGCATCCAGCCGGTATCCACCACCACCCGAATCCCTTCGATAGTCAGCGACGATTCCGCGATTGAGGTGGCCAGCACCACCTTGCGGTGTCCCGGCGACGATGGCGCGATGGCACGATCCTGTTCGCACCGATCCAACGCCCCGTAGAGCGGGAACACCGTCACCTCGGGCGGCAAACGGGCTTCGGACAGCATTTCGTCGGCGGAACGGATTTCGCCCTCGCCGGGCAAAAACGCCAAAACGTCTCCGGACTCTTCCCGTACCGCCCGTGCCACCGCTTCGGCGGCAACCGCCGGAATCGGCGCCGTGGCCGGGCGGTGCAGGTAACGGGTTTCGACCGGATAAAGCCGCGCCTCGGCGGTATGGATGTCAGCCCGGTTTAAATGTTCGGCGACCGGGACCGGATCGAGCGTGGCGGACATCACCATCAGCCGCAAATCCGGGCGCAGCGCATTCCGCACATCCAGCGCAAGGGCCAAGCCGAAATCCGCCGCCAGATTCCGCTCATGGAATTCATCAAATATGATTAGCCCGGTGTCTTGGATTTCCGGGTCGTGGATCAACCGCTGGGCAAGCATACCCTCGGTCAGAATCTCAATGCGGGTATGCGGCCCCGTCTGGTTATCCAAGCGGATCCGGTAACCGATGGTGTCGCCAACCCGTTCGCCGCGCTGGCGGGCCATATAAGCGGCGGCGGAACGGGCCGCCAGCCTACGTGGTTCAAGCATCAGGATTTTACGTCCGGCCAACCACGGAGCATCGAGCAAAGCCGGCGGCACCCGGGTGGTTTTTCCGGATCCCGGCGGCGATTGCAGTACCACGCAACGATTGGCTACCAACGAAGCGGCGATGCCACCGATAACGCGGTCAACCGGATACTCAATCCTTGACAAACCGCCGCCCTCAGTTTTCTTCCCGGATGTAACCGTGTTTCTTAACGTCCTTCATCGGGATGGTCTGGCTAACGCCGGGGGAAATCTCAATCCGGATACCCTCGTCGTTCTTAAACTCCAGCACTCCTTTGTAGTAGGAGCGGATGGTGGTCACCTCGTAATCGGGGATAAACTGGCGAATCAGTTTAAACTGCAGTGTCAGCGTTTCGCCGCGCACCACGGTAACCTTCCGTTTTTGCTGGGCGTAACCCTTCCGGAAGACCGTGATTTCGTGTTCGCCCTCCAGAACATCGTCCATCGCGTAAGGATCGGAAACCGCCGTGGTGTCGCGTTTGGTGGTGGAGGTCAGACCGCGTTTCTCGCCGTCAACCAAAACCATCGCCCCGGCCGGCGCAGTAATCAGTTCAATACGGCCGGTGTTGCGGACCAGACGGAACTCTTCGGTCGCCGAGGCCCCCTGCTCCACGGTCACATTGCGCGCGGCCGACTCGTGGCCCGCCATATCCACCCGCACCCGGTACTGACCGGGCTTAACGTTAACCCAGTCGTACGGCGCGTTGCCCCGGAACTCGTTATCCACGTACACGCGGGCGCCGTCCGGGATGGTCACGATGCGCAATGTACCCGGCAGCGGCTGCAAGCGGATATCCACCGCCTGAACCTCGCCGGCCGCCATCGAGATTTCCCGCGAGTGCGGCTGGAAACCGTCCGCCTTCAGTTCAAGCGTAACCTGCCCGCCGGGGATCCGGTCGATTTTGCAGGGAGATTTTCCGCGCAGGATGCCATTTA
The DNA here is from genome assembly GCA_017454745.1 of Kiritimatiellia bacterium. Classification (GTDB taxonomy): domain Bacteria; phylum Verrucomicrobiota; class Kiritimatiellia; order RFP12; family UBA1067; genus UBA1200. The sequence continues at coordinate 9,801 of JAFTCL010000015.1, forward strand.
CATACACTTCCGCGCCCACCGGGTCGGAAGTCAGATTAATGGTTCCGGAGTCCGACATCAGGGTAACTTCCTGCCGGAGCGGGGTACGCCCCTCAAGCTTAACTTCAAGCAGTTTGGTCTGATAGCCGGCAGAAGAAATCTGCAACCGGTGCGTCCCCACGGGCAAGGTGGTGATCATCAGCGGCGTAACGCCAAGCGAAACCCCGTTCTCGGACACTTCGCAACCTTTTGGATCGGTCAACAGCAGCAACAATCCCTTGGTGCGCCGCAAATTCTGCGAAGCGCGGGACATTGCACCCTGCGTAACCTGGACGGTCTCGAACACGTCGTCGTAACCGTCCATGGTGTACCGCAGCAGATGCGGGCCGGCCGGCAGGTCGGTAAGCGTCAACGGCGTCACCCCGCGATTCACGTGGTCAACCCACACCGTAACTCCGTTGGGCTGGGAGGTAACCTCCAATGTGGTACTCGGCTCCCGATCAGCCGCCCCTAGGACGGAAAACAAAACCACAGACCACACCGTCAAAAACGCCGCGACTCTTCTCATTGCCGATCTCCAACGCCAACACGCAGGTTAGCGCACTATTTCTACGTAAACCTCAATCACGCGGATCGGATCGATGCCGCGCTCCCACTCGTCCGGGCGGGCGTAAACCAGCTCGACAATCGTTCCGCCCAAATAATGCCCCGCCTCTATCTCAATCTCGGCATATCCGGGGACGCCGGACGGACGGCTTAAAGACCAGAAGTGGCGGCGGTCCGGACGGTGGTGGTCGATGTCCACATCCACCATCTGGGGATCAAAGCGCGCGAACCAGCGGTACCCGCGGGCGGAATCTTCTTCCAACTCGAATTCGATATCATGGCCGATGGGCAACAACACGCGGCTCTGGGTAAAGGTTTCCGTGAGCAGGTAACGGTGGTGCTTAAGAACTGAAGTCCAACCCCGATAATGGTCTGCAGCGAACGGCGGCTTGCGCAACGCATACTTTTTGTGGCCGGGACGGTAATCCGGCGCCGGTTTGACTACCGGTTTTGCCGGCGGTTGCGGGGTCGGCGGCTTCACCTGCGGAGCCGGTTGCGGCCGTTGCGGCGTAACGCCAGGTTTCGGCTGCGGAGTCGGCGGCTTCACCTGCGGGGTCGGTTTGGCTTGCGGGGTAGGTTTGGTCTGCGGGGCCGGTTTGGCTTGCGGACCGGGTTTCGGCTGCGGGGTCTGCTTTACCTGTGGACCCGGTTTTGCCTGAGGGGCCGGTTTCGTCTGCGGTGCCGACTGCGGCCGCTGCGGCACGGCGGCGGGTTGCGCCGACGGGTTATGGTGGCGACCGTCACGGTCTTTATCTCTTCCAGGCTGCTGCGCAAACACATTTTCGGTGGCCAACAGCAAACCGGACAAAACCAACAACTCCAAAACAGTACGTTTCATAGTAAAAATCCCCTTTCGACTATTAAGATACCAAAAAAACACCGGTAGTGCAATTACTTTTGGGTATCTGGCAAAAAGACATTCGCATGTCGAAAATTCGCTGCGGATTTTGATCCAAAAGCATTACATTTGATTTTAACGTGGCAACTTAACGGTAATTGGCTTGGCAGGTGTTTTTTAAGACATTGACGCGCCTTTTGCCGCATGAGCATCTTACCGCTTGCAGGGCGATGCCATTTTTGCTATCATTTTTACAGTTTTCTATTGTGTTTACGTTTTTAACGGAGGGTTGAATGAAAAAATCGGTCTTGCCGGAAATGGCTTTGACATTATTGGCGGTTTCGGGTTGCCAGTTGTTCAACGGCGGCGATGAGGCTCGGACGGTCGGGTTGACCACCAACCAATTGGTGGCACCGGCCAATATCGACGCGTACCCGGTTTTCGCGTGGAAAATGTGCTCAAAACGCTGTGGCGCGGCGCAGTCCGCCTACCGTATCCAGCTTTTCACCAACGCGGAGAAAACGGATAAGGTTTGGGATTCCGGCGAAATCGCGGGATCCGGTTCCGTGGGTATTAAATACACCGGCCCGGCGCTGAAGGGTGCCACCAGATACCTATGGCAGGTCAGCGTGAAGGATGAAAACGGCAATTGGCTCAAACCGGCCGAAAGCGCTTTTGAGACCGGGCTTTTCTCCGCAGCGGACTGGGACGGGGCAAGCTGGATCTCCGCGGCGGATGCCAAGGTGCGCGGACCGGCGGAAGACCTTCTGCACAAGCAGGAGGCGGAAGACGGCACCGCCTGTTTCGTGAAAACCGTTGCCAACGGCAAAACGGTCAAAGAGGCTTTCTGGACGGTGGCTGGCTTGGGCGCGTTCGAGGCGTACGTTAACGGTCAGCCCGTGTCGCGCAAGGGTTGCAAAATGGCGGGAAGCCCGTTGGTTAGGGATTTTTTAAAACCCGGCTTCACGCACAACGCGAAAACGAAGTACTCGTTTTCATACGATGTCACCCACCTGATGAAGACGGGGCAGAACGATTCCAATACCTTCGCCGCCCAGGTTTCTTCCGGCTGGTGGCGCGACAAAATCGTAAACTTCTTCGGAAAGAAATCCGCTTTCCGCGCCCAACTCATCCTGCGTTATTCCGATGGCACTGAGAAGCGCGTCGGCACGGATACGACATGGCGTTCCGCCACTACCGGACCGGTGTTGCGGGCGGCGATCTTTGACGGCGAGGATTATGACGCGCGGGTGAAGACCGACTGGATGACCGCCAAGGAGAGCGATCTTCCGACAATCTTCCGCCCCGCCGAAATCAACACCGAATTCAAGGGTGAACTGTTCCCGATGCGCGGCTCGACAATTCGCCTGCGCGAGGACATCGCGCTCGTCCCGGCGGAAATGTACGTGTGGCAAGGTGCAGAAGGGGCCAAGGACGATGAGTTCGGCGTGGTGAAAAAACTCCGCCGTTACAAGGACGGCGATGCGGTGGTGGTTGACAAAGGCGAGACGCTGGTCGTGGACTTCGCGCAAAACGCCGCCGCCGTGCCAGACTTCGCATTCTCAGCCGATGCCGGAACGACACTTACGATGCGGCCCGCCGAGATGCTTAACGACGGCAACGGCGCCAAGAAGCGCGGCTGCGACGGCCCAGAAGGGTCGGCCTACTTCACCAACTACCGCAAAGCGCACACAACGCTCAACTACACCTTCGCCGGTAACGGCGTGGAGACCTACCGCCCCACGTTCACCTTCTTCGGCTACCGCTACGTCTCCATCACCGCCACCGGGAAGGTGACAATCAAAAAAATCCGTTCCGTTCCCGTCACCTCCATCCCCAAGTGCTCTGAAACCGGCACGCTGGAAACGGGAGTGGATGATGTCAACCGGCTCATCTCCAACATCAAATGGGGACAGTACTCCAACTACCTCTCCGTGCCCACCGACTGCCCGCAACGCAACGAGCGCCTTGGCTGGACGGCAGACACGCAGGTGTTCACCGAAGCCGCCACTTACAACGCCAACGTTTACGGCTTCTTCCTGAAATGGATGCGCGACATGCGCGACAGCGTTGACCAGTACGGCACCTTCCCGGGAGTCGCCCCGTTTGCGCAGTACGGAAACGAAGGCCATCGGCTCGGATGGGCCGACGCCGGGGTAATCGTGCCTTACACCGTCTGGAAACAGTTCGGCGACACGACGATCATCTCCGAAAACTGGGACGCGATGGACAGGTTCGTATCGTACCTCGACAAGTCAAAGTACCGCTCCGGCGTGGAGAACGGCAACTACCAGTGGGCGGACTGGCTCAGCTACGAAAAGCTCGAATCCTGCGGCGGCGGCGCGTTTATGAAGGACGAGAAGGGGCGTCGCGTCCCCCGCCCCGAAGCCCTGACCTACTGGAACTACCTCGGCGGCTGCTACTGGCTGTGGGACTGCCGCATGATGTCAACCATGGCGGCGGCGATCGGGAAAAAAGATGGTCAGGCTAAGTTCGACATTATGGCCAAACGCGCGCTCGACTATCTGCGCAAGGAGTTCGTGGATGCCAAAGACGGTATGCTACTGCCTGTCTTCCGCGACATGCAAACCCCGGCGCTCTTCGCGCTTAAGCTCGGACTGTTGGAGGGCGACGCGATGGCCAAGACCAAAACAGCGTTGCTCCAGAACTTCAAAGACCACGGCGACTGTCTCCAGACCGGATTCCTCGGCACTTCCATTCTGATGGACACCATCACCTACGTTGTGGGCGAACCGAAGATGGCATACACGCTGCTGCTCCAGCACAAGAACCCCTCTTGGCTGTACTCGGTGGATCAGGGCGCGACCACCATCTGGGAGCGTTGGAACTCCTACACCAAGAAAGACGGCTTCGGCTCGGCCGGGATGAATTCCTTCAACCACTACGCTTACGGCGCGGTGCTGGCGTGGATGTACGGCACAATGGCCGGCATACAGGAGGATGTGGCTCAGCCAGGCTTCAAGCACATCATTCTCGCTCCGATACCGGATCCGAGCATGGGCCATGTGAAAGCGAGCTTCAACTCCGCCTACGGCCCGATCCGCAGCGAATGGAGTTACGGCAGCGACGGCAAGTGGACTTGGAATTTCACCGTTCCGGCTAATACCACCGCCACTGTGACCATACCCGGCGAAGCCCCCAAGGAATACGTCTCCGGCAGCTACTCCGTGGTACGTTAGAACAAACTGTAAAACAGATGCCGGGCGGCGCCGGATTAACGGCGCTGCCCGGTCAATTTGAAACTTACCGGCAGAATGATGGTGTCCTGCCGGGACTGGCCGCGATCGGTGGCCGGAAGATATTTGGCCTGCAAAGCGGCGGCAACCGCCGCCTGGTCTAAAGCGCGGTAACCGCTGCTTTCGGCGATTTCCACGGTTTCCGCCACCCCGGACCGGGAAACCGTGATGCGCAATTTGACCGTACCCTCCTCGCCCCGGCGGCGCGAAGCGTAGGGATAGGCCGGACGGATCCCCTTGAGCGCGGCGGCTGGCGCGGAAACCGCCACCTCAGAATTGCCAAACGTTTCCGGGACGGCGATATCTTCGGGGCCTGACAACGAGCCGCCAGTCTTTGCCCCTGACAACGCATGTGGCGCAGTAGGAGCGGCTGCCGCCCCAAGTTCTTGAACAGTAGCCTTATCGGACACGGGATTATCCGCAACCGCGTCAAACCGTGGTGTCGGCATTTCCAACGGAGCAAATGTTGATGGTGGCGGAGTTTCGGCGGCGGCGTTTTCAAAAGAAACGGGAGATTGAGAAACTTCCGCCGGCGGCGGTTCCTCTGGAAGCGACGATTCAGGGGCCTCGGCGACGGAATTACCAGTGGCGGCACGAAAACTCAACGTAATCGGCTCGGTGACCGCCTGCGGCGGCAGGACAGGCAACGACGCCGCATGTCGGCAATGTATTCCCACCGCGACAAATATCGCCGCATGGAGCAATGCCGCGCAAGAGAATCCGGTTATTCGGTCAGTCATGGTTTTTTACGGTCAACCTGAAACGCCACTTTACTGATCCCCGAACGCTGCATTTTTTCGAGCAGGGAAATTCCCAACCCGAGCTTGGAGTCGCGATCGGCTGCGATCAACACCGAAGTGTCGGCAGATCCCATTTTAAGAATCGCCTCCACCAACGCGTCCTCGTCCGGAAACATGCGCCGGTTCAAAGCCAACGTTCCGTCAGCGGCGATACTCACCACCACCGGCTCCTCGCGTTGGGTCTCTCCGGTACCGCCGGGCAGATTAACCCGCAACCCGCGATGAACGGTCATCGAAAAAATCGAGTAGATGAAAAACGCCAGAATCAGGAACATCACGTCCATTAGCGAAACCATCTCCAGCCGTCCGCGGCGGTTCTCGAAACCGGACTCTAGTTTCATTCTGGCCGTCCCGCCCGATAAGCGGATTCCACCCGCAGGATAAACTGTTCCAGATCACGGGTGCGATGCTGGAGCTGGGAAATCAGAAAATTAAGCGGGAACAGGCACATCAGAGCCGCGACCAAACCGGCCGCGGTGGTGATTAGCGCCTCGCCCAAACCGGCGGTGGCGGCAACGGGATTGTCCATCCCTCCGGCGTTAAGCGCCCCGAAGGTATTGATGATGCCCAGCACCGTACCCAAAATCCCAAACATCGGGGAGGCGGTAACCGAAGTGTCGAGCAACGAAATCCCACGCCGGAGACGGTTAACCTCCAATTGCGCTGCAGCGGCGAGCGCGTCACTAAAGTTTTCCCGGCATTCAAGCGCGGCCGAGATAACGCGGCAGTTCGGAGAATCCTTGCTCTTGGCGCCAATCGCAGCGGCATCGTCACACTTCCCCGACCGCAACAGTTCGAGCATTTCGGACTCCTGTTTGCGGAAACAGCGGTTGGCGGCGCGGTATTTGAACAGCGCGAAAAAACGGTCAAACGCCACGGTAAGTCCCAGCATGGAACAGATGAGGATTGGCCACATCACCGGGCCGCCACGCTGAAACCACGAAAAAACAGACTGCTCCACTTGTTACCCCGCTGCGGTCGGAACTGCGGTTCAAAGCACCTTCATCTTCGGCAGATCCTGAATATCGACATATCCCGAAAGGTTGCCATCCCGATCCACCACCGGTAGATCGTCGATCCGGTATTTCTCAAACACCCGCAACACATCCACCGCGTAAGCGTTATCCTGAACCGAAATCGGATTGTCGGTCATCACCTCGGTAATCGGACTGTCCAAAGCCACGTTGCCGCCCGAAAGGCGGCGGCGCAGATCGCCATCGGTGAAGATACCGACGAGCTTGTTGTCCGACCCCGCCACCAGCGCCGCCCCGCTTTTGGCTTTGGTCATTGCCACGATAGCGTCCATAATCGTGGCATCGGTGTCCAACCGGGCCAAACGGTCGCCGGTACGCATAATGTCCGCCACCCGGAGCACCAACGCCCGCCCGATTGCGCCCGACGGATGCAGTCGGGCGTAATTTTCCTTGCGGAAATTGCGCAGGTCAATCATCACCATCGCCAACGCATCCCCTACCGCCAAGGTGGCGGTGGTGCTGGTGGTGGGCGCCATGCCGAAGGGGCAGGCTTCCTTATTGATGGCCACGCACAGCACCAAGTCGCTCATCCGGGCCAGCGTGTTTTCGGTATTGCCCACCATTCCCACCACCGGAATGCCAAGCCGGCGCACAGCCGGGATAAGCTTGATGATCTCGTCCGACTCGCCGGAAAAGCTCAACGCCAGCAACACATCGTTCTCCGCGATGATACCAAGGTCGCCGTGCATGGCCTGAATTGGATTCATCACCACGCTGTGCGATCCGGTACTGGCCAGCGTCGCCGAAATTTTCTCGGCGATATGCATATTTTTGCCCACGCCGGTAACCACTATCTTTCCGCCTTTGACGGTAGTCTGGAACAACAACTCAACCGTCTCCGCAAAATCATCGCCCAAATGCTCGCGGGCAATCCGCATACCCTCGATTTCCGTATCCATAACCTCGCGGGCGCGCGCCAAAATCGCTTGTCTATCCATAAAAACTCCAATAAAAATGCCATCCCAAGGGGAATGCGGTAATTTAATCAAAAAAAGGGGGAAAGTGCAATAACGAAATGAATCCGCCGAAACTTACATTTGGCGTCGGCAGACCGCCCACGCCGCCGCCGTACCAGCCGCCGCCGCGCCAAGGACTTGGAACCCGTAGAAACACGAAGCCAGCGCCAAAGCAAACAGCGCGAACCACACCGCCACCGGCCACCGGGCGGCCGGAACGCCAGCCCCCACCCGTACCCTGCGCCCAACGGGCAGGAAGGTTATCGTGCAAACCCCGCCGGGCGGCAACGCGAACGGTACCGGATGGTCGGCAATCCAACGCCGTGGTTCGGCAATCCGCACGGCGCGGCTGCCGCCTCGTTCCAACAGCGGCTCGCCCCGCCGGTTCAGCGTCAAGCGACACCGCGATGCCGCATCGAACACGCCTGGCGCGACCGCGACCCGGAGCCATATCGGCCGCCCATCCGCCAGTGCCCGGTCGGCACACCGGTTTAGCCCGTCCGCCAGCAAGCGCAACGCGGACTCCGGCTCGCCCAGATTTAAAAAGGCGTTGGTATGGCAGCGGTAACGGCACAATTCAATCAGCCAGGCGGCTGCCGCCATCGTAAAAGCGGCCGACACAAAAACCAAAAGGGAACATCCGGCCAAGAGACCGGACATTCCCAATGCCAAAGCTACCAAACCGATGCGGCGCATGGCACCGCCTATCCGGCCGGGGCGATTTTCACCCGGCGGCCTTCGACCGTAAGCCGGCCGTCGGCAAGCAGACGCAACGCTTCGGGAAACGCCAAATGCTCCTGCACCTGAATCCGTTCGTGCAGCGATTCCGGGGTGTCGTCCTCCAACACGGGGACGGCTTTCTGGATTATGACCGGGCCGGTATCGGTTCCGGCATCAACAAAATGAACAGTGCATCCGGCGACCTTAGCCCCATAGTCAAGGGCTTGGGTCCAGCCGTGAACGCCCGGGAAAGCCGGCAGCAAAGCGGGATGGATATTCAACACCCGCCAAGGAAACGCCGCCAGCAGGGCCGGCTTTACGATCCGCATGAAACCAGCCAACACCACGGTGTCAACATCGGCTTCGCGCAACCAGCCGATGCAACGCTGCTCCGCCTCGCCGTCCAACTTGGTTTTGAACGGGGAGCAGTCCAGCCAGCGGCAAGGGATGCCGTGCCGACGCGCCCGATCCAAAATCTTGGCATCGGGCACATCGGACAGCACCAGCCTAATCTCCGCATTAAGCGTGCCGGCGATAATCGCGTCCAGAATCGACTGCATGTTCGATCCCGCGCCCGATCCCAGCACTCCGATTTTCAGCGGCAGATTTGCGGCCATAACCGGTTACTTCGTGGCTTCGTCGAGTTTTTTCTTCAGGTCGGAAGCGGCCTTCTCGGTGGCCTTTTCCGCGTCCTTGGCGGCCTTTTCAACCTTCTTAGCCGCGTCCTTGGCGGCCTTCTCGGTGGCGTTGATACCCTTGTCCAACTTCTCGCCGATCGTCTCTTCCTTCTTGCAACCGGTGAAAACAGTGGCGAATCCCGCCATCAACAAAGCAACCAACATAACACGCTTCATGACAATCCTCCATTAAAAAACACGGGAAAACCTTTTCCCATTAACAGCAGCGAGTATATAACAACCCTCCGCCCAATGTAAAGCGAAAACTGGTGGAACACGCACGGATTTTGCCTAACCGGAAAAACGAAACGGCGGCCCGCTTCCGCAGACCGCCGTTTCGTTCAGCATTTAGAGCTAGCTCATTACATCAATATGACGCAGGTGCCTTTCGGGTGCTTGTTGCGCAGCCAAAGCTTACCGTCCTCGATGACGAGCGCGAAGTCCTCGGAATAGTCCTTGCCCTTGTCGTCAACAATGGAAAGCTCAACCTCTGCCGCAGCTTCCTCGGTAAGCCCCAACGGAGCCGGCGCGAGTTTATAGATGGAGCGGGTCGGCTCACCGTCGAACAGCGCACGGATGCGCTTCAACCCCGCGAGCGTCAACGGATCGGCATTCACGAACGACACCGTATTCTCCAGCTTACCGTCAACCACATCGCCAGAGATTTCCCAGCAGTTGTCGTCGCCGGTGAAGCGGAACGGACCGGAGAACGTTCCGGAACCCTTAACCGTGCCGTAGATCGGGCAGAATCCGTTTTCACGAGGAGCGTTAACCAGCGTGGACCCGGCGGCAAGATCGATATCGCCGCCGAGACCGGACTGCTCAAACTTCTGCGCGTCACCGGGCGTGTAGGCAATCGGCAGGTACCGCTCGTCGAACGCATTGTAGACTCCGCCGTTTACCATGAACATCAACGCGCAAGTAGTGTTGCCGTTGGCATCGGTTAGGTAACCACCCGAACCTCCGCTGGTGGAGGTCGAGTTGTCGCCGAGCCGGATGTCAAACTTGTGCCAGCCAGCACGGAGCGTAATTTTTCCGGTGCCAGTCGCACCGTTCGAGGTGGCCGTGAAGAGACGCCGTCCATCGACATCGAGCGCGATCTGATCGTCGAAACGTCCCTGGAAGGTCCAGGTGCCTTCCTGCTCCGGCTCCACCTTGAAGTAACCGTCGAAGCGCGTGCACGCGCCGCCGAGCGGTGCGTTCGTGCCGGTTGAATACTTCACATTAATAACCTGTAGCGAATTCGTCACGACATCAATCGCGGCGTATTCGCTCTCATCAACCGTATCGTAGATGGCAAGGTTGCTCGCGGGATTGATGTACTTGCGCCACCTCACGCTCGTGCGGGCCTTGACATCCTGGCGCATCCTCAACGGGATGGTCGTGGAGTCGAATACGGTGTATGCCGAGTCGCCAGGAGCCTTGAACGAGATCGTATCCGTTCCGCTGTTTCTCGGCCCGATGGTCTGGTTCGCGGCATCGCAGTAGATGGAAATCAGGAACTTGTGCCAGCCTGCCGTCAGCGCGATGCTCTTTTCGGTGGTGGTGTTCTTACCCGCCCGGTCAAGTTCGACGTTGTCGATTTGGAGTCCGTTGTGTACGACTCCGTTGTGGGTGAAGTACCACGTGCCCTCCTGCTCCTCGCTCACGTAAAACTCGCCGAGGTAGTTGAATCCCGAACCGCTGCCGTACTTCACGTCCGCAATCGCAGATGCCTTACGGTTGAAGTACGTGAGCGATGTCGCGACGAACGGCGTGATGCTGTCCGGGGTCGTACCGGTGAAAGCGGGCTGCATGGTGTTCCAAGCGTTGCCCGACCATGTCCACGCCAGGAACTCCACCATGTTGGTTCCCGCAATGTCAAGCGTGACATTCGCATTCTCCGAGAGCGTAAGACCGCCAGCGAAGCCGGCCGCGTTCTTAAAATCGACCGTACCCGTAGAATCAACCGTCCACTTGCCGAGCGGGATGCCCTGGATACCGGGACGATCCGGCGCAAACTTGCCAGAACCCGTGAGCGTGACATCACTCGCGCCCGCAAGGCCCGTACCCCACTTCACATTCTTGCCGTTCAGGTCAAACGTCACCTTGCCGCCCTTCTTCGGACTGCCAAAGGTTGCGGTCATACCTGCCTTACCGATGTTGAAGTTGTCGGTCGCCCGCAACGTGCCGTTCTCCATATTGAAGACGGTGCGCGCCGGCTGGGCCCATGCCGCCTGGATGCCGCCTGATCCGACTTCGAGGAGACCGTCGGTAAAGATGAGCGAGCCAGCGTAGGGCTGGGAACCGCGCCAGTTGGTGTAGAGGCCTTTAACGGCAATATGCGTGTTCGCGCCGGTGAGTGTCAGCTCGCCGCGTCCGTTGCCGGTACCAACCTCGAAGTTGTTCGCAGAGAACACGAGGTCGTTTGCACGTATGTCAACCACCGGACCTCCACCGACGGTGGAGGGGTTCTGCCCCTGCGAACGGAAGTGATACAGCGGGCCGTTTATCGTCAGCCCGTCGATGGTGGCTGAGGTCGCAGGATGGAAGTACACCACGCCCGAATGACCGCTCGCCGCCGTGATGGAAAGCTTGTTCTTTCCGAACTTCGGCATACCGTAACCATCGTTGTTCGTGCCGATCACGAGGCCACCGCCACCGGAGAGCGTCACGTCAAGTGTGGCATCGCCCCAGTCGCTGCGACCGGAGAGGTAGAGGTTACCGCCGGTCACCTCAAGGCGGGAATCGCCCTGTACCGTCGACGGATAAACGTATGCAGTGCGTCCCGTTCTGAATACGGGATTCCCTTCGTTCACAAGGGGCCCTTCGAGGTATTGGTTACCATTCGACACCGCAATCTCGCCCTTGTTCGTGACAACTTCCGTGTAGCGCATCGTCGCGCTACCATCCAAAGTAAGCGTGGTATCCGACGTCACCGTGAGAGGCGTGCGCACGTACGCAGTACCGTTGTTGTTGCCGATGCGCGCATTGGTGCCGTAGGCGTAAATGCCACCCACGTTCCACGCGGGATCGCCATTGTAGAATCTGAAGAGACCGTAGAGGTCAATACCGTTCGGAATGTTGAACACATTGTTGTTCGACCCGGACCCCAGTTTTCCTTCTTCCGGTACAACCAGCTTGCCGACGGAAATCTGCCCGCCTTCAAGGTATAGACCGTAGTCAGAGGAAGGACTGACCTTAACCGTAAGAGTCGCGTCGTCCGGGCCAATTACAGCGTTATTGCTGGAACTGCCGCGCAGGTCAATACGCCCAGAACCGCCGATCGTAGCATCGCCGGTCATCTGGACGAGTCCGAGCGGGTTGCTCCAGTATGTGTTCGCGTAGGACGACTTGATGGCGCCATTTCCATCCGGCCCCGAACCCTCGATAACGAACTTCTTCTGGGACGTAATCTGAGCGCGCGGGCGGTTGTTTGCAGATGCCGTATCGATGTAGTTGAGGTCGAACTGACCGCCGTTCTTAACAGTAATCGTACCGGCGTTCTGCCCCGCTGCTCCGGTGACGGCATCATCGCCCAACTTCACCGTACCGCTCTGGATTTCGATGTCGGGAGTGTCGGCGAGTACCGCCGCGCCGAGCGTGAGCGTACCCGAACCCTTCTTCACAAGACCTTCGGATGTTATCAATCCGGAACCAGTCAATGTGTAATCGGCGGCGGAATCGAACAGCAGCTGCTTGGCCGTGACATGCTCCGGCACCTGGACGGAGGCCACCTTCGTCGTCTCATTTCCGTCGAACTTCGCCGACCAAGCAGGATTGAACGCCACAGGCGAACCCGTGCCGTTCTTGAGCCACGCGATGGAAGTCCACACATCGGCAGTGGTCTGAGGTCTCCAAACGCCCTCGCTAAGCTCATACGGATCGCTGACCGCGCTGGCCGCGCTTACGTTCGCGCTATTCACGCTTGTGAAGCGGAAGTACCAAGTCTCGCCGGCAGCCAGCCCCGGTACCGTAGCAGTCACCGCGCCAGGCTCGGCAACCTCGCCAACGCTCGTGGAACCGGTCACCGTAGCAAATGTCGGGTCGGTGGACCACTCAAGCGTAACCGTAGCCGAGGTCGCGCTTTCGCCGAAGTTCACCACCTCGCCCGTAACCTGAACATCAGAACCAAGAGAACTAATCTCATCCACCCGCACGAACGCCGCGTCCAGCGGAGTATCGGAAGCGGTCCAAATTTCAATCTTCGCCACTTCGTATGCAAGCGAACTCATCCGCTCGCGCGTATTCGCGTCGCCCATCCACGTATAGTCGATAGACTTGCCGTTGTGCGAGAAGTTGCCGATACCGATTTCGTAACAGTCCGTTCCCGACCAACGGTTGAACGCGAACATCACCTGCGCGGGATTCGCCTCACCGGGGGTAAAGCGGTGTACCTGCATTGAGCCGTAGCCGCTCATATTGTTCGAGCGGATGTCGTTCCAGTCGCACCGGAAGGTCTTCGCCGGAGCGTCTGGCTTGCCGCTCGGATCAACGTTATACTGGCTCGGCCAGAACTCGATCCAACCGCGCACGTCCGTCGCGTCGGACGCCGTCGATTCGATGCCGGGCATATTCGTCTTGACGCGCAAACGGCTCACAACGCACTGGTTGATGGTGGTGAGCGGAATGCCCACGTCATCGAGCGTACGGTCGCCAAAGGCATCCATCGACACCCATATCCAGCGCGTAAGGCCGTGGTATTCGTTCAGCGCGTCATCTCTGCGCTTGAGTTCAATGTAATAGCCAACGCGCGAGAGGTTCGCCGCCGGAGCCGCATCGTTCACGATGGAATACGGCACATAGCCAAGCGAAGTGAGGGTTGTGCCGCCGTTCGCCGCAATGTCGAATACGCGCGCACGGGTCATGCCGGAAAGATAATCGGCCGGCACGTTGTTCTCGGCCCCGCTCGTCGTAGGCACCGTCGTATCGGCAGCACCAAGTTCAAAGCCGAAATCGTCCGCGATAGCGGCCTCAATCGTTGCGCAATACGTCGCGGCCATCTTGTCCTCGCCCGGCCAATCGGGATGGAGGTCGGTTGCGCTCTGGAAACTGCCAGTGATGAAGTTTCCGCTACCGTCGTAGCGGTAGCACGGCGTGTAGAGGTCGGAGAAGTACGTGCGTTTCGCCGGGAACATTCCGCCCTCTATCGCATTCTTCATCATCGCGTTGTACGCGATTACCTGCTCATTCTTGGCGGCCTTATCGGCCATATCAACCACCGCGCCGGCGATGAATTTCGCGTGCGGCTTCTGGTTGAGTACTTTCCACACCAGATTCGTCCAGACGGGGAAGAGTTCCGCCGCCGTCGCGTTGTTCGAGTTGATGTCGTTCGTGCAGAGTTTGACGAGTATGAAATCGACATCACCCGCGCAGTCGAGCATGGTTTCAATGGCATCAATCGTGCCGCCGCCGCCCTTAGTGACGAGACGCTGACCGCTGATGCCGGAGTGCCACACCCACTCTTCGGGCATTACCGCACCGCAAATATCCGCACTGTGGACCTTCCAGTGTCCTTTGGCTACCGGGTCGTATCCGGCGGCGGCGAGCTTCTTCATAAGGCCCGTGCGCCAGTTGCCGTAGCTGCTGTCACTACCCTGCGTGATCGAGTCGCCCACGCAGAGGACGTTGACACGGTCCTTCGCAGCGGAATAGTTCAGGTCGAGCCAGAGGCGGCCGCCCTGTTCTAGATTTTCAGCCCACACTTTCACGTCCGCGCCTTGTGCGCTCGTCGTGTCGAAGATGGCGTTGAGCGCGGCGGCATCCATGTCGAGCGAGCCGTTGTTCCACGTCATCAAAAGGAAACGTCCCTTGGTGTTCGCGGCGTAGTTAGAGGTGAGCGCGATCTTCGCGCCGGATACAAACACCGGCGGCGCAACGAGCCGGAACGTGAACTTGGTCGGGTCGTACACCAGCTTGCCAGTTGCGCCCATGTCGAGTCCGGCCAGATAGAAACCGCCAACTTCAGGGAATGTCGCCATACCATCAACCATGAACACTGTAGTGGAGAGGTTCACGGGATCCCAGCCAACATAATTGAACGACTGGTTCGCGTTCTCGGGGAGAAGGATGTTCATGTTCGCGAGCGAAGTCGCCACCGTATCGCCCTTCTTCCAGTTGCCGACAGTAGCGAATGTACCGTCCGTCCCAGCCCAGACGAAGTTCGCAAGGTCGGTGCGCGCGGATGCCGCTGTGTACTTCACCCAGAAATCGATTCGGATGAAAGAGTAGGCGGAAGCGGAGATGTTACCGGCATCGCTTCCTGCGGCGCCATAAACGAATGTCCAGTCGAGCGACTTGTTGGAATCGATCATGGAGAAGTTGGCGATAGTTCCCATGCCGATTGCGCGATTACCCGCCGAAGTGTTGCCCCAGCCGTTGTATGCGAAGAGCGTTTCTGAGACAGGGAATGCGTTCGCTTCCGTAAACTTACGGAAGAACTGGAAGCAACCGTGTCCGTTCGAACCGGAGGTGGTCATGGTATCATTGACGCCGTACGCGTTAGCCCACGGATCAGCGACGATGTCTGCACCCGTTCTGTCGTTACCGTTGTAATTGATCGGATTGAACTCGATGTAGCCTTCCACTGAGTCATCGTTGGCGGGAATCTGCGTCACGCCGCCGAAATTGCTCCACACGTGGAGCTTCGTAACGGTCTGTTGCTTGCGCTGAGCGTGCGTTACGGGAAGCGCGATGTCCGCCCATGTGGTGCCGGGAGCGTCCATGTCAAACCAGAGTGCCTGCAGAGCGCCAGTGTCTTTGCGCACCAGTTCGATATAGTAACCCACCTTCGCAATGCCCGTCTCCTGCATCACAGGGGCATAGGCGTAAGGAATCGCGTAAAGGTTCTGCGCATAGCCGAGCGTGGGCGTAGGCTCAATGGAACGCACGCGCGTGAAGCCATCGAGATAGGCGGACGGCACGTTGTTCTCGGCTCCGAGCGTCACCGTCGGGCGCGTCCAGGTTGACGGATTGTTCTTGCCGTTAGCCGTCGCAAGCGATGTGAGCTTCGTCTTAATCGCGGTGGCAACCGCCTCGCACTCCGCCTGAGTCTGCGCTGCCGTAATCGAACTTGAGATGTCAACGGCTTCGACATCCGCCTCCGTGGCGCACCAAGCCGCGATGTCTGCGTTAAGCGTAGCCGAGCCGCCGGGAATCGTACAGGCGATGACGGTCGTCATCGGGAGAGCCGCCTTGATGCGCGTCACGGCCGCCTTATAGTTCGCCAAAACCATCGCGTCGGACACACCGTCGGCAACATCCTTGTCGCCGCACACGAAAATCGTGAAGTCTGGCTCGTTCGCCGCCGCCGCGTAGGTTTCGAGACCTTCAAGGATACCGGCGCGGGTGGCGGAAGTCTTAAGCGCGAGATCAACGATACCCGAATGACGCTTCCATGCGTCATTTGCGGTAAGAGCCGCGCTTGCATTCGCCGTGCGCCAGCCAGTCATCTGCACATTCCATCCAATCTGCGTCAGTTGTTCGGCAAGCGGTCTGCGATAGCAGTTACCGTTCGCACCATATACAAACGTACCGCCAACGTTCCAGATCTTGATCGGGTCGTAAGTCGGGGCATCCGCAGCCTTTGTGTGCAACACCGCCGCACCGTCAGAAAGCGTCACATAGTGTTCGTAAGGGCAGCCATTGACAACAATGCTTCCGGAAGTGCCCGTCGTCAGGCCCGCGCCGCCGGAAAGCAGCATAACATCCGTTCCCGCCGCCGGGGCAGAGTCACCAGAGTAAAGGTCAGTCAAATCGAATGTCACCGCCGCCGAAATATCAATCGTGCCATTGAAAGTACCAAACGGCATGGGCTTGGTGTAGGTGGCCGCGCCGGCAATGCTGAGCGTGTTGTTCGCCGCATGGAGAAGCGTGCCGCCTTCTTCAATAATGAGCGTCGTAACCTTGAACGGCGCGGCGTTCGTGCACTTGCTCATATCGAGAGTGCCTCCCGCGTGAATCGTGACGGGAACCGCCGAAGAGGAAATCGCGATCTCCGGCTTCAGCGTCGAGGCCGTGGAATCCATAACCACGGTACCGCCGAAGATTTCCGCACCGGAGTGCATCTTCTGGTCGGTGTGGTTGTTCTTTATGTAGAGCGTTCCCGCGCCATACTTTAAGAGTTTCGAATAGGTGCTGTTGCCTTCAATCGGCGGATAGATCGTAATATCGGTCGTCTCGTTGGAGACGATCACCGTGTTCGCCACATAGATCCACTTGACATAATTCGGGACAAGGGATCCGTCGAGCAAAGTCAACTCTTTCAAATAGGTTCTGTTCTCACGCTCCTCGATACTGCCCCCGTTCATCGCGGTGATGGACTTGAACGTCGCTTTCTTTGAACCGTCACTCGGTATGCGGTACGAAGCACCCGTCCCATCGATGATGACATCCACATTGGGAAGGCTCAACTCCTTGTCGTTCTTATAAGGATATAAGATACCGCTTTTCACGTAAATCGTGCCGGGCGAAGAGCTGTTTGCCGAGGCAAGCCAAAATCCCTTGTTGGAGGGAATGTCGATTGTTAGAGTGTAGCCGTTCAAGTCAAAGCACTGCGGCGTATTGTGGCTACTGTTAATCTGGCCGAGGTTGGCGGTACCTCCCACCTTGGCATTCGCCGAAAGCGTAAGCCCTTTCATCTGCGCCGATCCGGCGGTAACATCGCCCCCGGTATTGCGGAGCGCACCTACCCCATCGGGGCCGGTACCAGCCAAATCGTAGATTGGAACATTCCCGTTACCATTTCCGTTCATATCCAGCGCACCGCCGTCAAGCACCTTAACAGTGATACCGTTGGCGATTACCGACTGCGCCCCGTACTTTACAATTCCGGATGCCACCGTAACACCGGTGAGATAAGTCATCGCCTGCGAAATGACGAGCGTACCCGCGCCGTCCTTGACGAGGTTGCCGGTGAAGACCGGCTTCGGCTTGCCGCCGTTGCCGAAGGTGAGCGTCTCGTCCGCCGGCACAGTCACGCGAAGCGAACCAACGCCGTCAAAAGCGGCATACTTTGCGCAGAACGCCGAATAGTCCGCAATGTGCAATTCATAGCCGTTGAGGTCAATTGTCGCATTGTCAGCAAGACCGTTCGCGATAGACGTCCACTCCGTATCCTCCGTGAGCGTTATGCTGTCCAAAAGGCCGACTGGCGTCGGTGCGCCGGAAGCGGAACCGGCATAACACGGCTCGGATGTCGCAAACACCCACCCCTGACGCGCCACGGCCGCGCCCTTGGTGAAGTCTGTCGATGTCATGTTCTCGAACACCGTCCCGGTCACACTATCGAATAGCGCGCCTTTCCCGGCGGCGGTCTGGACCGGCACTAAGTCGCGCACTACGAGCCCGCCGTCCCGCAACGTCATCGAATAGAAGCGGTATTGAGAGTAGTGTGTCGAGCTGCCGTAGCCGACCGGATAGTTGCTGAATAACGTGAGGTCGCAGGGGGAATGCGCGGCGCGCGTGACGCTGTACGCGCGACTTACGTCGGCGTGGCTCAAGTAAAGCGTTCCGTCATCTTTCAGCGACATGTTGTAGTCTGCGGACGAATCCAAGTCCGAATCAAGCGTAAAGGCGGTGGTACTTACGCCACCGAACTTCAACGCGTTGCTCTGATAGCAGAAAAGCCATGTGCCGCCCCAGTACCACGACTGTCCGAATACGGCCTTGTCGTTCGTGGCGGAGAGCGCACCGAACTTAAAGTCAAAGGTCGTGCTGGCGTCCGGGATGTACCCGGTACGAATACCCTGCGCTCCGGTGGAGGCAATGGAGGCGAGTTCGGATGCGTATGGCAGATTGTCAGTCTTGACAAGGAAGAAGCGGAAGAAGACGCCGTCAGCCTTGAGCGCGGCGGGGAGCGTGTAAGTGTAGGATGTCGCGTCGGCGGCGATGGTCGCGACTTCAAACCACGAAGTCCAGGCATTCTTGTCGGCCGCACAGTCGGATGCGCCGTATGCAATGTAGAGTTTGTATGCGGCGCCGTCGGGGTTGCCGAGCGCGAGTTCCACCGAATTGGCGGTGGCGGAGGCCACGGTCAGGGAGCGGCGGAACTTGAACGACGGGGTGGAATCGACCACTCGGCCGAAGCGGGCCTGCGGATATACATTTCCGGCCTCAAGCGGAGTCGCAGTCTGGTTCTTGCAGAACCTGTTGTTCACATTATCGTAAAGGCCGACATTACCGTCCGCGTCCATCGCGGGAATCAGATCCGCCTGGAACGTGCCGTTGTTGAATATCTTCATCCGGTAAAACGAGAACGTGGCATTGTGTGTGCCATCGTTGCAGCCGAAGACGGCGATGTTGCCGGAGCCGGAAAGAGAGCGTGCCTTGCTGTCGTAGGTGGTCGTCTCCACACCGTCCGTCCAGAGATGGCAGCAGGAATCGTCGTCGACGACAAAGCGGTAGTCAACACCGCGAGTCGGCAGGCCGCCCACCTTGTATCCATTTCCGTGGAACCTGAACTCGTTCGACTGCTGGTTTAGAAGGTAACGCGTTCCCGCCCACTGGCGCCCGAAAAACGTGGTCTGGTTTGCGTAGACCGGATCACCGAAACGGAAGTCGACCATGGTGCGCCCGGCCGGCGCGATGCCGGTATCGACCCACTGGGCGCTGGTGGAACGAGCGTAGTCGAGTTCCTTAGCCATATTGACGCCGATGGTCTGCATAAGGAAGAAGCGCATGAGTCGTCCATCGCGAAGGTTTTCCGGCACCTCATACGTGTACGTTGTCTGGTCGTATGCAACGTCGGCGACCTTCTCGAAGCCGTCCCAAGCGTACTTGTCTTCATCGCCGTCCGCCGCGCCGTGCGCGAAAAAGAGCTCGTAGTCGAGGCCGTCCGCCGCACCAAAGGCGAACGTCACTGATGTGTCCGTCTGCGACGCGACGCTCACTGTGCGCGCGTACGCACCAAGAATAATACCCGCAAAAGCGGAAAAAGCCGCCAATAACGCATTAAGTTTCATGAACCAACCTCCAATTTGCCGATAATCACTAGACCAAGCAGCAAAAAACACCTGAGGTAATTGCAAAACCCCCACCCCACCACCTAAAGACACCATGCCTTTAGCGTGACGAGATAAATCTACCAAACATTCCGGGAAAAAGCAAGCCGTTTTTATGGGGGGGGGGGGGG
>JAFTCL010000016.1 GCA_017454745.1 Kiritimatiellia bacterium
CTTTCATGGCGGGGATGATAGCGGAAAGAGGCGGAAAGGTCAACCGCAAAATGAGACTTTGTGGCGGAAAAGTCTAGGCGGCGGGGTTTGTTTGAGACTTGCGCGTGGGAAGTACGGCGGGGAAAGAAAATGAGACTACGTGGCGGAGAAAAATATTTTAAAAAAAAGATTGGTATTTGGGAGCGTATACCGACACCTTTTGCGTAAGGGTGAATTACAGAGATATGTACCATGATATTGGTATGTCCAGAAGCGGCTTGACTGTCTTGTTTATAATTGATAACCTTGGCGAAGTCAATTAGGCGAAGCGTCTTTAGATTTGCGTTGCCGTTGTACGACAGAAGGGGAGAGCGGAATGAAACAGATGTCAGTTCTTGTCTGTGTTTCAGGATTGCTGTTTTTCGCGGGTGGCGCAAATGCGGTTGTTCTAACCGCACCTTGCGGAAAGCTTGAGTTGGATAACGCGAACGGTTCGATCCGTTCGGTGGTTCCGGTGGGATCGTCCGTTTCGGTGTGGAGCAGCGGCACGAACGGCCTTTGGCAGATTACTTTTGTCGACCAGACTACGCTTTCTTCCGCAACGTTTCACCCGGATGACGAAATTAATCGTTTCCGGATGTCGTCGTACAGTCCAGAGTCTTGCATTTTGTCATACGTAGCGCCAGCGGTTACAGTTCAAGTCGAGGTAACGGCAGTGCCGGAGGGACGGGGATTTGATTTTCGCGCAACCGTGAAGAACAATGCCCAATCCGTCCTTTCGCTTGCGTTGCCTTGTGAACTTAGGTTCTCACCCGGTGACGTGCGGCGCCTGATATTCCCACAAGACGGAAACGTGGGTTTGGGGGTTGCCTGGAACAGTCTGTTCTTCAGCGACCATTCCAATGCAATGGACGCGGGGTGGGAGTCCCAAGTCATTGGACCACGCGGTTACAACCGTATTTTTGGCGGCGCGTTGAACTATCGCGATGTCCATGATCCTGAAGTGCCGGTTTCCGTCACCGAGGAGGGCCGCCGTTGGTTTTCCCCCGCAGCCGAAGAAAAATTGTCCCGCCATGCCGTGGTCGCCAACCGAGCTTCACGTAGCGGACAGTATGATCGTGTTCTTCTTGACACTCGGCACGGGCCGTTTTTTGCCGCATCCGCTTTAGGCGGCAACGGTGCGCTCTGGCGTTTCGGAGGCCCAATTCGGCAGGAGGACCGCGAGGTTGCCACCATAACGGTGGAGGCGGTCCTTTTCCGGTTGGCGTCCCATCAGGACGGGATCAGGAAAAACATAGCTCTGATTTCCCTGTACAACGGCCCCCGGACTTCGGGATGGAGCAGCGTGGCGGTGACGGATTGGCGTGAAATCATGGGTCGCGTTGCAAAACAGGCGAATGCGGAGTTTTGCGAATTGAAAACCCCAAAGGACGTTTCAAGCGCCCTTTCTAATCCAAACGTTTTGTGTGTCCTCAATCCATATGGCGAGAATTTGCCGGTCGATCCCAATTTCGGATATGACCGGATGTTGGACGAAATACGTGCGTTTGTCCGGGCGGGCGGCAATTGGTTTGAGACGGCCGCGTTTTCATTCCACTATCAATTCCGTCCAAGAAAATATCTGCGATATGAAGTGCCATATCCGCCAGCGTTTGCAGATTTCATGCGTTTGGAGAGCCGTAACGGAACCGCCGCGCTCTATCGTGTGCAGCCGCGCACTACAAAAGAACCTTGGCAATGGGATCCGTCCGGTTTCTTCCTTCCCGGTTCTATCTGGTGCGCAGGAACTCCAGGCGGCGGAGCCTGTGGCCGCTCGTTCTCAGTCTGTATCAAGAACGGTTCTTCTTTTGTTTTCCCGGCTGTGCGCATGACGATTGGACAACATTCGGCTGAGGCGGATATGAAGGCGTATTCAACCGACAACGCTCTGACCCGAAAGCTGGAGGATAAGATCAATCCGACGGTGTTGGCTAAGTTGCGTCAATCGCCGTTACTAAAGCTTAATTCAAACGCATCAGATTTGATTAGTTTCACGCCTTCAATTCCTTCGCCTGCTCTGATCCATATTTGCAATTATCTGAAAGGCGGGTTTGACAAGGAATATCCCGACCACCTACCGCCTAACCATCGGTTCGGAACGGCGGAACAATTATCGGAATTTTTCAAAGTTGCCCGCGCAAGCGGACATTTGCTCTGTCCGTACACCAATCCGACCTGGTGGTGCGATCATCCTAAAGGGCCAAGTTTCGAGTCTGCGGGAGATGTCGCGCTGTTGCGCCAGTTGGACGGACAGCCCCGTCGGGAGGTGTACGCAAAAAACGACGGCTGGACCATCACCTATTGGCATCCAGTTGTCCGCATGGCAAACCGTAAAACGGTCCGCGAATTTACCGTTGACTATCCTGTCGATCTTCTGTTCCAAGATCAGTGCGGAGCAAGAAGATGGTTGTACGATACCAATTCGTCCTCTCCTGATCCGGCAGCCTATATTGAGGGAATGCTAAACATGAATGACGAAGACAGCCGCAATGTTCCGATCGGGACGGAAAACGGATGGGACCGGACGGCGAATTTCCAGACGATGCTCTGCGGTTTGAGTTGGGGACATGTTCCTACGCCGGGGCGTACTTGGCAATGGTATTTCAAGGAACGTTATCCGGCATCCTGCTGGGAGATGTATCCGATCGCATTGTGGATGTTCCATGAAAACTGTATTTTCACGCACCATGATTTGGGGCAGTTTGTGATGCCGGGTCGATACGACACGCTGGTTTGGACACTAGCTACCGGATACGGGCTGAGTTTCGTTTCAAACGCAAAGAACCTTGTCGAGCAGGAGAACGTCAGACGGTGGTATGAATTGCTTTCGCGGCTTCAAAAGTCCGTCTGTGCCAGATATATTGGACAGCCGCTTATTTCATTCATACACGACCGTTCCGCTTTAGTCAAACGCGGTATGCCGTTGGATGATGTTAGCGATGACGGGGTTATCTGTGCGCAATTCGGCCCGGTCAGAATACTTGCCAATCTTGGCAATGTCCCTCGGGAATTGGACGGGCATCCTCTTGCGCCGTACGGATTCTGGATTAACGAACCTGGCCGCTTTACCGCGTCCCGCCTAGAGAATCAGCCGGTAGTAATAACCGAAGGAAACTCCACTTGGCAATGGAATCAATAATAACCGTCGGCGGTTTGGCGAAAGGCGATCTCTGCTATGCGTTTAACACGGTCGGATTTTGGTCTGGTCATTCCGTAACGATTAGGCCCTTGCCTTTGCCATAACGTGTGCCGTCACGGTCAAATAGTACGGTCAGATTACGGCCATGATAACGGATACCATCCACGCACCACCAGTCCCACGATTCCGGGGCGAGCGGTTTAACGGTCACTTTCCCGTTTTCCTGCGGTATGATGCCGCAAAGCCCGGCGATAACCAGATCGCAGAAGGTGGAATGGTTGTAATCTTTACCACGTTCGCGGTATGCCATTTTCCTGATGCCGGCGGCATTTTGTCCAATCATGATCTTTCTCGCCAGCCACTCACCAGTGAACGGATCCAGATTCTCATCAATCCATGGTACCGTTTTGCCGTCATCCCGAACAAGTCTCTGTTGCACGGCGTACTGGTTGAGAAGCCTAACGAAGTCCGAACCCGTTACCGGAAGGTCCTTATTGCCGCTTTGAAGGGTGGTATACAGCGCCGTGAGAGCAACGCTGGTTGCGTAAGGCCAGCTCGGACCATTCCAAAGGCATTCGTGTTTTTTTAGATCAACCGTCACATCGAACCCCGGCGTTTCCCGCGCCGGGAAGGTAAGGCCTTTAGGAGCAAAGAATCCGCGTTCATCCATAAGCGGTTTCCATGCCGCACCGAAACCATCGAGCGGCATCCGGAAGTAAAAAGGCGCGTAACCGTGAAGTTCTCGCACGGTATCGTGTTTTCCATCTGTACCGATAGAAGTGAAAAATCCCCGCTCCTTGTCCCAGAGTTTCGTTTTAATCGCGCGTTCCAATGCGTCCGCTTTTGCAGTGAAACGTTCCGCAAGGGCCGCGTCGCCCGCCATACGGGCAAGCTTTGCCACCGCAGTCATCTCTGCCCACATCATCGAGTTGACCATTGGACGCGCGCCGTCGGGCGAGAGCGCGTATTCGGTTCCCTCATAGTTGCGGGGCAGATCGAACAGTTCCCGCTCCGGCTTGAATCCGGCATTGAATTTTCCCAACATCCAACCCTTCTCCCAAGCTTCGCAGTTGCGGACAAATGCGGGCAACAACGCCCGGAGAGATTCCGTGTCCCCTGTCACTTTGGCCCGTTCCAGAGCGGACCATGCCGGGGCGCAGGCATAGGCGCGCGGACCGTTGACTGTTCCTTCCGTGACCATAAAACGCAGATAGTCGTCAAGATACGCTGGGTTGCGGAGCCAACGCCCTTCCAAAATATGGTGGTTGAGGGGGCAAGAGATGGTATTGTTTTTTCCCGCCCAACCGACATCGGGCAGAAATTCGGTCACAACCCATCCGCTTCCTGTTCGGCGCAAATGCTTGCGGTAAGTCCACCAGCGGAAGTAGTAAGTTTTTTCAATGTCCTTGTCGGGGCATTCGAAACGGGGAATCTCGCTCAACGCCCATTTCGTCGAGTTCGCGTTACGGATGTCGTGCGGGTAAAGCTCTTCGTCGTCTGCTGAAAACCCGTCGAAATACCCCCTCACGGTGTCATCGTTTATTATGGCGGTAAACGGAGGTGCGGTTGGCGTTGGCGGCGGTGCCTCCAGGTCGTATCCGTTCCGTATGACCATGCCGATGTATTCGTTGCCACCCTTGCGCCCGTTGTACCAGAGACGCCAGCAGTTGGCTTTTTCATCCCACACGACGGAGGGTTTGTAGCATGCGTCTCCATCCCATGCTCCGGCGGTCGGTTCCACCAGCGGGTTGAACTTCAGCCGTTTCCAACTGCGTATACCGTCAGGCGAAATCGCCGCTCCGATACGGGCGGTGTGGATGTCGGAATAGCCGATGTAGAACAGCACATACCGGCCGTCCTTCAGCCGCTTCACCTCGCAGCCGCCGATGCGGTTGCGATCCCACACGTTGCCCTGACCTTTGATGAAAATCGGGTTTATTCTCGATTTGTCCCAATTGATGCCGTCTTCCGATTCGGCGTAACACAGTATGTTCGGCTCGTAGGTCTCGCCGCTCGAATACCACATCCGGAAAACGCCCCGCTCTTCGTCCCGCATTACGTAGGGATTCATTACGCTGAACCCTTCGTGCGGCCGTTCCGGAATCAGCACCGGGTCGCGTGACACGCGGGTGAAGGTTACACCGTCTTTAGACTTCGCGTAACCGATCCAGCTGTAACTGGTATTCCGCGCCTGTCCGGTGTACCACATGTGGTACTCGTTGTTCCAAAAAAGCGTGCAGCTCCGGTTGACGATATCCTCCCATCCGCTTGTCGGATCCTCCCGGAGGCAGATGACCGGTTCCGACCAGTGGATGCCATCTTCCGACCGGACCAGAGCGATTGACCGTTTAGGTCTCCATGAAAAATACATATTGTACTTTGAGCTTCCCTCGCTGATTACGTTAACGTCGAAGCAGGTACCCAGTTTGGCATTGCCCAAAACCGGATTACCGGCATATTTCACCCAACCGCCGTGGTCGGTTTCCCCGCCCAACGCCATAAAGCCAATCAACGAAATTATCACGATGTAAAAACGCATAAACACCTCCCATGAAACGCGGCATTCAAGCCCACACTTAAATGATATTCTGCTCCATCTCTTCTGTCCGGCCGATAACCGGAATTAAGCGTAACCCGGTTTGCTTTGCGGCGCAGGCGCCATATCGCGCACGACGACGCATGGTAAGCACGGTGACTAGAAGAATTGTCGAAGCAAGCCAAATGGTGAGCGGTTTGGCGTTTGGACCGAACAGGTGAACCGCGCCGGGAACGAATTCCTTCCCAAACGCCGAAAAGGCGGAACGGAAAACTTCCTTCGACATATATGCGAGAAGCGCCGTCTGCCCGAATAGGACGAGAAGCCAGGTCCCGCGTCTGAAGCGCATAATATCGGTTAACCAATAGAGTACGGCGAGTAGCAGGCAGCTCCACCCCATTGCTTGCGCCGTGAAGGTGAGGGTAAAGATGTGCTTTATCGAGGGGATCCAAGGGACGAGCACCCAACCAACCGCAAGAAGCGCCGCACCGAGCGCGGCAAGGTACGCAAACCTGCGCATCGGCGGATTGCCAGAACGCAGAATCTCCGTTGCTTCCATACCGCACAATCCCATTGCGGCGAACATCGGGATGGTCGCCCACCATGTGTATCCGGGATCCGCCAGTTTAAGGACTTGCGAACCGTTCGGTGTCACGAATGGTACAAACCAACGTTCGAAAAGTATCGCGGCGTTGCCATTCTGCGTATAGTCTCCGCCGAAATGAAGTATTAACGTATATGCTGTCGCAAGTAGAATCGGGATCGCGATTCGAATGCGACGGGATGGTATGAGCATTACAATTGCGGCGGCTAGATAGCCGCAGGCGATAGTCTGTAACGTATTGTTGAACGGACTGATGCGTAACGGGTCCATTGAGAGAAGCCGTCCTTGCGCGACCATGCCTAGAACCCATAGGAGCGCGACCCGGATAAGGACATGCCGCCAGTAGCGCCAACCGGCGTGTCCGCCATCCATCCGGCGCGATAGAGCGAACGGGACGGCCGCTCCGCTCATGAAGATGAAGAGCGGCATGATGAGATCCCATAGCGTGAAACCGCCCCATGCGTGATGGAACTGCGCCATCACGCTTTTGGGGAGTTCCCATGTCGAGTTGATTGCGGAGAATAGCGGTCCCACCACAGTCAGCAAGACCATATCCAATCCTCTTAGGATGTCAAGCGAGAACAGCCTGTCGTTTCCTGCGTCTTTCATAATGTCCTCTTGTTATTTGGCGAGAAGTGCGCAGCAAAGCCGCCGCCGGGAGCGAGTTTAACCGCAAGCGGTTCGCCGGCTTTTAGTCTGATGATACGCCGCACGTAATGCTCGGCATTGACATCGGCATCCGATGCGTCTTCGAACAACTCGACGACCCACTCTTTCTGAGTTGCGCCGAGGAAATCCGTCGGCAGTACGAGTTTCCGCCGATCCCAGTTCGTGATTGCGCCTAGCCACCATTCGTTGCCTTTCCGCCGTGCTATGGCGGCGGATTTACCAATTTCTCCCGTAACGCCAACCGTTTCGTCCCAAACTGTTGGAACGGACGCTAAGAAAGCAGTGCATTCCAAAGCGGTACGGTATTGCGTCGGCGAGTCGCATAGCATCTGTACCGGAGCTTCGAATAGCGGGAAGAGCGCGAGCTGGTGGCAGCGCGTCCCGTAGCACGCCGGCGCGTCGCGGCTCTTATCGAAGGGCGGCGCGTTGAAGGCGCGGTTGCGCATTGCGCCGGGGGTGTAGTCCATTGCTCCCGCGACCATGCGCGTATAAACGAGGTTGACATCGTTTGAGACGACAACTTTTCGTCCGCCGATGGAGTGGCCCTGTTCGAGGCCATAGACTCCTTCGTAATTGAGAACGTTCGGATAGGTGCGGCAAAGTCCAGTCGGCTTGTGGATGCCGTGGTACATGACAACGAGTTTACGTTCCGCGGCATCTCCCGCCGTCTCTTCGAGAAAGCGCTCAAGCAGTTGGTCGTCGCGGTTCATGAAGTCGATTTTGAAGCCTTTAGCACCCATTGCCGCATAACGGTCGAAAATGCGCAGTCGCGCCTCGCGGTCGATGAGCGGTGCCCATGCCGCCCATAGTATTACGCCAACGCCCTTTTCTTTTGCGTAGGCGATTACGCCCGGCACGTTCACGGCATCGCGCGGCCGGTCAAGGTCGAGATGCTCCGACCATCCTTCGTCCATAATGATATAGGCGATATCGTTTGTTGCCGCGAAATTCACGTACTCTTTGTACGTTTCGTAGTTGCAACCCGTCTTGAGGCCGGGTACATCGGTGATTTTGAATCCGTTCCACCAATCCCACGCGACCTGTCCGGGTTTTACCCAAGACGTATCCTTTAGGCGGCTCGGCTCAGCGAGAGCATACACGGTGTCAGCCTCCACGAGCCGGTATGGCGCGTCGGCAAGGATAAACACGCGCCAAGGAAACACGCGCGTTCCTTTCGTTTTCGCGAGATACGGCTTGCGCGACTTGACGTTCGTCATCCGGCGACCCTTCTCCACGTTGTCAGGAACGCCAGCTTGCCAAGACCGCAGCATATCCGGTTCGTTGTCTTTTCGATAAAAGTTGAGCCCCGGATAGTCGAAAAGGTTCGACTCCGTCACGCATACTACACCCGCATCCGGAACCGTAGCCGTCAGCGGTGTCATCACGATTTGCGGATGCCCGGCCTTCACGCTTTCAACAGGCCCGATCTTCGCCGGTTTTTCCCAACCAGTTTGGAAATGCCCTTCCTGTGAGTAGCAGAGTGTCGTTTCTTTTGGGAAACGAATGTTCGTGTTTTCGGCCGTGACGGTGATTTCGTCCGGGAATTCCGTTTCAAAACGCCATGCAACGCCATCGTTGCGCGCGTGGAGTACGACAGACCATTCGCCGAAATCGACGCGAGTCTCGTTTGCGGCGAGATTGACCGACGATTTCTTATAGATTGGCGTTGGCAGAGAACCTTCGATATTGCGTTTCGTCGCCTTGGGATTCGCGCCCGCGCCGTTAAGAAAACCCTTCTCCTTTAAGCGAAGGGAAATCTCGGTCGGTTCCACGATTGCCTTGCCCCGCCGCAAGACGGAATACTCCATATTATTGTCTCCGGTTTCGAGCCGCAGTTCGTTGAGCCCGTCCGGCGAAACGGCGGCGAAAATCTTTTTATCCGCCGCGTAGGTGTTTGGCGCGGCGAACGCTGCGATTGCGGCAAGCGCGACCGGTAAAACGAATCTGAACATTGTTGGTAACATCATGTCGGCATTTCTCCTTTCTCGAAGCATTTTTGCATTCCCGTCTTCGCAACAAGAAAATTCACATTTTACGAAACACAATTTGTGAAATTAATTGTTTGCGCTAGAGACAGGCGTCCAAGGCACGGACTTAGGGTCTTTCCAAAGATTGGCGATCGAAAGTTTCTGTTCGCGGGCCATTTCCACGGCAGCTTTTGCGTAAAAGTATGCTCCCGCGTCACGGACGTGAGCGGCATCGTTCTTCCCGTTCGGATAGTTCGGGCTTTCGCCCGGCTTCACGAACATATAGAGCGACTTTGCCTTTTCAATCCCCAGCTTGGGCAGATTTTCCTCGGCGTAACGGTTTAGGTCGAGTAGCGGCGCACCGGTTTTTGCGGCGACCTCCCGCATTGCTTGTACGTATGGCCCAAGGCCTTTAACCCCGCCATCTACCGTAAGAACGCCGTCTTTCTCAACGAAGCCGTCAGAATGCGCTATAGATGTGGCAAACGCGATGTTTGCGCCCTTTGCCCGCACATCTGCCGCGAAACCGACAAGGAATGTCTTGTACTCTTCCGGTGTGGAATAGTCATTCTTTGGATCCTTATTGCGCTTTTTGTTCGAGTCGTTATGGCCAAAGGAGACAATTACCCAGTCGCCCTTATTCAGCTTGGAAACGATGTTTTTCTCCCATCGTCCGGACTCGCGAAAACGGCGAGCACTCCATCCGCTCCGTGCGCAATTGTGAAGCCGGGAAGGATCTTTCATAAACGCCTTAAGGGCTTGTCCCCAACCGTACTGCGGAAACTCCGTCGGTTTGTATTCCGCCATTATGGAATCGCCAGCCATGTAGATGTCGGCAGACGCTATGACAGCTAGCAATATCGCCCAGCAGATAATCAACGTTTTCTTCATCACGTTACCCTCGATTTGTAAGATTCTTACGCCTGATCACGCGTTAACGCCGTTTGACCTTGATCTCCACCGTATCGTAGTCCGATGTGCCTTCGCAGATATAGTGCATAGTCATCGCTTTTGGGGTGACCGAGAACCAGCACGCCCCGTAGGACGATCCGTTTTTATCGCGCATGGCGACGAGGCCGTCACCTTTTTCCAGTGCCGGTTTGGAAAGTTGCGAGTCGATCTCGGGACAGACCACGTAAACGGTTCCGGCGGCGCTATCCTGCTCGCCGCGAATTTGCCGGGACCGCACGTAAGAATGCGAGTCGCCTGAAAGCGCAAAGTCCACACCCAGGCGGTCGAAGATGCGGTTCCAACGCGCATAGCGGCCGTAATCGCACGGGCCGCTCTTCTTAAAGTAGGGATAGTGCTGAAACACGACCAGATAACGGAATTTGCCTTTCATCGAAGTTACCGCTTTTTCCAGCCACTCTTCTTGAAGGCGTTGCGCGTTTTGGCGTACATTGCCGTCCATCTCGCGTCCCTCGCATGCGAGCGAGTCCAGTCCGACGAACAGAACCCCATTGTACCGGAAGAAATACGTGCCCGAGAGCCCCGTAGCGCCGTTCGGCGGATTGTTCCTTGCGTTCGTGAACCATTTGTCATGCCAGCGCAGCTTGCCCTCGTCTTGGTAGTATTCCTTGTTTCCGCTTATCGCCGCGAAGATGTATTCCGCCATCGTCCTCGATCCGTTCCACTCGTTCCAGCAGGCGTAGGTCTGTCCGTTTTTTACCGCATCACCGGTACAGAGTATGAATGCAATGCCGCTCTTTCCAGCTGCCGCCTTGGCGGTGTCTAAAAGACGATCTACCGACTTCATCTTTCCGGGACGGCTGGGGGTCGAATGTATATCTCCGATCCAGAGAAAATTAAAAGTTCCGTCTGTCCCCGCTGTTCGGAAAGTCTGCTCTTGAGAATTATATTCGCCGCTCACTACTTTGTATGTATATTCACTCCCCGGTTTCAAACCGTCAAGTTCCACCGTGTACCGGTAGTAGTTTTCGTTACCCGTATATGCCACAGGGGTCTTCTCGCTACGGCACGGCACCCATGTAAACGCGCCGCTGTCGCGAGTCTTTAAAGCCACTTTGCATGAGGGATTCGCCGAATGCCACGACAGGCGCACTTGGGTGGACGAATCCTCGCCCGGACTTGCGCTCAAGAGCGAGACCTCGGGAACTTTAATTGCGGGTTTGCTGCGTTTTTCAGACTTTGCGTCTTTGGCATACGTTGTCTCACCGCGCCATACCGCGACGGATGAGGAGTTGGCGATTGCGGGTGAGAGAAAATTCGCCGCAAAAACCGCGCATAACGCGACAGCCTTTAGGAGGTTATCGACGTAGAGTCCGGTTATGATTATACTCTTCATCGCGTTTGGTCCTTTCTGGCGTTGGTTGGCTTAGCTCATTCTTTTGCGGGATTGTCTTCCGCTGGTTGTACGGCCTCGTCCGGACGCTCGTCCTGCTTACGTCCGTACACGAGGAATTTGGAGAGGCGAATAGTGCTTGTCTGGAAAACTCCCTCGGTCCAAACCCGCACAAAACGTACGCTTCCTTGAGAACCGTCGAGCGGAATACGCCAAAAATCGGCGGGCTGGTCGAGCATTGCAATCTGGCGCCACTCCTTACCGTCCACAGAAACCTCCACCCGCATCGGCAATTGAGCGGCGCGGCGTTTTTTGCTTAGCGTGTTGACGATGAGGATGCCGGTCGCCTCGCATCCGTCTTCAAGTTGGAGTCTTATCCAAGTGCCGCCCTGCGTGCCTATCGCCAAAACAGGCGTTCCATCTCGCAAACTCCTTGTCGGCGAAGCATCGCAAAGTTCCCCGTGCAGTTCCGGTTTTGCCAGATAGCTGAGTCTGGAAATCTGCACATAGGCGTTGGATGATATGAGTTCGCCTCCGAAGTCGTTAAGCGGGTAAGCTTTTCCGTTCGATTTGGCCGGAGTGCGGGGATACAGTTTGTCCATAAGCGCGATTATGCGGTCGCGTCGATCGCGTAAGGCTGCGGATTCTGCCTCTACCATCATCTTGCGCAACACGAATTTTGCTCCAGACCTTTCCGGTCCTGCCGCAGCCGGTTTGTTTTTTTCAAGCACGGAATAAACGAGCTTTGTATAGGCCTCTTCGAAGTCCGGTCTTCCGATGTAACGTTTGGCTCCCCATGCCAGCGTTTGCGAGAAAAACTCGCCACAGCTTGCTTGCGATTCCAACGCGGTAGAATAGATGTTAAACAGACGTTTTGCCGAGATTTTGCCAACCCGATCCAGGGCAAGATTCAGTATTTGGGAGAAGTTCGGATATTCCGAGAACTTGCTTTCCGGCAGGCGTATGGCACTGACGATGCGCTTGAACGCGGAATCAAGTTCAGCCGCTTTTTCTGGCGCGGTGAGCGTGTCAAGATACGGTTTCATCAGCTCGCACAAGATTGGGAGACCGTTTGACACGGTCTTAAGCACTGTGTCGGCGTAATCATCCCACGCCTGTTCCGGCGCGTTGCATGCCAGCAAATATTTTTGCCAATCATGCCCAGCCGGCCAATTGCACGGAGCGTTCTCCATTGCGGTCCGATAGAGCGCGGCGATTTCGGGACTGAATGCGGTGTCGGCGGATTTGGCGCGGCGCACGGTTGCGAGCCAGCGGGGGTATTCTCTGGCGGGAAGCCCGGTAGCGGTATAGAGCGCCTCCGCCGCTAGAATATTCTGGTAACCTCCCCACTTGAATACCCCCCATTTGCCTTTGGTATATGGTTGAATGTAGTATCGGACTTCCCACTGTCGCGGTCCGCCGCGTTCGGGACGAACCTCGAACGCGCAGTGCCAGGGTTGCCCGGCAATGACCGCCATCATTCCGTGCGAATGGCCGAGTTTGCTTGCGAAACTCGATATCATACCGCACACCCCGCCGATTTCCGGACTTGTCGCGTATCGCGATTGCGCGTGTATCCAAGGCTGGAAATATTCGGGCTTGTGCACCGACTCGCCGAAACAGTTTCTGAGCCGGTACGGGATTTTCCAACCAAGTTTGAAGGTCTTGGCCATGGTAGTGTTGCAGAAGGCATTCATTGCGAGCAGTTCTTCGGGATCGTTTTCGTCCCAAGGATACATGACATAACGCCATTCATAGGTGTCGAACGAATAAATGGAATCGTGAAGGCGACCGGCGCTTGATAGTTCGGTGAAAATTTGAAGAGTGCGCACAAGTTTCTCGTCGATCAATGGCGCGGCATTGGTCAATATCTGTGAACCGGAAGTTGTGACGGAGTTGGTGACCGAGAAGTTCATCGCGAAGGCGGTTGCCGCCGTGCGTTGGAAGGAATTGGTGTAAATGCCGGGTTCGTTCCACGCCATGATGTCCAGCAACTCCAAAGCGGAATCCGCTCCATAATGCCAAGGCCCGGATCCCGCAAACGCTTCCATCCATTCGCGGTCGGCGAAGAAAGCGTTTAGAAATTTTTCTCCGCCTTCACGGGAAAGAATATGCGTCACCGCATTGTCCCCAGCTGAAACAAGAATGTATGAACGCACGAGAGCGGTTCGGCATTCCGGCGGAAGCGATGCAAGCGATTCCGTTCCAATGTTTTCTAGGGTGTGCATATCGGCGGTAATAACGGCTTTGGGGTCGAAGCCTTCGATATTTTGGGACATTCCCCTTGGCCGCAAAACATTTTGCCTGGGCTTGGGCTTTATGTACTTTCCCGCTTCAGTTGCCCCGTACCGGTTCAAGAAGCCCACTGCCGCCATTCCCCAAAGCGTTGTGGAGTCTTGCGCGGCGATACTGTCGAGCAGCGTGATGTTCTCGGCCTTGCGGGTTTCGTCCGTGCGGTAGAGCGCGAAAGGAAGCAACTCCAATGCCTGGCGTTGGTTGAGGGTGAGATGACGCGCGCTTTTGGCTTTTTCGCGGGCGATAATCTGTTCCCCCTTTTCGAAGTTATTCTTCTCCCGTGCCGCGTTTACCTCGGTGATTATTCCCACGCCGTTACCCATGGTAAACCGGCGTTGCCATGACGTGTCATCGTTTGGATCGAGTGTCTTTATCCGCTCGAAGACCGCGCCGTAGCACTTCTTGTCCAAAAGCCGTTTCACCGTGCCAAGTTGCGGTTCGAGCATGGAAAGGGCTTCGCCAATCTTCTCGGCCGCCGCCGCCCCCTCCATGTTTCCGGCCTCTGCGATCAGTGCCTCCGCTTTGTCGCGCACCAGTTCGGCGGCAGCAACCTTAGCCGCCAAATCGCCAGCCGCGATTCCGGCCGGGATGTTTTCCAGTACGAGGAATCCGCGTCCGTTCGGCCCGACAAGGTAGAGTGCCGGCGTCTTGAATGAGTCGAGATCCGCCGCCTCCGCATATTTGCAGGACTTTTTGCTTTCGTCTGTAGGCTTTTCCCGCAAATCAATCGTCCCAACAATATAACGACTTTCTACGGCTTTCCGGAATGCCTCCGATTTGCAGGTGCGGCACACCGCGCGTCCGGCTTCGCTCCAATCGCTGCCGTATGCAAGCACGACCGCCCCTTTGCCGGAGGCTTTTGCGTCGTCAAGTATTCCGGCGCCTTGCGCTTCCGGAATTACAGGAATAAAAGTTACAATAGTATAAAGTGCTATCGTCTTTAGATATAATCCGTTGACCTGTTTGTGCATCGTGTCCTCCTGTGCTTGAGAGGCAATGAAAGAAGTTTTCCCGTTACGGGCGTGTCAAATTTTAATAACGCCGTAACAGTTCCAGCATTTTGCGGTCGAGTTTGTGCCCTCGGAACTCTTCGTATTCCACATCAGACCGCCCGCTGTCGATAATCCCGAAACTTCCGCGGAGATTCCACAGCGCCCATCCCATCCGACGTTCCTGCCAAAGTTTCAGATTGTCCTCCAGCCACGCCAAAACTAACGGATGCGGGGTTTTGTTGTGGGCGCCAAATTCCCCAACCATGCAAAAGACCTGCCTGTCCAAAGGTTCGTCCCACTTGGAAAGCGAATTACGGTAGAGGTATTCCCGTCCGGAATCGGGATAGCGGATGGTATTTTTTGCATCTGTGACAGTGAATACCGACGGTGCGTCCCAGCCTATGAAACGGACTTCGTTGTATTCAGGCATTCCCCACGCCTGGGCGATCGGGATCTGCGCCGACTTGCCGTTGTTTCCTAAAAAAGCCAGCCGAGTGATTTGCGCCCAGTCGCCTTTGCTTATAGCAATTTCCACCCGTTTTGACGGTTGTGAGAGGTCCAATTCAATGGGCTTAGTGTAGCGTCCTTGATAAACATTCCATTCTGGATAATGTTTGACTTCGGCGCAATAGGGGGAGTCTGGACGCATCTCAATAACGGTTTCGTT
Source organism: Kiritimatiellia bacterium (assembly GCA_017454745.1). GTDB lineage: Bacteria > Verrucomicrobiota > Kiritimatiellia > RFP12 > UBA1067 > UBA1200. The sequence goes on from JAFTCL010000016.1 coordinate 15,190, forward strand.
GCGAGTTGTTCCGTCAACCTTAATCTCCAAGGTAATATCCCCAGAAATCCTGCCCATTTCCAGAGTCAACTTTCCCGGGGGCAACCCCAGAAGTTCCAACGGCGTGTTCCATGGAGCTTTGGTTGGGCCGAAACGGGTGGCGGTAGCCGCCAAAGGCGGTAACGGCCAGATCGGCTTGACGTCTTCGGGCATGGTTACCCAGTTCGCTTTAAAGTGGGAAATCACCATGGGGGTATAACCGCGGGCGGCTTGTCCGACGTTCTCCAATCCGTACAGCTCAGTGACGGGTTGTGTGCCCCATGCGGTTCCATCGGCGACAATAAAACGGTTCGGTTCTTCGGCCCGGATGGCGGCAATGAGTTTTTTTGCGACAGCCGCATAAACTTCACCCTTAATCTGAGCTGGCTCGTTGAAAAGGTTGAAACTCATCCGCTCGTTTGGAATGTCCCGGAAACGTTTGGCGAAAAACGCCCAATGCTTGCAACACACCCGTTGCGCCTCGGAATCGGTAAACAGGTCTTTCTGTTCCGGCGGTTTGGCTACGGTGTAACCGGGGGCGCGGTGAAAACACAGCTGGACATGGATGCGGTATTTCTCGCCCCAAGCCACCGCCTGGTCGATTAGTTTTATCCTGTCCTCGTCGATTTCATCCCAATTTTTGTTTTTGATCCAAAGGCGGTAATCCATTGGCAAGCGTGCAAAGTTGAATCCCCATTCCCGCATCACTTGGAAATCGAACTCGTCAAATCCCGGCTGCTGTCCCAAATCCATGAACATTCCCAACAGGTTGAAACCGCGCCAACGTTCAGCGGGACGCCATTCTTCAGCGGTTGCGGTGAGACACCAAACCATGGTTACGGCAAGAATTATGAGAACACGCATAAGCACCTCTGCGGATAACCGCTAAAAACTGAAAACCCGGATGCCGCGTTTCCGTCGGCATCCGGGCGTGAAGCTTATATTACTGGAGGATAATTAATGTGCCCTCACAGTATTTAACCAGCTGGAAGTCGCTGTACTTCACCGCGCTGAGCGGCTGTTTGCCGGCACTTCCGGTGGCTGGTCCGACCAACAGCGTGTTGTTGAACACACCGTCGGTGTCGTTGTAGGTGTAGAGCACGCTCCAATCGGCGTTGTCCTCGGTTTTAACAGAGACGGTAAACTCGCTCCTGACCCGTTTAACCTGAATCCAGCAGGTTTGGGCGCAAGTGTTATTCCAGCCGAAGTTGTCCTTGATTGCCACGTTATTTGCGAGCGATCCAGGACGAACTTTGCCGTTCCAGCGGTAGGTGTTTTTTTGGTAACGCTCGGCGATGGTGAGGAACATGGGTTCGCCTTTCGCCAGCGCGTTACGCAACATCAGCATTCCGCGGGTGTTTGATGAATTATCGTTGGATTCGGAGAAATCGATCTTCATCGAACATACGAACGGACCGCTGATTTCCTGCCAGAGATAACGGAAGGACTCGTCATTACCGTAGGTGTCAAGTCCGCCGTGGGAGATTGAGATGCTTCCGTCGTCGTTGAAAGTGGTCAACCCGAGGAAGTGTCCTTCAAGCGAACGGGTACCAATCCAAGGCGATTGCACCGTGTCCACCGCAACTTTTTTCGGGATGAGCTGGCTGGAGGGGATAATCTCCGTGTTTAGGCAGCCTCCCCAGTAAAGTTTGCAGGATGCGTTTCCGGTGTTTTCGTTGTAATCGATACGAATGGAGTGTTCGCCTGCGGTCAATGTAGCGGTACCGGTGGTGGCGTATGTAGCCCCCACGTTGTCCCAATCGTTCAACACGATGGTATCGTCAATGATAAGACGGATTCCATCATCAAACTCCGCAGTGAACGAATAGGTTCCGTTGAAGGGGATGATGATCTTGCCGGTCCAGAGGGCGGAAAAGTTATTGGTAATTCCGCTGTACGGTCCGTCGGCGGCCCAATCGAAGTCAATCTGGGAGTCAATGCGTTCGCCGCAAATTTCCTCGTCGGGGTTATACGAGCGGCTGTAGTTTTTGTAGTAAACGCCGTACAGTCCGGTGCCGTTGCCCGGCAGGTAGGGGATCGAACTCACATCTTCGGAGATTACGATATTGCCCTCCGCGTCAGACACAACGATCCGGTAAGAGTAACGTGTTCCGTCGTAAGTGACGTCAGAATCGGTGAAGGTCGGGGCGGTTAATCCGTTGGCGGCAATCGTCCAAGACCCGTCATTGACCTGCCGTTGCACTTGGTAGGAACTAGCCTGGCCGCACTCTTCCCAAGCCACGACCGTGCCGTCGGCTGTGGGGGTCAAGGTAATGTTCTCCGGCGCAGCCAGCACCTGCATCGCATCCTCATGTGACCAACCGTAGAAACGAAGTTCCGCCACGTTGTTGTTGGCGTTTTTGCCCAACAGCAGGTAACGGTATTCGTTATCCGAGGTTCCGACCGCCGTGCTCCAGGTGATGGAAGAGCAGGAAATCGAGGTTGATATCGTCTCCGCACCCGCCGCCCAATCGGTGGTGTCGTTTGAGCCGTAAGCTACCGCGCCGTTAAGTCTGGAAGCCCATCCGCTGCGGGGATAAGCCTCTACGGCGGTTAGTCCGTACAAACCGCCCATGTCCAAACCGAGCAGGGCATTCCCTTCGTTCATGTCGGGAGACGTCCCCAGATCACCGTCGAACGCTTTTGTCGCATATCCGGTGCCGGACGATTCGTTCGGCCACATGGTACCGTTCTTGATAACGGTAAAACCGGGGAGCAGTGTGGTTTCATCGGCGGGATCGCGGTCCAACCGGCGGCCACGGCGGTAACGCACCGGCTCGCTCATGCGACCGTCATAATCGGTTCCGCCAACCGTATTGCGGTAGGCGATGGCGTAGTAATAACGGGGTCCGACCAGCAGCGTGTCATCGGTGTAGGTGGTGGCATCTGGGGCAAGATCGTCCACTAGACAGGTCCAAGGCCCGTTGGTGTTGTTGGCGCGGTAAACCATAGTGGCGGTGCGCTTTACGGTATTGGCGTCTAATGAAGCCCAACTCAAAACGGCGTATTCGTTATTGATGTCGGACATCGTGACAGAAAGTTCCGGCGCAAACTGCGGGGCGGGGGTGAGGTCAATTTCCAGCTCGCTGATGTTGAAAACCAGACTGCTTGGTGCCTTAACGCGGATGTAGCGGGCCTGCACAGGTTCGCTGAAAGTCAGTTCGTAGGTATTCGTTTGAAGCACGCCGGAAATGGTTGCCACGGTTACCGGATTGACGAATTCGCAATCAGCATAACCGGTGGGGTCCGCGGTGACTTCATCGGTAATTTGTATCTCGCAGGTGTTTAACCGATCGGCCCAGCCAGCACGGCTTGAAGCCCGGATTCCGACGATAGTGGCGGGCTCTCCCAAATCTAGGCCCACCCAACCGCCTTTGTTTGGACCGCTGGGAGGATCGAAATAGGTGCTGAACAAACCGTCAAAAGCCTTTGCGCCAGTACTCGTGTTGTCATAAGCCCCCTGTATGCCAATCCAGTTTCCCACCGCAACATATTTAGGGTCAAAGGTTCCGATGTTAAACCAGCTGGACTGCGTGATCGTGCCGTAGGCGCGAATCCGGAAATCGGTTGGTTCATACACCAGATTTTTGTCAACGAATTGGTATCCCGTATCGGTAGTTTTAGTGTACCCGCCCCAAGTGAAGGGAATGTACCCGGCCAACTCCCAAGCGTCATCGCCGCTGGAAGTGGGCTTACGCTGCACTTCATAGAACGGAACTCTTGAGGTGTAGGCCACGCCGATGTTAAAAGTATGGTTGATTAACTGCTTTAATTTGAGGTAACTCGCCGGAAATTCTGGGCTCTTACCGTCGAATGCGGACGAGAGTTTTGCCGGCGTGATGCCGTAAAACTCAACTTCGCCCGCATTGCCGCAACAGTTTCCGGTGGAGGATTGTCCGACAAAGTTCGGCGAGAGGATGCGCAGGTATTTGTAAGACTTCAGCGAATCAGGGTTGGCTACCAGGACGTCCGCCCAGTTATGCGTGGTTCCCCAACCGTCATCGGCGGATGCGATGAACAAAGTTACGGCATCGGAGAAATCCGCTTCGTTGGCGCCTTGGAACAGGCAGTCGTACATCCGGGCATAGTTGGAGTCGGCTCGCCCGTAGTAGCGGATACGGGTAACCACCATTGGTTCGGTCAGCTCAAATCCGGCCCAACACTGGGTGTCGGAGACCACACTGCTCGGCGGGTCGAAGAATGTACTGGTGTCGCCGTCAAACACTGCGGCTTTCGTTCGTGCGGCGTTGTCATTGTAGGAACCTTCGGTGCCCAGCACCACTATGTTCCCACCATCGTCTTTTACTGCATAGTCATTCAGTTTGGTCTGGGTCCATTCGTTGGCCGCCCACAGAGAGCCAACCGCCAAAGAAAAACACGCCGCCACTCTCAAATACCGATTATCCATACCAATTCCTTTCGCAAACCATAACACAACCAACAAAACAATTGTATCATAAATAATCTTAAGGAATCAATCCTATCTTAAAAATAATCTGTTTTGGTCTTATGCGTGTTGTAAAGTATGGACGGCATAAACCCGCCCATACTTCTGTTTACGTTATTCCGCTAACGGAATTTCTACGCATTCGACGTATCCGCCGAACTTTCCGGCTTTGGGCGGCAGGTACACGAACGCCACACAGTTGCCGTTCTCCTGTGGACACAGCACCGCGCTGCCGCTGGCACTGTACACCACATCTTTCTCGGTTCTAGCGTTCACGCCGGTAACGAATTTAGCCGCCACGGTGATGTTACCGTTCGCCTGGAGTTTCAATGTCACATTTCCGGCATTTCCGTCTGCGGTTTCAGTTTCATAAGCATACACTGTATTGGCCAATCCCTTACCCAACGTCTTCCACGGCTCGTTCTTCCAATTGTTCTGGTAAACGGTGAATAGTCCGTCCGCTACCGCTACTCCGCCGAAAATCCCAGCACCGAACGCAACTTCGTTGGTTATGGTTTGTTTGCCGCTCGTCCCGACCAGCGTGGCGGTGTAAATCTGTTCGGTTGTGTCCCAACGATCGAAACCGTTGGCGGCTAGCGTCCACGTGCGTCCGCCCTCCAGCCACTTGCCACTGATTTTGCCGGTTTTAGCCACCGTTACTGTCGCCTGCCCGGACTCGCCGCCGCCGTTGAACGTCCCGACTGCCCACTCCGCGACTGGTTCAACCGTTAACGCTATTGAATATGTGGCGGAGGATTTTCCTGTCGTGGAGGCGGTCAGTTTCACCGCGGAGGGCACATATTCGCCGCTTTTAGCATCGACTTTCGATGCCGCTGTCGGAATGCCGTAGATGGTGTTGGCAGGTACGGTAACAGCTTTGGTCTTCGTGTCTACGATGTCTTTCGCGGTGAACTTCAATCCCGCCGGCAGGCCGGACACTTTTACAGTGGTCTGGGAGAGCGCGGCTACCGCCACCGGCCACTCCAGGTAAACCCCGGACATCACATTCGTTTCCAAACTGGCGGTTACGGAATTAAATTGGAATCCGTCCACCGCCGCCGTTATGCTTGCCGCGTCTTCCGCCGCCGTTACGAATATTGCGGTAAACGAGATATCATTCGCCGGCATTGCTAAAGTGAGTGTAGGTTGCTGTCTATTGCCTGTTATTGCAATCGAATCGCTTTCCCAGCCTGCGAACACGCTTCCTTTGTTTGCGGTTGCTTTTAGCATGACACTTTTCCCGAAAGGATATCTGCCGCCACCGGTTACATTACCAGACGCGCTAGCATCGCTCGCTACCGCCGTTTGCAGCGTCAGGGTGGGGAACACCACTTCAAACGTCGCCGTGGCGATTTGCTTTTCCTTGGACTTGGTTGCGGCGAAAGTTACGGTGAAGAACCCTTCTTTCGTCGCGATTCCATCAATTTCGCCTTTCTTTGCGTTGTACTTGAGACCGGTGGGCAATCCTGTGACGGCTAATTTCCACCCGTCATCCGTTATGGCCTTGATTGTTGCCGCGAGATCTGGCGCGATTCCGGCAAAAAGCAGATAATTGTCGTTAGAGACAAGACCGGCGGCTGTAAACATTGGTGTTGTGAAATTTGGCACGGTTAGCATAAACTCTTCGACAACGGCGTTTTTGCCCGTCGCCGAGGCATTAGAGGCGGTAACCTTCACTGTGTAAACACCGGGTTTTGTCGCCTTTCCGGAGACAGTCATGGTCTTTGCGTCATACTTTAAGCCCGTCGGTAATCCGGCGACCGTGAGCTTCGGAGCGGACAAAGACTCTACGCATTCCCCGAGGTTTAGCGTGTATGTGCCATCCGCTTCCGTTGTTCCGTTGTCTATGTTAAGTTTTAGGCTTGCCGCGTCATCGGCGGCAGACGCGAATCTGGCGGTGATGGTGACATCGTCATCTGTCACCGTGTATTTGAAGGAAAGCGCTGTGGATAACGCAGGTTCGTTGTCGTTGGCGAACCAGCCGAGGAATACGCTTTTATTTTTGACCGCCGCCTTAAGCGTGACGATTTTCCCTGTTGCGTATAATCCGCCGCCGGTTACGGAACCCAACGCTTCTTGGCCCTCCGCCACCATAACTAAGAGTTCAGATGTGCCGGAATATTCCCATTGCGCGTAGTAAGTGACGTCGCCGGTGATTATGGTCGATGCGGAAACTTTTTCATTTTCCGCTGTAAACCAACCCAGGAAGCGATGTTTTTTGCGCATTGGCGTTGGAAGCTCACCGACGGCGGCGCCCTCTTCCACGTTGCGCGTCGTTTCGCTCTCATCAAGGTTTCCGCCGTTTGCTTCAAACTTGACCAGAAACGTGTCGTCAAATGTGCCGTCTTCCCGGTAATAGATTACTTTTACCTTGAAGCTTCCGTCGAAAACCTTGGTTTCGTTGATTGCGCCTTTGAGCGCGATTGGAAGGTATGCGGTTTCGAGGGCGGCGTTGGATCCGAATGCGGATTCGCCGATTTCGCGCACATTCGGCGGTACGCGAACCTCGGTCAGGACTTTGCAGTTGTTGAAGGCGAACGCCGCTGAATGGTTGCGGGGGGTTTGGGCTTCATTGCGGGGGTTTGACACTGCGGAGGATTTCGCGGGCGGCGCGGTCGGCGTAGTCGGAGAGGGGGGGCAGGACCGAGGGGTCGGGCTTCTGGCGGACGCGGGGCAGGAGCAGGAAGAGCGGCTCGGCGCCGCCGCCGGGGAGGCGCCGGGAGAGGACGGCGCCGCGCTTGCCGGCCTGCACGAAGAGGTTCTCGAACTCGGC
>JAFTCL010000017.1 GCA_017454745.1 Kiritimatiellia bacterium
TTCCGGCGCCTACACCGCCAGCGGCACCATCCACGTCGACGCCGAGGGTGTGGAGATGGGAGACAAGGCCTACGTGGAACTGACCTCCTTCCCGGCGGCTGCCAATTGCACCTACAAGCTTGACAAGGCGGCTCCCGGACTCAGCCTGTCTGTGGTGGACGGTAACCTGCGGCTGGCCCGAGGCGGGCTGATAATCATAATCATGTAACTGCACGGCCTTTATTTTAACCGCCCGCGTTCCGGGGTGAAATCCGGGGCGCGGCAGAATTCGGCCGTAACGCGGATTGGTGTTACGGCCGGTTTTTGTATATAAGATTGGAAGCAAAAGGAGATTACTATGGAAAAGGCGGCAGTGTTATTATCCGCGGTTGTCGCGGCGATGTCTTTGACGGCCGAGGAGACCGTGCTCAAGACCGCGTTTGACGGAAAATTCTGGGTCGGCGCGGCTTTGAACGAACGCCAGATTATGGGCCGGAATCCCGAGGAGCGCAAGTTAATCGCCGCCCAGTTCAACTCCATAACCGCCGAAAATTGCATGAAACCCGTGGCGTTGCAACCACGCGAAGGCGAGTTCAACTGGAGAACCGCAGACCGTTTTGTCGATTTCGGCGTGGAAAACAAGATGAAAGTGATCGGGCACTGTCTGGTTTGGCACAGCCAGTTGCCCCGTTGGATGAACGAAAAGCTGAAGGGCCAGTGTACCCGCGATGAGGCTGTGGACATCATGAAACGTCACGTGCAGGCCGTGGTGGGGCATTTCAAGGGCCGCGTCAGGGGGTGGGACGTGGTTAACGAGGCCATCGAGGAAAACGGTTCGCTGCGCCGCACGGTCTGGCTCAATACCATCGGCGAGGATTACCTGCTGCTGGCGTTCCGGTTCGCGCACGAGGCGGATCCGGAGGCTGAACTTTATTATAATGAATACAACACAGAGAACCCGCGCAAGGCCGATCGGATGGTCAAGCTGGTAAAAGATCTGCGGGCGGCGGGGTTGCGGATTGATGCGTTGGGCATGCAGACCCATGTCCGGCTGGATCATCCGCGACTCAGCGCATACGCCGCCAGTATGCGTAAATTCGTTGATGCCGGGGTGAAGCTGATGGTCACCGAACTGGATGTGTCGGTGCTGCCCGCCGCCTGGAGGATGTCGGCGGATGTGTCCAGAAATGTCGCGTACGACGCAAAGTTCAACCCGTGGCCGGACGGCAAGCTTCCGGACACGGTCCAAAAACGGCTTTCAGACCGTTACGCGGAATTGTTCCGGCTGTTTTTGGAGTATTCGTCAAGCCTGGACCGGGTGACATTTTGGGGGGTGAGCGACCGTGATTCGTGGTTGAATAATTTCCCAGTGCGCGGCCGGACCGATTATCCCCTGCCTTTCGATCGGTCGCTGCATCCAAAACCGTTGGTTAAGGCGATTGAGGAACTTTTGTGATTTCTGCCAATATTTGCGGCGAACCATCGTTAAAAAAGTTATGGAAAACAATGGGACATCCGAGGAAACGCCAGACGCAGAGTTGCTCTTCCGCTATGTGAAGGGCGATGTTGCGTCAATGGACACCCTGGTACAGCGCTACCGCAAGCCGGTATTTTTGTGGCTGTCCGAAAGGACATCCTGCCGGTCTGACGCGGAAGACCTTTTTCAGGAGGTCTGGGTGCGGATTATCAGAAACGCCGGGCGTTTCAACAATGTCTCATTCCGGGCCTGGATGTGGACTATCACGCGGAATATCCTGATTGATTTCCGCCGGAAGCAACGGGCGGAGGTCAGTTTGGACGAGACTTCCGATGACGATGAAACGCCGCTGGTCGAACAGCTGCCGTCACCGGAGGCCGAACCGTACCGCCGCGCCGAGCTGGCAGATATGTCCCGCCGGGTGATGGAGGCGGTGTCGTTGCTGCCGGAAGTGCAGCGTGAGGTTTTCTTCATGCGCACCCGGGACAATATGTCATTCAACGACATTGCCGACAAGCTGGGGATACCGTTGAACACCGCGCTGGGCCGCATGCATGACGCGATGACGAAACTAAAACGCGAATTGGCCACCGAGGGGGTGTAACATGAAAGAAAAAATGACGGAATTTGATATTGATTTGATTGAGCAGGAGTTGGCAGAATTGCGTCCTTTGCTTATGGCTGACCCCCGGACGGCAGAACCTTCGTCCGAGGTAATGTCCCGTATTCACCAGGCGGCGTGCGCCGAAATTGTGCGCCGTCAAGGCTGGTGGCGTCGGGTGCGTTTGGCTGCGGTTGCCGCCGCGTTGCTGATGGCGGTTGGCGGGATTTGCCACAGTTATCTGCCCGGCGTTTGGAATAAAACCGCCAAGTCCGTTCCTCAGGCGTTAGACGATGCCGACCTGATACTGAGTATTCAGGGAATGGATTCCGACAGCTTTTTTGATTCCGACAGCGTGGATTCCATTGCTTTGATTTAGCGGGAGATTGACATGAAAAAAACGATTCTGTTTTCTTGCTGCCTGTTGCTGGGCGCGGTTCTAGCTCACGGTGAGCCGCCTACGCCCGGCATGCCGGGCGCCGCCGCCCCTGGCGCGCCGGACAAACCGGGCCGTCCCTTTAACGGCCAGCATAACAATGCCGCCGGCCGCTGGTGGGATAACCGCCGGGGGGCGATGAATCAAAACAACATGATGCCCGGCGGCGGCCCCGGTGGGCAAATGATGCCGCGCCGCCGTATTGACTACGGCAATTGGTTGGGGGCGATGGTGGTGTCCGAGAAGTTCATTAAGGAAATCGGCATTTCCGAAGAGCAGGTGAATAAACTGAAGACCGCGTTAGCGCAGTTTGACGAGGAGTGGCGCAAGCTTGACGAGGAGATTCGCCAAAACGCGCGCCAGCAGGCGGAAAAGTGCAAAGAGTTGTTGGGCAAACCCGGTGACGATGCCGCCGAAGTGTTGGCTATTGTTGAGAAAATCGGCAAGTTGCGCACGGAACAGGCCAAAATATCCATCAAAACCCTGATGACGATCCGGGACACGCTCAATGACGAACAGCGCAAAAAGGCGATGACCTTGATCCGTTCCGAGGGTACGCGCAGAATGAACGAGCGGCATAATTTTTACCGGGGCGGGCAAGATAAGGAAAACCAGCCCGGCAAACCGGCCCAAAAACCGGCAGAGGAAAAGGCACCGTAACTCCGCGTTCGGGTCAGCCTTTAATTTTGACGGACGTGTGCCAAATCTCGCGGGGAATCTGTTCGCAGATTTCCCGCGAATGTTTTTCGTCGGCGGCAACCCCGAAAACCGAGGCTCCGCTTCCAGAGACCATTACCCCCAGGCATCCCGCGCCTTTTAGCAGTTTGGCGGTTTCTGCCACTTGCGACCAACCTTCAAGCACCGCCGGCTCCAGTCCGTTGTGCAGGGCGGCGGCCACCAACAGCGGATCCCCGCCCGCTAAGGCGTCCGCCATCCGCCGTGAGTGGTTGGTTTGCGCCGCTTCATGGGAAAACTCCCACCGGCGGTAAACTTCCGGGGTGGGGCAGGCTATGCCAGGATTGGCAATCACCAACCATAGTGTTTTGAAAACGGCAAAGTCCAGCGGCGTGATTTTTTCTCCACGGCCTTCCATTAGTACGGTTCGCCCGCAAACCAAGGCCGGGATGTCGCTGCCCAGTTCCGCCCCAAGCTCCATCAGGGCGGCGGTCTTCAACCCCAGCCCCCAAAGCCGGTTCAAGGCATGAAGCGTCCCGGCGGCATCGGCGCTGCCGCCGCCCAAACCGCCCCCGATCGGAATGCGTTTGTCGATTTGGATCGACACCCCGCCGTTGAATCCGCAGCGTTGGCGCAACAGATTGGCCGCCCTTACTGCCAGATTGCGTTCCGGTGTGCCGATATTGGAAAGCCCGACCCCGCCTTCCGCGCTTACCCTCAGTTCGGTTCCGCTTGGCAACCCGGAAACGGTTATGGTGTCCGAAAGCGAGATCGGGGCGACCACGCTGCGCAACTCATGGTAACCGTCGGGGCGGGTACCGAACACCTCCAGTGTGAGGTTCACTTTGGCCCAGGCTTCAACGGTAACACCGGTATCCATAGCGCGTCAGTCCCTGTCGGCAATATTGGCGGTTGCCGCCCGGTAAACCTGCGGCAAGGCTACACCGGCGGCTTCGGCGACCTTCCGGCAGCTCTCGAATTCCGGAGCTATGGAGACGGGCTCGCCGTTGCGTTCGCCGATCTTTACCGTGACTTCGCCCCAAGGCGTGGTTGCGGATACGAAACGGCGGTCGAGGATTTCTCGCTCGACCGGGTAGAAACGGATGCCAAAGGTGGTCGAATTCTTAAAGATTATTTCGCGGAGCGACGGGCACTGTTCGCGGTCGGCCAACACGCTTAGGCATGTGGCGGGGCGACCTTTCTTCATTAACACCGGAGTACACCAGACATCCCTCGCGCCGGCGGTAATCAGCTTGTCCATTAGAACCGGCAGCCATTCCGGGTTGGCATCGTCGATGTTTGTCTCCATCACCAGCAGCGTTGATTCTCCGATGCCGCTTTCCTTCAGCAGAGTGGCCCGCAACAGGTTTGGGCGTCCGTTAAGTTCGCGCGATCCGAATCCGATGCCGTTGGCCGCCACGGTGGCGGCTGCGGGTACGGGTTGGCGGGTCCAGACCCGCAGCAGCGCGGCGGCGGTGGGGGTGACCAACTCGAACGGTTCGTCGGTCTGCACAACCCTCATCCCGGCCAGCAACGTTTGCGTGGCGGGGGCGGGGTTGGGCATTTCACCGTGGGCGCAACGGATGGTTCCGGTGCCGGACGGCAGCGGGCCGCAGGCGACCCCGCTGATTTGCAACTGATGCAGCGCGAGGCAGCACCCGACGATATCCGCCACGGAGTCCCAGGCACCGACCTCGTGGAAATGGACTTCATCAACGTTTCGCCCGTGAATCGCGGCTTCCGCCTCGGCGATTTCGCGGAATACCGCCAGCGACTGCTCCTTGACCTGAGCGGGAAGCGGGGAACCGTTCAGTAAATCGCGGATCTCACCCCAACTGCGGTGTTCGTGGTGATGGTGGCGGTGTTCTTCCGGTTCGCAATGATGGTGTTCGTGGTGATGATGGTGGCCGGGTTCCGTCCACTCTTCCTCGTGGTGGTGATGGCGGGAATGTACAGTAACCCGCAATCCGGTAATGCCGTACTGCTCGGCGGTTTCGCGGTGAAAATGAACCGGCTCGGGGAAAAAGGCGGCAATTTTCCGCTCGACGGTCGGCAAATCCGCGCCGAGCGCGGTCAGCGCGGACAGGATCATGTCCCCGCTGGCCCCGCCGACACTGTCGAACCTAAGATAGTTTTTCATTGGCGCATTTGCGGACGAGTTCATCGGTAATGGTAACCTCTTTAGGGGTGGTGTTGCCACCGTTATCATACATGATGCCCATCATAAAAGATTCCATCACCGACCTGAGTCCGCGGGCGCCGGTTTTGCGTTTAATGGCTTGCCGGGCGATTTCGCGAACCGCGTCCGGGGTGAAGACCAGTTTCACCTTATCCATATCGAGCAACTTTTGGTATTGGCGAACGAGACAGTTTTTAGGCTCGGTCAAGATCCGCACCAGGTCTTCTTCGGAAAGGTCTTTCATGGTTGCGATAACCGGAAGCCGTCCGATGAATTCTGGAATCAGCCCGAACTTCACCAAATCTTCCGGAGCCACCTTGAGGGCGCCGCTTTCGGGATCGACGGCGGCGGATTGCCCTTCATCGGCATTTCCGCCGTACCCGATCGCGCTGCGGCCACGCCGGCGGTTGACCATCTCCTCCAGCCCGACGAACGCCCCGCCGCAGATGAACAGGATGTCGCGGGTATCAATGGCGATCATCTCCTGCTGGGGATGTTTGCGTCCGCCCTGCGGTGGCACGTGGGCGATGGTGCCCTCCAAAATTTTCAGCAGCGCCTGTTGGACGCCCTCGCCGGAAACGTCGCGGGTGATGGACACGTTTTCGGTACGGCGTCCGATTTTGTCGATCTCGTCAATGTATACAATGCCGCGTTGCGCTTTCTGCACGTTCATGTCCGCCGCCTGGAGCAGGTAGAGCAGAATGTTTTCGACATCCTCGCCCACATATCCGGCCTCGGTGATGGTGGTGGCGTCGGCAATGGCGAACGGCACGTTTAACAGTTTTGCCAGCGTCTTGGCGAAGAGCGTTTTTCCGCAACCGGTGGGACCGATCAGCAGAATGTTGCTCTTCTCGATTTCAACGTCGGCGAAAGCTTTGTTTTGGGAAGACTTTTCCTGCGACAGCCGGCGATAGTGGTTGTGGACCGCCACCGCGAGCATTTTCTTGATTTCGGAGTGCCCGATTATGTATTGGTCCAGAAACTCCCGGATCGCGGCCGGCGGAGGCACTTCCATCGCCCCTTCCACGAAGTTGCGGTGGTTTCTCGCCGCGGTTTCCCGGTCAATGTCGTCAACGATCTGCTTGCAGATTTTTACGCATTCAATGCATATCAGCATTCCGGTGGGCGAGGGGATAAGGAGGTTGTCCCCTTTGCCGTTTTCCGGTATCGATCTGCCGCAAAAGTCGCAGATGGAGTCGAAGTTTCTTGGATCGCCGTTGTCCGAACCTTTTTTCCGCTTCGCCATATCTATTTCTTCTCCGAAGGCGGCTGGGTAAGAACTTCATCGATCAAACCGTACGCTTTGGCCTCTTCGGCGGACATGAAATAGTCGCGGTCGGTGTCGGCGGTTACGGCTTCCGCGGTTTTGCCGCTGTGGAAAGCCAGAATCTCGTTGAGGCGCGCCTTTAGCCGGAGAATTTCGCGGGCGGTGATTTCAATGTCGGAGGCTTTACCTTCCGCGCCGCCCCACGGTTGGTGAATCATGATCCGGGCGTTGGGCAGGGCGAAACGTTTGCCCGCGCTGCCTGCGGCCAGCAGCACCGCCCCCATGCTGGCGGCCTGGCCGACGCAGTAGGTCGCAATGTCGCAGGTGATGTACTGCATGGTGTCGTAAATCGCCAGCCCGGCGGTTACCGAACCGCCGGGGGAGTTTACGTACATGGAGATGGTTTTCTTCGGATCCTGCGCCTGCAGGAAGAGCAGCTGCGCGATGATGCTGTTGCTTACCGAGTCGTTGATCTCCGAGCCGATGAAAATGATCCGGTCCAGCAGCAGCCGCGAATAGATGTCATACGACCGCTCGCCGCGGCTGGTCTGCTCGATCACGTACGGCATGAAAAAGTTGTCGTAAACCATGAATCCTCCCTTAGGGCGGGAATATTAGTTGGCACGCAACATCGCCAACGTCTTGTTCTGGATGATCTGGGCGTACAGCATGCCGACCCGACCGTTCTTTTCGATGGCGGCGCGCACTTGCGCCGGGGTCTTGTTGTTCGCCTCGGCGAGCACATTGATCTCGTCGGTAATATCCTCGGCGGTGGGCTTGATGCCTTCTGCCTTGGCGATGGCGCCCAACAGGTAACGGACGCGCAGCCGGTCGCGGGACACCTTTTCAGCGTTCTTGATCAGGGCGTCGCGGTTCTGTTCCAGATTTTCGCGGGTGAGGCCGCGGTATTGGGCTTCCGCGTACATCTGTTCGAGCGTTTCGTTGATTTCGCTGTCAATCTCGCTTTGCGGCAGATCGAAATCCCCGACCAGATTCATCAGCTTTTCGATAATTTCGGCGTTCTGGCGGTTGGTTTCGGCTTGATTTGCCGACTCCTGCAGGGAGGCGCGGACGTTTTCGCAAATCTTTTCGTAACTCTCGGCTTCGATCTGAGCCACCAGTTCCTCGTTGGTCGGCAACTGGCATTTGCGAACTTTCTTGACCGTGACATTGTAAACGGCGTCTTTGCCCTGCAACGCTTTAACCATATAGTCGCCCGCGAATTTGAATTTCACCTCAGTGGTTTCGCCGGTGCGTAGACCTTTGAGCGCTTCGACAACTTCGGGGATGAAGCGGTGGTCGGGAATCTGGATCCAGAAATCGGTTCCGGTAGCGATCGGCTTGGCGTTCGGTTCGATCTCGTCGATCGGCTTGCCGTCGGCGGTGCCGGTGAAGTCCATACTCACCAAGTCGCCGTCCGCGATCAGGTAGTCCGCGTCCGCGTCCTCGAACTTGGCGAAGGTGCGGCGGATCTCGTCCATGCGGGCGTTAAGCTGCTCGTCGGTCACGGTCACGTCGTTCTGCTCCACTTTGATGTCCTTGTAGGCGGGAAGCTCAAACTCCGGTTGCACGTCCACGATGATGTTGCAGGACAATCCGTCCTTTCCCGTGAAGACCACGTCGGTAATGTCAACGATAGCGGACGCCTTGAGTTTCTGATCCTCGATCGCCTTTTTCGAGAAGGTGTTCAGCAACCGTTTTACGGTCTCTTCCTTAATCTGGGACTCGAAGTTTTTGAGGATGATGTCCCTCGGGGCTTTGCCTTTGCGGAATCCTTTGACCGTAGCGTTGTTCAAAAAGACTTTGACGACTTCTTTGTAGTCGGGGCGCGTTTCTTCAGCGTCAACGTTGACCGTCAGTTTCATGCGGCAGGTGCCCGCGTTCTGGGATTGAACTTTCATCTTTAACCTTTCTTCTCTAATCCGGAAAAAACAGAACTATAATAATATCATAAACAAAGCGGGAAATCACGCACAAAAATCAAAAAGTTGCATTTGTCCCGGAAACGTCCGCGCCCGGCGGCCGTCCGGTTCCGAAAAAGCAAAACGCAACCGGTTTTTACCGTTCCAGATAGACGGCTATATTGGCACCGTTTTTGCGAACCAGATTCCGCGAGGCGTTGTGGCGGTTGGCCATTACCGGCTTTTCCCCGTCCCAATAGAGCAGGGTGGTGGAGCCGCCCCCGTCCATATTCACCGCGTCTGACGCCCCAGCGTCGGCCATGATGTCGCACAGGTCGGGCAGCGACGCGCCCAGCGACCAGCCGGGCTGGCGTCCGTCCGCGGCAACCACGTACATCCAGCGTTTGTCCGCCGAAAGTCCGTAAGCCATGCGCGGGTTGAGGTCGGTGCGGGCTAGGGCCGCTTTGGTTTTGACCCCGTTCGTCAAAATGATTTCAAAACCGGTGTGCGCCACTTGAATCTCGCCGTAGCGGTTGGCGGGGATGGAATTGGTGATTGCGCATTCGCCGTTTTTCCAAGCCACGAACATTGGGTCACGTTTGTGGTGGTGGTCGGAAACAACCACGCCATCGCTGATGTTCAGCCCGTGCGGGTCGCCATATTTATGGGTGAAAGGCGCGACCCACGGCCCCCATGGCGCGGAATTGAACGCGGCGATGACGTTCCGTCCGGCTTTGCGCTCGTCCATCATAAAATCTGCGGTCCGCACCCGCTTGGTGCGCACATACATGGTTTTATTGGTGTAGTCGTCCATCACCCGGCCCCATTCAGGGGGACGTTTGGTGCCGGTGAACCGCAACCCCGGTGTCTTAAGGTCGATCCGCATTACCGCCACCTTGAGCAGTCTTGGCTCAACGAGTTCCAGTTGGCAAAGTTTTATGCCGGGCTGGACTTCTTTGGCCTCGTCCCAGTCGATAGGTTTTGCTATTGCGGCCACGGCGGCTAGTGCCAAAGCCAGAAAAAGGCGTTTGCTCATGGTGGAGTCTCCTTGGGTGGATTATTTCCGCTTTTTACGCTTGGCCGGCGGCGACAAATCCAGAAAAGTTGCTTTTTTTAGCGAAGCCTCGGTAAGCGTTTCGGCATCGGGGTCGTGGTGCAATCCGGCTTCGGGCTTGGCCCATGCCCCTTTTGGCTGCGGTCGCAGAATCTCCCACAACCGCTGTTTGAATTGTTGTACTCCGGCATCGTCCGCATTCAACGCGGACATTTGGATCGGTTCCATGCCGGTTTCCTCGACAAAACGTTTAAGGTTTTCTTGCGACGCTTCGCAGTCCATCTTGTTGGCCAATACCAGCGAGGGGCGTTCCAGCAGCTCGGCATCGTGGCTTTCCACCTCGCGCCGTAGAATGGTGTAGTCATCCCACGGCTGGCGGTTGTCGGTGCCGGCCATGTCGATGACGTAAACCAGCACCTTGGAACGGGCCAAGTGCTTCAGAAAATCAATGCCCAGTCCCACGCCGTCGGCCGCCCCTTCGATGATGCCCGGAATGTCCGCGACCCGCAATTGAGAGAAGTCGGGATACTTCACCGTGCCGACAATCGGGTTCAGGGTGGTGAACGGGTAGCGGGCGATCTTGGGCCGGGCGGAACTGATACAGGTCAGCAGTGAGGATTTTCCGGCGTTCGGGAAACCCAGCAGCCCGGCGTCGGCGATGGTTTTCAGCTCCAGCCGCAGCTTAAATTCTTCTCCCGGTTCCCCCGGGGTGTGCTCGGTTGGGGCTTGGTGGGTGGCGGTCTTGAAATGGACATTGCCCAGACCGCCGCGTCCGCCGCGGGCGAGCAGCGCCTCTTCCCCGTCGCCCACAATGTCTGCCAGCAGTTCGCCGGTCTCGTCGTTGTAAATTTCGGTGCCGCAGGGGACCAGGGTCACCAAATCCCGCCCGCAACGTCCGGCCATCTGCTGTCCACGCCCCGGGACGCCGTTTTCGGCGATTAATCGCGGGGCGAAATATAACGCAATAAGGGAGCCGACATTTCGGCTTCCCTTAAAAAAGACGTGACCCCCACGGCCGCCATCGCCGCCATCGGGGCCACCTTCCGGTACGTATGACTCGCGACGGAAACTCCCGCTCCCGTCGCCGCCCTTTCCGGCGCGCACATATACCGTGACGTGATCGACAAATGTTCTGGTCTTCACAGAAACAACGCAATCGCGGCGCTATTCTGCCGCCTCGACCGGCTGGATGCTGACCACTTTGCCGCCCTTCTGGAACTTGACCGTTCCCTCTTTCAACGCGAAAAGCGTGAAATCGCGGCCGCAACCAACATTCTCGCCCGGATGGAACTTCGTCCCGCACTGACGCACGAGAACCGATCCCGCCTTGACCAACTGACCGTCAAACCGCTTTACGCCACGGCGCTTCGCATTGCTGTCACGACCGTTTCGTGCTGATGCTGCTCCTGCCATAAGACACTCTCCTTCTCTCTTACGCGATCGACTTCACCGTGGCCACCATCAGCTCTTGACGGTGTCCGACCGTGCGGGAATAACCCTTCCGCCGTTTTTTCTTGAAGTTGATCACTTTCGGGCCGCGGGTCCGGCCGTCAATCGCCAAAACGACTTTCGCGCCTTCAACGTAAGGCATCCCGATTTTCAATTCGTTGCCGTCAGAAAGAGCAAGCACCGAGGTGAGCTCGACTTCCGAGCCTACTTCCGCGTCCAAAAGCTCAATCTCCAACTTCATGCCGGGGGTTACGCGATATTGCTTGCCGCCGGTTGCTAAAACCGCATACGCTTCCATGTCGTCATCCTTCATCGATATGGGATTGCCATAACCGAAAAACCTTCTTCGGCTGTTCAATAGAAATGATAACTTACCATATTTCGCCCCCGGATGTCAAGCGAGAGTGGCATAAAAAATGTTTGCGCCGTTTTTCCCCGTTTTGGGGGTGGCGTGGAGGCGGGATAAAGTCGCCGCAAACGCGACAAAAAAGCGCGGCGCCGGAAGCCCGGCACCGCGTCTGATTGTGGACCTGTCCGAATGTCCTTATCGGACAAAGAACAACGTTCCCCTCGTGATGATCATCGCCTTCTTGCCATCGCGCGAGATGCTGACATCGTATCCGCGAGGCTGGAGGCTGGAGGTGTCGGGTGTCCCGATAATTCCTGCGGAGGCGGTCGCAAAGACATCCCCGCCGGTGAGGTTGTCGATATTGGACACCTCGATCTTCGCGTTCGTCAGGTCTAGTTTTCCGTTAACGCTGATTAGATCGCCGACATCCAGTTTGACCGTTCCGGAGATTTTGGTGTCGCCGCTCAGAGTTAGCGTTCCGACCGTCCCGTCGCTGCCCGGCATGATCGCCGAGGTGATGTTCAAGGTGCCGTTCATGATTTCCCCGGTACCGGAAACCGCCGCCTGGTCAACCGTTTCGCCGCTCAGATTGACCATTGCGCCGTCTGCGACATCGAGGCAGACCAAATTAGCCCGCGTCGCCAGCGTGGAGGCTTCCGTGATGGGGAGCACGACATCCGGGCCGTGGGCGGTGTTGGCGCGGATCTGGGCCTCGGAGAGGGCTGCGTTCCAAATACGCACTTCGTTAAACTCCGCGCACGCGTCCATGTCGTTCCACTGCGAATGTCCCAACCAGCAATTATTCGCGGTAATCAAGCTGGGAGTCCATTCGGGATATTCCTTAGTGAAACTGGCGAACTTCTCACCCGTCCGGGCATTGTAGATATAGACGCTGATCGTTGATCCTCCGTTGCCGTTGGGGTTTACCACGAACACGAAGTGGTACTCGGTATTTACCGCCAACAATCCGTCCAGCGTCTCTTCGCTTACCCCCACATTGGTGGGGTAGAGGCTGAAGGCGGTGGCGTTATGGTTCCATTTCCTGAAGCCGTAGAAGATTCCGGTTTCCATTCCGCCCGTCCCCGAACCGTCCCCTCCGTTATTCTGATTGCCGAAGGAGAATATCCGCGCCCAGGTGTTGTGCGTGCGGACCGTAGTCCAAGCTTCGAAGGTAAACGGTGTGCCGTCCGTCGGGATCGCGCCCGCTCCGAGGTCGATCCACGAGGCGCCCCGTCCGCCGCCCGCCAGCGAAACGGCCTTGTCGCCGTTATAGGTGACGTTACCATTATAAGTGGCGGTCTGCCCGCCGATCTCATCCTCGGCGGTTCCGTTGAAGCTCCAGCGGTGCAGCAGGTAATTGTTGGCCTGAAGCGTCTCGGAGGCGTCGGCGGGAAGGGTGTTGCCCAGCTCGTCGTCCTGCAGGGTGTCCGGGCCGAGCAGGGCGTTTGCGGTGAGCTCCTCGTCCGAGAGAACTCCGTGCCAAATCCGAACCTCGTCATAGATTGCTTTGGCGTCGCCGTCGCCGGCGTACTGCGAATGTCCGAGGTAGAATACCGGCACCGACAGATTCGCCAGCGTCCAATTCTCGACAACTGCGGAACCCCACTTTTCGATGTTCCCGGTGGATGCGTTGCGGCGCGCCCAGCGGATCGATGTGGATCCGTTAATGTTGCTCCGGAGGGTCATCGAGATATGATACGGGGTGTTCGCCACATATTCCGCCATCGTGTTGTTGAACTGGGTCTTTACGCCGCCGTTGCAGACCTCTACGATATCTTTCGCTGGATCAGTGTTTTGCACCCATGACATTTGCAGGTAGTTTTGGTTGTTGGGACCATAGTCGAAAATTCGACTCCAATTGGCGTTGCCCGTCTTGGTTGCCCAGATTTCGATGGTTACTACATCCGTGGGCAGAATGTTTGAGCCGAGGTTGACCGATCCAGCGCCGTTACCGTTGCCGGAGAACACGATGGCTGTGTCGTCTCCGTTAAAGGCGGTGCCGGTGCCGATAGACGATGCGGTCTTGTTGCCTACGGAGTCGGCCAAAGTTCCGTTAAAACTCCAACGGTGTACCAGTGTCGGCTTTGGGTTGGCCGTCAACACCAGCGTTCCTTCCTTGACCGACAGTGTTTCGGCCGAGGGCAGGGTGTCGAACGCGAGGGTTCCGGTTCCGGTCTTGGTGATGGATCCATCCATCTTTCTGGAACCGAAATGCGAACCGGTGGCGTAAACGTAGTTGTCCCCCACGTCAAAGGTGAGTCCGCCCGCTCCGACGGAGACGTCGTCTGCCCCCCGGAAGAAGTCCACGATCGTCTGGCCTGATCCGGGAACTTCGATCGTGCCGCCGTCGAATGAGAGCGCCGCACGGCCAGGTCCCTGTCGGATGAAGGTGGTCACTAGCTTGCCGCCGTCATGGACGTTCAGCAAGCCCCTGCCGGTGGCGGTGTGGCCGATGCTGACACCCTTGGGCATCTGCGCGACGCCGGTGCCGCTCACGTCGAACGTGCCTTGTCCATCTTCGCCGATAACGCCTAAGTAATTGGGTGAGGTGTAGGTGCCGCCGGTCATGCTGTACAGGCCGATTCCGTCAGTGTACCGCCCGATGGAGAGATACAGATTGCAGGAAACTTCGCCTCCGCTCTGGGTGAGTGTACCGGCGCTGTGCCGGCCGATCTGGAAGTTGTTAAGGGCATTGATGCTGCCGCTGTCAATGCGGGCATCGCCTTTGCTGTTGGCGTTCGCCGCAATCCGGAGTTCGTGCTTGCTCGATACAACGCCAGATCCGCTGACGGTCAGCTCGCCCGTACCGTCTTCACCGACGATTACGCCGCCGCCTAAGGTGGAGGCAATGCCGCCAGTGATGGTGTAGGTGCCTTTCGATCCGCCAAACCGTCCGATGGACAGCCAGTTGTTGGGGAGTTCGACCGTTCCGCCGCTTTGGTTGAACTCGCCGGTGGCGTAACCGCCCACCTGCAGGTTGAGGTTGACGGTGAGGCTTCCGCCGCTTAACTGATAGGTGGCGTGGCCATTACTGCCGGCGGTGTATCCGCCAATCCGGGAATCCCCGGCGTTCCCGATTTCCATCGTGCCATCGTTTTGGATGAAGGTGACCACACCCGAATCTCCGAGATTCAGCAAGGAGTCGGTCAACCTTCCTTCTCCGTCTTTGACCACCTTGATGTTATTGCCGAATAGCTTGCTGTCCATCTGTCCGATAGCATCGGTATCGATCGTGAACTGCAATTCGGATATGCCGGTTTCGCTGGTGTTGACGACCTTCGCGCCGTCCGCGCCGCTCGACAACAGGTTCATAATCTTAAGGTTGCTCCCGGCGAGGTCGAAGGTGCCGGAGAGCGTGGGTACAACGGTAAGTCCGCTCCAATCGCAGTCCATACCCAGCGAGCAGTCACCGATCTTGATCATCCGGCAGGCGAGAGCCGCTCCCGCGGGAACCTGCATATCCACATTTTCGATCTGGATGAAGATAATCGTCGCTTCGGTAGGCACCGCATTTTCCATCAGCAAACCGCGCGCGGAATAGCATTTCCAGTTGTCGGGATTCGTGATGTCGCCATTGTCATGGCCTTCGCCCGTCCAGTAGGCTGTCGCGACGCCAGCGCCATCCATTGCCTTAAGGATGTTGGCGGAGATGATCAGATTGTCTATCGAATCGGAAGTCTCCGGATCGACAATAAAGGTCAGCGCGGATAACGAGCTGGTCGAGTTGGTGATCATCGCGCCCATATAGGTGCCTGTGAAGTCGTTCACGATAAGATTGTGGCCGTTCATGTCGATTATCGTCCCGTCTGTAATTGTTAACGGGCCGAGTTCGCTCCAGTCGCAATCTCCGCCGAGGGTAATGGTGCCGATTTCATCTCCGAGTGTTAGCCCGTCCGACGGGAAGGGGATTTCCTCGTCGGCGCCGGGCAGCCGTACCGCGATCGGGACCTTGATCTCATAGTCGGCGAGCGTGACGGACGGACCATATCCGCCGTAGGTGTCGCCGCAGACAAGCGAGAACCGATGCCAACCCGCCGCGATCGCGCGAGTTGCGAAAGTTTCGTAGTTCCAAGAGTCGCAGCGAAGAATTCCCTCTCCATCTATGGATAACGCGCTGTAGTCGTCCAACTGCTGGCGGAACTGCCAGATACCCTCCTGATCATCTGACACACGGAACCATCCGTCGAAACGCAATTGCGATTTGACGATGTAATTGGTGCCGGCGATCACGGTAAGCGGATCTTCATTCGAATCGAGAAGTGTGTATGCGTTCGACCCGATTGTCAGCCAGTTATAATCAGCCATACCGCCGCGGTTGTCACCGTAATTGATGCGTCCGCCGCGGATGGGTGCGCGGATTCCGAATCCGAACTGGACACCGCCCCAAACCGGAACCACACCGAGCGGGATGGTGAAGGTGGTGGTGCCTTCCGGGATGATTACCAGCGTCTTGGCGCCCGGAACCGTGTCGGCCATTGCGGCGCCGGAAGCGTCGTGGCAAGTCCAGTTGGCGGGATTCGCGAGATCCTCCGCCGTGGTCGGGGCGGTGGTGCCGGACCAGATTGCCGTGGCGGGGATCGAGGCGTTAAGGGAGACCACAATGGTGTTGCCATCGTCTTCGAGTGCCGCGGTGTAGTTGGCGGTATCCGTCAATTCCACGTAATCGAGAATAGTCGAGCCGGGGCAAACGAAGCCGCCTGACTTGAAGCGCATCACCGGCTGTTTCGCGTTCGCCGTGTCGAAACGGATCTTAGCGTTGGAGCCAAGCGTCACGATGCCATCGTAGCAGACGAAGCCGTCGGCTTTGTCGATGATGTAGGTCTGGTTCGCGCCGATCGAAAAGCCGGCCGCCGTCACGGCGCGCTATCTGCGTTTCATCTGCAGCGTGAGCCGACCGGGCACCGAGGCGGGCGGCCCCAACTGGTACAACACCGGTTTCCAATTCAGCGAATTCCAGCTGACGCTGGTCGGTAATCCGGTGGCGTGGCCCGCCGGAACGATCTCCTCCGCAGCTATTCCCGCAAGCGGCAACGAGACCGCCGCGAGGATCATCGACGGCGATTTGGCAACCAAGTGGTACTGCAACTCCTTGGGGACACCCTGCGTCATTGATATGGGTGAAACGGTGACCTTTGACGGTTACCGCTGGGCGACGGCCAACGACGCGCCCGGACGGGATCCTTACAGTTGGACGCTGGAGATCGGTGACGATGTCGACGGTGCCATCCAGTGGCGGACGATCGACGTGCGGTCCGGCTTCCTGTCGACCACGAACCGCAGGACTTGGAATACGCCAGACTTCGCGGTGTCGGTCGGCCTATCCGACTTTATCCCGGTCGATTATCCCATAACGGTTGCGGAGAGTGCCTCGCTGACGGTCAGCGGCGCGCAGGAGACACTGGAGAATCTCCAGTCGCCCGGAACGCTCTTTTTGGATGATTCTGATGTCACCCTCACCGGGAATTCCGCGTTGACGGGGAAGGTCTCCGGAGCGGGAATCCTCCGGCTCAAATCCGATCAGTCAGTTTTGGGCGGCTTCATGTCCGACTCGCTTGGGGTCACAATCGTCAACGACGGGGTTGATGCCGAATATCTCGTCTCTGGGAGCGGATTCAGCCAGATGTCCGCCTCTCTGCAGGACGGCGTCGGGCAACTCGGCCTCCATGTGGAGGACAATGTTGATCTGCTGTTGAACGGCAAGGATAGCACCTATACGGGCGATACGTTAATCGAAGGCGGCAAGGTCTCGATCTGCTCCGTGCAGACCGCCCGTTTCATCCGTTTTACCGGCTTGAAGACCAAGGGGGATACCGCCAACAACTTCCAGCTTTCCGAGTTCGAGCTGACGATAGGCGGAACCAAGGTTGACTGGCCCGAGGGGACCACAGTCTCCTTCCCGGTAACCATCGGGAAGGTCGGCGAGGGCCCCGAAATGATCATCGACGGCAATGTCGGGACCAAGATCTACTATCCGGGCGACATCATGCCGTTGACCATTTCGACGGGGGCGATGGTGACCTTCGACGGTTACCGGTGGTTCACGGCGAATGACATGCCGGTCCGGGATTTCGTCAGTTGGGCCGTGGAGATCTCCTCCGACGGGACCACCTGGATTGAGGTTGACCGGCAGGAGGATGTCTCGGTGACGGATGACCGGCAGTCGTTGGCGTTTGCCGGTTCGTTCGTTGAGCCGGACACTGGCATTAATACCATCCCGATTGTCCGGTTCGTCCGGTTCAACGCGATCAAGACCAAAGCGAACGCCACTAGCAACTTCCAGCTATCCGAGTTCGAACTGCTGTTCAACGGGGTGCGGGTTGCTTGGCCGGAGGGGTCTGCCGTTCAGTATGACCAGACCATCACCAATTTCGGCGAGGGGCCCGACAAGCTGATCGACGGCTCCGTGGACACCAAGTTCTACTTCGGCGGCGGGGTCGGCGCGATGACCTTTGAGCTGGGGAGCCCTGTGCCGATTGACGGTTATCAGTGGTACACGGCGAATGATTCGACATCACGCGATCTGGTCAGCTGGTCGCTGGAAGTCAGCGAGAACGGGACCGACTGGATCGAGGTTGATCGACAGGAAAATGCCTCCATTACGGATTCGCGGAAAGTGTTGGCGTTCAGCAGGACCTTTGTGACGGAAGGCCGCGCCAGCAATGCCCTGTCGGATGTGTCGAAGGTAACCCTAACTGGCGGGAACCTTGTGATTGCCGATGTCGCTGAAACGGTGAGAAGCCTTTCGGGAAGCGGTAATCTGACCCTGTCGGGCGATGGGAAAGTGGTCTTTAGCCCGGCGGAGGGAGACCATGAGACCTTCTCCGGGCTGATCAACGGTATCGGTTCGCTGGTCATGAACGGCAAGGGGGCCCAAACGTTGAGCGGTAACATCGCGATGATCGGGACGTTGGTCGTGAAGGGTGGCACGTTGGACGTCACGGGCGCGGATCTTGGCGGCATCTCCGAGATTGTGCTGTGGGGCGGCAGATTAATCGGCACCGCCTCCACGGCGGCTGACCTGAAGGTGACATCCCGTGGCGGCGTCTATGCCGCGTCGATCACGGTCGGCGGGACCCTGACGCTTGAAGGCGCGCCGCTTCTGGATATCGCCAGCGAATCTGAATCCGGCAAGCTGACTTGCTTCCGTTTCGGGTCCGCATCGGAAGAAACCCGTGAGAACTTCATAAATGCCGTCTGCGCGCGGGAGTTGCCGCTTCTCCTTAAGTTCACGCCCCGCATCGTGGGGCACGACATGTTTATCACCATTGCGCCCTCCGGAACCCTCTTGATTTTCCAGTAAAGTCAACCCCGGAATGAGGTAGGTTTGTCAGTGCGCGGGGCTAAAAAACCCCGCGCCTATTTACCGTTGCAATCGGCTAATTCTAAAAAATACAATATTTTTCATGTTCGCTGTTGACATTCCCCGGCGGTTATGACATAATACTTTCCACTTTTTGCGCATCCGTGGTGGAATTGGCAGACACGTAAGATTCAGGTTCTTATGCCGCAGGGCGTGGGGGTTCAAGTCCCTCCGGATGCACCATAGCTTGAAAGGCCAGTTGCCCTCTTCGTCTATCGGCTAGGACATCAGGTTCTCATCCTGGAAAGAGGGGTTCGATTCCCCTAGAGGGTGCCATTCAGGCGGCTTTGTGCCAACCTAGCTCAGCTGGTAGAGCAGATCATTCGTAATGATCAGGTCATGGGTTCGAATCCCTTGGTTGGCTCCATTTTTTCCTTGGGTTGCAATGCGCTATGCTCAGCGGTCCGGGGATTTTTTTTTGCCCCGCCTTGGCTTTAGCGCACCTCTGTTTTGTACCTCCGCAGAATCAACCTGATTTGCTGCCGTTGTGTCTCGCGACAAGCCCCCGGCAGTACGCGCGCCACCGCATGCGCCGCAAAGCGTGTTCATCCCAACCAGTAGGAGCTAAATCCCAACGGGCGTGACCGTTGCCTTCGTCTTGCCGTCAATGGTGCGCTGGGAGGTGAATGTCGGCAGGAACACATCGTCGTCCTTCGACGCAATGCTCAAACGCGACGAAATCGCATTCGGTTACAAGTTCATCACCGGTAACGTTGGCGTGTCCGGCAAGAAGGGCACTCTTCCGCATTAAATGACAATGTTCGTGTAGCTGAAACGATCCGCTTTTGCGCTACTTCACCGTCAGTTTCACGATTTGAAGTTGTTGTCAGACTATCGCGGATTCTGGTTTGCGCGAAGAAAACGAGACTAATCTCACTCCCTGCTTCCGTTCCTCTTCTTGAAAGGCGAGAATGTCTGCGATGTATTCCTCCCACGTGTCGTGGGAGGTACTCAATTCTTCTTTAATGCGCCACATTTCTTCAAGCGTTGCGTCATGCGTCATCTTGCACCTCCTCCTGCAACATCAGCGGAGTGCATATCTCCGCGCACACGTAACCATTGACTTCACACACTCTTTTGATCTTGGGAATCATTTGCGCATTTGTAATGTGTCTGAAGTTCCAAGAAACAAGATAATCCATGCATTCAACAGCGGCTATCGCAATATGCAAGGCATCCTCTTTGAACTTCTCGGGTACCGCCTTGGCCTCCGCCAATTTTTGCGCAAGCGATGTCGCTTCCGCCGTAAACTCAAGCTCTGAGATTCCTCCCAACGCCTCCATTCTTCGTTTTGCCACTTCGGCATCACCATTTGCCGCTTCTCGGCGCACCACGGGAGACACGAACAAATCGAATCGTTCCGCCGCCGTTTTCCACCAGTCAGTCGCATTTGACGGTACGAAACGGTGGTCTTTTCGCGGTGTCCAAGGAAGTGTGGATCGCCCATAAGGGAACCGGATACATGATCGGTGACGGAGGCACGTACGACCTTGGCTCAAGCACGCTCTTTGTGGGGATAAACAAAGACGCGGCGGCCTTTCTTGCGCTAACGAACTCTACTCTCAAATGTGGGAACTTTACCTTCGGCTACAACAACAGCCTACCAAGCAGGCAGTCCGTGGTCATTAAGGATTCGGTTGTTGAAATGTCGAAGTTTGTCGGGACGAAACTGGCCACGAATGCATCCTTCCTGTTCGATGGCGCAGTCCTTGCGCCGAAAGCGGAGACGACTGCCTTCCTTCCGGACAGCGCGGCAATTCCCACGCCCACGCTCGGCGCGGGCGGGCTGACCGTCTCGAACGCCTACGACGTCACGATCGCGAAGCCTTTGTCCGGAACGGGCGCGCTCGTGAAGAAGGGCGACGCCACGCTGACGCTTGCCGGCGCACACACGTTCACCGGCGGCATTGACGTGCAAAATGGGACGCTTGCGCTTGATCCAAGCGTGTCTTTCGCGAACCCGACCTTGACGATGGCGGACGGGGCGACGCTTAGGGTGAAGTTCACGCCGGGCGTCGGCTTCACGACGTCGAATCTCGTGGTGGCGCTCGATGCGAACACAAGCGGAACGGTCACGCTTGAGATCGATTCGTCCGATGGACTTCCAGAGGAGGAGACACCCTACACGCTGTTCGCGTCTGGCCTTGACGCCGTCGCGTTGAGCCGCATCTCAATCGTTCCCGAGTCGCTTTATTCGCTCGCGGTTTCGGAGGGCGGCGCGGTGACGATCACGCTTCAGCGCATCCCGGTGACGCACGTGTGGACGGGCGGCGGCGCGGACGCGAAGTGGATGACGTCTGGCAACTGGGATACGGACGCCAGCTTCGGGACGTACGACAGCGTCGTCTTTGGCGGCACGGGCGGCTACTCCATCTATGACTGCGGGGATGTTCTCATCGCCAACGTCACCGTACAGTCCGGCTCCCATACGGCCAATGTCGCAAGGGCTGGGTTCTCTGGCTTCCCGGTCACGGTCGCGAGCGGCGCGGAATTCGTACTGGAGGGTGCGGCCGACGCGGTCGATCCGTTCTCGACGGATATGAACGCGAACGCGATTTCCGGCATTCTTGACCTCGGCGGTGCCTCCCAGACCATTTCAACCGTTCTCGACGGTACGGGCGCGTTCCGAGACGGAGGCGAGATCCGCAACGGCACGGTTACGCTCGTCCCGAACAGCTGGGGGGTGTTCATGGACAACACGTTCTTCACGGTCGGCGCCGGTGCGCACATCTTGAGCGACAAGCGCCTCTATTTTGAGTCGGGCGCATACTTCAGAATCGACGGCGGATCGGTCACGGACACCGACACGTCGGGCAACCATGTCGTCGGCGCCGGAACGAGCGGTTCGTTCTCGACATTCGAGGTGTCGAACGGCGGGCGCGTCGTCACGCAGTTTGAAGTGCGGTCCGGTACGCGGTACGGAGACTGGTTCATCGGGCACACCGCCCACGGTGCCCTAATCGGTGACGGCGGGATCCTCGATTTCGGCTCGGCCAAAATCTTCCTGTCCAACAAGGCCGGCATTCAATCGACGCTGGCGTTGACGAACGCCGTACTGACGTGCGGGAACATCCAGTTCGCATACGGCACCGGCGACAGCATCTCCACCCAGACGCTCGTGTTGAAGGACACGCTGGTCAACTTCCCCGGTTTCGTGTTC
Source organism: Kiritimatiellia bacterium (assembly GCA_017454745.1). Classification (GTDB taxonomy): domain Bacteria; phylum Verrucomicrobiota; class Kiritimatiellia; order RFP12; family UBA1067; genus UBA1200. The sequence goes on from JAFTCL010000017.1 coordinate 21,888, forward strand.
CAGCGCAAGGCCGACGGATCGTCCATTCTCTTCGACGGCGCGACACTCGTGCCGACGGGGGAGGCGGCGAACTTCATGCCGTCCGGACTGCCGTCCCCGACGCTTGGGGCGGGCGGTCTCGTGATTTCCAACGCCTACGATGTGGGCGTGGCCGCAGGCATGACGGGCGCGGGCGGCCTCGTGAAGAAGGGCGAAGGCGCGCTGACGCTTTCCGGCGCGAGTTCGTTCACCGGCGGCATCGATGTGCGGGAGGGTGCGCTGACGCTGGCTTCGGGCGCGTCCTTCGCGGATTCGACACTCGCGATGGCGAGCGGCACGACGCTCAAGCTGACTTTCACTCCTGACGGCGGGTTTGCGACGTCGAACCTCGTGCTGGCCCTTGACGCGAACGCGGAAGGTACGGTCATGCTCGAGATCGACACTTCCGTCGGCGTTCCCGAGGTAAACAATCCCTATATGCTCTTTGCGTCCGGGCTCGACGCCGCGTCTCTTGGCCGCATCACGATCGATCCGGCCTATTCGCTCACCATTCTGAGCGGCGGCGCGGTAACGCTCACGCTCTCGCCCACGACCCACACGTGGATTGGCGGCGGCGCGGACGCGAAGTGGACGACGACGGCGAACTGGAACACGGAAGATGACTTCAAGACGTTCGACCATGTCGTGTTCAACAGTGCGTCTGGATACTCCATCTACGATTGCGCGGACGGACTGCACCTCGGGAGCATCACGGCCAAATCCGGCATCCATACGGCCAACGTCGAGACGGCGTCCTTCGCCAACGTGCCGGTCACGGTCGCGAGCGGGGCGACGTTCGCGCTGGAGAACGCGGGCGGCGTGACCAATGCGTTCTCCACCGTGTCGAACACGAACGCGATCTCCGGCGTGCTCGATCTCGGCGGGGCCGTGCAGACGATCTACGGTTCGGCCACGTTCCGCGACGGCGGCGAAATCCGCAACGGAACAGTCAAGATCGCGAGCGACGACCATTTCATGGACAACACGACGTTCAAGTTCGGGCAGAATGCAAACATGTCGGGAGCTGTGCGCTTCTACCTCCAGAACGGTGCGCATTTCATCCTCGACGGCGCGGCGTATACGAACAACCATTCGAACAACCACGTAATCGGCGGCGCCGGCAACCAGTCAACACTTTAGGTGTCGAACGGCGCTAGCCTCGCCGCGAAACTTGACTGGTTTGTCGGGCACAACGCCGGCGGCGCCCTGATCGGCGACGGTGGCGAGATTGACTTCGGTGCGCATCAGATTATCATCTCCAACAACAACGATGCACCTGGCGTGATTGCGCTCACGAACTCCGTGTTGACCTGTTCTGACCTGCGCTTCTCGTACAACAACTCCAAGGGCAATTCCCAGACGGTGATCCTGAAGGACACCCTCGTCAATCTCGCAAAGTTTGTGTACTATCACAAGACTGCCGCATCGTCCATCCTCTTCGACGGTGCGACGCTCGTTCCGACGGGGGCGGCGGCGAACTTCATGCCGTCGGGATTGCCGACGACGACGCTGGGCGCGGGTGGGCTTGTGATCTCCAACGCCTACGATGTGACGGCGGCCTTAAGCATGACGGGCGAGGGCGGCCTCGTGAAGAAGGGCGACGGGGCGTTGACGCTGACGGGGGCGCAGACGTTCAGCGGCGATGTCATCGTGCAGGACGGCGCGTTCGTCGCCGCCACGACATTCGCGGGCGGGCTGCGGGCGGCATCCGGCGCGATGATCGACGTGGCTGACGCGACGTTCGGCGGGAACATCGTCATCGGGGAGAATGTGGCGATGGCGGCCACCAACGGAGTGGACTGGGCGGAGGTCAAGGCCGTGCCGGTCGCCAAGACAACGGCATCGGACGTTTCGTTTCCCGCGGGACGCGATGCGAACGGCAGGCATTTCTTCGTGAGGTCTTCGGACGGTATAACGGTTCTGTATTACGGCAAGCAGCCCGGCCTCATGATTGTGATTCGCTGAAGGCCGTTAGATGCGAGAAGATGCATTGAGACTGTGTGCCGCCTGTGTGGCGGTTGCGGCGTATGCGGTATGTCCGTCGGCGCGGGGCGACGTCGGCGCGTTCGACTCGCCACTGGACATTCCGGACGCCGTCGTCTTGAACGGTGTCAAGTGGATCGACGGCCGGTACCTGCCCATTGAGGGCCGGGCGTTCGACGGTACGGAGCATTACTACGACCGTCTGCCCACGAACGTGACGGAAAGCGTCAACAGCGCGGTCAGGACGATGAAGCGCCACACGGCTGGGATGCAGTTCAGGTTCTCCACCGATTCCGCGAGTCTCGTGTTCAAGTGGACGCCATACAACGCGAGCCTTTCGGCGGACAACATGGCGGCAACGGGCGCGAGCGGCATCGATGTCTATCGGTTCGATGCGGAAAGCGACAGTTGGCGTTACGTGAATACGGGACGAATTTCGAGCGCCAGCGGCGCGAGCCTTTCGCTCGACTGGACGCCGGGGACGCCGTGCCTCGTGAATCTTCCCCTCTTCAACGGTATCAGCGAGTTCACGCTCGGCATCGACCCGGAAGCGTCCGTTTACAGGCTGCCTCCGCACCGTGGCGGCAGCGTCAAGCCGGTCGTTTTCTACGGCTCGGCCGTCACCCAGGGTCTCGGCGCGTCGCGTCCAGGCATGTCGTTCGTGAACATCGTCGGGCGAATGCTCGACGTGCCGGTCATGAATTTCGGATTCTCCGGCGGGTTTCTTATGGAGCCGGAGATGAGCGAGCACCTGGCCGCCATCGACGCGAGCTGCTATGTGCTGGACGGTGTCCGCGACGTGGACGCGACGGCGGATTGCGAGACTTTCGTCCGCAGCCTCCGTGCGAAGAGACCTGGCGTACCGATTGTGATGGCCGAGAAGGTCCCGGACGACGGCGAAGGCGCTGTCGACGGCGATGTCGCCGACGATTGCGGCATGATGGCGCTCGCGGAAGCGTATTGCCGGACGCTAAAAAGGACGCTGTGGCCCGACCTTGCCTGGGTGGACGAATCCGCCGACACTGTATCCCTAACCGGGACGTGGGCGCCCGGCATCGCCTACGACACCGTGACGCGGAAGGCTGACTTGTACGGCGGGAGAGCGTTCACGCCAGACGCGCCCTCGGGCGGTACGCCCGTCACTTTGGAAGTGGCGGCGACGTTCGACGTTATCCCAGAGGAAGAGGAAGTGCCCAAGGCTGGAGCGCAGGGCGCGGTCTGGATCGGTACGAACGGATGTTTCCAGGCGTGGACGTTGGGAAATGTTGCCAATGTGGAAATGTCACCAATGTCCAATACCAATTTCCAATCCGCTTATGCTAAAAGAATGGCGGCTGAATTGGAAGCTGGCAACAATGGAACTGGCAACAATGGCAACACTGGCAACATTCCCATGTGGGTGGACGTGGTGGCAGAGGGTGTTGCGCCGCAAATCGGCGTTGATTACACATTCCGCTTCACGTTCGACTACAAGAAAGGAACGTATGGGGTTGAGGTTAAGACAGGATTAACAGGATTTACGAGATTGAGGGCAAAGGAGAATCCTCTCGATCCTGTTAATTCTGTCCAGGAATCCTTCCCCCTGGCTACGGCAGGCTCCGCCGTTTCAGAGATTCTGTTCAGCGGCAGCGGTTTCCTGACTTCCATTGTCGGCGAATATGTGGTCGTCGATGGATTCGCGGCGGACGACGAAGTGCTGCTGAAAGACAACGCCGCCGTTATCCTCGACGCGGCGAAGGCGGCGTGGCTCAACAGCTGCGCCGGTGGCAGGACTTCCGTCAGCAATGCGGTGTCGGCTCTTTCGGCGGAAGATTTCAACAGGGCGTATCTCCTCAATCTGGACATCACGGGCGAGACCTCCTACACCTTCAGAATCACGCGCATCGATGCCGCGCCGGACAAGGTGACGCTTGGCGTCACGCTCACGCGAACCGGCAAAATCGCGCAGAGAACGAACGGTGTCCTGAAGTTCTACGGTGCGGCGACGGTCGAGGCGTTCACGACCGCCCGGCCGATTGCCGCGACGATCCCGAACGGCGACTTTTCGGCCGGCGACACGGCGACGGCGGAAATCCCCCTCGGAGGAGAAACCCCGCCGGTTTTGTTCAAGGCGAAGATCGGGGAGAGGTAGGCATCCCAGACGCATCGGTTGAATTTTTCACGCAGAGTCGCAGAGAGGCAGAGAGCGCAGAGAGTTTACGGAAAAACGAGAAGCGAAAATGCAATTGCAGAAATCACATCCAGAAATCCTAAAGACGGCGCTTGTCTGCGTCCTGCTGTTCACTTCTGCGTTCGCCGCCGACGACATGAAGTGGATCGACGGGCGCGAACTGCCCATCGAGGGCCGGGCGTTCGACGGTACGGAGCATTACTACGATCGCCTGCCCACGAACGTGACGACGAGCGTCAACAGCGGGGTCAGGTCGGGGAAGCATCACACTTCGGGGATGCAGTTCCGCTTCTCCACCGACTCATCGAAACTCGTGTTCAAGTGGACGCCGTACAATTCGAGTCTCTCGATGAACCATATGCCCGCCACGGGCGTGAGCGGTATCGACGTTTACCGGTTCGACGCGAAGGAAGGACGCTGGCACTACGTCAAGGCGGGCCGCATCACGAGCGCCTCGGGCGCGACCCTTTCGCTCGACTGGACTCCGGGGACGCCGTGTCTCGTGAACCTTCCGCTCTACAACGGCATCAGAACGTTCACGCTCGGCATCGAGCCGGAGGCGTCCATCTCGCCGCTTCCGCCGCGCGCGAGCGGCATTGACAAGCCCGTCGTGTTCTACGGCACGTCGATTACGCAGGGCGGCTGCGCATCGAGGCCCGGCATGTCGTTCGTAAACATCGTCGGGCGCGATCTCGACGTGCCGGTAGTGAACCTCGGCTTTTCGGGGTCGGGCCTCATGGAGCTGGAGATGAGCGAGCATCTGGCTGCCATCGATGCGAGCTGCTATGTGCTGGACTGCGTCTGGAACATGCGTAATATGGCGGTCGATGCGTTCCGTAGCCGCTACGAGGCGTTCATCCGCAATCTTCGCGCGAAGAGGCCGGACGTGCCGATCGTGATGGCCGGAATGTCCGACGTCTATTGCGGCGGCCCGAACGACAAGGACGAGTGCGTCAGGGCGCTTTATGAAAGCCTTGTTGCCGAAGGATGGGCGAATCTCATCCATCTTCCGAAGGACGGGATGTATTCGGGCGACTTTGAGGGGACGGTGGACGGCACCCATGCAAACAACTGGGGCATGAGGTCGCTTGCCAAGACATACGGGAATGCGGTAAAAAAAGCGCTGGATTCCGCCGGTGCGTCGGAAAAATAGAGACAGTTGCGGCTTGTATGCCACGGCGCACCGCCTTGCCAAGCTGCTGAAAGTTCACCAAATTGGCACTTGATGGCGGCTAGAAAAAATGTTAAGATTGGCTTTTATCTTGAAAAGTAGTTTTTCTCTGAAAGTACGGTTAGTAAGAAAGGATAGTTGTATGTTGTTCAAATCGCTGAAAAACGTGATGTCACCGGCGGATGCCGCATCGGGAGGAACGGGCTTCCGTCCGTCCGCATTCGGGTTGGCCGCGCTTGTAGCGACCGCATTGTGCGTAGCGACGGTACCCTCGCCGTCGCTGGCCGTGAACGAGCCTGACACGTACCTTCAGTACGTCACGGCCACCGGCAATCAGTACTTCGACCTCGGCTTCGACGGCTACTCGACGATGACCTTCGAGGCGGACCTCGACTGGGTGAGCGGCAATTACTTCGCCGGCACCAGCTGGAACGAGTGTCTACCCCTTAAAAATGCGAACGGGAAGATCGGCGGTTGGCTGCTTGGCAGCGGCGACACCGCCTCGTCCGTCGCCTTGGGCTCCGGGCGCCACCACGTCGTCTCAAAAGGCGTACACGGCTCTCCGCTCTCCATTACGGTTGACGGCGTGGAGGTCACCTCGTCCGGTACCTGCGGGTCGAAGAAGGCCAATGCGGGTCAGAACATGTATCTGTTCACCGCGCGCAACAACCAAGGAACCGCCGGCAACAACTTCAACGGCAAGCTCTACAGCCTCAACATATCCACCAACGGCGTGGCGGCGCGCAGCCTCGTACCGGGGTTGAAGGACGGCGTGGCGGGTCTCTACGACACGCTGAACGACGAATGGCTCGTCTCCACCTCCGGCACGGCCCTCAAAGCCGGCCCGGAAGTGGGCGCGGAGGAAACATACACGCGCCTCGCGTTCGTCGCCACCACCGGAGACCAGTACATCGCCCTCGGATTCAACGGCTATTCGACGATGACCCTCGACGCTGACATCGACTGGATCAGCGGTTCATACTTCGCCGGCTCCTCATGGAACGAAACCTATCCTCTCATGAGCGTGGACGGAATGATCGGCGGACAGCTGCTCAACGGATCTGACAGCGCGAAGGCCAAGTCGTCCGTCGCACTGAACACCGGTCGCCACAAGGTTGTCTCCAAGGGCGTACACGGGTCGCCTCTCTCCATCACGGTGGACGGTGTGGAGGCTGTCGCATCCGCAAACTGCGGAACAAAGGGTACTGTTGACGGATTGTTGAGAAGAACGGGGCAGGACATGTACCTGTTCGCCGCTCGAAACCAGTCCTCTCGCTTCACCGGCCGGCTATACAGCCTCAACATCTCCACCAATGGGGTCTTGGCTCGCCAGTTCGTGCCGATGTCCCGCGACAGCGACGGCGCGGCAGGGCTTTACGACGAGCTCGGCGGCGTGTTCTACACCTCATCCTCCGAAACGGCGCTTGTCGCCGGACCCGTCGTCACGAACGAGACGCTGAAGTTGGTCGATTTCGTGCGCTCCTCCGGTCAACAGTATGTCGATACGTTCATCACCGGCAAGGCGGGTGTGAAGGCGGAGATCGACATCGATTGGGTCAGCGGTAACTCCCCGCTAGGCGTGATCGGCAACGGCAACTGCCTGTTGGTGCAGAATCTCGGCGGGATAGGCGGACAGGCGTCGGGCAGCGGCGAGATCAAGGCCGGCGTTGCGCTGAACACCGGTCGGCACATCATCGTCTCCTCCGTCGGGTACGGATCGAATATGGCGTTCACGCTGGATGGAACGACGCACACGAGCACCGGGACGGTCGCCACGGGCTTCACGACGGGCTTGAACATCTGGCTCTTCGGTGCGCATAACACATCGGGGAACGCTTGGGGCACGGGTATTTCGAGTGTATATGGCCTCATCAAGATGTGGGCGATGGGCGGCGACGGGAACCACTACCTCGCGGCGGAATTCCACCCGTGCGTGCAGGACGGTGCGGCGGGATTGTACGACACGGTCTCCGGCGGCGTGTTCTTCCCGATGGGCGGCGCGCTCACGGCAGGCCCCGTGGTCGAGTACGCGGAGCCCGATGTCTTCGTCGAATACGTCGAATCCTCCGGCAGCCAGATCGTCGATACCGGCATCCTCGGCAAGGCGGGCGTGAAGGCGGAAATCGACATCGACTGGGTCAGCGGCAACTCCCCGCTCGGCGTGATCGGCAACGGCAACTGCCTGTTGGTGCAGAATCTCGACGGGATAGGCGGGCAGGCGTCGGGCAGCGGCGAGATCAAGTCCGGCGTTGCGCTGAACACGGGGCGGCATCTCATCGTCTCCACCGTCGGGTACGACACGCAGATGACGTTCACGCTCGACGGAACGACGTACACGAGCGCCAAGACGGTCGGCACGGGCTTCTCGACGGGTTTGCATATCTGGCTCTTCGGCGCGCATAACGTGAACGGAAACTCCTGGGGCGCGGGCACCTCGAAGGTGTACAGCCTCAAGATGTGGCAGGTCGGCGCGGCGGGTGAATACTATTTGGCACGACACTTCGTCCCGTGCAAGAAGAACAACCGGGCGGGACTTTACGACGCCGTCTCCGGCGTGATTTTCTACTCCACCACCAGTACGGATCTCACCGCCGGCCCGGAGGTCTCTCGCGCCGTGTGGCGCGATGCGGCGCACGACGCCTCGCTCGACAACGCTGACAACTGGGCGGGAACGCCCTCCGCTTCGGCGGATGCCGTCGTTTGCGCCCTCTGGGCGTCGTCGGTCGTTTCAACATCTGGCGTCGCTTGCGCGGGGCTTGACGTTTCGGGCGGCGACCTCTCGTTCACTGGCGGCGGCACGAACAGCGTCGCGGGCGCTCTGACATCGTCCGACGGCGAACTGACGTTCGCGCACCTGACGTTGAACGGCACGGGGGATGCCGTGACGGTGACTGGCTCGATCTCCGGGCACGGCACAGTTGCCGCGCTGACGCTGGGCGACGGCGCCGTGTTCGCGCCGGACGGCGAGGGGTATTTTACGATCTCCGGTTCGCTTTCGGGGACGATGACAATCGACCTGTCGGGGCTGGACCTGTCGGTCGGCAGCACGATACCGCTGTTCAAGACGGGGACTGCGGCGATGTTGCCGGCGGAGGACGATATTGCGTTTGCGTCGGGCGTTGGCAAAGGCGGGCGGAGACTCCGTCAGACCTCCGACGGCCTCGGCTACGACCTCATCTACAGCGGCACGATCGTAATAATACATTGACGTGTGGGCGCGATAAACGTGTTCCTCTTGAAACGGCGGGTCGCCGCCCCAAATTCCCGCTTGCGCCGCAAGCGGGAATTCGTGTATAATGTCCTGCAATGAGACCAATAGCCGCAGATACGAACGACTTCCCGAAATTGCGGGAGAGAGGCTGCAACGACGTTGACAAGACAGACTGGAAGTGGGAGAAAAGCCCCATCATCCACTTCGAGTTCGTTGTGGCGGAGCTGCGCCATCTTAAGCTCGTGGCGATACCGTTCCAGTCCGGGTATCTCGCCGGCGGATGCCCCATCTGGCTCATCTGGCTTTCGTTCGATTCCAAGCCGCGCCATCTAGTCGATTTAGCCGCCGTGCGCTACGGCGACGTGGAAACAGCATCAACCCGAACAAAGAGACGAAGATGCATAAACTCGCAAAAATGAACAAATTGGTACGATGTACGGCGGCGTTTGCAGCCTTTTGCGGGCTTGTGTCTGCGGCCGTTCTGGCGGCTTCCGGCGAAATCGCCATCCGTTGCGACTATCCCGCCGGGAATATCAAGGTGGACAAAATCGACGTGGCCGCGAATACCGTCATGATCCGTCCCGACCATCGCGACACGAAAGGGCATTGGTCCCACTTTGACTTCACGCCCTCCGGCGGGGACGCGGATGAGCCGTCTGCGGTTCCTTTTTCGGCGATCCGTCTCCGGAAGCCCCAGACCGACAGACCGGAGGTTTGGAAGGCGACCTTGGATCAGTTCGTAAAATATCGTCCGGCGGTGGACGAGGTGTGGTTCTCCACGGGAATCTGCTTCCCGAAAATGGACGAACATCGCGCGAGCGCCGAAAGACAGGCCGCCGCCGCCGAAAGTCTGCGCAGGGCCGGCATCCTTCCGTCTTTGCAGGTGCAGTCCACCATCGGCCACGGCGATTCGTTCACGCGCTATGCGGACAATTCGGGGATCGTCTGGCAGACGTATGTTTCGGAGAACGGCGCCACGGCGAAGTCGCTCAACTGTTTCCGCGCACCGGGGTTCATCGCCTATATGCGCGAGATGGCTTCTGTCTACGCCGCCGCTATCAAGCCGTACGCCGTTTGGGTCGATGATGACATCCGTGTCATCAACCACGGCGGTCCCGGTTTCGGCTGCCACTGCGAATACTGTATCGAAGCGTTTGCGAAGAAGGAGGCGGAACGGGCGCACGAGGCCACCCCCCGAAAGTGGACGCGCGCGGCGCTTGTCGCGGAAAAAAATAAAGACGCCGCGTTCGCCGCGCGCTGGCGCGCGTTCGCTTTCGAGGGCGAGGCCGATCTCGTGCGGATTATCGGCGAGGCGGTTCATGCCGCGTCTCCCGAAACGCGGATGTGCCAGCAACAGCCGGGCGCGTGTTTCCCGGAACACCGCATGCTTTACGAGGCTTGCCATGCCGCCACGGGGCTTCCCGTCGGGATGCGTCCCGGCGCCGCCTCATATTTTGACCATGACGCGCGCGACCAGATCGGCAAGGCGTACTATCTGGCCCTTCAGATCGACACTATCGGTCCGATGCCGTACATCGACCGCATCTGCCCGGAGATTGAGAGCTGCCCGCGCTCCTTCGGCTGCCGAACGGGACGCGGCGTGCTGCTTGAGGCGCTGGAAGGCCTTTCGCAGGGCATGAACTCCATTTCCGCGCTCGTAATCGATGCCGGCTTCGAGACGCCGGAATGGTACGGCGAGGAGATTCTTGCGCCGCTGGCGCGGAATGCCGTGATGCTTAAGCGGTATGTCGCTTTGAGCGAGGGAGCGAAACGGTGCGGCTATGGCGTTTCTGGCAGCCCGGCCAGCGCGCTTCTGACCGGTTCGCTTCCGCTCAAACCCCTTGTGCCGGATGCGTCTTCCGACCTTGCCCGGATTGTGACGGTGAGCGTGGCTCAGGCGGCGGTCGAAAAAGGGGGCGATGTTTTGGCGCGGCTCTTTTCGGAGAATCTGCTTATCGACGGCGGCGCGGCGGAGGTGCTGTTCAAGTCCGGGCATGGCGCGGAGATCGGCATCGCCGGTTGTGAAAAGTTCGACGGCAATCTGCGCGAACGGTTTATGGAAGATCCCGTCAACGCTGGTCTTAAGGCGCGCGAGACACCTGTTTCTGGAAAGTCGTTCTTTTTGTCTCCCGCTGCGGGCGCGAAGGCCGTGTCGGGCTACTACAGCGATGCCAACGCCTCCTTCTGGCGCGAGGCGGCGGTCGTGCTGTTCGAGAAAAAGTCCGGGTCGCGTCGCGTCGTGTTCGGGCACGATGCCTTCACAAGCGCGCTAAGGATTGCTTCCGGCGACCGCGTGGTGCAACTGCACCGGCTGGCGGATTGGGCCTCGCACGGCAAGTCGCCTGTCCTTCTGGAAACGCCGGCCCGTTCGTTCGTCCAGCCGCGCGTACGTGCAGACGGAACACTCGCGTCGGTCGTGTTCGTCAATGGGTCTGTCGGCGTGACGCCGCCCGTGAAAATGCGCCTGCGCGGCGTTCCCGCCAAGATGGCGCGGGCCGTGTGGGCGTCGTTCGATGCGGAGGATGTTAAGCTTGCCGTCACGCGCGATGGCGGAGATGCCTCGGTTACGTTGCCCCCTGTCCCCGCCTGGACGGGCGGATACCTCTTTTTCGAGGCGGATTAGGACGTCTTTGCAGGTTGGTCTGCCGCTTGTCTCTGCCGTAAACGAGGTTAGGGCGGTTACGTTTAAGTCAAGGTGTCTTTAAGGGTTTGAGCTGGAGTTTTGGAATTGCTTTAGGAGGATTATGATGGAAGGTTGGGATTTTTCGAGACGCGGTTTTATTTCGGGATCGGCGGCTTTCGCGCTTACCGGAGCGACGGGGCGGATGTTCGCGCAAACTTTACGCGGCAGGGAGGTCAAGCTCCGCATCGGGATTGTCAGCGATATCCACATCACTACCGACGCTTCGTGCGAGCATTTCGAGAAGGCGTTGACCTCATTCCGCAATCACGGCGTTGACGGGGTGCTGATTGCCGGAGACATGGCGGATTACGGGGTGATGGATCAGCTTTTGCGCGTGGGCGCAACTTGGCGCAAGGTATTTCCGGGCGACAAAGGTCTGGCGGGGAAACCCGTAACCAAGCTTTTCGTTTATGGCAACCACGATATCGACGGATGGAATTACGGGATCACCCGTAAACATTACCCAGACATCGAGAAGAACCATCCGGAACAGATAATTGGACATCGCCGGGATTTGGCTTGGAAAGAGGCGTTCGACGAAGAGTACGCGCCGATTTGGTTGAAGGACATCAGAGGATTTAAGTTTGTCGGCGTCCACCACGGTGGGTATTTTTCGAAAACCGAGATCGGCGAGTTTTTGGAGGCACACCGTAAAGAACTCGAGGGCGCTAAACCCTTCTTCTATACGCAACACTACCATCCCAGGGGAACCTGCTCCGCGCCGTGGACTTGGGGGCAAGATGAGGGTTACTCCACCGCCGCCTTGAGCCGGTTTCCCAACGCTATCGCATTCACCGGACATTCGCATACTCCGTTGGTTGACGACCGCACCATCTGGCAAGGTGCCTTTACTTCGGTCGGCACCGCTTCGCTTCGGTACCTGATTCCGTTCGGCGGCCGCGAAAACTCGACCGTGTTCGGGGTGCCGGACATCGGGGACCAGCAAATGGCCAGAATGGGATGCCGCGACGGCAAGCACGGCCAAATCATGTCGGTGTATGACGACTGCATCCACCTCCAGCGCCGCGAGTTCACTTACGGCGAGTCGCTGGGCGCGGATTGGGTAATTCCATTGACACCCGACGCTTTCCCGATGGGAAATGGCGGTAAACCGCCCCTGTCCTTCGCCGTACGGGCGGAAAAAGAGCGCGCACCGGAGTTCGCCAAGGATGCGAAGATCACGGTGACACAGGGAAAGGGGAATTCGCGCAAAGGCAAGCAGCCGATTGAGCAGGTCACAGTCCGTTTCCCGACCGTGCTGGCGAAAGACACCGGCGTCCGTGCGTTTGATTACGAAGTGGCGGCCGAGATTCATGAAGCCGATGTCGTGCGCCGGATAGTCAAATATGTGTATTCGCCCAGATACTATCTTGGGGAAGGACACGACGCGCAAGAGACGTCCTGCGTTTTCGCCCGTTCCGATTTCACCCACAATGGAGACGTAGTGTTCCATGTCCGCCCCCGGGCATCGTTCGGAACCGCAGGGGCGGAGATTTCCTGCAAATACCGGCTGGTTTGAGGCCGCGCGTGCAGGTTTCCAGCGCAACACCCTGGGATTTGTCGTGTGACCTGACGGTGCCATGAAGTTTCCAGCGCCCAAGTTTTTTTCGCTAAAAAGGGGGTTGAAAAAGTCAGGCGTCGGCTGTATGCTTTCTTGCAAA
>JAFTCL010000004.1 GCA_017454745.1 Kiritimatiellia bacterium
ACCTCGCCACGCACTCTATGCCCCATCGCAACACCAAGAACTACGCCGAGAACAACTGGGCGCGCGTGATGGACGGTCACGCCATCATCGACAAGACCGTGCGACTTGCTATGGCAGGGGTGGCGGCATGAGTTGTCAGGTGTTGACCTCCACCGCGGATATGCCCTATGAGGACTGGCTGGAATATCGCAAGCGCGGTATCGGCGGTTCCGACGCCTCCGTGGTCTGCGGCATCAACCGCTACAAGTCGCCGATCGAGCTGTGGATGGAGAAGACAAATCAACTCCCCTACCAAGAGGCGGGCGAGGCGGCCTACTGGGGTACGCGGTTGGAGTCTATCGTCCGCGCAGAATTTACCAAGCGCACGGGCATTGAGGTGGAGATTGTCAAACAGCTGCTCCAGAGCGAGGAGAACCCGTTCATGCTGGCGAACCTCGACGGCGTTTGCCGCCATCCCGACTACGGCGACTGCATCTTTGAAGCCAAGACTGCCGCGGCGTACAAAGCGGGCGAGTGGGACAATGCGATCCCCGACGAATACCAGCTCCAAATCCAGCATTATATGGCCGTCACGGGTTTTCGGGCGGCCTTTATCGCTGTGCTGATTGGCGGCAACACATTCAAGTGGAAACTGGTGGAGCGTGACGACGAGCTGATCGACATGCTGATTCCATTCGAGTCCGTCTTCTGGCAGCACGTCCAAGATAAGACCCCACCGCCGCTAGACGGTTCCGACGCTTCGGCAAAGTTCCTCGCCGAACGGTTTCCGAACAGCGTCCCGCAGTCTCAAATCGCGCTGCCACCGTCCGCAACGGAGCTGCTGGCACAGTATGACGAGGCTTGCGAAGACCTCGATGCTGCCACCGAGCGCAAGCAAAAGGCGGAAAATCTGCTCAAAGAGATGCTTGGCGAGAACGAGATCGGCACCGTTGGCGACAAGATTATCACATGGAAGTCCGTATCGCAGGAGCGGCTGGACAGCAAGACACTCAAGGTCGAGCATCCGGTGCTCTACCAAAAATATACAAATAAGATTTCATACCGCCGCTTCTCGGTAAAGGCAGCGAGTTAAGGAGGAAACTATGGATAGCACGAAGTTAAAGGAAAAAATGACCACAAAAGCGCAGGAGTTGACCGCTCCCGCGCCTTTGCCGTTTGATACTGGATTTGTCCCTGTTGAGGCGGAGTACATCGCCCTGAACAACAACGCCTTGAGCGTCATCCGGGAGAACTTGAAGAACCAGCCTATGTCTCTTGACCTGTTCGACGTAGTCAAGTCGCCGTCCGGCGGCTCCACGGTGTTCGCTGTACCGGGGCTGAGCGGCGACGAGCCGGAAACGGAGTTGACCGGCATCATTCTCGATTACACCACCCCGCGGGCGCACTGGGACACGCCCGACCCCGTAGAGGGTACGCCGCCGGTGTGTCTGAGCCAGAACAGCATCATTTCCCACGACGGCAAAGCCTGCGCGACCTGTCCCTACAACGACTTCGGCTCCAAGAACGGCGAGAGCAACGCGAAAGCGTGCAAAGAAAGTGTGCTGCTGTTCCTGCTGCGTCCGCATAACGTTCTGCCACTGTTGGTGCGGGTGCCGGTGACGAGCAAGGTACGGTTTCTCAAATACACCGCGAGACTCGCGGGTGCGCTGACGCCGCTGAACGGTGTGGTGACACGGATCACGCTGGAAAAGGCGACCAGCAAGGGCGGCAAGCCGTTCGCACTGTTCAAGTTTGAGGTTGACAGCATCTTGGAGCGTCAGGAGGCCGACCGCGCGAGAGCCTATGCCCAGCAGTTCATGGAGATCGTCAACGCCGCCGACATGGTGCCGGAGCTCGGCGAGGCAAGCTGATGTGGGACTACATGACGGCGCTCCAGCGGCGTTTTCTGGTGGTCTCACAGCAAACCCAAAACGCGGAACGCGATGCAGAGACCGCCTACGACACCCTACACGCGGAGCTCAGCCTAGAGCAGCAACGGCTGCTGCTAAGGCTTCACGACGCCTACACGCTTCACAAAGACGATGCGGCGC
>JAFTCL010000018.1 GCA_017454745.1 Kiritimatiellia bacterium
CCCCCCCCCCCCCCATAAAAACGGCTTGCTTTTTCCCGGAATGTTTGGTAGATTTATCTCGTCACGCTAAAGGCATGGTGTCTTTAGGTGGTGGGGTGGGGGTTTTGCAATTACCTCAGCTGATAATCCGCAAACTTTCAAAGGCTACTACAATACCTTATAGAAAATCAAGCGGAAAACGGATTGGGCAAGAAAATGAATTAAAAATTCTCACACCGCAAACATCCGCCATCAGCCGCCAAAAAAAAACACTACGCCTGAACAAAGGCCGTGTATATTACCCCCCCCCCCCCCTATGTCAAGCCGGAAATGCGAAAAAAGCGAAAAAAGTTTTCAACAGGGAAGAGGGAGATTGGAAATGAAAAATGAAGAGATAAGAATGAAGAGCGAAAGGGGATGGGAACCGTGTAGAACGGGTAGAAACGGGTAGAAAGGGGAAGGGAACCGGGTAGAACGGGTAGAAACGGGTAGAATGAGGGGGGGGGGAAGTTACGAGTGACGGGTGACGAGTATATCTTTGCGATTCTATGTGTTTTTTGTGGCTAAAAAATTCTACACGATCTGCACGCTCTACACGGTTTTAATAATCGGTAACTGGGTAGAAAGAGGGGTTAGATTAGGCCTGTAACAAACTCCACATAATTTTCCCTCGACACGCAATGCCATTTGGCGTTGGGGTAGGCCTCGGCAAACGCCTTAGGGCATTTCGCCTTTGCCGCTTTTGCCGGGCTCCATTTGAACTCATAGGCGGCAAGCCCATTTTCGGCAGACTCCTCAACATAATCGATCTCGTTCGTGCCGCTCCCGACCATTCGCCAGAAGAACGGCTGCACATCCAACTCTTTCAACCGGTTGTGCTTCATCCGTTCCGCTATCAGGTAGTTCTCAAAGAGGTGCCCAGTGTCGTCTCGCGAATCGATCGGCAGGAAATTGCCTATTACCGCGTTTCTGATGCCGGTGTCGCAAAAGTAGATCTTCCTCGATTTTTTAAGCTCCTTTCTGGCGTTTCTTGAAAAGGCCGAAAGCCGGAACACCACGAAAGCGCGCTCCAGACGCTCGACATACGCGGCCACCGTCTCGTTGTCGACCCCGATCAACCCGCCGACCTCGTTGTACGACACCTCATCCCCGATTTGAAGCGCGAGAGCCTTAACCAGTTTCCCAAGCACATCGGAATTCTTCAGGTTTTGCCATTTCAGGACATCTTTGAACAGGTATGCGGAACAGAGGCTCTTGAGCGTGCGTTTGCGCCGGGTGTCTGTCGGGTCTGTCACGACATCCGGGTACGAACCGTAAAGGAGCCTTGTCTCAAGCGAATTCCGCTCCGATACCGGATTTGCCGCCCCCGCCAATTCGGAAAACGAGAACGGCGAAAGGACGTACTCGTCCATACGCCCAGTCAGCGGCTCCCCGACCTCCTCGGAAAGCTCGAAAGAGGAAGACCCCGTGGCGACAATGCGAACATCCTTCAGCCGGTCGTGGATGATCTTGAGCGTCAGGCCGACGTCCCGTATCTTTTGCGCCTCGTCAACGAACAGCGTTTTGGCCTTCCCGATGATTGAGCGGGCTTTTTCCGGCGTCATGGTTTCGTAAGCGAGCAATTCCCGCTCCCCCATGACGTCACCAGAAAGCGTTACGACGCCTTCTCTGCGGATGTCATTTGCCGACAGGATGTGCTCGATCAGCGTGGATTTTCCCGTCTGCCTCGACCCATAGAGAATCACGACTTTCTTATCCCGTACCGCCACGGCAAGCCTTTCCTCCAAATCGCGGGTGATATACATATTCCAACCTCCTTGTGCCGCATAGTGTATAATAAACTTTTTGCGATTGCAATCGCAAAAAATACGTATTTTTTGCGAAAAGAATAGTAGATGGAGGGGAGAGAGGGGAGGAAATGAAAAATGAAGAGATAAGAATGAAGAGCGAAAGGGGAGGGGAACCGTGTAGAACAGGTAGAAACGGGTAGAACAACCGGGATTGTTGATGAACAAGGCAGAAAGAGCGCCAAAGGGGTTAATCCAAATGCAAAGTCCTAATTGGATATTGGCAACATTGGAACTGGCAACACTTCCACAATGGCAACATTCCACAGTCACGAACAAATCCGTTTGTTTTCGGCCGCAAAGGGCACAAAGTACACAAAGGAGGGGGGAGAGGGGGGAATGAAAAATGAAGAGATAAGAATGAAGAGATAAGAGGGAAGAGGGGTATTATCCCTTAGTCAACCACCCCTTTTAAAGAAATGCGCGTCAATTCCATTCGAATGGCATCATCGGCAGGAGGGGACTCCATAAGATACTCCACTTTTTCCGTATAATCGACATCCGAGAAATAGGACAACTGTGCCCTAAACAATTTTTCGGAGAACATGTCACCGAATACTTCCAGTGCCTTGTTAACAACTTCTTCCAATGTGAAATGCCGCGTAAGAAGAAAATATAAATCGACGTAATCTTTCCATTTTGAGCGTCGCCCCAACGCGTAAGCTTTCATCGCCGCAAGAGTAAGGAGTGACGGTATCCGGAAAACATCATTGTATCCGGCATCTGGCAAGATGGTAAACGGATATTGGGAAAAAGTCAGTTTTACATCGTCTACAATAAGGTTCATCTGCTCATGTACACGGCGCGTCACAATATAGTCAAACCCCGAAGCGGCGATTTTGTCCAAATTCTTTTTATGGTTGATTGCCGACTGCTTAAATAAGTCAAAGTCAACCGATCGGCGATGGCCAATATATAAAGCAATTGCCGTCCCCCCGACAAGATAGTATTCGCGGCGGAATTGTGCCATAAGTGGCAGGAGCGCGGTTTGGGCACGATTTAGTACTTCGTCATGCATATTTCTTCAGAACCAATGAAAAGAAGTTCCTGATTTCGGGATAATAGTTGCCGGCTTTACGGCCCGTCGCGGAAAAGAACACCCGCGCGAGATGTTCCGGCGTTATGGCGCGCATCAGTTCACGGAAATCGTCAAGTGTCCCGTAGTTCAAAACCGTCTCAACCAAAAGGTCATCGCTGATATCGAGCTTGGCATTCTCTGGCGTGTACCAAAAGAGCGCACGGTGCTCATTTATGAAGCTTTCTCGGCTCGTTGACATAATTAAAGTCCCTCAAACCCACCCCATTACTAATGAAGTTTGGGAAACATTTTACCATAATGTTTGGACAAAAGCAAATGAAGAATGAAGAGTGAAGAATGACGGGTTATGCAACAATTTTTCACTCTTAATTCTTAGCTTTTCATTTTTTTAGATTAGCGGATGAAGGCTTTTATGGTGGCGTGGGGGTGGGTGGGATTTGGGTCTAGGGGGCGGATGGTGTAAGGCCCAACCGACGCCGGAACGATAAAGGTTTCGGCGTAGTGGACAGTGAAAGGACCGAAAGCTCCGGTCGGGCTTTCCACCACCGCCGCCTCTCCTTCCACCAGATTCAACACATTTACACCGCCGGCGGTGTCGTGCCCCACCGATCGGGCGAACCAATGCCGCCGGGTCTCGATAAACTCGAAACCGTGCAAACCGGTGCGCTCTTCCTTAACGCCGGGCGTTTCCGATAGCGTTTCCACCCTACCGACCAAATTTCGGCGCGCCCATTCCGTGTCGCGGTCGAACCGGATGTTCGCCAGCGCGTGCCCGGTGTGGACCGGGCGCGGCCTACCATCCAGCCCAACCCGGCCCCAATCCCACATCTTAAAGGTAAAGATGTACGGGGTGGCGGAAATTTCCAGCACCATGCAGTTCGCCCCGGAACAGTGGACGGTGCCAGCCGGAATCAGGAAATGGTCGTGCTTCTTGGCGGGGAAGGCGTTCACGTACCGTTCGGCATCGAATCGCCCGCTCCGCTCGCTCTCGCGCAGCGCGGCGGCGAATTCGGCTTTGGACACGCCGGATTTAACCCCCAGAAAAACGCGTGGGGCCGCCGCCGGGTCGGCGTCGAGCAGGTAATAGCTTTCGTCCTGGGTATAGTGCATCCCGAAGGTTTGCTGAATGTAATCCGTCAGCGGGTGGCACTGCAACGACAAATTGCCGCCGCGCATGGTGTCGAGCATATCGAAGCGGATCGGGAACTCGGCGCCGAAACGGGCGTAAACCTTATCGCCAAGCAATTCGCGGGGCTGGCGGAAGACCAGATTGATCGCGGGGGTCTCCAGCGTGACGCCGCCCACCTCAAACAGGAGCGAGTTCTCTTCCGGCACGCAATCGAAACTCCAGGCGAAATTCGGGGGATCGGGATCCAGCGCGAATTTCTCGCGCATCCACTGTCCGCCCCAAACCCCGGGATCGAAATAGGGCTTTACCCGGAACGGGCGGGCGGCTGCCACCTCCAGCCCCCGGCGGAACGCGGAGCCGGTCATCATTTTCGGCCCGGCGGAATTGGTGTCGAGCAGATAGTCGATGCGGTCGTAAAGTCCGCGCTTGTGGCGGTCCAACGCCCGCCAATCGACAAAGTATCCGCGCTTGTAGAGGCGCAGCGGGTCTTCCCCGGCGTTATCGTCCAACCAATTGGGGAGCCGTCCGGAACGGAACCGGAGCTGGATTTCCCACCGCGCCATGTCCGCGTAGATGAGCAGGTCGGGGTCGGGACAGCAGACCGATGCCGCCACGCCGTAAACGAGAATGACGCCGGAAGGGATCGCGGCCAGCCGTTGCGAAAAGGCGGCTACCGCCTCCGGATCGAAGAAGTCCGACACCTCCCAGCGCGACATAAAGGCGAAAACGCGGTCGTCGCCAAGGTCGCGGGCGAGCATCGAGCGCACCGCGTCTTTGGATTTGTTGGCGGCGCGAGTCTCCAGAACGGCATCCGGACGCAACTCCCTGCGCAAGGCGTCCAGCACCTCGGCCTCCCACACGCCGTGGTAGAGATCGACGCAGACCACGGTACGCCGTCCGGAACGGGCGGCGACCGCGCCGCGCAACTCCGCGCCGATTGCGTTCCAGCCGGCCACGGCGTAGTCGCGATCCGTGGCCGGCACCAAAACCGAGGGGAATTTATCGTAGGAAGTTGTCATAGTTTTTTCTCAAGGACGGCGGAAGGCGAACGAACGCGTCCAATTGCAATCGTCAAACCGCCAACTCCCCAGTTCTTGTTCGGCTCCGATCCCATCCAGAGTTCGAGCGTGCCGCCTTTCAAAACTTCCCTCGCGTCCACCAGGAAGGAGTTGAGCGGTTTGCCGTTCAGTTCCGCCCGCTGAACGTACTTGTTCACGCGGGAGGCGCCGTGCGCGATGATGGTGAACTTGTCGCCGCGCCCGAAACGCTTGCCGAGATTGATCGACGCCTGCTCGTAAAGCGGGCTGGCGATTTCGTACACCGGATCCGCCCGGCAGCCGCCGTCGGTCTGGAACAGGCCCAGCGACGCCATAACCAGCCACGCGCTCATCTGGCCCTGGTCTTCGTCGCCAAGCCAGGCGGACGCGGTGCCATAGCCGTAGTAGCGTTCGAGAATCCGGCGCGCCCACTTCTGCGTCTCCCAAGGCTCGCCCGCCCAGTTGAAGAGGAACGCGAAGTGCATCGACTGCTGGTTGCCCTGCACCACGGGGTAAGCCGCGTAATTCTCGTTCGGCGAATTGAAGCGCACCAGATCGCTCCGCTCAAAGCCCCATTTCAACCGCTCCAGAAAGCGGTCCCGGCCGACCCGCGAGACGAGTCCCGGCACATCTTGCGGGACAAAGTAGGTGAGCTGCCAACCGTTGGCCTCCGTGTAGCCGGAACCATTGAAGGGGTTGAAGTCCGCTTTCCACGCGCCATTGGAGTCGCGGAGCTGGCAATATCCGGTTTCGGGATTGACGGCATTCCGCCACCAGCCGCCGCGGTCGTTGAAT
The DNA here is from genome assembly GCA_017454745.1 of Kiritimatiellia bacterium. Taxonomy (GTDB): domain Bacteria; phylum Verrucomicrobiota; class Kiritimatiellia; order RFP12; family UBA1067; genus UBA1200. The sequence goes on from JAFTCL010000018.1 coordinate 5,827, forward strand.
ACCGCGTAGTCGTCCATCCGGCCGATGGCTTTGGCGAACTGGCCGACCGTCCAGTCGTCGTAACTGTATTCCATGGAGTTGGAAAACTTTCCCTTGTCGCTCGGCACATAATGGAACTCAAGGTACGGCTGGAGATTGCGGTTTCCGGCGTATCCGCGCCCGACCTTCTGGGCGGGCGTGGTCTGCATCTTCCTGAACGCTGCCATCATTTTTTCCGGGTCGCACGGACGGATACCCATCTGCCAGGCGCTGACCATCTGGGGGATTTCGTGCTCCGCCACCATCACCGGCACATAGCGCATGCCGGCCGGGCCTTTGCCCAGCCAGCCGCCGGCGTCGTACAGCGCCATCTGCGACTTCACCCAACGGGCGCTCCACTCCGGCCCGACCAGATTCCACACCTGGTTCAGATTCCAGAACGTGTTCCAGAACGCATCGCACCCCAGCGCGCGAGAATCGGAATCGGCAAACTGCCGGATCTGGTCCAGCGGATCGTTCCAGCGACCGTCAACGTCGTTGAAAGTGTTGCGGCAGAACGAACGGTAGAGGTTGGTGTAGAAACGCATCTTTTCGCGGCAGTCGCCGGTGGAGATCTGGACGCGGCCCAGCAGATCATTCCAAGCCGCCTCGTTGGCCGCGCGCACTTTGGCGAAATCCCAGCCGAAGGGATCCTCGACCTCGCGCTTGAGGTTGTTCGACGCGCCGTTAACATCGACAAACGAGATGCCGGAACGCAGCTGCACCACGGTTTTGCCGGAATCCGGCGCGAACTCGACGTAGCCGCCGAAAGCCGTCGGGTTCTGCGCGATCAAGCCGCTGCCGCTCCAAGTCGTATCCGACGACCATCCGCCGACGGCGGTGATGTCGCGGTCGAACTCCAACACGAAATAAACCGTATAGAACTGGTCGGCGTCCCGACTCCAAACGCGCGGGGTTTCCTGTTTGGAATAACCCTCAATCCGGCGCGGGCCGGTCTTGCGCATCTCGCAATTGATGACGGAATAAGTATATTCGGTGGGGGTGAAAAGATCGATCATCACGCGCGGCGTCTGCCCGGCGGGATAGGTATAGCGCTGGAAGCCGCAGCGGTCGGTGGCGGTGAGTTCCGCGTAAATGTCATAATCGGTCAGGCGCACCGCATAGTAGCCCGCCTTGCAGATTTCCGATGCCTTGTCGATATAAGAGCGGTAACCGTCCGCATGGCCGGCCAGTTCGGAACTGCTGCCCATCTTCGTTTTGAGCTCCCCGGTCACCGGCATCGTGCCAAGCCCCGCCATGGTCCATTCGTGAATGTGGCTGAAGGTCCCGACGCTCTCGACCGTAGGATCGTATCCGCCCTGCCAAAGTCCCCTGCCGGGGGTACCCTCGTTGTCGGGGCTGAGCTTCACCATGCTGAAGGGCATCCAGGGGCCGGGCGCGAGCATCCAGCGCGAATGCGCCGTTCCCATGCGCGTGTCCACGTAACCGGCCACGCCGGCATCCCGCTGCGGGGAACGGGTGACAGTCCCTTCCTGGACGGGCTTGCCGTCAACTAGCACGCGATAGGTTGACCGGGTTTCCTCCGCGACGGCGGGCATGGGGGCCTCGAACACATACGCGCCCGATTCGACCGTTTGCGTCAGCACGGTATTGCCGTCCACCTCAACGCGCAGGACCGGCAAACCGGCGAGGTGCTCCACCCCCACCAGCAGCGGCTGGGTCCGCGTTCCGGGAATCAGGTAATCACCGGGACGGACGGACCGCACATAAGCGCCGGAATGCGCAAGGTTGACCTTTGCGCCGTCCGGGCCTTCCAGACGAATGGCATCGAAAATCGCCCAGCTCCCCTCCAGAGAGGTGATCGCCACCTCGTTCGCGCCAGCACGGATTTCATCCGCCGCGAGGTCGATCCGGATGGTATGGGGAACCGCCTTCGAGAAATCCCCCTTCAAGATCGACGCGTCTCCGCCGCCTTTGGGCAGCGCGAATTTCCGAGCCTTGCCGTTAACGGAAATCTTCACCAGCGGGGGTTTGGAACTGTGCACGTCGGCGAAATCAACAATCAGCGCCCAAGCGCCGGAATCACCGACGGACGAAACATCGAAAAGAATGTTCACCCATTGGGTACGGCGGCCCGCACCGCCGCTCGATCCCGCCCAATGGTCCGCCTCGCCGGGAAGAACGTAGGGGAAGGCTTTCTTGGGGTCGGAGTGGCCGACCAGAAAAAACTTGTCCTCCCAGCCGAAATCCTTTTCCAAAAAATCCGCGTAGCCGGTCGGCGCGAGCGCGAACTCGTTTCCCGTCCCGTCCTTGGCGCCGATCTGCCACAGCGTCTGCGACGCCGAGACATTGAGCGCGGCCACCGCCGCCGCAATCCACAAGCCATTATTCATAAACTTAACCTTTCGATAAGCGCGCACGGCGCGTTGAGGACAACGCGCCCTACCAATTGTCATACCGACATTAACCATATCCATCACAATAACAGCATCTGCATTAACCTCACCCCGGTTACCGGATCATGATAATGGTGGCAGGCACCGGACCGAAGACCGCGGTAAGCTCCGCGTGCGCGCCCACCTGAATGACGGGAGACCTCTCGTCGCCAGCGAAGATGGCGTCGGTCCGCCCTTCCCACCGGTCCAACTGGACATAACGGTTTTCGGGGATGGCCGTCAGGGTGACCAGCCTATCCGCATTCGCGTAGGTAGTGATGGACGAAACGGCCTCGCCGTCGCCTAGCTTGACCTTCCCCTTTCCTTCCGCCGTCACTTGGACATTATAGCCGAACAGCCGTATCTCGGCCGCCTGCGGCCCCCAAGCGGGGAAGGCGGGATCCGGATTGTAGATGAACATGTAACGGTAGGCCTTGGACGAGGTCGAGCTGACCGTGTTCCACTGCCCCATGTCGGTGGGTGCGGTCGCCGTGGTGATGATCTCGAAGTTGTGGAACCAGTCGGGGTCGTTGGAGCCGCAGATAACCGATCCAGCGATACGCGTGAAACCCTCCAATCCGTCCGCACGCCCAAGAATCTGCGCGTAGGAGAGGATACAGGAGCCGTTCTCGCCGAAATCCACCCCGTAGCCGGTTTGGGTGCCATCCGTCAGTTCCTCGTCAAAAGCAAGATTGCAAAAGGAATTGCAATTGCCGTCAAACGCGCAGGCCGGGACATTGGCTCTGTAAGGGAACCCGTTGGTGATGATGGACACGCCATACGCAAGGGCGGTTTGGTCGGACGGGACGCGTTCCAGCTGTCCCACCTCCTTACGCTCCGCCGTTGTGAAGACCGCCCGCAGTTCACCGGCACTCCCAATCAAAACAGACGCGTCCGCGCTGGAGCCGCCGACGATGGCAGCGACCCTTCCCTCCCACCTCAGGAACGAATACCCCTCGTCCGGGATGGCCGTCACGGCGACCGGGTCAGCGCGGCATCCATACGAGGTGATATAAGACGCGGCGGCATCATCCCCCGATTTCACACTGCCGCCAACACCCGCAGAGACGAAGACGTTGTAACCGAAAAACTTGATCTCGGCCGTTTCGGGGCCATACGTGACCGCCGTCGGATCCGGATTGTAGATGAAGAGATAACGGTAGGGTTTGGAAGATGTTGAGTCAAGCGTAATCCACTGATTGGGCCCCGTGTGGGTGGTCGGCGGGGTGATCTCCTCGAAATCGGAGAACCAGTTGGGGCTGTTGGAACCGCAAATCACCGCGCCTTTCGCCCGTTGCCAGCAGGTGCCGTGATTACGGGAAAGGACATGCGCCGCAGTCATAATGCAGGAGCCATCCGCGCCGAGGTTGAGGCCGTAGGCGGTCCGCGTCCCGTCCTTCCTATCCGCATCGAATGTCAGGTTGACAAAATTGCCGAGATTACCGTCAAAAGCTCCAATCGGGCCGCCATTGCCGGAATAGTTATATCCGCTTTGGATGGTTATAATACCGGGTGAAAGCGCCGCCTGATTGTCGGGATCACGTTCCAGCTGCCCGGGTTCTTTCTTCGCCGTCGTACTGAAAAGCGCCCGAAGCTCGCTGCGGGCGCCCACTTGAATGGTTGCGTTCGTACACGATCCTTCAATGATCGACTCCGTCCGCCCGGCCCATTTCGCAAACACATACCCCTCCGCCGGGATGGCCGTCAAGGTGACGGGGCTGTCCGACGTGACATACGCGGTAACGGATTGGGTTGCCTCGCCATCACCCATTTTCACGCTGCCGCCCATGCCCGCCGTCGCGACAACGTTGTAGCCGAAGAACTGGATCTCGGAGGTCTCAGGGCCGTACACCAGCGCCGTCGGGTCCGGATTGTAGATGAAAAGGTAGCGGTAGGCTCGGGTCGAGGTCGATACCACCTCGTTCCACTGCCCCGGTCCCGTATGGGTGGTCGGCGGGGTAATGATATCGAAATTGTGGAACCAATCCTGATCGTTTGAGCCGCAAATAACCGCACCCTGCGCCCTTTTCCAACAGGTGTTGTGATTTCTAGAAAGTATCTGCGCCGAAGTCAACACACAAGCGCCATATTCGCCGAAATCGACACCGTAGGCGGTATTGGTTCCGCTGTTTACGTCCCCGTCCCGGGCTACAAGATCGACGAAATTGCCGACATTGCCGTCGAAGGCCCGTATCGGTGCATAAACCTCGAACACATACCCGGATTGAATGATAGACACCCCGTCGAGAAGCGCGGCCTGATTGCCGGGATCACGCTCCAACTGCCCGGTAAGACCGACATTCTGCGCGTACAGCGACAACCCGACTACCGCCAACGCAACATTCATAATCGCCGCAATCATTTTTTTCATAAGCGATACTCCTTTGCCGTTCAAACAATATACCAACTCATCGGGCAATAGTTTACCCCAACCAATACAATATCGGCAATTGTAATATTTGCAAATTCGATTGCATTATTTAAAAGGCTCATTCGATAATGCAAGAGTCCATGAGCCTTTTGATAAGAAACGCCGTCCACTGCGGAAGCGTCAACACACCATTAACGAATCCGACATTTCCCTTGATCAGCTTTATCCCCCATGTGATGTCCGGGTAACGGTCACTGTCAATTAGCGTCCTTAGCGACTTGGCCTTGGAGGAACCGGCCTTTACCTCGACCGGCACAAGGCTTTCCGCATCACGCAGGAAGAAATCCATTTCAAGCGACGAGTCATCGCGTTTGTAGTAAACGAGCGGGACGCCGCTCTTTGCCAACGCCTCGCCGACAATATTCTCGAAAAGTCCGCCCTTGTATGTGCCAAGGTTGCGGTTTGCCCGGAAATCGCGCTGCGATTCGGCGTCAAGATGTCCTAGAAGGAGGCCGCTGTCGGCAAGGTATATCTTGAATTTGTCCTCGCACTGGTTACCACCTATCGGTAACTCCGGAAAGGACATTGCGTAACAGACGTTTATCACGCCAGCGTCCTTAAGCCAATCAACGCATCCCCGATAGTCCTTAAACCTCGCGTCCTTCGCCACCTTGGAGATCTGGAATTTTTTGTTCTCCTTTGCAAGCTGTTGCGCCACATGGTCCAGCACATTCAATATGCGAGTCTGGTCAACTCCCTCCGCGTACTTCCGCACATCATCCCGATACGCGCGGAACAATTCCCGCTGAAGCGCCAACGATCCCTCGAAGGTCCCTTTGTCAAAGTAGTTTCGCAAGATTTCGGGCATTCCGCCCAACGCGCAATAGTCAAGGAACCGGCTATCCATCAAGCCAAGCGTCATGTCGTCGAACGGACGCCGTTCCACCATGTGCGCGAAAAGTCCATCAACGAATACCGAATCGTAGCCGCATCCCCACAGAAATTCCTCAAAGTCCAGCGACGCGAGATCATAGTCGGTTTTGTATCCGACGGGAATGCTGGCAATCTGCTTGTAATTCACCCCAAGCATCGAACCGCTTGAGATTATGTCAAAACGCCCATCCTCCTTGAAATCCTTGAACGTCGTCGCGACATCGGGGAACTCCTGAATCTCATCGAAAAACAAGAGCGTACGCCCGGGTATGAATCGTAGCGTAGGATCGAGCGCGGACATGCGCTTTATGACGCGATCGGCCTTGTAGCCGTCTGCCGTAATCTGCTTGAACTCCGGTTGGAAGACGAAGTTGACTTCAATGACATTGTCGTAATGGGAGTTTGCGAAATGCCGAATCGACTCCGTCTTGCCGACCTGGCGCGCCCCCTTGACAAGAAGGGGCTTGCGGCCTGGGTTTGATTTCCACGACGCCAACCAAGCATCGAATTTACGGCGCAAATATCTGGTTTCTTTCCTCATGACGCAAGAATATTATCATATTTTGAATAATTCTGCAATAGGCATCCCGAAAAAATGAGCGAATATTGCCCACTAAATCCCGAAAAAATGAGCGAATATTACCAACTAAATCCCGAAAAAATGAGCGAAAATCTCCGTAACACCGTCCGCGCCTCGGTAAAAATGCCAGCAAAAACGGATTGAACAACCGCACAATGGCGGGTCAGGATTTGGACGAGCGGCGGCGAAACTCTTCCGCCGTGACGCCAACCGCCGCCTTGAACGTGCGGCAAAAATATTGCGGGGACATAAACCCGGAACGGCGGGCAACGGTCTCCACCGGCAGCACGGTGCGGGACAACAGGCGTTTTGCCTCTTCGATACGCGAACGGGCAATCTCGCGCTGAATGGTTGAGCCAAGCAGACTCTTGAAGGCGTTTTCGACCGTGGTGTAGGAGTGTCTGGTGAAAGCCGTGACATCGCTGGCGGTCAGATTTTTGGAGACGTTGCGGGTGATGAAGACCAGCGCGTCGGAGACCCATTTGGGGTTCAGCGCGTAGATTTCGGTAGAGGAACGCTGGTAAAGCCCGCCCGGCTTCACCCGGATGCGGGGCGGATCGCGCCGTACCGACGCCGACCGCATCATTCGCGACAATACCGCCACCGCAGTCTCGCCGACCCGGTGCGCCGCATTGTCGATGGATGAAAGCGTCGGCGCGGTGAAGGAACAGACAAGCGGGTCGTTATCCACGCCCAGCACCGCCAGGCGGTCCGGCACGGGTATTCCCTCCTCCCGGCAAATCGCCACCACCTGCCAAGCGCGGGTATCCTGACAGCAAAAAACGGCGGTCTTCTCCGGCAGGCCGCGCAGCCAGATCGCCAACGCTTTAGCATCGGCACCCAACCCCACATGTTCCTGCCGCGTAACAGTCGCGGTAAAGGTGGCGAGCGCCTGGCGGGGCGTCTTGAACACCGAGCACCCGAAGCCCCTTCCGGCCAGTAAACCGGCGAACGCATCGCGGCGGATGTCGGAATAGGCGTGGCCCTCGTATCCGCAGTAGGCGAAGGAGGAAAAACGGAGCGAAAGGAAGTGCTCCGCCGCCATTTTCCCGATCGCCGCCTGGTCGCCGTCAACCGACCCGAACCCCAACGCGGGGTATTCGCGGGTACAGAAGACATCCACGACCGGCAGACCGCTCGCCGCCAACCGCCGCGCCATGCGGAGATCCGCCACGCGGGCGATGACCCCGGAAAAACCGTTAAGCCCGGCGGACTGGTTCAGCGTCGCGGCGGAGATAAACTCCAGCACCCAATCGTCCTCGCGCGGCGCAGCGGCGGCGATACCCTCGCACACCCCCCGCCCGTACGCGCGGTCCCGCTCGACCAAGATAGCGATTCTTTTCATACCAGTTCCTGCTTGACGCAATAGAGGGCTATTCCATCTTTGGAATCAATCAATTGAAATTTAAACAAAAACCGTTTGAAAACGCAAGGATAATTAGGGGGTAGGAAGAGTGACGAGATACGAGTGACGAGTTTGGAAATTAGGATAACGCGAGGCGGGAGGGGGTGAGGGTTGAGTAGCGGAGTCCGGAAGTCTGATGTCTGAAGTCCGAAGTCTGGTGGTTTGATTGCAAGTTATAAACCAATGGAAATGCCATTTTTATGAACAATGTGATTGCGTATTATTTGCCGATCCGCTATAATTACGCGGCATGAAAACGATGATCACTATCATGCTGCTGGCGGTTGGGGTAATTGCGTCAATGGCGGCGGACAAGGCCGCTACGGACGTTCCCGCCAAAGATGTTTACGGATTCACGGTCAAAGATTGGCAGGACAAGGAGGTGGCGCTGGAGAAATACCGGGGCAAGGTGTTGTTAATCGTAAACACCGCGACCAAGTGCGGGTTCACCCCCCAATACAAGCAACTGGAGGAACTCTATCGCAAATACAAAGACAAGGGGTTCGAAGTGCTGGATTTCCCCTGCAACCAGTTTGGCAAACAGGCCCCGGGGACGGCAGAGGAGATTCATACCTTCTGCACCGGCAATTTTGACGTGACCTTCCCGCAGTTCGCCAAAATCGAGGTGAACGGCGAAAACGCGGCGCCGCTTTACCAGTTCCTGACCGGCGGAACAACATTCAAGGGGTTCGACAAGGATAACAAACTGACCCCGGTGCTTGACAATATGTTAAGCAAGAAGAATCCGGATTACGCCAAACGCGCGGACATAAAGTGGAATTTCACCAAATTCCTCATCGGGAAGGACGGAAAAATCGTCCAACGTTTCGAGCCGACCGCAAAAATGGAAAGTGTCGATGCGGCAGTGGGAGAATTACTGAAGCAAAACGAGTCAAAGACCGCGACCCCTTGATGCAAAAAATTTGAAGAATGAGACCGACTGGTGATTGTTGTTTTGCCGACCGACATTCCCGCTGCACAGTGGGGTTACTAGTCATCGGCTTTGGCACCCTTTATCTGTTGACTGCCCAGCACGGCATCTCGTGGGGCGATTCGGGATTCTTCCAGCGGCGGATTTTAGAGCATGACCTGGCGGGCGGAACGGAGCTGGGGCTGGCTATCGCACACCCGCTATTCATTTGGTCGGCGGGGCTGTTTTCACAGATGTTCCCGCCCGCGCTTAGAATTTGGGCGATGAACGCGATTTGCGGCGTATGGGCGGCGCTGGCAACGGGCATGATGTTTCTCTGCGCTAAAAGTTTTACGAAGTCCCGCTCCGCCGCCGTTCTGGCCGCGCTCACCCTTGGCTGCGCCCACATGTTCTGGTGGTTGTCCACGATGAGCGAGGTTTACACGCTTTCCGTGTTGCTGCTCGCCTGCGAAATGTATGCGTTGCTGGCCGCCGTCCAACGCAGGCAACCCTGGCTGATAGTGGCGGTTTTCTTCGCAAACGGGTTACACTTTAGCGACCACAATTTCGCCCTGCTCTCTCTGCCCACCGAGGCAGTAGCGGCGCTTTGGCTGGTTTTCAAAGCCCCGCACGGCAAACGGAAACTCGCCCAACTCACGGGACTCGGCACCGCCGCGTTAGCGGCATGGTGCATCGGGGCACTCCCGATTCTCACGCTGGCTTGCGGGCGATACAAGCTGCTTGGGTCGATTACCGCGACCGTACTAGACGTGCTGGTAGGCAAATTCGGCACTGCAGTCTCGGGCACCCAGATTATTTCACTGCGCCTCCTGCTATTCAATTACGTACTCGCCGGCATCAGCTTCGCCTTGCCCTGCTGGTTTCTCGCGGCCAAATCGCTTTGGGGATTGCGGCGCAACTTTACGGGATTGCGGCATTTGCGCCCGGAAACTTACTTTCTTACCGCGATTTTTCTTTTTCACTTTGTCTTTTGGATCCGTTACCAGGTGGGAGACCAAGCAACCTTTCTGCTGCCGACCCTCTTTATGGCCACGCTGTTGGCTTCTCCCGCGTTCGGGACTACGCACCGTCCGATAGTCTGGGGCGTAGCCACGGTGGCGACCTCCGTCGCGCTGCCTTTGCTAATTGTGGCCGCGCTTTCGCCGACTCCGGATCAGCTGATTAAAAAGCGCGGCAGACTTCCATTCCGCAACGATCTGATCTATTTTGCCCTCCCATGGAAGCACAATGAAGATTCCGCCGCCAGGTTCGCAGCCGCCGCGGTCAAGAAATTGCCGCACATGTCAATGGTTTACGTTGACAACACCGTCGGGAATCCCCTCGCCTGCGCGAAACGGCTGGGGCAACTCCCATCAGACGTCCAACTCACCGTTGACGGGACCTTCACATTCCCGCCGTCCTCGCGCTGGGAGGTCCGCCCATTCCCCGGTTACCGGCTGTCGCCGCCGGAAGCAACTGTGGTCCAACGCGATATTTTCTATGAAGTGATACTGCCCGATTGATATTTATTCCGGAACCTGGCGAGATCGGATTTATTTCGCATTTACCAACAGGGTTTCACCGTCGGCGCGTTCGACCCGAACCGTAACCAAAGCGCCGACCGGCAGGACGCCGGAAATTTTAACCGGCAGATATTCGCCGGTCCAACCGGTTGAAACGCGGTTCCGGTTCCGTTCCACCAAAACCTCCACCTCGCGGCCAACCCATGACGCGGCAAAGGCCGCCCGTTTGTCTTTCCGCAATTCAATCAACTCGGCGGCGCGCCGTTTGCGTTCCGAAACCGGGAGCTGGCCGGGAAACTCCGCCGCCGGAGTGCCGGGGCGCTCGCTGTAAGGGAAAACGTGCAGATTACTGAAGGGGTAATCCTCAACCAACCGGCGGGTCTTGGCGAAATCTTCGTCCGTCTCGCCGGGAAAACCGGTAATCAGGTCCGCGCCCAGCCCGATGCGCGGCACGGCGGCGCAAATTTCGTCCAGACGCCGCCGAAGCTCGCCGGCGGTGTAACGGCGGCCCATCCGTTTCAAAACCTCCGTCGCGCCGCTTTGGACCGGCAAGTGCAGGAAACGGCACAACTTCGGGCTGCCGGGCATCGACCGCGCGATTTCCACCTCGTTAATCCCCGGCTCCAGCGAACCGATGCGGAGACGGCCCAAGCCGGGCAGCTTCTGCAGTTCGGCGAGCAAACCGGGCAGGCGGCAGCCGCCATCGGCGTAACAGGCAAGATTGCACCCGGTAACCACCAATTCCCGGTGCCCGGCGGCCACCAACCGCGCCGCCTCGTCCAAGCATTCGTCAAGGGGGCGGCTGACCGGCGCGCCGCGGGTGTGCGGCACGATGCAGTATGAACAGAAAAACGAACAGCCGTCCTGCACTTTCAGCGGCGGGCGCACCGGCAACGGAGGCGGGGGCGGTTCCTCCGAAACGGCAGCCGCCGGAAACTTCTCCAGCACCAGCCGGGGAAGTTCACCGCGATCAGGGTGCGCCACGACCAGCGAAGCCCCGAGCCGGAGCAAACGTTCGACGGCTCCCGCCTCCACCGCGCAACCGGTCACCACGATAAAAGCGCCGGGCTGTCTGGCGCGGGCAAGGCGAATGGCGCGAAGGCACTCCTTTTCCGCGTTGGCGGTTACCGCGCAAGTGTGCAGGATGCAAACCTCCGCCGGTTCGCCGAACGGGACCTCAGTCCATCCGGCCGAAGCCAAAGCCGCCTGAAACCCGGCGCTTTCCGCGCGGTTCAGGCGGCAACCAAAGGTTTTTATCGCGAAACTCGGCACGACCGGCTTTTACTTGGCAATGGCGTTAACCCGCCCAGCCACCATCTTGAAGGTGGCCTTGCCGTTGATGTCGCCCAAGAATTTGATGCCATCCTTGGCCAGACGCAACTCGGCGGGGGCTTTGCCGTTGACGGTCAGTTTCGCCGCCGGGACGGGCAGGATGACATCGGCGGTGGTATTGGCCGGAATTTCGGCGCTGAACTTCCAGACATCGCCATCGTAACGCCATGCGCTGGAGATCCGCCCGTAGGGGGAAGCGTAAACGGCCGAAACGTTTTCAATACGGTGGTCGGGAGTGGGGGCGAGCCGGATGTTCTTAAAACCGGGATTGGCGAAATCGTAACCGATACCCGCCATGGTGCCGTACATCCAGGACGCGACCGCTCCGTAGGCGTAATGGTTGAAGGAGTTCATTCCGGCATCGCCGAAACCGCGCTCCAGCGTATAGGAGTTCCACCGCTCCCAAATGGTGGTGGCGCCCTGATCCACCGAGTAGAGCCACGAGGGGTTCTGCCGCTGGAGAAGCAGAGCGTAGGCCGTATCCGGGCAACCGATCTTGGTAAGGGTTTCCATCAAGATCGAGGTGCCAAGGAACCCGGTCTGGAGGCGATTGCCGTGCCGCCGGATGTTGTCCAGCAGATACTGCCGGGTGGAAAGGTAAGCGGCGTCGGAAACGTGCAAATCGAGAAACAGCGAGAAGAGCGCCGCGCATTGGCAGCGGTACTTGTCCTTGATGGTGCCGTCGGGATTGAGGTAAGTCGCGGTAAAGAACTCGCGGGCTTCCTTTTCCATCTGGCCGTATTTCGCCGCATCGGCGGAGTTGCCGAGCGCCTGGGCGATCTCGGTCATCATGCGGCAGTCCCAAACCCAGTAACAGGCAGCAAGGTAGATCTTGATGTCGCCGTCGTTGCGCTCGTAGGCAAGCCAATCGCCGTAGTTCTGGCGGGGCGGACCCTTGTGGCGGGCGATGAAATCCACATAACGGCACATGGCGCGGTAATTGTCGGTCAAGATCGACTTATCGCCGTACATCCGGTACATGTTGTAAGGCACGATGACCCCGGCGTCCGCCCAACCGGTGACACCGGTGTTGTTGCCGTAGCACCCAAGCGGGGCGACCGAACGGAACGCGCCCTCCTCATCCTGAGAATCGCGCATATCCGCCATCCACTTCGAGAGAAAACCGTAAACGTTGGCGTTGTAGGCGGCGGCGGTGGAGAACACCTGGGTGTCGGCCGTCCAGCCGCAACGCTCGTTGCGCTGGGGGCAATCGGTGGGAACGCTCAAGTAGTTGCTGTACTGACCCCAAAAGACATTTTTGAACAGCCGGTTGACCAATTCGTTGGAAGTGGTCAGCATACCGACTTCGTTACTCTTCGGGATGGAGGTAACCACCTCGCCGCGCAGCTTTTTGAAAGTCACCGGGGCGGTGGCGGTCACGGCGATATAGCGGAAACCAAAGAAGGAAAACTGCGGGCGATAGAACTCCTCGCCCTGCCCGGAAAGGGTGTATTTGATACCGGCGAAGATGTTCCGCAGGTTGCGCAGGTAAACGCTGCCCTCCGGCCCGTCGTTACCGCGGGACTTCAACCCCATCTGGTCGTTCAGCATTTCGGCGTGGCGGACGGTAACCTGAGTGCCGGCCTTGCCGGAGACGGCGAAACTCGGCCAGCCGGAAGCGTTTTGCGCGAAATCCACCAGCAGCGTCTCGCCGGGGTTCAACGCGATTTTATCGCCGTCGCGGTAGGTGCGGAGCGTCTTAACCTTGCCATACTGCTGGTCGGTTGCGCCTTCGGCGCCACTGTAAACCGAAATCGCGGCAGGCAGACGGACCAAATCCTCGCGGACCGTAACCGGCGGCCCCTGCAACGGGCGCAACTCGCCGGTAAAATCGGAAGTAACGCGGGACTTCGCCCAAACCGGGGTAAGCTGGCCGCCGCGCATCCAATCGGCGGTGATGCGGGCGTCATACTCTTCGCCGTCGAAAATCGAGGCGTTCACCACCGGACCGACGTAAGCGGCCATCCAAGAAGTGTCGGTGCCGAAACGAGACTCGCTGCCATCCTCGTAACGAACCACCAGCATCCCGCGAAAGCCGCTTTCGGTGCGTTTGCCGGTGTTGACAATCTGGTCGCGCCACCAGCCGCGGGTGACCAGCGCGGAGAAACAGTTGGACTGCCCGGTTTCGGTCTTCAGCAGATGGGTGATATCGTACGAAAAATAATGGCGGCACTTCAGTACGTGGGTGAATCCGGGTTTCAGCACGTCACGGTAAAGCTTACCGGTGGCACCGCACCGGTTGGAAACCGGTTTCCCGTTCACATACGCCTCGAAAACGCCCATACCGGAGACGAACCACTGCGCGGACGCCACAGGTTTTTGGTTGGCGATGATCTTGCGGAACGCGGCGGTCTCAATGCCGTTTTTGGCGGTGGCGGGGGTAATCCACTGCGAACCCGCCCAGCCTTCGGCGGACAACAGGCCGGTGGAGAACACGGCGCGTTTCGCGGCCAGCCAGGCGCCGTTTTCGTCCTGCACCGCCACCTCCCACGCATAACGGGTGGCGGGTTTCAGCGCGGGGCCGCGATAAACCACGCCGATCGACCCGGAGTCGGCGACCACGCCGGAATCCCAGACCGGCAGGTCGGGGGCGGCGGTCTCAAAAACGCGAAGCCGGTAAGCCTTTTGTGCGGCGCCGGTGCGCTTGGACACCATCTGCCAGCTGAACGCGGGGGCGGAGTCAACACCGACCGCGACCGGAGACCAGTTGGTACGCAGCTCGGTTACGGCGGCGCTTTTGCCGGCAACGCCGGCCAGTTTGCAGCCGCCGACCAAGCCGGCGGCGGCGCAAAGCGCCAACACGGGGACGCAAATCTTTTTCATCGCGGAATCCTTCTTCAGGGGGTAATGGGGTTATTTTATCGCCGGGGCCGGCTCGGCCTTGATTTTTTCGATAATCTCGGCGACCGTGTCGGGATGGTTGCGCAAGAATTCGGTGGCCGCGATCGCGCCCTGGCCGATCTGCTCGGCACCGTAGCTGAGCCAAGAACCGCGCTTGTTGACGATGCCGCGGGCCAGCGCCGCATCCAGCACCGAACCCTCCCAGGAAATGCCGCGGGAATAAAGAATGTCAAACTCCGCCTCGGTGAAGGGCGGCGCGACTTTGTTTTTGACCACCTTCACGCGGGTGCGGTTGCCGATTACCGTGCCGGAGGGGTCTTTGATCGCTCCAATGCGCTGGACGTTCAACCGCACCGAGGCGTAGAACTTCAGGGCTTTGCCGCCGGGGGTGGTTTCGGGGTTGCCAAACATCACGCCGATCTTCTCGCGAACCTGGTTGGTGAAGATGCAGAGCGTCTTGGTCTGCGCAATGGAACTGGTGAGCTTACGCATCGCCTGAGACATCAGGCGGGCCTGCAATCCCATGTGGGAATCGCCCATGTTGCCGTCGATCTCCGCCTGCGGGGTCAAGGCCGCAACGGAATCCACCACAATCACGTCCAACGCGCCGCTCTTGACCAGCTGTTCGGTGATGGTGAGCGCCTCTTCGCCGGAATTCGGCTGGGACACCAGCAGGTTGTCCAAATCCACGCCGATGCGGCGGGCGTATGCGGGGTCCAAAGCATGCTCGGCATCGACAAACGCCGCCAATCCGCCATCCTTCTGAGCGTTGGCGATCACGTGCAGCGCAAGCGTGGTCTTGCCGGACGACTCCTGCCCGTAAACCTCCACGATGCGCCCGCGCGGCAAACCGCCCACTCCAAGCGCCAAGTCAAGCGACAGCGCGGCGGTGGAAATCACCGGAATGTCTTTGGCGCCCTCCGCGCCAAGGCGCATGATGGCACTGTCTCCAAACTCTTTGCGGATCTGACTCAACACCGCGTCCAACTGCGTGTTTGCCGTCTTCTTTTCAGCCATAGGAACCCCCTTTTGGAAAGATTAAAAAACCAAGATAAGGATACGGCAAAAAGGGCGGAAAATCAAGCCGCAAATGGAACGGTCCGGAATATTTTTGCCGCTAGACTACTTCTCGCCGAAAACCAACTTTATGAAGGCAGGGTTTTCATAACACGCGCCGCCGTGTTTTTTACCCTCGACTTCGGCGAAAACGAGATGCCCTTTCAACTGCGGGAAACCCTCAACGTGTTTGCGGAAATTCAAAAACCGCTCGTACCGGTTTGCGCCCTGGGTCATCGCCGACGATTGCATGTCGAGCCACTCCCTCGCCCGGTCTTCCGTCCCGCAGAAACAAAGGCAGTAGCGCGAGGCGAGCCGGTTCAAAACCGAATCCCGCGTCGCGCCGGCCGCATACCGGTTCCGTTCCGCCAGCCCGTAGTGCCAGGGCTGGGCTTCTTCCAGAAACAGCCACGAAGAGGGCGCACCGGCCGCAAAATTCAACTCCAGACCCGCCCTCGGCTTAATGTCCGTAGTGGCAACATAGCGGCTGACGACTTGTCCGCCGGCCGAATAACCGCAAATGAGTACGGTTTTAAGCGCGGGATAAAGCGACTGGTCGTTAAGCTTTTCAAAAATCCGGTCGATTACGTCATACGACGAAAAATCCTTCGCCACCGGCGAATCCGACCCGCTCTGCCAGGAATCCCGCCCCCAATACACTTGTTTCTTCTTCTGCCCGTCGTCGAGCATGTGTTCAACCACGATGCACGGTGCGACAAAATAGACAGACGAGATGTCGCGGTAGTTTTCGAGAATCGGGCGTATCTTATCCGCGCCATCCTTCATCCCCCCGTTAACGCCATGGATGATGACCACCGCGTGTTCGCTCTTATCGTCCTTTTGGTCAAGCGGATGTTCGGCGAAATAGCGGAGCCCGCGCCCCTCCGAACCCGCCACCGGAAACATAAACGCCTTGCCTTCATCGGCCCAAGCCGCGGAAACCACACCCAGTGCCGCCATGATTAATGTTATCGCTTTCATCTGTTGTCATCCTTTTGCGCTTTAAGGCAGTTCCACCACAAGCCGCGCGGTGTAGTCCCGGGAATCTTTAAGTGGTTCAGGGTTGACGGTCAGGCTCTTTCCTCCAATCTCCACGGTGAAGGGCTTTGACAAATCACCCATTTGCGGAGCGAGAAGTATCGCGAACCGCTTTACGTTTTCGGCCTCAACCTTGAAGCGGTTACCACCGAGATTCTCCGCAACGATGCGGGCGGAATCTATCTGAAGGCGTTTCTCGATTTTGTAGGTTTGCGCCTTTAGGTCTTCCTCTTTCTCCGCAATCTGCGGCCCGAGCAGAATTATCGTGTCCAGCTCAATGGTCCCGTCGGTTTTTTCGATCAGTTCAAGCCAACGGGCTTTCGTCAAACGCTCGATATCCGGATGCAGCGAACCGCACGGTGTGATCAGCGCGGTTTTACGGGCGTAGGGGTTGCGCCGCCTGTTCAGCGTCCACTCAAAAAAGCGTTTTGTCGATTCTTTGGCGGCTGGACACGCGAGCGAGTGCCCCTCCGCGTGCTCATCGTAAACGTGTTCGACCCCGTTGCTACTCATCAGCGCGTCCGCCGCGCGGGCGTAGGAGACCCCGGTCCAGTTATGCGGGCGGGCGTGCTTCGGCATGGCGTACGGCGGTTCCGGCGAACAATCCCGGCGACCGTGCTCGATGTAAACCGGCGTCCCCAAGAGCGACCGAAAATCCGACCGGCACCACGCACCGGCGCTCATCCAAATGCCGGCGAAACGGTCGGCCATCACCTGTCCCAAATGGTACGTCCCGAATCCACCCATCGAATGTCCGCCGAGAAACACCCGGTCCGGGTCGATCTTATATTTGGCGGAAGCGGCGGCAATCGCGGCATCGATGTATTTGGTAACGCCTTCCCGGTTCCAGCGCGAACCTCTCCATTTTTCTTTTTCCCCGACCGGAGGCGCCGAGGGCGCGGCAACGATAAACGGGGCTTTTTTGAATTCCGGCATCATGTAGCCCGTCTCCTCGTTCAGGTATTTTTCCGGGGCGGTATCCGGGGTGTTGCCGTTGCCGCCGTGCAGGAAAATCAGCAGCGCGGAGGGTTTTGAAAGGTCGGTCCCCTCCGGAACGTAATAATAGATGCGTCCGGAATCCCGGCCGGGGGCCGGCGAGTCAAAAGAAAGCCGCGGCCCGGCGTTTTCCGCCAAACACCCCGCACCTACCGCAACCGTTAATGCAAACACCGCAATTTTCATATATCCTCCACTATAAAACCTCCGCTTACCGGAGAAGTTGTATTTTCGCAAAAATTGCCCTTGCCGTCAACGGCGAAAATTCCGGTTTTTAAGTTTTTCGGCATTACCGCTTTTTTCTCCCGTCACTTCGCTATTGACTTGCCGGACGACAGCGGATAAGATTTGCCGCCATGAATCAAAAGCAGAACCATAGCTTTCGCGAAAAACCGCAACCGCCCGCTACACCGACCGTGGCGCGGGTGGCGACCGAGTTTGCCGCCGACCGTTTTTTCGACTACGCCGTGCCGCCGGAACTGGCGGGACGGATCCGGATCGGACAGCAGGTGCGGGCGGAATTCGGCAACCGCGTTGTGGAGGCGTATGTTGTGGAACTGCCCCAAACGGCGGAACCGGCCGCGAACGCGCCGGCGGAATCCGACCTTTTCGGAGAAATCCCGGCGGCGGCGAAACGGCGTCTGAAGCCGATTCTGGAAATCGTGGACGACACCCCGTTTCTTTCCCGGCCGCTGCTTGAACTCGCGCGATGGATGGCTGATTACACCTGCTCGCCGTTTGAGATCGTGTTGCGCAACATCCTGCCGTCCGTCATCCGCCGCCACGAAGTCCGCGAAAAAGAACTGTTCTTCGTTACCCCGCAATCCGGCGACTTCGAATTGACCAAACGGCAGGGCGAACTGTTGGATAACCTGCGCCGGGTGGACGGCGGATGGCTGCATCTGCTGGCCAAAGAGTTCTCCTGCTCTCCGGGCACGCTGCGCAAACTGGAGGAGCGCGGCGCGGTTAAAATCGAAAAGAAAAACCTCCGCCGCAACCCGATGGCCAACCGGCGCATCTTGCCGACCCGGCCGAAACCGCTGATGGCGGAGCAGGAGACCGCGCTGCGGCAGATTATCGAGTTGCTGGATACGGACGGCAAAAAACTGCCGCTGCTGCTTTTCGGGGTGACCGGTTCCGGCAAAACCGAGGTTTATCTGCAAGCCATCGCCCATGCGCTGGAACGGGGCAAAGGGGCGATTGTGCTGGTGCCGGAAATCGCCCTCACGCCGCAGACCGTGCACCGTTTCGCGTCCCGCTTCGGGGACAAGGTGGCGGTACTGCACAGCGCGTTGGGAGCCGGAGAGCGTTACGACGAGTGGCACCGCATCCGCACCGGCGAAGCGTCGGTGGTAGTGGGCCCGCGTTCTGCGGTGTTCGCCCCGGTGCGCGATTTGGGATTGATTGTGGTGGATGAGGAGCACGAACCCTCCTACAAACAGGACGAAACCCCGCATTACCACGCCCGCGACATCGCGGTGATGCGGGCGCATCTGGAGAAATGCGCCGTGGTTCTGGGCAGCGCCACCCCGTCAATGGAGAGCTGGAACAACGTCAACTGCGGCAAATACCGCCTCGCCACGATGGCCGCGAGGGTGGAGAACCGCCCGATGCCGGCGGTGCAGATCGTGGATATGCGCCTCGAAACCGCCCGCGCCGGACACGCCCAGATTTTTTCCGAATCGCTGCTGGACGCGTTGAGGCTTCGGCTCGACCGCGGGGAACAGTCGATCCTGTTCCTAAATCGGCGCGGCTATTCGAGGTCGCTGGTTTGCCCGAGCTGCGGATACACGGCAACTTGCGAGGCATGCGCGCTCGCTTACACCTACCATCAGGCGGATTCCTGTTTGCGTTGCCACATCTGCGGCGACTGGAAACCGCTGCCGGAGCGTTGCCCGGAATGCGGTGACCCGGCGTTCAAGTATCAGGGGGTTGGAACCCAGCGGGTGGAACTTTTGCTCAAGAAATGTTTCCCGCAGGCGCGGGTGCTGCGCATGGACGCGGACGTGACTTCGCGAAAGCACAGCCACGACGAAATTCTGTCGGTTTTCAGGAGCGGGCAGGCGGACATTCTGATCGGCACCCAAATGATAGCCAAGGGGTTGGACTTCCCGAATGTCACGCTGGTGGGGGTGCTGTCCGCCGACACCAGTCTGCAAATGCCGGATTTCCGGGCGGCGGAACGCACCTATCAGCTGTTGGCGCAGGTTTCTGGCCGGGCGGGTCGGGCGGAGCTGCCCGGCGAAGTGTACATACAAACCTACCTGCCCGACCACCCGGCAATCCGCGCGGCGGCTTCGGATTCGGGGTTCGCCGCGTTTGCCGACCGTGAACTGGCGGAACGCCGCCAAGGCAACTATCCGCCGTTTTCGCATCTGGTGTGCCTCACCTTCAAGGGTACGGCGGAAGACGCGGTTCGGATAGCGGCCGAGAAATTTGCCGAGGCGATGCGCGGTGAAAAAAACGCATTTCCAAAGTTGCGCGTTTCCGCAGCCTGCCCCGCCCCGCTGGCAAAGGCAAAGGGATTTTTCCGCTACCAGCTGCTGCTCTTCGCCCCATCCGCCGGGCAAGCGGTGCGCCCGTTGCGCGAGGTGTGCCGAAATTTCGCGCTGCCAACCGGGGTAACAATGTCCATAGACGTCGATGCCGTAAACATCTGCTAACAAACACCGGGAATTATATTTTACGGAGCAGGGTATCGAGAAGACCGCCGGGGGCAATGTCGCCAACCCAGATTTCGGCGGCGTGACGCAAAACGTATTCGTTACACCAGGTAGCGACTTTTTTGTTGAGGCGCGATCCGGGCGGTTGCGGCGAGATTATCAAAGCGCGACCCACACGGCAGGCTTCGAGAATTTGCGGGTTGAAACCTGCTGCCTCAATATCGGTACAGGCGGCTTAAGCCGGCACTCCCAATGGGCATACCTGCACCACTTGGCGACCCTTGGCGAGTGCACGGCGTAACGCCTCGCGTTCATGTGTTGCCTTTAAAACATAATGCAATGTTAGCAAAAAAACACTTTGTCATGCAAGCCGATACACAAACATCGCATACTTTAAAACCGGCGGCAATAATCTTCAGATCATTGCCGTTTACATAATTTATGAGTATGAAACCTTTTACTTCGATATTGGCTTTATTTTTGGCGATGGCGGCGGCTTCCGGGTGGGCGGAGCTGGATTTTGGACGGGCCAGCGACTATCCGGCGGCGGGGCTGGCGTTCCCGATTTTGTCCCGCGGCTACGGCGACCCGCTGCCAATGCCCAAAGCGCACACCTTTCTGCCGGTCAACACTTCCGACACGCTGACCCGCGAAGACCGTTTCGCGCCATACGAGCTGTGGTACAATTCCCAGTGTTGCGGACGCTGGCGCGACGACAGCGGGCGCGTAATGACTCTGGGCCGCATGACCAGCAAATTCCCGCAGTTTGCCGAAGAAACCGTTTCCCGCGAACGGTACAGTCTCGAAGTAGCCCGGACCTCGCTTGCCCCGGACCCGAAAGACAGCAACGGGCTGGACCGGTGGGTGGCCACCTTCGTCGGCATTACCGTTTACCCCCCTGAGAAGTTGGATTTAAACAGCTTTGCCCTAGACAAAGTGCTGGCGTATCCCACGCAACGAGACGACTTGCTGGTTTACGCGTTCCTCCCGCGCCGGTCGGGAAGCGGCTCCCGGCAAAATTGGTATTGCGTGACGGTAAAACTGGCAACCGGCGACAGCCGCGACAATGCGGTGGTGCGAATGGAAAAGGATTTTATCGGGCAACTGAAGATAATCGGCAATACCGCCAAAACGTCGGCATCCAAAGCGGAAGAACTGGATTTGACCGATTCGAAAAAGCGGCCATCGGCCAAGGTTTCCCCGAACCCGATACGAGACGAAGTGCGCAAATCGGTGGAGAATTACTCCAACTGGTGGGTGGCCGAAACCGAGAACTTCATGGTGATTTCCGACGTTTACTCCGAGATCGGCAAATCGCTGGTGCGCCAATTGCTCAAGGAGCTGCCGCCGCTGTACAAAGCGTGCCGAAAAATCCTGCCGCCGCTGGCCGAGCTGGACAACGAGCTGTGGCTGGTGCGGTTGTTCCAGCGCCAGGACGATTACGTCCGCTACCTGGGCAAGGAAATGGAATGGTCCGGCGGGGCCTGGACCCCTTCGCGCCGGGAGCTGGTGCTGTTCATGAAAGGTGGGTTCGAAGAGCTTATGCCCACGATCCGCCACGAGGCGTTCCACCAGTACCTCTCCTACGCTTACGCCATGCTGCCCGCCGCGCCGTGGCTGAACGAAGGCCACGCCTGCTTTTTCGAGCCCGCCTGGCTGGGCAGCAAAGGCCAAATGCTGTTTGAGGAGGACGAAGACCGCGAACGCATACTCACCTCCAACCTTGACACCGCCACCGCGCTGTTGCCGCTGCTACTGGAAATGTCGTACAGCGAATTCTATGACGGCACGGCCAGCGAAAAACAGCTCAAGTACGCGATGGCGTGGGGACTGGCCTACTATCTGCAGAAGGGACTGCCGGTTAACGGCGATTCCAAAACGTTCCGTCAGATTTTGCCCAAATACGCCGCCGCGCTCAAGAAAACCCGCGATGACGAAAAGGCCACCAAACTAGCGTTCGAAGGTATAGAAATGGAGCGGTTCCAAGAGGCTTTCAAAAACTTTTGGTCATCCGACCGCTCCAATGCCCTCAAGCACGACATCAACTGAACGTCGAAATCACTGGACAATCACATTAACGATTCCGCCGGGCAGGCGTTCCTCGGCTTTCAGCAATTTGCCGTTCTTGCCGTCAAACACCAGCGTAAAGTTGCGTCTGCCGTTTAGGTAAGTCCATTCGCCTACGTTTATTCCGTCGGGTTCGCCCATCAACCCGCGCACTTCATCCTGCGTCATACCCGCCTTGAGCCGCTTAAAATCATCGGCGGTATGCGGTTCGTCACCGGCGTTGCCGAACAGAATAGACCCAATGTCAACCATATCCTTAACTTTGTCCAGGCGCAGCGACATCGTGCGCTGCTGCTCCTCCCGGCGCCCCCAGTTGGTGAACACCGTCGCCGTGACGGTGGCAGGACCGACCACGGTTTGCTGCCGCGACCCGTAGTATTTGGCCCGCACCGTGTATTTACCGTGCGGCGCTTTGCGGATCATGTACTCTTCCGGACCATATCCGTCGGTAATGTCGCGGGAAACGTAACCGCCCCTGGAGGTGCGGTTGTGGCCGTAAAACGCCTCTTCCTTGCTCGGTTCTATCACGTGCAAATCGATGTCTGTGGCATCGGCATCCCATGACATAACGATACGCACATCGGTGTCGATCTTCTGGCGGAATTTCTCGTCGTACTCCGGCACTACCGGCTTTTCGCCGTCTTTCCAGTCCTGCGCGTCAATCCATGCCACCAGCGCGTTCAACTCTTCCAACGCAAAAATCGGCAGAATGTCGGCGTGGCGGTTCCACGGGGTCATCGCCACCTTTACCAACAGCCGCATCGCCTCTTCCAGATCCGCCTTGCTGCGGTTCTGCTTGCCGCGCTCCATCAGCGTGACCGCCAAATCGCGGAAGGACTGGCCCTCCTCGCCGCGCAACTTCGCCACCCGGCGGAAAATCATCACCGCCCGATCGTAGGCTTTGGCCTCGCGCAACCGCCATGCAAGCACCCGCAGCAACGCCGAATCCTCAATTTTCATCTCGGAAAGGTTGGAGATCACCCGAACGCCGGTGGCGGTGTCGCCGGACGCGAAAAAGTGCCCCGCGCAATCGAGGTAGAAAGCCGGACTTTTCGCCCATTCCGCCCGTTGAGAAGCGTAAACCGCGTAAGCGTCGGAGGCGGCTGCCGCCTTCAACTGTTTGAGGTACGGCGTGTCAGGGGACCAAGCCTTGATTTCGATTGCCGCCGTTCGACCGGTATTTTCCGGCGACTTGGCTTTTTGAGCGCCACCGGGAGCCCGGGCCGCCATCATTCTGCCGGGTTCTCTGGCAGGTTCAGCTTCCCGAACTTCCATCATCACCGCGGCTCCGGCAGCAGGCGCGGCGGCAGCTTCCATACGTCCTTCATCGCCAACAACCGCATCCCTAACCGCATTCATCATCCTGCGCGCCAAACCTGGTTTGTCCGAAGCCGGTTTTGGTAACGGGTTTTTCTCATAATCCCGCTCCCACCAAGCCAGATGCGCTTTCCAGTGCTCTTCGAGCTGTTTAAGATGCCGCGCCAGTTTGTCGGTGTCTGTGATACCGCGCTGTTTCATCGCCGCGCGCCATTGCTCGCGCAGTTCGGGCTGGCTGGCCGGGGGCTCGATTTTGTGGCGCAGCCACTGGTCTAGCGTTTCCAGCACCAACAGCGAAGTAACCGGGCTGACCACGCCGTATTCGCGGCCCAGCGCGAGCAAGTCGTCGGCGAAATCTTCAGCGTGCGGGGCAAGCTGACTGACCCGCGCCGATGCCCAAGCCGTGGCCAACACCCGGCCATCGCGCGCGGCGGCGCTTTTAAGCGTAACCTTGTTTTTCACCCCCAGATGGAAGTCTATTTCGGTTTCCGCGGCGGTAAGCCGTCCCAGCACCGACACCCGGCCCTGCGCCAACTGGCCCAAACCCTGCACATCCGCGATGCCTTTGCCGGACACATTGTCCAGCCGCGCTGGCATGCAGAAAGCGGTATTCACCGCATCCGGAACCGCCATGGTCTGCAAATCGATCACCGCGCCGAAACAGGCTTGGCGCAATCCCTCGCGGTCGCCCACCGGAGAAGAAATCACCGCCGTGATTTTCTTACCGTTGAAGTCCGGGGTTTCGCCGGACATGGTGTCCAGCCCGTCGGTAAACATCAGCCGATACTCCGTCTGCTCCGGCAATGCCTTGAGCAGCGTATCGAAATCGGTCGCTCCGTCGTACACTACGGATTTAAGCGCCTCGACGAGTTTCTCGGCGGAATCGAACTCCCTAACCGCCTCGGGCTGGTCACGGAAAACCGTCAACCGGAATTTCGAAATTTCCTTCGGCAGCGCCGCGACGAACGCCAGATCCAACGCCAAGGACTCCCCGTTGCGGCTGCCCGAAGCGTCCCAAAGCACGTCCAGCACTTGCGGCACTTGCGGTGCGCGCTTTACCGTCGGGGCGATCGTCCAGGCGTTGAACCACACCGTCCCGTCAGAATCCTTTTCCAGCAAAGCGAAATCATCCGGCAATTTCGGCATCGCCACCATCACGTCATCGCCAGGGGTGACATCGCCGTCGGTGGAAGCCACCCGCCAGAAACTCTCCGCCTTGGAAAACCGAGTATCGCCCAGTCCGCCGATTTGCGGCGGCTGGCCGTTAAGATCCGCCACCTCCACCTTCACCTCGCGCTTGCCAATCTTTTCGCGCGGCATCGGCAGCCACAGCGCGGCATCGCCGTTAGGCGCCGTGGCGAGCGGGGTAGTGTAAACCAGCTTAATCGAGCGGGTGCCGCCTGCAGGCAGCGGATAAATCCGGGTACGGTAAACGTTGCCCTTGACGTGTTCCACCAGTCCAGGGTCGACATTGCGGCGGGTTTCGGTCTCGAACGCCACGCGGGCCTGCTCTTTCGGCACCACCACGCCATCCACCAGCACGCCGTTTATGTCCAGCGCGTAACCGCAGACCGTGGCGCGGTCGGGCAACGGGAACTCCAGTTCACCCTCCAACTGGCTGCCTTTGTTGGGGTTCAGGAACACCATCTCGGTTTCCACCGTGGCGTAAAGTCCGCGCACCGCAGCGTTAATCTTCAATTCCTGCAACTGCATAGGCTCGGTAGCGCCCTGCTGCACCACCAGACGCGGCGGCAGCGGGCGGGGAAAGGGTATCACGGCATTCTGCGCCATCGAGATTTCACTCACGGGCAATAAAACAGATATAAGTGTGGCAAGTTTTTTCATGTTAACATCTCCCAATGTGATTTAAAAAACGGGTGTTAATTAAATACACTTTTAACGAAAAGTCAAGCCCAAAGCTATATTAACCGTGAAAAATGGCGGAAACGGTTTCCCGGAGACTGCGGTACAGCCGCATTCGCCAGCGAAAATTCAATCGGGACGCCAGCGACGGCCGAGAGTGGCGAATTTTCTTCTGCAGCTTTCGGAGCAGGTAACCATTGATTGCCAAATTCCACTCATGCGCGGAATAACCGGAGTTACGGACCAGTTCGGCAAAAGCGCGGTTCAATTTGCGGAAGCGGGCGAATTCGTGCCACTTGAAATGCTCGGCGCCGCTGATGGCGTAGCGGACCAGATCCTCGGCGGGATAACCGAAACGCAGCTCCTCGATGTCGATAAAGCCCGGCACTTCGCCGTCGCGGAAATGGAGGTTGCCGAAATTCAGGTCGCCGTGGATAACCCGGACCCGGGCGGGATCGCGCACCAGATCCTCCTGCCCCATCGCCGCCAGCTCCTGCGCGATTTCCGGCGCGGCGCGGCTGTCCAAACGCTCAAGCAACCGCAAGCGGACGGACGACAAATCCCGTTCCGGCTGGATTTCGCCGTCGTCGGACATTGCCGACAGGAATTCGGCGTATGAACGGAGCAGGGAGAAGATTTCGCCGGAGGACAGCCGATCCAACGTTTTTCGCTCGCCCTCGATCCACTTAAGCGCGAATACGGTATAATCGCCAAAGGCGGCGGTCCGGTTGCCGAACAGCATGGTCGGCGCAAAGGGGAAACGGATCGATTTCGCATGGGCAATAATCCGCCGCAAAGTAAGGTCGTTGGCGCCTTTGATACACTTAACCGCGAAAGGCTGGCCGGAAAAATCACGGGCAAAAAAATTGAGCGAATGGGAATTGCCGGGCAGACGGGAGAGTTTGCGCAACCGGACGCCAAACTCCGCCTCAAGGAAAGACTTCAACCGCGCCGTCGAAAACTGCTGGAGCATCGGCCATTTTTTGCGAGTGAAGAGTTCAACGGCGACCCAGACCGTCCAAACGGCGAAAACCAGATACGCCGGAAGTTCCAGACCCTTAACAGCCGCAAATATGAACAACGGCAGAATCCGAAGCCCGATTCCCAGCGACAGCAACGGCCAGGCTTTGGAACAGCGAACCGCCTCTAACCCGGAACGGAAGGTTTCGCGTTCCCACATCAGCGCCGTGAAAACGCCGACGGCAACGACCAACAGAAGCAGACTCACCCCTCGGTCGAAAAAAGTTCCGGAGACCGCGCCAGTCTCCACGGCAGCCAACACCGCGAACAGCCAAGCGATGAACGACAGCCCGCCGCGAAACTCCTTTTTGCGCCATGCGCACACCGCCAACGCCAGCGAAATCAGCAAAGCGGCGACCGGCGGCACCCATTCAATACACGGGTTCATTTCCGACGTTAGTGGACGCCGCGGCTGCTGGTGCGATAAAATTCCACTAGATGCTTGATTTCCGGCAGATCCGGCACTTCGTAAGTAATGCGCTCAATGGCCTGCGAACGGTTAAGCCCCTCGCGGTAAAGCAGCCGGAAAGCATCTTTGAGCGCCCGGACCGTATCCAACGTGAAACCGCGCCGCTGCAAACCGACAATGTTCGGCCCGCGAACGCGGATACCCTCGCCATCGCTGCCCTCGGTAATCATGTAGGGCGGACAATCTTGGCGGATCGCGGACATACCGCCCACCATCGCATGCTGGCCGATACGGCAAAACTGGTGCACTCCGGCCATGCCGCCGATAATCGCGTGGTCGGCCACCTTGACCTCGCCGGCCAAAGAAGCGACGTTCGACATAATCACTTGGTTCCCGACTTCGCAACCGTGGGCAATGTGGCAATAGGCCATAATCAGACAGTTCGACCCCACGCGGGTAACCTCGCCCGCCTTGGTGCCGAGATGCAGGGTGGAGAATTCGCGCAACACGGTATCGTTGCCAACCTCAACGTAAGTAATGTCACCATCGTGATACTTGAGATCCTGGGTTTTCATGCCCACGCAGGCGAACGGGAAAATCTGGCAACGCTCCCCGATCGTGGTGTGGCCGCTGAGGTAGGCATGGGCCTGAACCACGGTTCCGGCGCCAATCTTAACGTCCGGACCGATAATCGCGTAAGGACCGACCTCGACAGTCGCGTCCAACTCGGCCTTGGAATCAACAATTGCGGTGGGATGGATGTTTGCCATTTGATGGTTCCTTTCTTAAAGGTTCTTGGGAATCAGGTAAGCGGACAGCGCCAGACAAACGGCGACCGGCAGCCAAATCAAAAGGTAAGGATGGAAAGCGTCGTGCTTGTCCATCGATTTAACCAGTATCACGCAGACGTAATAACTCAGCGCTACCGCCAAGCTCACCGCCATGCCGACGGTGGATTCTTTGCGCTGGGTACGGATGCCGAGCGGAACCCCCACCAGCACGAAGCAGATTGACGCCAGCGCGTAAACAAAGCGCAAATGGTATTCGGTGCGGAAAATGCTCAGGTTTTTGCGAACCGCCTTCTTGGGCAGGTTGGCGGCGTTGCGGCGGATTTCCCCTATCCGGTCCCGCAACTCGAAAAAGCGCAAATCCTTCTCCTTGCGCTTGAACTCGCGGCGTTTCATGGCCTGCGGCACGGTTTGGCGGAACCGGTCCGCCTGAGCCACGCCGGGTCGGCCAATCTCCACCGGATCGACCCGGACTTTGTACATATCCAGCACCAGATCGGTCTCGTTGGTGGTGATCAACGCCTTTTCGGCGCGAATCTCGCGGGTCCCGTTGGTGTCGGAACCGTCAAAAATCAACAGGTCGTAAACCCAGTTGCCTTCGCGGCGCTGGAAAAAAAGCCTATAGTCATCGAAATCGTCGATAATCCGTCCCGGCTCCAGCAGAGTCAACCCGGCATCCACGCTGATTTCCGATTTCAGATTCCGGCTCACCTCGTGGGAACGGGGGACGATTTCGTGGTTGACGTAAAAACCGAGCAGGGTCATCGCCACCGCGAAGACCGCCGGCCACTTGATTATCGAAAGCAGGTTGACCCCGCAAGCCCGCATGGCGGCGATCTCGCTGTCGGCGGAGAGCCGGCTGAACACCAGCAGAGAACTGACCAGCAACGCGATGGGAATCGTCAGGGTAAGCGTGCCGGGGAAGCCCACCAACATAAAAAGCCCCACCGCGTGGGCGGGGAGCCCCTGGATAATCAGCTGGATAATCCGAACCAGCAGACCCACCGTCAGCACAAACGAGAGAATAAGCCAAGCCAAGCCAAACGCGGCCAAGAAAGAGCTTAAGACATATCGCTCGAGGATTTTCATCTGGGGTGCGGACCCGGTCGGTTCAATAAAAAAATTGGGGCGGAACGCCCCAATTCAAATTCTAATTCACGGAACGACTCGAATTAGAGCAGAATGGTTTGCGGCCGGAAAACCGGCCGCAAACCCGTTCGTCAACCAAAAGGATTAGTTGGCGTATTTGCCCTTGTCGGCGTTGGTGCCGGCGCCCTTGATGTAAATCTCGACGCGGCGGTTTTCAGGATTGCCGTTGATCAGATCCGGCTGGACTTTCGGCTTGTTGAAGCCGTAGCCGATCGCCGTCATCTTGTTGTTGGCGGCACCGTGGAGCGACAGGTAGTTCATGACCGCCTTGGCACGCTTCTCGGAGAGATCCTGGTTGTACTTGGCCCCGGAGCCTTTCCGGCGGTCGGCGTGACCTTCGATCAGGGCGGTTGCGCCAGGATTGCGGTTCAAAGCGCGGGCCACCATGTCCAGCTCCTTGAAGTACTGCGGCTGGATAACGGTGCTGTCGTAGGTGAAGTTGATGTTGATCTCGAACAGCATCAGGTCATCGGAACCGTCCAGCGGGTTGGTGCCGTCAACCTTGACTTCGTGACCGTCCGAAACTCCGCCCTTGTCGGTGTCGCGGTCGAGCGGGTTGGTCTTGTAGGTCTTAACCTCTTCGCCGTCCGTCAAACCGTCGAAATCGGTGTCGGCGTTGAGCGGGTCGGTCTTGTAGGTCTTGACCTCTTCGCCGTCCGTCAGGCCATCGCCGTCGGTATCGGGATTGCGCGGGTTGGTGCCAAGCCGGGCCTCTTCGGCGTCGGTCAGGCCGTCACCGTCGGAATCCAGCTCGGTCGTGGTTTGGACCACCGGGATAATCTCGGCCGGGCCGTCACTGGCAGAGGAAGAAGAATTACCGCTGCCGCCGAAACGGTAAACCACGCCGGCGTCGGCGGTGTAAATCATTTCGCAGGTCTGATCCCAAGCCATGTGGGTGCGGAAGTCGGCGCGCAGCGACCAGTCGTCGTTCAGGTGGTACATGGCGCCAACGCCCAGCCGGGGACCGAACGCGTCATTCTCGGAACCTTCGCACAGCACGTCGCGATGGGCGCGATAGTAGCCCAAACCGGCGGCGATGTACGGATCGAAACGCTCATAGCGGTCGAAATGGAAGAGTCCGTCAATAAATACGCCGCGCACGTTCTGCCCGCCATAGTTCCAGCAGGCTTCGTCGTCGCCGCCGCCACCGCAAGAAGAGCATCCGCCGCCGCTACCATCGGAATCGCCGTGGCGGTTGCCGGTGATGTTCGGGGCGCTGGAAACGCCGCCTTCAACCGAGAAATGGTCCGTTGCGTCCCAACCGAGCCGGAGCACCAGGTTCAGGCCCTCGTCAACGCACTGATTGCCTTCAAAAAACATCATGCCCACGCCGGGGCTGACATACCACCGCGGGGAGTCGGTAAGCTCGCCCTCGGCGAAAGCCGTAGCAAAACCCGCTACGCAAAGCGCTGCCGCAAAAATAATCCGCTTCATCTCTTTTACCTCTTTTCCTTAACAACTTCGGAACAAAAACCCATTTCTTTCGAAAAGAAAACAATGCTAGTGTAACCCAAATTTTCCGAAAACGCAACCCCAAAAATGAAATATTACAAAAAATTTATTTTCGTAAGGTTTTGGCCGGTCAAACGCCCTCTTTTTTAAAGAAACGCTTGCCGCCAAAAGTTGACATCCATCCGCCTGAAATGTTATTATATTCATATTATGAATGTGTTTTTTACAAATTCATTATTTGGATGTATTGGTTTGTTCTCACACCTCACTGGAATAGGTGGTGGATTTTTATTTGGCTCTGAAATAATGACGATGAAGGAGTCTGGTTTTGCATAGGAACGATTTGTTAAAAAAATTGTTAAGGCAATTGATTTTGTGGACAATGACTGGAATGCTAGTCATCTACGCTGTTGATAAGCCTTCAAGGGGCGATAGTGGTGAACCCAGCCTACAGCCTCTTGCGGAAGGCGACACCAACAATGTTTCGCAAGAGGTGCGGGAGCTGACGGACTGCGAATACCTCGCCGGGGTGGCATGGCTGAATTGTGTGGCGGCGAATATAGCTTTGTTATCCGCGCCGACAAATGCGGCAGTGCGCGAACAATGGCGGATCCGTGGCGCCATGGACGAGAGTTTTGTGTTCACCAACGCTGTCGTGCCGGGCGCGTGGGGCGGTAGGGCGCGGGTGTTTTCTTCAGGATCGGTCCGTACTTCCGGAGGGGCTAAATTTTCACCGCTGAACCATCCACTTGGATTTGTGCCGGAAGTCAATTGGTATGCCGCCGGCGTAACAAGTTATTGGTGGGCGGCGGAATCGCCGACAAACCTGACCATGTGCTGGGAGAACGCGCTTCCGGATTGGGACACCAACCGTGCGGTCACGGCGCAGTGCGGCTTTGGCACAAGTGGGCAATTCTTCTACCGTTATGACCTTCGGAATGTTCCCGCCGCCGAACGGGCGGGGTGGGCAAAACCGGTCGTCACATGCGTCAGCAACGCCCCCGCGTTGGACGGATATTTTCTGCCGGGTAATTTTTCAGCTCTGTTGGAGGAAACGGGCGCGGCTGAGCTGCGCGGTGTGGCGTTCGGCGACCTGCTGACCGGCGCAAGGGCTAACCGCGATTTTGACGGCGACGGGCTGTCGGACTCTGAAGAACTGTTCCGGTTTGGCACCGACCCCCGTAACCCTGACACTGACGGGGATGGGCTGCTTGACGGGGAAGAGACCGACGCAGGAACGGATCCTTTGGCGTGGTTCAGTTTGGGAGCCACCAATGACCTAGTGGCGGTTCGCGGGTTCAGTGCCGACGGCGCGGTTCCGTCAGAGGTTCCCGGACGCGGCCGTCTGGTGGTTACTGCGCGTCTCTGCGGATCCGGCTTTAACGGCTGCGCAGCAATCCGCATCGGCGACGCCGTCATTCCAGTTATGCCGGAAACCAACACGACATTTGGGGTCTCCATACCTTGTGACACCGACGTTGACATGATGCTTGTGACTGTCACGACGTTGTCGGAAGAGGCTTACGCCGATGTGCGGATCGACGCGCTCGATCCTTTGCTGATACGTGACCCGGACGAAAAGTTTGTCCGCCATGAAAACACCTACGGCCTGATCCCGGCGCATGGGCTGCTGAACAGTTGGGGGGACTCGTGGACGTTGCGCATGCCAGCCTACCGCGTCACCCCGAATCACCTTTGCCGACACGAAGCTGGTACACTGCGGGTGGAGAGTAAAGATAATATGGTGCGATTCGCTTGGCCATTTGGTGAGACGGAGTACACTCCACAGATTGAATATGTGGCTACCGCCGGTAGTCGCGGCGCTGACATCGCGGTGGACTGTTTACTTTCAGCGTACCCGCCGGAAGGGTGGATTGAAGTCTCTGCCCCTTATTACACCCATGCGCACGATTGCAACCCCGGCGATAAAACTCAAACGCCGGTTGCTCCGAAAGAACCTCCACTCATGGTGTGCGGATGCGCTGCCGGCTGTAACGGCGGTTGCAGTTGTCCGGAACCCAACTGCAATTGTGGAGATATGGAATGGCTGCCGGAGACCTATGTTGATTCCAGTGGGGCGACCAACAGTTTCGTTATTGTTGATTTGCCAGCTACCAACTTGATTGTAAATGGCGCAATAATGGTTGAGCCGATTACCCGCAGTGCTGACAATCCGGACAACTGTCAGCTGTGCGGCTGCCCGCGTGGGGGGAGTGGCGGCATTGGGGCATCGATTTACCGAGTTACGCCGGGAATCAGTGTCGCGGCGGCGAACGGCGATGAGGGATGGAGCTTTGAGGTTTCCGGCGTCTCGGGAAGCACCAACGTCAATAGTGATGTGTTCGTCTATTACCGGGGGGGCGTTTTCTACCGCCGGCATGTCTCCGTGCTGGGAGGAGATATTTCGTTTGTAGAGACTATACCTGATGGTTCGGCAACCAATGTGCTGTGCTATGCCAATGTGCCGGTGCGTATAGGCACCGGAAACCTTCGTTTGCCGACTGGTTCTGTGGAGTTTGAGTTTAGCGGCTTTGGATGTTCGCTCGCGGTCTCCAACCGGGTAACCGGAATCTTTGACACATTTTTGGACGGAAGCAACACGCTTTTTGCGGTCAAAAGTATCGGCGAGTGGACAGACAATTATTGCGACACCAACGGAGTGGCAAGTGCAGAATTGTTACCGTTGGTCGGTGGACAGATGTCGCTGACGATGGGTTTCCAGCCGGATTCGGGGAATCCGGTTGTTCTGGACAAACTGGAGTTCACTGCGGTGTCGGTAGTGTTCGAGGCGGTAAATTGTTCGACCAACCGCAACGGTTTAGTGTACAATCCAGCGGCTGTGAAGACTGGCGGGTACGGTGTGTTTCGGATTGAGTATTGGCCGGACGATACCGACATTGGCATATCGTGGTCAACATCCAGCACTGTCGCGGAGGTGTCGACTCACTACCGTGGCCTAGGGGCGGATTATGCCGTGGTGCGCGGCAGGCATACCGGCGATTTTACTCTGACGGCGACACTTTCCAATATGCTTGGCGTGCCGGAACACCCACACATTAGAGCCGAAGTCCTGCCGGTAACGCAAACACCATTGCACTTTTACGTTATGCGGGATAATAGAGTGCCGATTGCCGATCCCACGACAATTAGCAACATGGTTGCAGGTGTGAATCTAATTTATGCTCAAGCGGCAATGGAATTTTACGTGGCGGATATTTATGATATGGATGAGAATTTCTGCACCCGTTGGCCGCAGAAACCTAAAAGGCAAGATGTGTTAGAATTGTTCTCATCTACAAATGTTGTTGACGGATTGGAAATTTATGTAGTTACATCATTGCATGATAATGTAGAAGGGTATGGAGCGCGAATTACATTGCCATCCGACAATAATGACAAATTAGGATTAGCGATAAAAATAACTGCGCGAGATTTAACGCAAGTGTTAGCTCATGAGATAGGACATAGTTGCGGACTTAACGATATTTATATTGGTACATCTGTAGAAATGTTGAAACGCCCTACACCAGCAACTATACAAAATGAAAATTGGACAGGAGGTTTCTCACGAGGGTATCTTCCAGAAGACCTTTGCCATCATAGTGTAGTGATGAGGTTGTTGATGCACGGCATCCATATAGGAAATCATTGTGATATTCCGGTTATTGGTTTGAAAGGCGCTGAAAGTTATACAAGTGGTTTGTTCGGTTTGATATCGGTAGGCTTGGACAGCATGAACAGGAATCCGCACCATTAAGGAGGCGTATCATGACAAAATTATTTTTTTTAACGATAACTTATTTATCAGTAACGATTGGAATTGTTGATGCCGAATGTTCTTTTGAATCTCTGGTTTCTCACATATCTAGCGGGATTGGCACGATTGATGATACAGAGTCGTTTGAGGGACATATAGTTTGGCTTTCGGAAAATCAGATCGATCGCGCAATGTTAAGGAAAGCTGCATGGCAGATTTTTGAAGAAAGCACGAAATTAATAAATAATCCTAATACTACAGATTATCTTCGTTATGCCGGTGAGACTGGACAATCAATTGCGATTGATTATTTGGCACTTTGTTCTGACGAGACCGATTGTAAGAAATTAGAAAAAATATATCGGAACAATAAATGTAATGATAATAGTAGGATTGATGCTTTTTTTGCGCATCTTTTTTCTGTAGGGGAGGATGATGCGGAACAGGTGGTCGATCAGTTGTCGGACTATGAGGTGTTCCCCCGCCAATTGCGACTGGCATTTTATAACAGTGGTGTCCGGCTGGCGTACGAATGGGCAACGCCGCAAAAAAAGGCGGCAATCGCCAGTGCATTCAAAAGAGTAATTGCTGGGGAGAACGATTACCGCATGTTTATCACCTGCGACAGTTTGATGAAGTCGTTTTTTAAAGACTACGCCAAGTCGAGGTTCCGATTGGAGTTTATCCAGCAGTTTGATCCACCCGCAGACAACGAAGCACTGCGCCAAGCGTTAAATCGAGCGATTGCGGAGTGTACCAACCCCAAAGTAAAAGTGGAACCGCCGGTTATCACAATCCATAACTATCCGCCATACATAAGCTATGAGGAGACGGTGCTGGCCGGGAAGGGTATTCCTGAAATTAAGAAAATCGCTGATATGTTTGTTCAATTCGAAAAAGGAGCGGTCGGTGCGACGCAGACAACAGAGAAAACACATTCTGATCGTCATTGGTTTCTTTGGGTTGCAGCAACTGGGGTTGGGACTGTGGCTATTTGCGTGATTGTATCCTTGTTCACTCGGAAGGGGAAATAATCCACTCTGTCGTATGTATAGGCTTGGACAGTATGAACCGGAATCCGCACCATTAAGGAGGCGAAATGAAAAAACTACTATTTATAATATCATTTGTCGCAATCACCTTGTCTCGTGCTATTGGCTACGAAGGTGATTTTGATGATGTTGTTTCCCGTTTAAGCGCAATGCGTGGGATGATTGACGCAAGTTTCATTGAAGACAGAATAATTTGGCTTTCAGATAATAAGATTGACCGCAATTTGTTGCGTATGGCGGCATGGAAGGTTTTTAACGACAGCACCCAATTACGCCAGAAAGTTAATGCAACGGATTCAGAATTGTATTGTGGAGAAACCGGGCAATCGATAATGCTTAACATATTAGCGTCTTGCGCCGTTCCTAGCGATTGGACAATTTTTGAATCCATGTATTTAAATCATTCTGAAGATAAAAATGTCCGCTTTAACGCTTTTTTTGCGCATCTCTTTTCTACAAATGCAGACAATGTTGAATCGGTGATTATGCGGCTGTCGAATCATGAAGTATTTCCAATTTCGTTACGACAATATTTGTATAGTAGTGGGATATGCCTAGTGTACCAATGGTCTGTCCCTGATAAAAGAAAAGCCATTGCGGCTGCATTTAAGAATGTAATCAAGTATGAGGGTGATGATAAGTGGATGTTTCTTATTTGCGACGATATGCTAAAATTCCTTTACGAGGATTATGCCCGGTCTGAATATCGGCGGGATTTTATCGGACAGTTTCTAAAGACTCCTTTTAATGAGAATGAATCCAAACGTCTAAAACCATATTTTGAACAGGCCATCGCCGAATGCACCAATCCAAAAGTTAAAGTTAAACCATCTTTGGAAAAGGACTACCTTTATCCACCATACATCAGCTATGAGGAGACGATACTGGCTGGCAAAGGGATTCCGGAGATTAAGAAAATGGTTGATGAGTTCCGAAACGGCGGCGACGTGCTGCAGGAAACAGAAAAAACCAAGCAAACTTTGTCTGCGTGGACTATTTCAACAACGACGGCTTTCGTTATTGTTGTCGTGGTTGGGGTGATAGCTGTTTGGAGGAAGATACGAAAAAGGGAATAGTTTGCATTTGCCTCAGCACGTTGGGGTTTTCGCTGATGGCCATGTTCGTGCGGATGGCGGATAATTGCGGCGAGCCGCTTCCCGCCATACAAAAGGCGTTTTTCCGCAATTTGGTCGCCTGCGCCATTGCCTGTTCCGTTCTTTTCCGTAACAAAGCCGGTTTGTCCGGTCTTAGTTTCGGGCTGCAACCCCGGCAATGGATGGATCTGGTTCTGCGCTCGTCTTTCGGCACGGCCGGGATTTTCGCCAACTTCTACGCCATTTCCCATATCCCGATTGCGGACGCGATCGCGCTCAACAAAACCGCGCCGTTTTTCACGCTGGTGTTCAGCTGGCTGCTGGTCGGCGAACGGATGGGAATGCGGCAGACCTTGTGCGTGCTGGGGGCTTTTGCCGGGGCGTTGTTCGTTATCAAACCCGGACTGTCGGGAAGTCTCACCCTGCCGTCGGCGGTGGGTCTGCTCAGCGGGTTCTGCGCCGGGGCGGCGTACGCTTTCCTTCACCGGTTGGGAAAGGCGGGGGTCAACGGGGCTTTCATCATCCTGTTCTTCTCGGCATTTTCCTGCGCCGCCTGCGTCCCGTTCATCGCGGCCGATTACCATGCCATGAATCCGGCGCAACTGCTAGCCTTAACCGGCGCCGGCGCCTGCGCGGCAATCGGGCAGTTCGGCATCACCTGGGCGTACCGGTTGGCGGAACCCCGGCAGGTGGCGGTGTTCGATTATTCCGGCATCATCTTTTCGGCGATTCTCGGATTCGCGGCGTTCGGACAAATCCCGGACGGCTGGAGTTTCCTCGGTTTTGCCGTAATCATCGCGATGGCGGCGGTGCTGAACCGGCGCAAAACGAAATGAATACGCCGCATGCCGCTTTGAATTTTGACAAATTCCGAACGGATCTTGTATAATGCCTGCGTTTTTGGAAGGACAGACGTTTATGAGGTTTTTAGGGATTTTAATGGCGATGGCGGCTTGCTTTACGACTGCGCTCGGGGCGGAAAATCACGCCGATCAGGTGGTGGCTGAAATACTGGGCAACGTGGTGAAACTCAAGGCGGCTCGACCCGACGCGGTGCCGATGGCGTTTTGGGATTTCGACGGCACGATTTTGGTGGTGCCGCGGTAAGGCGGCCTCACGTTCCGTAAATCTGTTTGGCGGCAGCCACCGTGGCCATGGCGTCCTTGGAATAGCGGTCCGCTCCAATCTGGCGGGCGAACTCTTCGGTCAAAACCGCGCCGCCCACCACCACCTCGAATTTGAGTCCGGTCCGGGCCTCCGCCTCGCGCAACAGCTTGATGGTGCGCTCCATCCCCACCACGGTGGTGGTCATCAACGCGCTCAAACCGACCATCCGGATTTTCCGGTCCACCGCCACCTGCACAATCTGCTCCGCCGGAACGTTCTTGCCCAGGTCAACCACCGTGAAGCCGTAGTTTTCCAGCATCG
Source organism: Kiritimatiellia bacterium (assembly GCA_017454745.1). Taxonomy (GTDB): domain Bacteria; phylum Verrucomicrobiota; class Kiritimatiellia; order RFP12; family UBA1067; genus UBA1200. The sequence continues at coordinate 43,285 of JAFTCL010000018.1, forward strand.
CGGTCACAATGTTTTTGCCGATGTCGTGGATATCGCCCTCGACGGTGGCCATCAGCACCGTACCCTTGGATTCCTGCCGTTCGCCGGAAGCGTCCAGATGACGCTTGATCACCTCAAACGCCTTGGAAACGGTCTGCGCACTCAACAGCAGCTGGGGCAGGAATTTCCGTCCGCTCTCAAAATCGCGCCCCACCTGGTCCAGCGCGGGGATGATGTGGCCGTCCACAATCTCGATCGGGAGTTTTCCGGCTTGCAGCAGTTCCGAAACCGCCGCCGTGGCGGCATCGGCGAAACCTTTCACGATCGCCGATTGCAGCGGCGACATCGTTTCGCCCGGTCCCGGCGCGGCGGCAACCGCCGGTTTATCGCCCGACGGACCGACCGCGGCAACGGTTTTCGGCAGGGCATCGGCGAACTGGATGTATTCCAGACAGTTTTCATCGAACGCCGCCACCGCCCGGTAAACCCGGAACGCGGTCATCATCTCGACCGACAGCGGATTGATGATGCCCGCGTCCAATCCGGCGAAAAGCGCCATGCCGAAAAAGTGCGAGTTGATCAAGCCCCGGTTCGGCAACCCGAAGGAGATGTTCGAGACGCCAAGCACCGTTTTCAGTCCGGCGTCGCGATACTCGGACTTCAGTTGCGAAATCGCACGGAGGGTGGCCATCGCCTCGCGCTGCTGCGAACTGATGGTCAGGGTAAGCGTGTCAACAAGAATGTCGTGCGGCTTAATACCGTATTTCGCCGCCTCGGCGATGATTTTGCGGCCGATCGCCACCCGCCCCTCGGCGGTAGGCGGAATGCCGTCCTCGTCCAAACACAGCGCCACCACCGTGCCGCCGTACCGCGCCACCAGCGGGAACACCGCATCCATCACCGCCTGTTTGCCGTTAACCGAGTTAACCAGCGGCTTGCCGTTAACCACCCGCAAGGCCCGCTCCAGCACCGCCGGTTCGCTGGAGTCGATTTGCAACGGCGTGTCAAAAGTCTGCTGCAACAGTTTCACGGTGTTGACCATCGTGGCGGCTTCATCGATACCCGGCACCCCCACGTTAACGTCAAGAATATGCGCGCCGGCGTTGATTTGGGTTTCCGCCTCGTTCAGCACGAACCCAGTGTCGCCCGCCCGCAACGCGGCCTGGCAACGTTTCTTGCCGGTGGGATTGATCCGCTCCCCGATTACCACCGGCCCCGCCCCGCCGGGCACGTTGCCGATTTCAACCGTCCGGCGGGAAGAGCAAACCCGGGTTACCGGACGTTGGACCGGGCAGGGCGGCAACTCCTTCGGCATAGCCCGAATCATCGCGGCGATGTGTTCCGGCGTGGTGCCGCAACAGCCGCCGAGAATCCGCACCCCGGCCATGGCGTTCGCAACCTGCTGCCGGGCGAACTCTTCTGGGCCGACCTTGAAAACGGTACGCCCGTTTTCAACCACCGGAAGCCCGGCGTTGGGTTCCGCCAGCACCGGCAGCGAAGTGGCCGCGCAAAAGGCTTTGGCCAACTTGCCCGAATCTTCAAGCGACCCGCCGCAGTTGAACCCCAGCGCATCCACCCGGAGGGATTCCAAAAGCGTTGCGATTGCCAGCGGGTCGGATCCGGTCAACGTCCGAAGGTCCGGCTCAAAAGCCATCGAGGCGAAAAGCGGGAGTTTGGTGTTTTCCCGCACCGCGAGCACCGCCGCCTTCATTTCGTACAGGTCGGTCATGGTCTCGATGAAAATGAGGTCCGCGCCCGCCTGCTCCGCCGCGATTGCGGAGGTTTTGAACGCCTCGTAGGCTTCCTCAAAGGGTAGCTTGCCCAGCGGTTGCAGCAACTGCCCCACCGGACCGATATCCGCCGCCGCCAGACATTTGCGGCCGACCTCGCGAATGGCGCGGCGCACGCATTCAACGCCGGAACGGTACACCGCGTAGGTATCCAGTCCGAAAGCCGCGAGCTTCAAAGGGTTCGCGCCGAAAGTGCAAGCGGTCACGATGTCCGACCCCGCCTCGACATAACGGCGGTGTAGTCCGACCAAAAAATCCGGTTGGGTCAGCGTCAGCTCTTCTGGAACGCTGAACCCGGTTATTCCGGCGGCCTGGATTAAGGTGCCTTGCCCGCCGTCAAGATAAACGGGCCGGTTTAATTCGGGAAATAACATGGCAACTCGCTTTCTTCGCAATCGCGTGAAATGAATTTAATCAAAAACCGCCCCGAAAATCAAGGTCAATAACGCCAAAAGCGCGGTTGGCTATTGCCGTAAGGGCGCGGCTTTGCTATAATTGCGGGCATTCGAAACAAATGCGGGTTGTTCTGCCCGCCGCGGGAGCAAGGATGAAACGGAAAATTGGTTGGCCGGCCGGGTTGGTCGGGACGCTTTTTGCGCTGGAGATGCTGCTGGTGTTCGGCAAGACCCTATTGCCGGATTGGGTGACCTTCTCGCCCGACTGCACGAAATTTTTCACCCCGGACTGGTTCATCAGCTGGTGGGACGGGGTGTTGACCGGATGCGACTCGCTGCACCCGTTCACGCTGATGAATTTTCTCGGCCACCCGTTGTGGCGGCGCGAACTGCTGTTTATCCTCAGCACGCTCGGCGGCGGACTCGGTGTCGCCTATTATCTGCGTACCCAGAAGCTCGACCCGCTGGCGGCTTTGGGCGGCGGGCTTTTCTTTTCTCTCTGCGGCTACTCCTTCACCCTGTTTTGCGCGGGCCACGCCGGATATTTTGAACTTATCTCCTGCGGAATGTTCGCGTTCGGTTTGCTGGCGAAATGCTTTGACGGCGGCAAACCCATCCACTATGTTATTTTGGGCGCGGTAATGGCGTGGTCGGAGGTTCGTCAGCCAGATGTCTGGTTCATATTCATGCTGCTGCTCGGTGCCTACGGGTTGTGGCGCACTTTCCGCTGGTGGCGCGAACGGCACGATTGCGGATGTTTTAAAACCGTTTACCCGAAACTGCTGCTCACCGCGTTGACGGTGGCGGTGATTGGCGGGGAACAGATCCGGACCGCGCTCACCGCCCAGCTCGACGCGCGCAAACAGCAAATGTCCGTGGCGCAGAAATCCGAAGCCGCCACCCAAAAAACCAGCGAGGAGAACTGGATTTTCGCGACCAACTGGAGTCTGCCGCCGGAGGATATTCTGGAATTCGCCGCACCCGGCGTTTTCGGCGATTGCTCTGCCCACCTTCCTAACCCGTACTGGGGACGGCTCGGGCGCCCGGTGGATTATAAACCCGGCAGTCAAATGCCGAACTACCGCCAGCACACCGTGTACCTCGGCATTGCCACCATTCTGCTGGCGCTGGCGGCATTCCGGAGAAAAAAATCCGTCCGCGACCCCGAGTGCGGCGAATCCGCGCCGTGTTTTGCCGATGTGCCGTTCTGGGCGGGCGCGGCGGTGGTTGCCACCTTGTTCGCGCTGGGACGCTTCACCCCGGTTTACCGGCTGTTCTACTCGCTTCCATACATGAACTTCATCCGCTGCCCGGTGAAGTTCCACCACCTCACCGAACTTGCGGTTTGCGTGTTGGCGGGATTCGGACTGCAACGGTATTTCGCCGCAGCCAAAGCCGACGCGCCGGAACGCGCGGCGTTCGCGAAACGTCTGCTCGCCATTGCCTGCGGGCTTGCAGTTGTGCTGCTGGCTGGATCAATAGTAGGCGGAGCGGCAGAAAAAACCTTCGCCGGGAAAATCTCCCAACTGGGCATCACCAACGACAGCGCGGCGCTCGCAAAGTGCTTTCCGGCAAACTGCGCGCGGTCGCTCGCTTTTTTGGGTGCGGTGTTCGCCGCCATGTGGTTTGGGTTGCGCCGTCAGGGGAAAGCCGCCGCAACGATCTGCCTGTGCATGCCGGTGGTTCTCGGTTCGCTGGATCTCGCGCTGGTGGCCAAACGCTACGTCCAGCCCAGAAACGTAGCGCAGCATTACAGCGAAAACGTTCTGATCGCCAAAATGCATGAAATCACCAAGGGCAAGCCCGCCAAAATCGCCAATTTCGTAACCGGAGGCGGTTTCGATAATGACTGGTTCGGCGCGTCGCTGTTCATCAACGGATACGATAACGTTCTGATGCCGAACGAAGAAACCCAAAAGACCGTTTTAAGCCTTTACCAAAAATTCCAGAGCAATCCCGCCGCGCTCTGTTCCGCCCTGGGCGCGGAGTTGGCTCTGTTCCCGGTAAAAGCCGGATTTTTCCAGATCAACGCGAATGTGGAGCCGCTGTTCTTCTTCAATATCCGCCGCGGCCGGGACGGGTTCAAGATCGACGAAGCGAAAGCGCCCGCGCAGGATACGCTGGCACTGGGCAGGCCAAAGCCGAACACTTCCCTGCCCGCCCTTTATCCGGTTTGGCACGGCGCGGTCGAACCCGATCGGCAACTTGACGACATGATTTCCGGATTTGACGGTCGGCCTTATTCAAACGCGCCGGCAAGTTCCGGCGAATCGTCGGGAGGGGGCGTGGCGGTTGAATTGGATGCCTACCGCGGACAAACCGGGGTTCGCACCACCCGGGGTACGGTAAATAACACCGGCAACTCCGACCGGCTGCTAGTGTTCGGCGACCGTTACTCATCTAAACTGGCCGCTACCGTGGACGGAAAACCCACCACGGTTTACCTCGCCAACAACCTTTGGGCGGCTATAACGGTACCGCCTGGCAAACACCAGATAGCCTTAGCGCCGCGCATCGCGCCGCTGGCCGTGGCCGGGGCGGTGGTCAGCGCACTGTTGATGGCGGTAATGGTCGGACTGGGAATCAGAAAGGTTCTGCGCCATGAGTGAGGAAAAACATCCCGACATCACCGTGCTGGTTGCGTCCTGCGATAAATACTCCGACGTTTGGGAGCCGTTTTCCGCATTGTGGCGAAAGTACTGGCCGGATTGCCCATACGAGGTGGCGCTCGCCACCGAAAGCCCTTGCGACACCCGGCCCGAACTGTGTTTCAACCGGATAATTCCCTGCACCCGCGAAATGAACTGGGGAAAATTCATCTCCACCGCGCTCAAGGAAATCCGCACCTCGCACGTGATCCTGTTGTGCGACGATTATTTTCTTTGCGACCGTGTTGACACCGGGCGTATCGCCTCGCTGCTCGAATCGGCGGAAAAGAACCGCATCGGGTACCTGCCGATGATTCAGGCGGCGGAGTACCGTCCGGTGTTCGAACCCGATCCGCGGCTGGCGCTTTACGAAAAAGGACAAGCCTACTGCATCGCGCTTCAGGCGGGCATCTGGAATCTGGAGTTCCTGAAATTTTTGGCCGGGCAGTATTTTCCCAGCATTTGGGCGTTCGAGCGCAAAGGTTCGTTCAAGGCGGCAGAGTCGGACTTTGTGCTGGCTGGGACGCGGCAATCGGCATTCCCGTTCGAGGATTGCGTGCACAAGGGTCGCTGGGAACCGGTTGGGGTGCGGCTTTGCGAGCGTAACGGCATCAAGCTCGATTTCGACCGGCGGGGCCGGCTGAGCGAATGGCAGCAGGCGAAAAAGCATTTGAAGGGCGCGATTTTGAATCTCAACCCCACGCTGGTGGTTAAACTGCAAAACCTGTTGCACCTCGGCAAACAGTGAGGCGAACGTGACGTTAAAAGAGTGGCAGCAAAAGAATTTGCCGCAACTGCGGAAAACCCGGTTCGAGCCCGCCAAACACGCCGGGGTTACGCTGGTTTGCTATCTTTTTCCGCCGACGGAACGGGAACGGGAATATCTGGAAGGCATCGAATGCGCATTGCTGCAAAGCTGGAAGGTACTGGGACAACTGCCCGCCGTGCTGGTGGCCAGCCACCGTTTCCCGGAACTGGACGAACTGGTGGCGGCCCGGCCGCAAATCGGGCTTCAAGTCGAACCGGCGCTCACGCCGGGCAGCATCCGCTCCATGTCGCTGGACTGCATCACCAAACTTGCGGACCGTTTCAGCACCGAATACTGCCTGGTCATCCAAAACGACGGTTTCCCGTTGCGCGACACGCTGGCGGATTTTCTCGGCAAATGGGATTACATCGGGGCTCCGGCGAACGTCGGCTGGCGGCGAAGATTTTTGTTCAAGCCTTTTGGCGTTCAAACCTTCAACGGCGGGTTTTCGCTGCGTTCGCGCAAAATCTGCCGGGCGGCGGCGGCGGCGTGGCGGCTTTGGGGCCGCTGGCTGATCGGCCCGCGGGGACGGCTTTTCGCGGAAGACGTTTTTTACACCACCACCGCGAAGTTTTTCTGCCCGCGCTACCGGTTCGCGCACCGGTTCCCCGACACTGCGGAAGCCCGGCGGTTCGCCTACGACGATCTTTCGCGCCACATGGATCTCCCGCCGTCGGAGACCCCGTTCGGTTTCCACGGCACCACCACCGCCGAACATTATCTGTAAATGGATCAGACTCGCCAGTCGCATCCGACTGCTGCGGCTCACTAAAACGTCAGCGGGGCAACGCGATGCGCTCGATCAGCGAGTCGAGCCAGTCGCTGACAAAGGGGGCGAATGCCAACAGCAGTAGGATTGCGAGCACCAGCACCGCGCCCACCCAAACCTCCCAGGGGCTGTCCCAGCCGCGGGAGCTGTTGACGTATATGTATGCGCGAGGGTAATCGGCGGGCATCCCCGACGGGAGTTCGCAGTTTTCGGGATGGTCTTTGCCGTTATTCATGTGAATGTTTCCTCTTTGTCGGTTGACGAATCACTTCGGCGCTCGTGTTTCTCTCCTAGCGGGTATCTTTTCCGCGACTTCGATTTGATGTTCGACGAACTTTACGACAGCGGTGCGGGAGAGCGCAAGAATGTTCTCGAAACCCTTTCCGAAGGAGCGATGACAGTAAGCGAAATCGCGAAAAAACTGGGACGAAGCCGTAACGGACATCTTGCCGAGGTTCTGAAAGACCTCTCTCAAGGCGGCTTTGTGGCGGCGGAAAGGGGAATAAATCCGGAAACCGGCGAACTGCGGCAAGAGATAAGGTATCGAATATGCGACAATTATGCCCGTTTCTACCTGCGGACAATTTTACCAAGACGCGACATGATAGAAAACGGCGCTTACCGTTTCGAATCGTTGGAACAGCTGCCCGGCTGGAATTCCATTCTCGGACTCCAGTTCGAAAACATGGTATTGGGGGCATTACCCGCGCTGGTACATAAACTACACCTAGAAAAAACGCGTATTGTGTCGATGTCGCCGTTCAGGAGATTTCCGCATGACCATGTGCGTGGATGTCAAATCGACTGCCTCATCCAAACCAAACGTTCGCTTTACGTGGTGGAAATCAAGCGGCGGATGGAAATCGGAATGGAGGTGGTGGCTGAGGTTGAACGTAAAATTGAAGCCCTGCCGCACAATGAACGGCTTTCGGTAAGACCAGTCCTTGTCTATGACGGACACCTCTCGCCGCTGGTAACGGACGAAAACTTTTTTGCAGCCATCATCTCCGCCGAAGAGCTTTTCGGCCTCAGCAACGACGATTAGGCACAAAAATTTCCGCATTCGTTAGCGGAACTCGATTTGGCCCAGTTTGTAACGGCGCTTGCCGTCGTCATTGGGCAACGGCAGCTCGTAAACCGGGGTACCGTCGCGTCGGCCGACCGAAACGTAAACGTCAAAAACCCCGGTGGGGCAATACGGAGCCGCCCAACCTTCGGGAAAAGCGGGGCCGCCTTTGCCCAAAATGCACTCGAAACCGTGTTCTTTGGCCATGGCCTGTCCGGACGGCGCTACCGCCAGCTGACGCAAATTAAACCCTTCGTCTGACAACACCGCCAAAATCCCGCCATCCGCGTTTTTCACGGTCAACGCCGGAAACGCGTCGGCATAACACGGCGCGACCCCCGCGTTGGCCCACGACCAGTTGACCGTAAACGGTACGGCGGCCTGTTTCGGTTTGCCGACCGTGATTACTTTCGGATAACGCAACTCGCGCAACTGGAAACGATAGCCGAGTCGAGTGTTTATTTTGGCGATGGTTTCGCGGTTTTCTTCCAAAAGTACTTTGGGATCCCAGTGGATGGACATATAGCTGGCGTGATAATCCTCAACCGATTTAATCAGCAATTCCGGCACCCATGCGCCGCGGTCTTTGGACGGGACGTAGTGCTCGTGTTCAAGTATCACCGGCATGGTTCGCCAATACCGTTCCGCCTGGTCGGCGTGGAACCAGGACTTAGGCGGGGCCTGCACCAAAATACTGTCGTCGCGCAAAGAAACACCGCGGGAACGGGCGTAGTCAAGCAACGGATAATCGCCGCTGCGGTTTTCCGGCCCGGAAACATCGTCACTTATGCACAGCTGCGTATGCGGAAAATACTTCACATGAAGATCGATATGGCGCTTGACGTCAATGTCCATCTTCTCCTGCGGGATGCGGCTGGTGACATGGGTGTGCCCCTCGCCCCACAGACCGTAGGTGCCGATATCAATGAACGCCACTTCCGGACGACCGTCGTATCTAGCGGAAAACGCCCGGAGAAAATTCTCCAGCTTTTCCAAAAACACCGGATCCACAAAATCCGGGTCCCAGTAGTCGCCCTTTACATCCGGCCCGTACTCCGGTTTGCCCCAAGACCAGAAAACCCCCTTCGCTCCGGCTTTTTTGACCCATTCCGGGGTAGCGTAGCGCATCCAGCTCTCGGAACAGGTGATGCGGAACGCCACCTGCCCGCCGCGCTCAATCCAACGCTGCGCCGGGGTGTCTAACACCGACCAGTTGAACTTGCCCTCTTCCGGCTCCAAGAACGCCCACGGGATGCGCAAGTAAACCACGGAACACCCCGGAAACCACTCCGCAGAGTCGCCAGGCTTCAAATGTGACCCGTAATTTTTCGGGATATTGGAATAGTAGTGCATGGTCCACCCCATACCGGGGTTTATCAACGCCCGACCGTCGTCCGTCGGCCGCACCACCACAGTATCCTGCCCCAACGCTAACGCCGCCGCAAAGGCGGCAGCCGCCATACCGAAAAACATTTTACGCATTTCAAAGCTCCTCCGCGCGATGGCTTGTCATTGTTTCGGAACCCGCAACCCCACCGCCTCCAGATATTTGCCGTCCACGCGGCAGTTTTTGAACCGGCAGTTTTCCGCATATTTGCGCAAGGCTTGCGCGGCCTTTTTCATGTCGGGGCGGTTTTTCTGGATTTCGGCGTAACTGCTGCGGTTCGCGGCGGCAAAGTTTTTGACCAAATCCCAGTCTTCCGGATAGTCAAACGCCAGCCAACCGCCGTTTTTGGGCATTTTCACCGGCCAATAGGTGTAGCCGATGTCATTGGCGACCATCGTTTCGGTGAAGGTTTTGTACCACTCGTAATTGTTGTGGCCGGTTTCGCCCATGAACATCGGCAGACCGGTTTTGTCGCGGAAGGCGACGAAATCGGAAATATGTTTCGGATCGGTCCAATAGCGGTGGCAGGTGTACATCATGTTTGAATCGAATTTCCAATCCTTAAACGGCGCGAAATTCGAGTTCCACTGCGCCCCCGCCAATATCACGATGTGTTTGGTGTCCACGGTACGGATGGCGGCAACCGCAGCCTTCTGGACCGACTCAAGTTTGGTGTTGAGCCAATCCTTGTCGTTGAGGCGACTGGAAATCGGCTCGTTCATCAGGTCGTAACCGAGGATGACCGGATTCGCGGCGTAATGCTCGGCGATGCGCCGCCAGATTTCGCAGTAGATCCGCTGTTCGCGCTCGCTGGTGAAGAGCCAAGGGTAACCGTAGCTGTCGTCGATATTGTCGCCGGTCTGGCCGCCGGGGCAGTCGTGCATATCCAGCACCACGCGAAGGTTGTGTTTGCCGCACCACGCTACCACCGGATCGATCAGCTCGAAACCGTCGTTAGCGGAGTACCCGCCAAGGTATTCCTCGCGGGTGAACAGCTTGTAGTGGAAGGGGATGCGCACCGTGTTGGAACCGGTTGCGGCGATAAAACGGATATCATCCTCGGTAACATAGTTGGCTTTGAACGCCCGCCAGAAATTGTCGGTCTCCTCCGGACCGACCAGCTGGCGCAGGGCCTCGTCGATGAAATGGGCGGAATTCACCTCCTTAAAACCGAACATATAGCCTTCGGGGTTCAGCCAGTTCCCAAGATTGGTGCCGCGTATGAAAAACTTCTCTCCGGCGGCATTGACGATAATTTTTCCGTTAACCCGCAGAAAATCGTTTTTCTCAACTTCGGCGAAGGCGGATGCCGCAACGCAAACCGCTAACGCCGCGCATAGGAACCGCTCAACATTAAGTTTGATCATAATTTTTCTCCTTGTTGATAAAAGTGCAGGGTCACAAGGTAACCCCGTCCTTGAAAATCGCTATGCCCCGGGCGCCGGTTCGTTCGGCGCAGGTACGCTCGCCGGACGCCACCAGCAGGACATACGCAAAAAGCCGTCGGCTAACCTCGTCTAGCGTCTCTTTACCGTCCGCGATGGTTCCGGCGTTAAAATCGATCCAGTTGCGCTTCTTTTCAAAAAGCGGCGTGTTTGAGGAAATCTTCACCGTCGGCGCGGGCGCACCGAATGGAGTACCGCGGCCAGTAGTGAAAAGTATCAGCTGCGCGCCCGCCGCCGTGAGCGCCGTCGCGGACACTAAATCGTTGCCGGGACCGGACATCAGGTTCAGCCCCGGCGCGACAACCGGGTCGGCGTAACCGACCGCATCCGCGACTTGGGCGCAACCGCCTTTCTGCACACAACCGCAGCTTTTGTCCTCCAGCGTGGTTATCCCGCCCGCTTTGTTGCCGGGGCTGGGGTTTTCGTACACGGTTTCGCCGTGCGACGTGAAGTAACGTTTGAAATCCAACACCATCCGGACCGAGCGGTTGAACACCTCGCGCGAGACAGCGCGGTTGAACAGCATCGGTTCCGCGCCGAACATCTCCGGCACCTCGGTAAGCACGGTAGAGCCACCGGCGGCGATAAGCAAGTCGCTGAAACGCCCCACCGCCGGATTCGCGGTAATCCCGGAAAGTCCGTCCGACCCGCCGCACTTCATGCCCACAACCAGTTTGGAGACCGGCAACGATACTCGCCGGTCATACTTCATCGTGTTTGCAAGCTCGCGGATAAGCCTTGCGCCTTCCGCCAACTCGTCAGCTACATCCTGACAGACCAGAAATTTGACGCGGTTTCCATCCACCGGACCCAACGCCTCGCGAAACTGCGCGGCGGTAAGGTTTTCGCAGCCGAGCGAAAGAACCAGCACGCCGCCGGCGTTCGGATGACGGCACAAAGCCGCCAGAAGCTTCCGGGTGCGGGCATGATCCGCGCCGGTTTGCGAACATCCGTAAGGGTGGGGAAACGCGAAAATCCCCTCAACCGCGCCGCCGACTAACGCTTGGCAATCGACTGCAAGCTTGGCCGCAACGGAGTTGACGCAACCCACCGTCGGGATGATCCAGATTTCGTTTCTCACTCCAGCCCTGCCGTCGGCACGGAGATAACCGCTGAACTCGGACAGGTTGCCAGCGGTTTTTAACCGGGGTGAATCGCAATCATCCGCATCTGGCGCCGGATCATACCGGTATTCGGCGGTTTCGTCAAGCGCGGTTTTAACGTTGTGGGTGTGAACCCACTCTCCCGCTTTGATGTCGCGGGTCGCGACACCGACCGGAAAACCGTATTTGACAATCTTCTCGCCGGCTTTGATGTCGCGAAGCGCCAATTTATGTCCGGCGGGAATATCCCCGCACGGCTTAAGCAGAACCTCAACGTTGTCCAGCGGATGAATCTGAATCGCCGTCATATCAACCAATTGGAAACCGGCGGCGATTTGCGGTTAAAACTCCCAACCCGGACGGATAAATGGCTTGATCAGCTTATTCGCGGCTTCGTTGTCGGTAATGCACTTTTTAGCGTCCCAGGAGATTTTACCGGGCACGCGCTGCGCGAGACAGCCGACCTGCATCGCCTCCACCAGAGGGATGGAGTTGTCGATATCGGAAAAAGCCTTCGTCTCGCCGAAGCAGGCGGCCACAAATTCGTCGTAGTGCTTGCTGTGCACGCGCGGAAGGGTTACGGGAATGTCTTTGCAGGCGGGATGCTGGTCCTGCCCTTTCAGCTTATCCTCGCCTTTCAGCGCAAGATAACTCTGCTCGCCGTAGTCGTTCGTGCTACAAAGGATGCCGTTATCGCCGATAACCGCGCATCCGGTTGTCGGAATTTTCCCCATCGTGTTGACCACCTGAGGCATAATTTCCGCCACCGGTTTGCGGTAGCCGTCATACCAGTAGATATCCACGTTAGGCTTCTTTCCGCCCGCCGCCTCGCAGGTGATCCGCACCTTGCTCCACAGCGGATAAGTCTCCGGGTAGGGCGGCGTGATCTCCACCGCCTCGCCGGAAATCACCCGGCCCAGCTCCAACCCGCGGAAGGGAAGGTTCATCGTATGGCAGGCCATGTCGCCGAACGCGCCCGTGCCGAAGTCGAACCACGCGCGCCATTCAATCGGCTCGTAAACGGATTTTTTGTAGGGGCGGAAAGGAGCGGTGCCCAGCCAGCAGTCCCAGTCCAGATTCGGCGGTACCGGATCTTCCGTTTGGGGACGGAACAGCGGTTGGTGCCACCCCCATTTGCAACCCGGCTCGATTTCCGGACGGTTTGTCCACACATGCACCTCGCGAACCTTCCCCAAAATCCCGGAGCGCAGGATTTCCACGCCGCGCCGCATTCCGTCGGTAGAGGAACCTTGGTTGCCCATCTGCGTGACGACCCCTTTTTCCAACGCCGTCTTCTTGAAGTATTCGGCCTCCCAAAGCGTGCGCACGAGCGGCTTTTGGACATAGACATTCGCGCCGCGCTTCATCGCCTCGATTGCCGCGCGCGCATGAGTATGGTCCGGCGTGGAGACGGTTACAATATCCAGCCCTTTCACCTCATCGAACATCTTGCGGTAGTCGGTGTAGAACTTCGCGTCCTTAACCTCCTTTTTCGCCTGATCGATTTTGTCGCGGTTGGTGTCGCACATGGCAACGATCCGGCAACGTTTGGTGTCCAGCAGCCCGTGCCAATCGCTCCAACCTTTCCCGCCGATACCGATCACGCCCACATTCATCAACTCGCCCGGCTTACGGTTGCTTCTCGCGAAACCGTTCACCGCCATCATTCCGGCGGCTGCCCCGACATTACCCAAAAAAGCCCTTCTCGAAACATTCCCCTTCATTTCGTTTACTCCTTATTGTGCGCGTTGAACCAATCAACACAAGCCTTAACATTCGCCTCGGTTTTCTCGTCCCATTGTTCGTACTCGACAATGAGGTCGGGATAGACATTCGCCTTGCGCATTTCCTTCAACAGGGTGTCAAGCTGCGACAATCCCTTTCCAAACGGAACCGGGTGCGCGTTTTCATCGACATCGACAAAATGCAGCGAAAAAACCCGGCTCTTCAGCAACGTCCGGATTCCCTGCGCCGCATCGATTTTTGCCAGCCGCCAGTGCCCCACGTCCGCGCCCGAGCCTACCCACTCGCTGCGCTTGTTGATTTCCGCCGATGCGAATTCCGGATCGCACCAGGAGGTTGACCAATTTACCTGCGGCCCGTGGTTGTGGATCGCGATCCGGATTTTGAACTCCTGCGCCAGCTTGTCCAACAGCGGCAACACCTCGACCCGCGGCTCCACCAGCAACCGCGCAATCCCCAAATCGCGCGCGAATTCAAACACTTCGCGCCACCCTTTCTCGTCGCTCGCGCCGATTACCCCGTAGCTGACCACCTTTACCCCGCAAGCGTCAAGATACGCCTTCACCGCCGGACGGATTTCCCGCTGCATCTCCCACGGAGTCACCTTGCCCTTGAACGGACCGCCGATCTGCTGCACGTTAGTCAACTCGATCGCCCGGAAACCTAACCGCTTGGCCACCTCAATGGTCTCAACCATTGAGCGGTCCTTAAAGGTGTACGCCTGCAACGCCAATGTAAAAGATTCGGCGCGAAGCGTTCCCGCCGCGTACACGGCGGCAAGCAATAATAACATTTTTTTCATCGGCAACTACTCCAGATTCGTATTGGCAAACTCCACATCGGCGTAACAGGTTGCGTCAACCATTCCGATTTTCTCCAACCTCCGGCATGGGGAAACACAGCGCCGCCGCCCCCAACAGCGAGGCATTGTAGCCTAGGCGGGACGGCAGAATCTCCACGGCGGAACATTGCGGAAGCACCTCCCGCGAAAATGCCTCCCGAATCCCGGGCAACAGCAACGGTAGCGAACGCGCCACTCCGCCGCCGACATAAACCGCACTCGGGTTGACGGCACAAGACACTGATGCCAATGCCCGGCCGATGTACATTCCGGCGCGATGCCAAATGCGGAGCGCCGCGGCATTCCCGCTTAACGCTTCCGCCGCACAGGCCGCAGCGTCTTCCCCGGTTCCCGCCGCCTGGGATTCCCGGCCAATCGCGGTTCCGGAAGCATGCGCTTCCAAGCATCCCTTTCCGCCGCAACCGCAAGGAGCGGGGATGTCAAACTCAACCTTTACGTGGCCAATCTCTCCCGCGCAAGACGTAGCGCCGCGCAACAACCTGCCGTCGGAAACCACCGCCCCGCCAATGCCCGTGCTGACGGTCAGCCAGATAAAATCGTCTCCGGCGGCGGCGAACCGCCGTTCAGCCAGCGCGCACGCGTTGACATCGTTTTCCAGCCGGATGTCGATTTTCGAATCAGGAAACAGCGGACGCAACAGCGGAAAAACGGAAAATCCGCCCCATCCGGCAGAAGGCGACCCCAACACCCGGTCGGTTCCATCCGTCATCCCGGGAATACTGACGCCGACGCGGGAAAGCGATTCGAAAGGGAATCCGTGCGCCCGGCACGATTCGCGCAGCAGGGCGACCGAATCCGCGAAGTATCGCGACTTGTCTCTGGTCGGCAACGACGCGCAGCAGGGCGCGTAAATCGTCCCTTTCTCATCCACCAGCGCGGCAAGGACCTTCGTGCCGCCGCAATCTATCGCACCAGCTAACATGAACCGGCGATCCCTCCGAGCGCTTCGCGCAGAGAACATACAAGATCGTGCCAGTAAACCAGATGCAGATCTTCCAGCATCTCCATCGAATCCGTCGGCGCGATCAGGCAAATATCGCAAAGCGGTTTCATTTTACCGCCGTCTCGGCCGCCGAACCCGATGCAGGTCATCCCCATTTCTCGCGCCTTTTCGATGGCGCGCAGGACATTCGGGGAATTACCGCTGCCGCTGAACGCGATCAAAATATCGCCCGGTCGTGCATACGTCTCCAGCAGGATGGCGAAAACATCCGCATAGGAAAAATCATTCGCAAGGCAGGTGAGCAGAGTGGAAGAATCGTTCAGGCAAACAGCCCGAAATCCGGAGCAGTCCCCTACCCGGCAACCCTTGACCAAATCGTTCGTGACGTGCGATGCGGTCGCCGACGATCCGCCGTTGCCGATCAGAAAAATCGTGCGGCCGTCCTTTTTCGCCGACAAAAGCAGATTACCAATCCGGTCCAACGCCGCGAAATCGCTCTGTATCAGACTCGACGACAACGCCTCAGCGTACAATCTCAAACTCTGCTCACTCATAACCGCCCCGACTATTCCGCCTGGTTTTCAGCCTGAGGATACGGCAAAATACGGCTCTGGCACTTGGAGAGCAACGCGTAAATCACCGCGCCCGCAAAGAAGGCGAAAATCAGGCTCAGCGGCAGCGGCTTGCCGAGCGGAACGCCCCAAGCAACCAGTTGCGGCTGCGCACCGATTACGAAACCGACCGCCCAAGCGATCCATCCGGCGGGATTGAAACCCGCGCGCGGACCCGTCCACCGGCCCTTGTTCAAGAAATACTCGGCAACCATCGCGCCGCAGATCGGACCGAACGAAGCTCCGAAGAAACCGAAGATTGCGCCCAGCTTGCCGGCCACGCCTAACATCGCCAGAATCTCGGCAATCACGCAACCGATTCCGCAGGAGACCCACGGATTAATTTTCGGAAGCGTCGTCTTAATCGAGTTCGCCGCGATCAACGAGGAGAAGCAACAGCTCGGAAAAGCGCAAATCGCGAGCAGGAACGCCACGATTTCACCGGTACGGTCGTTTTTCAGAATCTTGCCGGTCAAGGCAACCGGATCGAGAATCACCTGATTCTGTGCCAGCAACGCCTGACCATCGGCAGTGCCGTAGAAGCCAGCCACGATCATGATCGAAAGTCCCGCCGTCAGAAGAATCGCCAACAGCACCCCGGCGAATCCGCCGAGCACCACATCCTTTTTATCCCGCGCACTGGTACCGAAATCGACACCCGCCGCACCGGCCGTCGCTGTGAAACCAACAATATAGGTAATCAAAAGAAAGATAATCGCGGTGGAACCCATTGCGGCGCCTTTAACCCCGCCGGCCGTGGCGGCTTTCACGAAAGCGGCCGCGTCAAACGAGCCAAGCCCGCCAGCCGTTTTTGCCACCAGAACAATCAGCGTCAACGCCGGGATCAGCGGCATCCAGGTCGAAATCATCGCGACATACTTGATACCCTTGAGCGCCATCACCACCGCGCTGACACCCCACACCAGCATAATCACGTAAATCAACGGCGAAACCGCGCCGCCATCGCCGCCGAACAGGCTGCCCGCCGGCAGTTTGAACATCATGTTCAACGCGGCCGTAGCACCGAAAATGTTTACCGCAACCCAGCCAAACTGCAACAGACCCATGAAGAATCCGGGGAGAATGAACCCGCCAGTCGCGCCAAAGGTCGATGAACCGACAATGTAAAGCGGCAAACCGGTCTTCTGGCCCAGCCGACCGAACACAAGGTAGAAAAGCACATAACAGATCGCCGCGCCCAGTAAGACGCCCAAAAGCGCCGTTCCCCAGCCTTTGGCGAGAATGCCTCCGGCGGCATCGCTCCCGCCGCACGTCGCGGCTCCGCTCCAAAAGACAAACCAAAGAAAGATACCCGCGTACGACGGCGCGATGTTCTTATACCATGGCGCCCGGTTTGAGGCCGGATTCGGTTGCGCACACTCCAAATAGGACGGCACCGACTGTTTCGCTTCTTTATCCATCATGTTTTTCTCTCCTTTTTTAATGATAACCAACAGAAAAAACGGAAACCGGATTCTTCCTACAGCCCGATAACCTGGGTTTCGATCTTCACCCCGGTTGTACCCGCCGCACCGGCGGCCTCTTCGGAAAGTTCGCTGATATTGTCCAACCCGCTCGGCATGGTGCAGTCAATAATATTAGACACCGCGTCGTGTACCACCTCCACATCGTTACCGCTATAACCGAGTTCCTTGGCCATTTGACGCATTAGAAGAGAACGTTCCTCCTTGGCAACCGGAGCCATTTCGATTCCCAGTTCCACCAACTCTTTAATCGCCCCGACATCAGGGAAACCGCCTTTCATCTTGGCGTTGATTGCCTCGCGCTTGGCCAGCAATTCCTGAAACTTGGCGTGGGTCTTCCGCTCTTTGTCAGTCATCCCGCGGGTGTCAATAGAAGCCAAAAATTCCAGCTTGCTCTTGTTTCGGTTGGCAAGCCGCTCGCGCAACTCGGAAAAGGCGTTTGAAACCTGATTTAACTGGTCGGCGGAAAGTTTGTCCTTGAGCTTGCCCATGATGTCGTCACCATTAACAATCGACACTACTTCTTCTGGCTCAATATCTTCTTTTTTATCTGCATTCACTTTCTTCTCATCATACTTCCGGCGCAAAGTGGCAAGTTCTCGCTCCAGCTCAAGGATGCGTTTTTGAGCCTGCTCAAGCGACTCTTCGCCATTCGTTTTTTTCTCCGCCGCTTCAGCCGGTTCCGCCTCGGCAGCCTCCGGACGGGCATTCTGCATTTTTCCGCAGATAAATCCGCCGACGATACCTGCCAACAACAAGGCAACGCCCAACACTTTCTTCATCGTGATTATCCTTTCCATCAGCCCGTGCAAAACCGTTTTGCACCGTCAACGCAAACAAAGCTTTCTTACGAACGGAAGACAGTTTAACATATTCCTGCGGACGGCACAAGGTGAATTTTGGATAACCTTGCAACGCACCATTGCCACCTCTCCCGGAATTCACTTCCGCCCGGCGGTACCGAACAACAAAACCCGCGCTTTGTCGAAAACCGTGGTAAGGTTTACCTTGTTGTCGGCGTAACCGAGTTTTCCGTCAAAAACGTGCACCGCGTTGCGCCGTTCAAGATCGTTCACGAACCGGGCGAATTTCGAGGCGCCGTCTTTAAGGTTCATCAGCACCTCCACCTGCGAATGGCCGCAGGTCACTGCCTCGCTAATCATTCCGGTGGAATCCGCGGTCACGAACAGCCGCTCGCAGAGGGATACAAACGCGGGAATGGGGTTGAAATGGTCCTGGCTGAACAGCAACTGGTACTCGAACGGATATCCGGCAATCAGCGACTCCACTTCCGGCGGGGTACGCCTGGAAGTGGTTACCCAGTGTTCCTGGCCCGGCGTGGCGGCGAAAAGGCTGTCCAGCAACGGCTTCATCTGTTTTACCGTCATCTCCGCGAAACCGTTCGGGCCGCCGACAATCACCCCAATCGCCGGTTTGACCTTGCCGTCCTTGTCCCAACCTTGCGGAAAGCGTTCGCGGAACTGCCGCACCCCGTTTTCGTAGAACGCCGGATCCGGCACGGTCAGGTTCACCGGAACCGAAACAAGATTCGGACGCGGCGCGGGACGGTCGAATTCCGGAGCAAGAATGCAGTCGAAATCCAGCCGGTAGCCCTTGGGATAGAGGATAGCCGCCACCGGAACGCCCAAACGGCGGGCGATTACCTTTCCGGGGTAAAACGCGGTCGATCCGGTGCAAACCACCGCCGCTATTCCATCGGCATTTGGCAGCGGTCCGGAATTAAACACGCAACCGGTTTTTATTCCCAGCCGGTCGAAAAAATAGGCCAAACCCTTTATCGCCGGGGAACGGTACTCAACCTTCAACAATTCGTAATCATATCCCAAAGCTCGGCAAAACGCTTTAGACTGATTTTCGTGCCCCGCTTTACCATCCGTAATTATCAGAAATTTACCCATTTTAAATCCCCCTGCCGGTTATTTTTTTGTCAATTGCCGCCATTCCGCCAATTCCGCGCGTCGTTCTGCCGCCCAACGGATAAAATCCGTTTCCGGCGACAGGGTATTTACCACCTTTGGTTCGCCGCACGCCGGACAGCACGCCCCGTCAACCAGCGGAGCCCCGCAGTTCGGACAATTGTGTTCCAACACCTCGCCGCAATAAACGCAACGGTCACCCTGCTGTTCCACCGGCCAAAAATAAAGTACCCCGCCTGACACATAAGGCACGTTGGAATGGCATTCCGCGTTCGGACAAAACCCTATTCGGCGAGTGTCTTTGAATTCTGTAACCGAACTTTCGGAAACCGTTCCCAACTTCACTTCAAGCAGTTCGGCTATTTTGGCCACTTTGTCGGCGGCGAGCTTTCCCGACTGCCCGCCTTCCAGCATGCAAATCGCGGACTGCCGACACCCCACCGCCGCCGCAACGGCGCTTTGGGTCATGCCTTTCCGCCGCCTAGCGTCTGCCAGCCGTTTACAGTCCGCCTTAGAAATGTCTGCCATAAAAATCTCCGTAAGCGGAAAACCCGCCCGCCGCGAGGCTCCTGAATCCCGCAAAAAACGGCAAAAAGTATGCCTTAATTCGCAAAAATTATCAAGTACAATATATCAACAAGTTATTAACCAATTATCAATATTTTAAGCCTTAATTTCAGTTATTAACAAAGTTATTATCACCTGTTTATAACTTTTATAACCAAATTATTACTTGATAAGATTTGGAAGATTCATAAGAGCAGAAAATAGCTGGTGACTCATTATTTTTTTTCGTTGATTTTTCAGACTAAAAAAGGTTATTATTCCAAATGTTAATTAGGGGGTTAAGTATGCTTATTTATCTGCTATTCTGTTTATTGGCCGGTTCCGCCTCGGCGCAATCCGACGAATTGGTGTCCGATTGGTTGGATCAGGATAAAAAACCGGAAAATGAAAACGTATCCGAAGATTATAAAAAGTCGTGCCTTGAACGCCGGGCGTTACGTTTGAAACCCGTGGTGGCTACCGCCACGAAATGGGTTTACTGTCGCCATTATGTGATGGGAGGTTCGCATTACGCTTATACCGAGGCGCTTTCGGACGCCCAAGCCGAGCGGACTTTTATGACCCCAGGATCAGGACTTTACCTAGCTGAATACAAACCTGACGGTCTTTGGACCGAAACCGCTCTGTTAGAAAGCAAAACCGGATGTTTCCGAGATGTTGACGTTTCGCCAGACGGAACGAAAATCCTTTACTCCTTCAAAGCCAGCGACCGTGGGGACGATTTTCATCTTTATGAAATGGATTTGGCCAGTCGTGAGGTTCGGCAGTTGACTTTTGGGGAAGGGGTTGCCGATTATGAAGGTTGCTATCTTCCCGACGGGCATATTTTTTTCAATTCAACCCGTTGTATGCAGATTGTGGACTGCTGGTGGACCGAAGTCAGCAACATTTATCGGTGCGACAGCGACGGAAAAAACATCACCAGAATAACTTTCGATCAGGTTCATGACAACTACCCTACCCTAACGGATGACGGAAAAGTTCTATATACCCGTTGGGAGTACAACGACCGCTCCCAAATGTATCCGCAGCCGCTTTTCGGAATGAACGTTGACGGCACCAGCCAGCGCGCGGTTTATGGCGGCAATTCTTGGTTTCCCACCACCTTGATCCATGCCAGAGGTGTTCCAAACTCTACGTTATTCTTCGGAATCGCCACCGGGCATCATTCTTTCCAACCTGGGGAACTGATGCTTTTCAATCCTAGCGAGGGGCGCGAGGAAGCCAGCGGGGCATGGCAATTGGAACCATTGAGAAGAGCTAAAGCGGAAAAGATCGATGCCTACGGGCAAAGAGGACGAATGGCCATGTATCCTTATCCTATAGATGAAAACGGAGTGGTTCTTTCGTTTTTGCCTAAAGGTTGGCCGAGAAATCAGGAAAATCATGTTAATTTCCGACTCCATTTGGTTCCGTTTGCGCTTTATTGGACTAATGTAAATGGAGAACGGGAGCTTTTGGTATCGCAAACCGGCAAGATTCCATGTGGCAGACCGATTCCGGTTCGCGCCAGAAATCTGGTTATGCGCTCGTCAAAAATGCCGGACGAGACCAAAAAAACCGGATTTTTCGCAATTCAGGACATTTACGCCGGAAATTCAATGCAAGGAATAGAACGCGGAACCGTAAAATCGCTGCGCGTGGTCTCGATAGACTACCGTCCTGCCGGAATCGGATCCAACGGCAACGGCGGACCTGGCGGAGGCGGTTTATCCTGCACCCCGCCGGCTATCGGTCAAGGTACATGGGGCGTTAAAAGAGTATTAGGCGAAGTTCCGGTCGCAAACGACGGTTCGGTGTTGATCGAGGCCCCGATCGAAACCCCAATGTATTTTATGCTGCTGGACGGAAAAGGACGCATGGTGCAAACCATGCGGAGCTGGACTGTTCTTCAGCCTGGAGAAACCGCTGCTTGCGTCGGTTGCCACGAACCAGCCAATCAAGCGCCAGACTCTTCTATTGCCAAAATGTCCGCAAAACCGGTTAAAATATCGCTTCCGGAACGCGGATTTAGTTTCGAAAAGGATATTCAACCCATTTTGGAACGGCGCTGCGTTGGATGCCACAATCCGGAAAAGAACCCCAATATACCTGATTTGACTGCAAAACGGGTTGAAGACCATAAATCCAAGCGCGTTTGGCTGCAAAGTTACCTTTCTCTCACCCATTCAAGATTAGGAGACCATTGGTCTGGAAACCCGGACCACAAGATTCTCAACTGGATTAATTCAGCCAGCGTCCCGACCCCGCTTCCCCCTTATTTTAAAGGATCAGCCCGCAGCGAACTCTTTACCAGAAAATTCGATAAAGAAGGCCACGCCAAGAATCTCACAGAATCGGAACAGCGGCAATTGGCCTGCTGGGTGGACTTAACCGTTCCTTTCTGCGGCGATTACGAGGAAGGTGCGCTTTGGAACGACAAAGACCGCAAGCTTTGGGAAAGAGGCGTTAATAAGCGAGAAAAATACGCGATACGGAGATTTTAATAGGCAAAAAATACATTCATGCCTTTAAACGAACGCCAGACTAATCGTTGTGGTCTTTACTTATACAATTATTATATTAAATTATTTATTTAGCTTTATTAATATGTGCTGTTGATAGTGTTAATAACTCAGTAAATTGCTAATAATCAACGATTTGCGTATTTTGAAATGTAGATTATTTTGAAGATAGACGTTTAATCGATTTTTAAAAGTTATGCTTGACTACCGTTAGATGATAATAACTCTTAGGTTATTTGAAATATACCTACTGGAATTATTCAACTTATCGGCAAATTGTGAACAATCAACAAACCTGTTAATAACTTGTGAAAAACTGTTTATTTTTTTTTATTGATTATATTTTGCAAATTTGGTATTAAAATCGTAACTCGTTGAAAATAAACAAGTTACAAAAAAATATTTTAAAAAATGGAAAAAAATAGAAACCTTGAAAAGTTGTCAATAACATTTGTCATTTTTTTGGATTTTTTTTATAATTTCCGCCCATGAACAAGAAAACATCGGATTTTGGGGTTATTGTGGTCGGCGGTGGTCATGCCGGGTGTGAAGCTGCGTTGGTTTCAGCGCGGATGGGTGTGCATACACTTCTCGTTACCGCCAGTTTAAAGTCTATTGCAACTAT
This sequence comes from Kiritimatiellia bacterium, assembly GCA_017454745.1. Lineage (GTDB taxonomy): Bacteria > Verrucomicrobiota > Kiritimatiellia > RFP12 > UBA1067 > UBA1200. The sequence goes on from JAFTCL010000018.1 coordinate 65,951, forward strand.
GCCTTGCAATCCGTCCATTGGAGGATTGGCAAAGTCCCATTTGGTTAGAGAAGTTGACGCTTTAGGCGGTGAAATGGGAATAAATGCGGATTGTACCGGATTGCAGTTTAAAACTTTAAATATGAGTAGAGGTCCGGCAGTTTGGGCGACACGAGTGCAGTGTGATAAAAAAGAATATTCAAACCGTATGCGCCGTGTAATCGAAAATACCCCTAATCTTACTCTGATCGAAGGTGAAGTAATAGAGGTTAAGGTGGATAGTAAAAAAGCGGTTGGAGTGAGGCTAAGTACTAATGAAGTAATATTTTCCGATGCGGTGGTAATTACCACTGGAACTTCAATGAGAGGATTGATTTTCATTGGTCACGAAAAAAAGGAAAGTGGAGGCGACCACCGACCTGCAGCAAATAAACTTTCAAGTTCGTTGGACAAACTTGGTTTTGAGCTGATTAGATTGAAAACGGGTACACCACCCCGCCTTTATCGTGAAAGCATTGATTTTGGTAGAATGATTTGTCAGCCTGGACAAGAACCTCCGCCGTTCTTTTCATTTTCCACAAAAATGTTCCACGTGGAACAATCATTGATGACATACAATGAGAGCGTAAAATGTTCCACGTGGAACAATTTGCGTTGCGGAGCGAAACAAATCCCTTGTTGGATGAGTCATACCACGGAACGCACCCATGAAATAATTCGTAATAATTTATCTAGAAGTGCTTTATACGGAGGAGACATATCTGGGGTTGGTGTCAGATACTGTCCTTCAATAGAGGATAAGATTGTTAAGTTTTCATCAGCAACGCAGCACCATGTTATGCTAGAACCGGAAGGAAAAGATCCAAATGACTGGTGGTACCCAAACGGTTTGTCAAACAGTCTGCCTAGAGAAATTCAAGATGAATTAGTACATAGTGTTCCAGGTTTGGAAAAAGCAGAGTTTGCACAATACGCTTACGCAATTGAATATGACAGTATTGATGCCAGAGAATTAAATCATTGTTTGGAGAGCAAACGTGTAGAAGGTTTGTATTTTGCCGGGCAGATAAATGGAACTACGGGTTATGAGGAAGCGGCCGCGCAAGGCATTCTTGCCGGTATAAACGCTGCATTAAAATCGAAGTCCGAAAAACCGATGATTTTAAGCCGTCAGGAAGCTTATATAGGGGTAATGGTAGATGATTTAGTAACCAAGGGAACACAGGAACCGTATCGGATGTTTACATCCCGGGCGGAACGCAGATTATTGTTACGCCAGGATAACGCCCATATTCGTTTAATGCCTTACGCTGAACGAATCAGAACCGTACAGAATGAAGTGATGAACAGTATTAAGGTGCTTAAAAAACTGGTTGATGATGAAATTCTACGGTTAAAAAACACACGTTGCGGAGAAAAAACGCTTTTCAATTTATTATCTCGTCCGGAAATGAGTTATGATAGATTGCCTGATTCAAAATCATGGCTACCTCCACCGGTGAAGGAAGAGGTAGAAATTTTGGTCAAATACGAAGGATATATTGAGCAGGAAAAAAGGATGGCAGAAAGGGCAATCCGGGAGGAGTCGGTTAAAATACCGAAATGGGTAGATTATCGCAAAATTACCGCTCTGCGATATGAAAGTCGTGAAAAGTTGATTAAAGTAATGCCGGAGAATTTAGGTCAGGCAGCACGCATATCCGGGGTAAATCCGGCGGATATAGCGGTTCTCTCATTAATAATAAAAAGAGGGCGGATATAGGGAATAATGATCAAGAGACAGTAATTAGCACACCGCCCGCGCTGCGCACGAAAATGTATCCGCTGTTTGATTTCGGCCGCAGAAACGCAGGGAATGTGAAGGTGGTGGAGACGGCTAGGCCCGCGACTCGGACGCGACGGAGCGCGTCCCTCCCTATCTCTTCACTCGTATCTCCAACCCTGTCCGCCGGTGTTTGCATGATTTGCGGATGCCACAGAATTTGTTCAATCGCCAATGTGCCAAACCACTAGAATATAATTAACTATCCTTTAATGCCGTATTTGCGGATTAGACGCTGCAAATAAGCTCTTTCAATACCGGCAATACGGGCGGATTTTGAGATGTTTTGCTGGTTTCTCTTCAACAATTCCATTAAATAGGTCTTCTCAAACTCTTCGATCAGGTCATTTTTAGCATCTTTAAACGGCTTTTCGGTCGAAAAAGAAAAGTCCGGCAAGTCGTTATTATGAAGATTGGAGTGCATATTAAGAAGACTCAGAAATGCGCTCAAATCGATTGGTCGGCGTTCGCTGTAGAAAGCCAGTTCAATCAGATTACGCAGTTCGCGGACATTTCCAGGCCATTCGTGACGCTTCAAAATGTCCATGGTTTTGTCGATATCCATAATCTCGTTGATGGCATTGTCACCCTGCAAATCGATCAAAAACCGCTTAACCAGCAGCGGAATATCTTCCCGCCGGCGACGAAGCGGCGGCAATTCAAGATGAACGACCGATAACCTGTAATAAAGGTCTTCCCGGAAATTACCCTCATTTACGTCATTTGCGAGGTTCCGGTTGGTGGCGGAAATGATACGTACATCGATTTTTTGGACTTTATTGCTGCCAACCCGACGGATTTCGCGTTTTTCCAGCACCCGGAGCAGTTTTGGCTGTAGTTCTGGCGAAAGATCGCCGATTTCATCCAAGAACACGGTTCCGCCGTCGGCCAGTTCAAAAGCCCCCTGACGGTCGCTGGTAGCACCGGTGAAAGAACCCTTTACATGGCCAAAAAGCTCGCTCTCGATCAATTCCTTGGATATTGCGGCGCAATCGATGACGATAAACGGCTTATCTTTTCTAGGCGAATGGTTGTGAATTTCTTCGGCCAACACCTCTTTTCCGGTGCCGGTTTCGCCGGTAATCATTATCGTTACATCGGCGGGGGAATAGGTTTCCGCTAGGTAGAAAATGCGCCGCATCGGGATAGACCGACCAAGCATTTTGCCGAACGACTCATGGACGGAGAGCGGGATATCGTTAGAATCCTGTAACGGGCAGAAAATAATCCGGGTTTTTCCGAGTTGGATTTCGCACCCTGGGGCCAAATGGGCGGATGAAATACGCACGCCCTGCACAAAAGTCCCGTTGGTGCTGTCCAAATCCCGGATGACGTAACCAGACTGTCCGACGGAAATTTCGCAATGCCGTTTTGACATTGTGGAATCGTGAATGGACAAATCGTTGTGATCGCTGGATCCGATGGTAAAAGTGTCGCGGTTAACCACGAATTCGTGTCCCTGCATTGGACCGCTGATGACCAAAAGCTTGGTTTTGCGGACACGCAGCATAGATTCCGTTTTGTCACCGCTTGACAAAACCAGAGTTTCAACCTGATTATTGCCTAAAGAGTCGTTTGTCATAATGTGTTCAGTATAACGCATGCTTACCGCTGTATGCAACTCAAAAATAGATTAAATCACAAAATTGCCTTGCCCTTTTCAAATGTTTCGTGATAAGATTCAAAAATGACGGCTTATAGTGTCGACTTTTGGCGAATTGGTTTGACTTGACAAGGAGAAAAATGTCGATATTAGGAAAAAAGCGCGCACAATGTGCAGAAAACCGCACTTGGACCCGCAAGACGGGTGCGGTGTCGCGGGCTTTTGCCATTTTCCTGTCAACCTTAATTTTGGTGGCATTGGTGTTGGCGGTGGTGATGTTCGGTTTGCGTGGCCGCGAGAAGAAGCCGGCTGGGGATAACGGAGTTGCGGTAGATCCCAGTACCACCAACCGGGCGTTGGACGCGACGTACCAGCTAATGCTTCGTGATTCCGCGAGAAAGCAGAACAAAGTGGTTATGGAGCGCAACCGGGTTTTGGCGGAACAGGCGGAGATTGAACGCCAGATCCAAGCCGCGCTGCCTGAAGGAACCGATGCCGAAACCTTGAAAGCGGCTTTTAAGAAAGACCAGCGTTGGCAGGCATTGCAGGCCAAGCGAGATGAGCTTAACGGGCAGATTCAGACGGATTCTGCGAACGTGAGGAAGGCAATCAGAAACAGGATTGAACAGGAGCAGAAGGTTCGTAATCAGCTGGCGGGACAGGATGCCGCCAGCCAATCGGCGGGCAAGGTTGGGAAGTAACCGCGACGCCACCGTCAACGGATTTGAGTTTGATTTGATAATGAGGAGAAAGCGCATGAACGTGAGTGGAATGATTAAAAAAGCAACGAAGACTGTCACCGCCTCAATTGTGGCGTTTGCCGCTTTTGGGCTTGGAATTTCAGCCTTTGGTCAGACCGGCACTACTACCGGTGACATTTGCAGTATCGAGGCAAGTTCCAGTTTCGTGGGTAGAACAATAACGGCGCCAGGTACGCAAATTACTTTCACCATCCGCTTGGGCAATGCCGGATCATACCCGAATGCCGTTTATTCGCTCCGTTATTTGGGCGATGGCTCTGACTTTAATATGTACTACGACCGGTTGGCGCTCAAGATGTCCACCGGTGGTTGGGCATATCTTGACAGTGTCGAAGCAGAAACTTCTCCCGCCAACGGCCGGTACAACTGTAACTTTGTATATACTGTGCGCGAGGGTGATTTTGGCATGCCTTTGACCATTGCCGGCGAGGCGGGTAACTCGACCAATCCAGGAGTAGGGTTCACTTGGAAAAACACCGCCAATTATAAAGTAGTGGTGAAAGAAACCTCCGCCTCAGAGGAACGTGACGTGGTTTGGCGATTTGGCGGCGGCGTATCGATGATGGACAAAGACGACTGGACGATGGAGCAGTCGGATGTTAAGGTGCAAACCCTGAAGTTCAACGAAACCGAATCTTACAAGGTAGCTTCCGGCGAAGAGCTGATGTGCACCATTTCCCGTCAAGGTACTGCGTCCACCGACGAAGCGGTCGGTTTTGCGTTGTGGTCGAGCGATCCGTCCTCATTCGAGGTGGTTGGTGCCAACGAATCCGGCATTTATGCCACCAGCATCCCTTCTGGCGAATCAACCGTTACCTTCTATATTCGCGGCAAATTGCCGGAAACCACCGCAAACCTTTGTTTGGGTGCTGTATCGGGTCCGGATCCGGACGGCCGCATCAATTGGGTAAACAAAACGGTTCAGGTAACCAAGGCCCCCGATCCGACCATTAAGGTCGTATTGACCGGCGGCGGCACCGCCAACCAGGTCAGCACCTACGAATCGGACACGGAATCCCATGAGCTGCGCGTTACCGCCACCGAGGCTCCTGCCACCAACATTGTGGTCAAAATCACTACCGACAACGATTATATTCAACTTTCTTCCGACACCCTCACGATTCAAGCCGGTCAAAACGAATCGGATGACGTGGTGACCTATCTGGTTCTTAACGAAACCACGACGGCCTATCCCAGCGGCGTCAAGATTACTCCTTCCTGCTCCGATCCCAAATATTTGGAATTCAAGTCCGGTACGGTTATGGCGCAGAACCTGGCCCCGGTGATTGTTACCCCCACTACACTCAATGACAGTGCCATCACTCTTACTGAAAAAAGCATCACATATTCTGTGACGGATGTCAGCGCGGATGACGCTGCGGTTACCCTGCGTTGGAATTGGGGCGATTCTACGGAAGAGAGCACTACTAATGGACGTAGCGGTGTTGCGAAACACACTTACACCGCGCCGGGCGATTATCTGGTTACCGTTTATCCCACGGACGGTGTCACTCCTGGCGAGCCGGTCCAGTTCCACATGATAGTGAAGAACCCGATCGCGAAACCGGTTCTCAAACCGGCGTTGGTTACTCCAACTGAGAAATACGATGAAAACAACAAAGAAGGTTACCTGAAGGTTACCGTATCCGCCGCATATCCCGCCGGGGCTTTTAACTTTAAGTTGAAAGTAACCCAGGCTGACACCGATCCGGCAATAACCAATCTGTATGTGGCTGCTGCTGAAAATGAAACGGTGTTGACGATGGGTGCTGACGCGACAGAAACCGAGACCGAAATCCTGTTCAAGGTAATTGACGGTACTTACGCCAGCTATCTCCAGGGCGTTAAGGTGGAGGTTGTCCCCGAAGATGAAACGGTAGCCACTTATTACGATATCCGTCCGTTGACCATTTCGGTTAAAAACGTTTCCCCGACCATGGAGCTACCCACGGTGTATTCGTTTACGAACTCACTCGCATCGAACATCAAGCAGACGATACCATTCCGTTTCTCTGAGCCCGGTGCCCAAGACCGTGATTCCGTGATCTCCATCTGGACATTCAGCGGTGGAAACACGGTTACCAACTATGGGGTTGAGGGTTCGGTCACCAACACCTTCACCTCCAGCGGAGTCCAGACCCTGACGGTTAAGTGGGCCGATAAGGATGACATTCCTGACGACAACTGGCATACTTCCTATTTCAACCTGACAATCGGCAATCCGCCGACCATCTCGATTGCGCCCGGAAATATGCTTATTTATGAAAACTCCTCTGATGTGTATTCATTAGAGGTCGAGTTGTCAACCCCGTTTGACCGTGTCGTGCCGGTTACTTTGACCGTCACCCCGGCTACAAGCACTGGCAACGGTTACATGGATTTGTCACAAACCCAAATTTACATTGACGCGAACCAGCGTTATTATACGGTTAATCTCCGTCCCATTTTCGATGGTACGCCGATATCCGAAGGTGCGGGCTTTGTGGTAACCCCCTCCATCACACCCGGAGAATCCACTTCGGCAGCGGCAGCAGCGTTCTACTCCAATTTCCAGTCTGCCCGCATCAACATTAAAAACGTGGCGCCGGTGATCAATATGCCGAAAATGGCGGCGAACGCAACGGAGATTGCGTACACTGCATCGCAGAACATTGAGCGTAGCATCGCTTGGAGTGTTAGGGATGTTAGCAAAGATGCCCAAGGCATAACGGTTCGTTTTGACTGGGGGGATGGATCCCCACCTTCTATTCTTCACCCTGAAGCACTTAACGGCGTTGCTAAACACACATGGGGCGGTTTTGACGTTTACACCGTTACCATGACCGTGACCGACAAGGATGGCGATTATGACTGGGTGCAGTTCTACGTCTCTGTCCAGGCGGCACAAACCCTGATGGCCACGCCGGTCGGCCCGAACGCCTCCTCCAAATACTACGGTTTGACCTATGGCGACGGGCTGGGTTACGGCACGATCGTTTCGCCTAACGCGGTTAGCACCAACTACATTAACAACGTTTGGCGTTTCGTTTATGGTACCGGCGTGATGTCCGCCTCGCTGGAGGCGATTCCCGCCACCGTTTCCGACGACGAACGTAAGAACTTCTTCTACGCTTGGGATGACTTTGGCGGCGGCCAGGTTGCCGAAGCGCTGCTTAACCCCACCATGTCCGACCCGATTTGCCTCTTCCCGCTGGGTGCCAACGACACCGGCGGCGTTTATCAGGTTCGCGCGATATTCAGCCGCGAATACCTAAAGGGCGATGGTAAGGGCGATATCAATGGCGACGGTATCCCGGATGATTACCAGTGCCCGACCACCGGTCACACCATCCGTGACGTCATTATGGCCGTTACCGGCACCGACCCCGATACCGATGTTTCGCTGTATGCTACCACCGGTTTGCGCAACACCAACCCGGACGGCGACGTTTGGCCGATTGACCGCGGCGCGGCGGGCTTGACGGTTACCGACGAAAAGTGCGCTCCGTTCACTACGATTCAGGAGTTGCGCGGTACTGACGAAGCATTGAACGATCCGATTACCGGGCGTACCGGTGATAATCTGATACTTGACGAACCGGGTGCCAAAGAGGGTAGCGGCGGCGAAGAGCCGGTAACCCGCGGTTCCGATCCGATCGAGGAAGATACCGACGGCGATAGCATACCCGACGGTTACGAGTACTACTTCTGGCGCCGGGCCGCAATTGACGGCTTGACCGGCCGCCGCTACAATCCGCAAGATCCGGGGTCCTCGATTATCATCGAGTCCGTTGAGATCCGTGACGCGTTCAATCCGTTGGAAGCTTCCGCTTCCGGCCATGATACCGATGATGACGGACTTTCCGATCTTGAAGAGTTCTTGCTGGGCACCAACCCGATCAATTGGGATACCGATGGTGACGGCGCTCCTGACGGTTGGGAAGCGGCCCGCGGTTCCAATCCGCTCCGGGCTAACGGTTCCGATTCCAACCCGGACGGCGACTATATGGCGTTCGCCCTTGTTGACCGTCATTTGATTACCGTTGAATTGGATGGCGAGACCACGACCTACCTCTACAAGGTGGGTGTCCTTACGAATATCGTGGAAGAGGTTATCACCAATGTTGTCGACGGCGTGGAAGAGATTGTCACCACCGCGACCACCAACGTCGTTGAAAACGGCAACCGTACGTACTACACTTGCTACTGGTATGGTGCGCCAGACACCGTGTTGGCACAAGGGCATCCGGTAACTGAGCTTGAGGTGCTGGGCGAGATTGACGAAGCCACCGGCGAAACCTATGGGCAGATTACCAGTAACATATCGGTTGAAGCGGCGATTATGCACTTCCAGGTTTACCAGGAGTTCGGTTTCGAACCTACGGTGGCATGGGGCAACACGCGCGTCGACCACAACAAGGAATTCACCACCGGTGACGAGTTTCTGCTCTGCAAGTTCATGATGAACGTGGTGCAGAATGTCGGTGCGGTAAACGCTCAAAACTGGTTGACGGTCACCACCCACCCGCGCACTCCGGACACCGACGCCAATCCGGACAACTATCCGCCTTATGACGGTATGCCTGACGGTTGGGAGTTGTACGTCTCATGCGGTCCGATGGGCACGGAGATGGTCATCAGCCCGTGGCGGGTCAATGACGGCCAGCATCCGGTGGAAGCGCTGTCGGTTGACACGGACGGCGATTTCCTCTCCAACAACCGCGAGTTCGCTGGTACGTTGTCTTCGGCGCAGTATAACAACGCCGACCTGTATCAAGCCAATGTGGCGGAGCAGGATGCGGCCAGCGATGATGATGATGACAACGGCAACGGCAACATCACCATCGTGCGGCTGGAGCGGGACGCGAACTGGATCAACAAGTTCTGGCCGACCGATCCTTGGTCGCGTGACTCCGATGGCGACGGTTTGACCGACTTCGTCGAGCAAGCCTTCCAGTACGGCACCCCGGAATGGGACGGTGTTGTGCAATGCGTCCGCGGCGGCGGCTTGAACCCGAACTGGATGGATACCGACCGCGATGCGTTGCCCGATGCGTGGGAATACAAGTACATGGGAGTCGAGAAGGTTTCCGAAATCACCGACAACACCTACATCGATGAAGGTATGGACGGTACGCACGGTCCGGCGAACTATGAGCTGACCCCGCAGAACTTCCGCCGGGTCGGCATGGGCGACGCCTTCTCTTGGAGCGATCCTTGGGTGACCGGCGATGACAACATCCGCCGCCACATGGATTGGGATAACGACGGTCTGGAGAACTATCAGGAATATCTGGTACACGCGATGCGCCACTTCCGGTATGATATCTCCGAAGGCCAGATGGCGATGGATTACGATAACTACTCGATTACGGCATTCTTCCATGCCACCCGCGGCAGTTGGGATGAAGGCGGCTATTCCGCCATGTGGGATGCTTTGGTCGGTATATTCCGTTCACCGGTTTACTTCTTGTTGCCGGATTGCGGTATACTTCCCGATTATGTCTCCACCGATCCGCAGAATCCCGATACCGACGGCGACGGAATGGACGACTACTATGAAATGTTCCACGGCCTTAACCCGATTCTCGGCGAGCTCGATTTGATTGCCGAAGCCAACGGCGGCATGATGGATGCCATTTATGTCAATCCTTGGAATCCTGATACAACTGGTGAAAATCCGCTCCCGATGGACTTTGTGAAATATCCTTGGCTGGCCGGACTTGACTACGCCGACCCGGATGCCGACGGATTGTTGAACCTCGAAGAGCAGATTCAGGCCAATATGGCGCAGCCGGCGTCGCTGAACACCGACCCGTCGCCACTGTGGATGACGGATGTCACTTCGACCAACAGCTTGGTGTTGCGGTTCTACCGTCATGACCAGATGTTCTTCTGGGATATCCCGATGATGATTATTGACACCAACTTCTACTACTACTCCTTCGAGATGAACGAAGGTTACGACACCGACAACGACGGCGTTTCGGACAAGAACGAATTGATTCAGAACGCCTCCTCGATGTCCGATCCGCAGGATCATGACGACGTGCTGCGCCGCCAGGCGATTTGGTTCGACGGCGAACAGTCTGCCGCCACCACGGCAATCGGCTACCACTACGACACTGCCACCTTCAACAGCTACACGGTTGAGCTCTGGGCGTACCCGGAGGATGTCTCCCGCGACCAGGTGTTGATTGAGCGTCCGGTGCTTTATCCAATGTCCGACGCCAGTACCACCGCCGAGGTAGTGCGGGTGAACTTCCGGATTGGTATCAGTGCCGACGGCCGAGTGTACGGCATGTACAACAACCACGGCTCGCATGACACGGAGACCGGCGTGGTTTACGCCTACGGCCCGCAGATCGAGCAGAACGCTTGGACGCACATCGCGTTGAGTTTGGATGGGAACGCCGGGCAGTTGCTGCTCTACATCAACGGCGAGTTGCAGACCACCACAATCACTGAGTTGCCTGCCGCCAATGGCGTTATCAACCAGGTGTTGAATCCTGATGGCGGAACTCTGCCGGAAGCTGACCATTACATTAATGCGCCGGTGGTGTTGGGTGCTTCGCATTTGTATCCGACTTGGGAGCTGAACGAAGGCCCGGTTTGGGATGATTTCTCGAACTTCTACGCCGGATATCTGGACGAAGTCCGCGTTTGGGACGGTGCCCGTACCCGTCAGCAGATCCTTGAGAACTACCGTAAGCGGTTCTTGAAGGCGGATGTCGAGGCGAACCGCGACGAGGTTCAGCGCTCGATCAAGCTGGGCGGTTCCCGCATCAATAACGCGACCGTGGCACTGCCGTCCGAGCTGGTTTACTGCTGGAACTTTGACAATCTCTTTGCTGCCGACAGCGAAGACTCGGTCGCAGTGGTTCCTCGCGGGTTTGCCTATCAAGACGCGCTCATGAACCGTCCGGAGGGTTACACGGTCGGATGGTGGTCGCAGTGGGAGACCAAGAGCGCAATTTACAACGACTACAGTTACATCCCGTGGATTGAGAACACCGTCGGCCACTTGGCCAAATACGACGGCACGGTCTGGAATTCGCGCTATTGGAACCGCTGGTACGCCGGTGTCAAGCCGACCTACGGTCCGTGGGAGTTCCCGAACAACAACAACCCGTACGGTTGGTATTATCTCAATGACCTCACCGACGGTTTGGCGTGGCAGGTGACGTTGGAGCATCCTGACCGTGACAACATCTCTTCTGAGATGAACGTCCAGAAGGCGGTGAACTTCGAGTACACCACCACCAGCGATCTGGTGCCGTTGGGCAACGCCTGGGCCAAACAGGTCGCGGTCATGTGGGACGACGGAACGCCGAGTAGCGTCTGGGCGGAAACCGGTACCGACTCCGATGCCGACGGTCTCCCGGATTGGTGGGAGGAAATGGTTGGCGAAGATTTGAGCTGGAACGACCTTTATCCGGATGATAGCGGTATGACCGCCGGCGAGCGGTATATCCGCGACATCTCCAACGGTTACACCCAGAACAACAATCCGTCCGCCTCCGGCTGGGACGAGTCCGCCCTGTTGGTGCAGTCCTCTGACGCCGACGATGACGGCATTCCCGACTGGTGGGAGAACCTGTACGGTTTGAAGAGCAACAGTGCGGAAGCCGACAACGGCGCCAACGGCGACCCGGACGGTGACGGTTTGAGCAACTACGCAGAATACCTTATCAGCGAGGTGTACGCGATTGCCTCCATCAGCCCGGTGCAGTTCAAGAGCAATCCTGCGGCGATCGACTCCGATTACTTCATCAAGGTCGGTTCAACATATCTGGGCGCGGTCTTCGCCGACCACGATATGATGGATGACGCTTGGGAAGACCAGTACAACCTCTCTGCGGTCAGCCGTTACATCTACGATTCCTTCCAGGATGCGGACGAGGACGGTTGGTCGAACTGGTCTGAAAACCGTTACGGAACCCATTCGCTCCGCAGCGATCCCACCCGCCAGAGCCGGACTAACCCGGACGGCGAAAAGGTTTGGGAGCTGCCGATCCCGACGGTCAAGGTCACCGCGCAGTACCTTGGCGCGAACAAGACTGGCAATGTCGTGGTGAAGGCTTGGAGCGATCCGGAGATGAACGGTATTCCGGACGCAGTATGGACCCTACCCGGAGATGGCGCGATCCAGGATGTTGACGTTAACATCGGTTATTGGGCGAAGAACAAAGTCATTCAGGGTTACTTGGGGCCGGGATCGGTGCTGGCCGGTACGGTGGAGTTCAACATGAACGACTACACCACTGTGTATGTGCCGCAGGATTCGACCAACGCTACGGAAAACGCCACCGAGGAAGCCGATCATATCTTCGCGGTTGACGTGGCGAACTTCCCGAACGACACCGGTACGCTCTATATGTACGAGAACGGCCGGCCGAATCTCGATTACCCGGTCGGATCGATCGACTACACTTCGGGCAAGTACGAGCTTGACCTCTCGGTGTGGACCGGTTCGGTTTACGTCGACACCAACGATGTGGTCACCGCCGCTCCGACCAACTCCTTCATCACGGCCAGCTACCAGTATGCGCTGACCGAGGACTTCCCGAAGACCTTCTACCTGACTCAGGCGGATCCTTCTTCGGCGGCGGTTCCGAGCCGCGGCTACCTCAAGGAAGGGCTCAACTACTTCATGGCCTTCATTGACCTCAGCGGTGACGGCAACTGGAACGTGAACGAGCCGTTCGCGATTTCCGAAACCTTTGCCACCGACATTGGATGGGACCTCAACAAGGTCAACTTCGATCTGCGCGATACGATTGACGGCGGTCTGCGCTTCTCGGTCTCCGGATCTACCTCGGACGATGCGGTTTGGGGTCAGTCGTCCGGCTCTGAGGAAGGCGGCGGCGAAGAAGAAGGTGCCGCGATCAAAAATACCCGTGTCCGGGTGTACCGTACCCAAATCAACACCATCTCGAACGGTGTGCGCCGGGTGGTGCTCGACAAAGTTCTCACCGGCGGCCGCGACTCCATCCACGAAGGCGACTTCCTCGCCGAAGGTAATTTGGGATTCGATTGGGGCTTCCCCGGGACAACCTACACGCCTACCTTCGCGGTTTACGAGGTTTATCTGGAGCGTGACGCCGACATAACCTCCACCAACGTGATGGCGAGCTATGTGTTCACCAACCGGTTCGAGACGGCTCAGGCCACCCCGACCGTGGTTTACCCGCGCGGCGCCTACGTGTATTCCGCCCGCCCGACCTTCAAGTGGTCGATGCCGGAGAATTACACCGCGTTCAATATCCAGGTGCGCAAAGCAGGTACCACCTCGACGCTGCTGACCTCCGGAGTCACCCGCGCCCCGATGCGGACTCAGGATGGAGTGTCGGTCTGGACCGCGCCTTGGTATGCCGGTAAAGATATGGACAGCAATGCCGTGTACGAGTGGCGCGTCTGCGCGTTGAACTCCAAGTTCACCACCAGCGGCAACTGGTCCGCTTGGTACCGGTTCCGTCTTGACACTGCCGCGCCGACCGATGAAACGGCGGTATCCGCCGGTTACGGCGCGATCCAAGCCAAGGTTAAATACTACGGACCGGTCAAGGCGCTCAATGGCCTGGTGCATGTCTGCGCTTACGACAACGCCGGCTTTGTTGGCGATCCGGAAGCGGAAATAATCCTCGGTACGGCTGAAACCACGTTGCTTACCTCTACGGAAGAGAAAGCGGTAAACGCTCAGATTAATGGTCTGTTGCCGAGCCGTACAGCGGGTAAGTATTACGTGATGGCCTATATCGACCAGAACGGCAACGGTGTCCGCGACAATTGGGAGTCTTGGGGTTATGCATGCCACTATGGCATGAGCGTTACGGAAATGTACGACCCGCTGGCGGTGATGGTCACCGCTTCGAATGATCCGGCGATTGTCGAGGTTCACATTGAGGACACCGATATTGACCAGGACTGGTTCCCGGACTCTTGGGAGTACACCAAGAATCCGTCCAACGCCAACTTCCTGGACGCGACTTCGCCGAATACGTCGAGCGCGACCGATACTGAGATCAACCCGTATCTGGCCAGTGGCAATATTACCCTGACGCAGTTTGTTGCGATCAACACATTGCTCGAACTCAATCTGAACACCGCTTCGGGTTCAATGGTTACTGACGAGAACACCGGAATTTCGGTACTGATCACCGCGCTGCGCTTCAACAGTGACGGTACGCCGGAAGTGGGCGTGAACGTTGCGAAGGCAGGTGCCCAGACCTTGGGCATCCAGACGGTTGAGGTGGTGTTGGAGTACACCGAGTCGCTCACCAATCCGAACTGGATCAAGGTCGAGTCCGACAACAGCAAAGTGCCTGTAAACGGTGCGGGAACGACCATCACCGGCACGGAAAGTATGTTTGGCAAGTCCGGCTTCTTCCGGTTGCGTGTGGTCAAATAGCCGGCGCTGACCGTGGTTGAATAGGGGCCACCTTCCTTAAAAAGGTGGGCGGCCCCTAATTTTAAGGGTATTGCGGTGGCAGGTAGCTGGAGGCAGCATGTCGTTAATTGATAAGAAATTTTTGGTTGGGTTGATGGCTGCGGGGCTCGCATTTACGGCGAGCGCTGCGCCGTTTAACCGCGACATGAAGTTTAAACAGCCGGATGGTGAGCAAATCACCATCCACGGATGGGGCGACGAGTTTTACGCCGAATTTACCCATTCCGGCTACCCGGTGGTTTTTAATGAAACCACGCTTGCTTACGACTACGCGGTGTTAAACGCCGATGCCACTCGGTTGATCTCTTCCGGATATCAAGCCGGAAAGGTCGATCCCGCCACGATCGCGGGGTTAAATCCCAATGCCCGTATCACCAGAGAAGCTCGAAAAGCCATTGCGCTTCCGCGGATCCAAAAATGGAGAACCACCACCAAGATCGACGAGCGGTGGAAAAGATTGAAAAACCAACGTATGTCAGCGGCAACCGCCGGTAATGGTGCGCAATTGCTGAAAGCGGAAACCAAATATTCCGAAACCACCGGCGTCAAGGTGGGCGTTACCCTGCTGGTGGACTTTCCTGACGAAGAGGCGACGATTCCGGTAAGCGAGATTGAGGAGTGGCTGAACGGCGAGAACTACACCGGGTACGGCAACAACGGATCGGTGCGCGGGTATTATCTCGACGTCTCCAACGGCAACCTCGACTACTCCAACGTGATTATCGGTTATGTCCGTCTGCCGCAGAATAAGAGTTTTTATGACAACCCGTCTGCCACCGATCCCGGCGCGCAGGCGACAAGGATGGTGCAAGACGCCATCAACGTTTTGAAAAAACAGGACAATTACACCACAGAGATTCTTCCTTTGCTTGAGACAGCCACCAAAGACGGCAACGCGATTTTGGCGTTCAACATGCTTTACGCCGGCGAGTGCTCATCGGGATGGGCGCGCGGCCTTTGGCCGCACGCGTCCTCGTTCAGCGGCGTGAGTTTCGGCGAGGGGCTCAATGTTGTGCGCTACCAAACTTCCGACATCGGCGACCAATTAACCATCGGCACCTTCTGTCATGAAAACGGCCACATGTTGTGCGGTTATGATGATTTGTACGACTATGACTATGATTCGAAAGGTGGAGCCGGCTTTTTCTGTCTGATGGGTGGCGGCAGTTACGGCGGTGATGGCAAAAATCCGGTGGAGATTTGCGGATTTTTGAAGTACATTTCAGGATGGACAACTTCAACTGAATTAGACAGTTCAAGCTACATCACCAACGCGGTGGCGACGGTTGACCACACTTCAGAGTTGTACAACCACGTTTATGTATTCATCAATCCTGCCGTCAGCAATGAATATTATATTGTTGAGAACCGTCAACAATGGGGGCGCGACGCCGATTTGAAAGCGTCTGGTTTGGCCATCTGGCACATTGACGAGGATGGTAACCGTGATGACCAGCGTTACGAGTACAACACGGAACACCAAAACTTTGAATGTACGCTGATGCAGGCGGATGGTAAATGGGATCTGAATAACAACGTCAATAACGGTGACAAAAACGATTTGTATTACGAAGGCAACAATGCGCCGGGATACATCAACGAATTTAGCGAAAGCTCGAACCCCAGTTCGCAGTGGTGGGACGGTTCTTATTCCGGGTTTAACATTATTGACATCGGTCCCTGTGCCACCAACATGACCTTCAAGATCGTCCCCTCTGCGCCGAAGTTTACCAATTCGCGGAATTTACTGACGGGACGTATTGGTTCTTATTACAAGCAGCGGCTTTACGCCGTCAAGGGTAACAAGCCCTATGAGTGGTCTATAGAAGAGGATTACGAACTTCCGCCAGGTCTTGAACTTGATTCCGAAACCGGAATCATTTCCGGTATTCCGACAGAAGTTGGCACTTATACCTTTGTCGCCAGAGTTTCCTGCAGTGAGGGCGCTGCGTTTTCGCTCCGCACTTTTGTTATAAAAGTTGTTGACAAATACTCTATTCCGTATTCCGATAAATTTACGTCGCCCGATTTCAAGAACGGCTGGGGTTGGTACCAGGATGATGAAGGCGACGTGCAGTGGTATTTCGCCAACGGAAATGCGTCAGACTCGGATGCCAATTACCCGCTGCGGTCGTACTCTTCTCCGAGCAATGCCGTGCTTAAGAGCGCCAAAGCGTCCTTGTCTGGCGCTTCGCAAATGTTGATCAGCCCGATGTTTGATTTCGGTGAAAACCCCCGTTCGGCACAGCTTAAATTCTGGCTATACAAACGATATCGCGGCGCGTTGTCGAACACCGATGCGTTGAATGTTTATTACAAAACAGCATGGGACGAAGAGTGGCAGCTGTTGCAGAGTTACACCAATACGGTCAACAAATGGCAACAAAAGACTATTAACCTTCCTGATTTGAGCCGCACGTATTACGTTGCTTTCGAGGGCGTAGTGAATGGAGGTTACGGCATCCATATTGATGACGTTTGGGTGGGCGACGGCATTCCTAAAGTCGATTTCGAAAATGATGACGTGCTTCCCGATGCGGCTATCAACACCGAGTACACCATTGATTTGATCCCGTCCGGAGGTTCCGAGCCGTACACCTATACTTTGTTGGGGGAACTGCCAGATTGGCTGGAATTTGACGAGGAAACTGGTGTGCTTACCGGTACTCCTACCGAGCTTGGAACTTGGGAGTTCACGGTGGCAATTACCGACGGGTTCGAGGAAACCACCCAGCGGACCTTTACCTTTACGGTTGACAACCCACGCACCAATCTGTATGTCGAGGACTTTGAAAAGATGAAAGTCCCGCCGGACGGATGGACGCAGGTCTACGTGTTAAGTAATGTCAGTTGGATGGTTCAGTCCTTGTTTGACCATACCTGGCAGGAATACAGCAATTGGGTTTACACTCCGTCTGGCGAGAGCCACGCGGTGTTTTGGTGGAACGACACCGAGCATGGCGACGGCGGGCCGTATTCCGACCATATCACGCAGCTGATAACCCCGGAACTGAATCTCGGGTTCTCGCCATCGGTTCCGCGTCTGAATTTCATGTTGAATATGCAGCCGACCTTCAATAACAATTTGGACCAGTTGCGCGTTTACTACCGAGGTTCGCCATCCGAAGAGTGGAACGCGCTCGCGGAGTACACCGAGGCGGTCACCAACTGGACGGAGATTGTGCTGGATTTGCCCAATCCCACTATGCATTACCAGATTTGTTTTGAGGGCAACGCCAAATACGGCAACGGTATCCACATCGATAACATCCGTATTTCCGACACCTCGGCGGCGCCGATGCTACGCACCAGCGCGGATTTGGACGATGGGTATGTTGGGTTGCCTTACGAGATTGAATTGACCACCATTGGCGGCGCAGAACCCTACACTTGGACATTGACGGATGACAGCGAATTGCCCGACGGCTTGACGCTGGATCCCGCCACCGGAATTATCTCCGGAACTCCTACTAAGGAAGCGGCCGGCACCACGGTAATTTCGGTGGTAATCACCGGCAGCGACGGTAACGAGTCGATCAACGAAGTTTCCATCACCATCAATCAGGGCGCAGCACTACCGTTCAGCGAGTCGTTCGACGATGGCGAGCTTCCTGATGGATGGAGTGCCGAAACGTTATTCGGCACCAACAATTGGGAGTTCTTAAACGGCAGCAAGATTCGCCCGTCGCGGGGAATTGCTTGTCCGGATCAGGCATATTCTCCGGATTACAATGCCTGCTTCGCGTATCCGCAGGATGACAAGTATTACAGTGCCAGGTTGACGTTGCCGATGATTGAGTTCGATTCGGGAGTCACCAACGCCGCGATTTCCTTCCAGCTTTGCAATAAAGGTTATGAGCTTAACGGCAAGGTTTATCGCGATGAGCTTAAGGTTAAATACCGTACCAGCCTTGAAGAGGAGTGGATTACTTTGGCCACATATCCTTCCACATTTGCGGTGGAAGATTGGACCAAATTCGTGGTGGCGTTGCCAAATCCTTGCGCCACGTACTTCATCTGCTTCGAGGCTACCCAGCACGCCGGTTGGGGTGTTTGCGTTGACGACGTGGAAATCACCGCCGAGGGCAACATCTCCAATTACGATATCTGGGTGGAGGAGAATTTCCCCGATGGCTATCCCGGCGACACCGTGGACAGCGATGGCGACGGCATTCCCAACATTTGGGAATACATTTGGGATACCGATCCCACCGATCCGGACGACGAAATGGATTTGGGGCTTGCGCTCCATATTGTAATCGTGGACGATGTGGCGGTAGCCTACTACCCGGAACCGAGCGAGGAATCTCTCGAAGATGGGTTCCAGGTGGTGCTGGAGGGATGCACAGATTTGATGGATCCGCAGTGGACAACGGATTTGGTTCAGGATACCGACAAGGAACCCGATGTCGATGAAGTCTGGGATAAGATCTTTATGGAGTCGAAGAAAAACATCTTCGACCAGCCGAAACTCTTCTTGAGACTTCGCCTGATTTATCCTTAATCTTCCGTTAGGGGGCGGCGGCAGCCGCCCTCTTTTGCTTTGGAGTATGTGTGCCATGGTGGGGTTTGTCCTTAAAAAGCTTGTTTCGCAGTTTTTGTATCCGTTGCAGATGGTCAGCACGCTGTTTCTTGCCGGATGGGTGCTTAAGCGGTTTACCCGTTTCAAAAAAACCGGAGCCGCTTTAAAATTTTTATCATTAGTGCTGTTTATCATTTTTGGCTGCGGCGGGCTTTATCCGGTGCTTTCGCGCATCGAGCGCGAAGTGCCGGTGTTCGATCCCACGCCTGAGCAGATTGCCCAATACCGTAACTACCCGGTGGTGGTGCTGGGGCAGGGGATTCCGAAAGAATACTCCGACCTGCCGCCCCGCTACCGGGAGCGCGGTTTGTTCGCTTTGCGGTTGTTGGAAGGGGTTCGGGTCGCCAAGATGCTTCCGCAAAGTACGCTGATCGTTTCGATGGGCGGTACAGCCGACGAATCGGTGCGTTGGCAATATTTGAACGATTTTATGCAAACCGTCAACTTCCCGACCAACCGTGTGGTGATGCTTGGCGGTGCCCGCGACACCACCGACGAAGCCCGCATGGCCATTGCCGCGATCCGCGAGTTGCCCGCATGGCGAAAACCCGCGCCCCCGCCGCCTGCCGCCATTCCTGCTGCCGGAAAAACCGCCGCCGCCACCAATGGTGTCGCCGTTGCCGCCGGAAAGTCCGTTGCCGCCGAAAAACCCGCCGTCTCGCCGCCAGATCCGCCGCAGCCGGTTATTCTGGTTTCTTCTGCCAGCCATCTGCCGCGCGGCATCCGGATTTTTGCCAAGAACGGCATGGCGGCCATTCCGGCCCCCGGCGAGTATGAGACCATTACCCCAGAACGGCCCAAAACGAATTGGTACGAATTACCGTTTCCGGATGATAGATATTTGCGCCAGTCCAGTTCGGTAATTCGCGAATGCTTCGGCCGTCTCTGGGAGAAAATCAAAAGGTAGATTCCCGAAAGGATTGCGATATGATTAGGATTTGCCCTGCGCTGCTGCTGTTGTTGACATTGTCCGGCTGCATGACGGTCGAACTGAAGAGCCAAGCTCCGAAAAACGACGTATCGGCGGTCAGCAAGTGTTTTTTCGGTTCTTACTACGGTTTCTGGTGGGGTGAAAACCCGCAGGAACGCTTTGATTCGTCGTTGCAGCGCGGGGACGGAACGGTCAGCACCCGTGGCATCAGCCGTGCGGTTTACGGCACCAATGCCGGCTACGGTTTGGCGGCGTTGCTAACCCTTGGATTGTTCGCTCCGGTTGATGTTTACTGGTGGCCGGAGGCGGAACCGCCTGCCGCCGTCCAGGCGGAGATTCCAAGTCTGTAATCTAGGAGTGGCGTAGATGGCCGAATATCTGAATTTAGCGGCGTTTATCGACGGCACCTTGATGAGCGAAAAGTCGCTTACCAACGTTTTCAAACTTAAGGAGGCGTTGTACACATCCCGCCCTTACCGGATGGAGGCTTTTCCTGACGGGTTGTTTCGCACGGAGACCAACTACGAGCGCGGACCGGGAACGCTGCCCGGCGCGATGATTACCGGCGGCGCGTTTGCCGCCGACCTCCACAAAGCGATTGGCAACAATTACGCTTGGCTCGCCCAGCAGCTTTTGAACAATGCAGCCGGCGGAAAATTGGAACCCCGGATTTTCCTTTTCGGTTTCAGCCGCGGCGCTTACAGCGTGCATGTGTTGAGTTGGCTGCTTTCGGAGATCGGGTTGCCCTACGAATTCTCCAAGTGCGAAAAAATCGTCCGAGCGTATCTGCGCAAGGATTCCAGCCGTTTGGAGCGGTATAAAAAGAACTGTTTCGCGTCGCCGCCGATAAAACTGCTGGGGATTTGGGACGCGGTTTCGGCCCGGTTCGACATTTATCAAGATTACCACGACGGAGAAAAAGCGCCGGCGGTGGAGCTGGTCTGCCATGCGATGGCGGCAAACGAGCGCCGCCCGCTGTTTCCCGTGATGCAGTACCGGGGCCGGGGCGAGGTAGAGCAAACTTGGTTTTCCGGTGTCCATTCGGATATCGGCGGCGGGTATCTCGATGACCAACGGCTTTCCGACATTACGCTGGAATGGATGAAGTTGCGGGCGTACAGATGCGGATTGGGCTTCATGCAGCGCCCGCAGGAAATAGAGGACTACGACTTTTCAAACCTGCCAGTCCACAACGAAGCCGGCAACTCCGCCCCTAACCGCTGTTACGCGCAGGACGATTTGATTCACGGTTCGCTGCTTTACCGCATGACCCATTCCGACGGCCTATACCAGCCGGAAATAAAAGAATTCCCTTACGCCAGCATGGGCTGACGACCGTTTCGGGAAACTGCTTATTCCGTTACCGAACCATCATCATTGTCGGGGTGTAGGGGTCATCCGTTTCGAGGCGAAACCTGGCTTTTAGAACGGTTGTGTCGTCGGTTACCGTCACGGAACGTTCCGCATTGACCGTTGCGCCGTCCGACCAACTGTCGAAAACATAACCCTGGTCCGGAACTGCAGTTACCGTCACCGGTTGCGACTTGAAGAAGCGACCGGTCCAGTTGGCGCGATCGGTCACGCCGTCGGTGGTGGTTTCGATCACGATACCGTTGACCGTGAAATGCCCTCCCGCACCGGTCGGGTTGCTGTTCATCACCGTTACATCGCCGGTTCCGCCGAGACTGAATTTCGCGTCGAGATGAATGAAGCTGTTGGTGTAGCGGGCGGCGGTGAAATCCACCAGCGCGTAGTTCACGGCGTTGGTCCATTCGGCCAGCGTGGTTTCCCGGCCCCAACGGCGGTAATGTTGAATCAGATCCGGCTCAATTGCCGCTGCCGCAGAGCGAATGATGTTTGCCGTCCGTTCAGGCTTGAACACGGTGTTCAGCAGCGTCGTGTAGCGGTTCACAAAATAGTTGCGGTATTGCTCGTTTTTCCAAAGCATGTTGATGATGAACCCCGGCTCGTCGTAATCCTTCATGCGGTTTTTGGAGAGGTAGTCGAACATATCGAAATCATACCCCTTTTCTCCCGCAACGTCCAAGTCGTAGAGCATCCAGCGCCAGCGCTTGTCGCCGTATGCGGAGGCGGTTTCGTTGGTGTGCGTCCGCCAGAAGTCGCAATTGTTGATCGGCCAGTCCGTGTTGGCGAAGAACGTTTCCGCGATGATGTATTCGGTATGGTTGGTAATGTCGATTTTTGAAGCGATGAAGTCGTATCCGGCCTGGGTGGTCGGCGGGTTGGCGTTGATGTCGAGCATCAGCTGCTCGTAATCCTCGTCCGCGTTTTTGTC
Source organism: Kiritimatiellia bacterium (assembly GCA_017454745.1). GTDB lineage: Bacteria > Verrucomicrobiota > Kiritimatiellia > RFP12 > UBA1067 > UBA1200. The sequence continues at coordinate 88,354 of JAFTCL010000018.1, forward strand.
GCCGTCAATTCTGGCGATGTGCACCTTGTCGTTGCCGTTGTCCTCGTGCATCAGGATGTCCATGTTGTCCGCGTTCAACCCGTAGCGCGTGGCCATGTAGTGTTTGTCGTAACTTTCGCGCAGGTTGTGGATGCCCCAAAACTCGCCGTTGAGATACACGACCACCGGCCGGTAGGCCATCACTGCGATATTGAGCGGTTCCGCGATGCGGTGAAACACCGAGTCCTTCAGCATGGTCGCCACCCCGTCAACGTCCGTCCCGTACCAATCGTTGCCGCTGTTGCGGAGCAGGAACCGTTTGTAGTAGGTGGCGTCCATGTCCGGGAACAACTGGTAATCGATGTTCGCGGTGCCGTATTCAGCGTTGCGGCAGATCATGTAGAGCGTTTTTTGCGGGATGGCCCGGGTGCCGCCGCCGTGCATCTGGATTCCCAGCCGCAACGACAGCGCGCTGGTGGTGGAATTGGTCTCGAACAGCTCGAAGTGCGAATCGCGCTCCCAGTCGTCCTGGTGGTAGTTGGCGTAAGGTTTGCCCCAGCGGTTGGAACCGTAACCCACTTCGGAATCGCCGTAACTCTTGCCGGGGATGTAGATACCGTTGGCGTACCCGAAGAAATTGTCCGGGGTGGTTACGATGGACACCGTCGGCAGATTGCGGTTGCCGGTGAACTGCTGGCCGATGAAATAGGTGCCGCAGGTCTCCGCCGAGCAGTCCAACCCGTTAATCGTGATTGCCCGCAACACCACCGCTTTGGCGACGTTCCCGATCGGCGCTCTCCACGCGGCGCTCGGCATATTGTTAATTCCCTCGATATCCACCGGGTTGGTGCGGATCCAGGACAATCCGTCCGAGACGGTATTGTCCGCGCTGAAAGTTGGGATGGACGTGCCGTTGAGCACCTTCACCCGCGTGGGGGAGGTCTTAGGGTCGGATCCGTCCAGCGTGTAGTAGACGTACAGGCCGGAACTAACGGTAACTTTCACCGTTTGGGCGCTAGGGTAAAATCCCGGCGGCACCGAAAAGGCCGGAGCGGCCTTAAGCGTCTCGAAATATACCCCTTCGGGCGAATTGTCGGCGGCCGGAGTGGGGGTGTCGAACACCCGCTGCTTGGAAGTTACGCCGTTTTCTTCCAACCCGTATGAGACGTTTTTGTCCACCTCTTTGGTGTAGCCGTCGAATTTGTGGATTTGGGTCCCGGAGCTGTTGAAAAGGTACACGTTCTCGTAGCGCCCGTCGGCGGATTCGTAGCTCAACCCCATGTTCAGGTGGATTTCCGGGTGCTGGTGCGCCACCTGCGCAGTCAGGCTCAAGTCGAAAATCAAATCCGTACTGGCCAGAAACGCCTGATGCACCTCAACCGCGATGGTGTTGGAGCCGTTAGCCAGCGCGTTGGTAGGCAGCGACCACGATAGCCATTCGGTCGTGCCCTGCGGTGAGGATGCCAGCGTCGCGTGGCTGACCGTCCCGTCCGGCATGTTGTGGCGGTAGATTTCGGTGCCGTTAAGATACACCACCGCCCCGTCGTTGATGCGGACCCGCGCGGTCAGGTTGGACACGAGTGTGGCGTCGGGGCAGTTGAAGGTATAGCGGAAATAAGCGGCGGGGTAACGGCTGGAAAGGTTCGTCCCGTAACTGATCGCGGTAGCGAGGTCCGCGTTTGCGGAGGCATCGTTGTATCCGGCGGGCAGCACCGCCGATTCCCATGTGCTGTCGGAGAATGTTTGTGTTTTCCAGCTGGCCGAGGGCGCGGATTCCGCCGTGTAATATTTCCATGTCGCGTTTTGCGGCACCAGCTCAAGGTCGGGGTCGTCCACCCACACCACCTCGTCTTCGGGGTACTGCGTGCTGTCGGCGAACACCATAATGTACTCGCCCGGCTGCATTTTGTAACTGGTGAACGGCAACTGGTGGCATTTGGCGGCGGTTTTTTTGTCGCCCACATACCATCTCCCGATGTCCACGCTGGAACTGCTGGCGTTGTAAAGCTCGATCCAGTCCGCACCGGTGTACCCGCTGGCGTCCGCCGTGGCCGAGTTTTTGTAGCAAACTTCATTAACCGTTACGGTTGCGGCAAGACAGCGCACGGCCATTAACGCCGCGCCAAAAGATAAAATAACCCGTTTACCCATAATTTCGCTCCTTTTTTGCATTATTCTTAATAATGAAAGCCATATTGTAACATTCGGCCGGGCGAAATGCAAGTGTCCATTTTTATGTAATTCAACGCTGTAAAAATGGTGTGCGGCGGTAATTTTTCGCACTTGCGCACTGAGGGCGGATGTGGTAAACTTATATGAACTATCGACGGAAAGGAGTCTTTTTTATGGCTGACGGGCAGAATATGGATACGGAAGCGTATTTAGCGCGCATCCGCAGGACGATTGCGGAGTCGGAGCGTCTTGTCGAGTCCGCCCGGCTGCGCATCGCCGAAACCGACCGGATGCTTGAGCAGCAGGGTCTGACTCGCGAGCAGGTGATGAATTTCCGCTTCTCGCCCGAGCAGCGCGAGGCGGTTAACCGCGAACTGGCCCGTCAGGGAATGGAGCCGCTGGAGGAGGAATCGTTAAAGGTCGAAGGTCAGCTGGGGTATTCAGGAGACCCTGGACGGGCAGACCTTGGACCTTTGACGAGTTCGGCGAGTTCGCCTGACGGTGAACTGGCCGAACGCCAGAGAAAATTCGGCATGATGATGAAACCTTTTCAGATTTGAGGTGTATTGAAGGCGAAGGAGACAAACAACCATGAGCATCGAACTTGATACATCCAGACTTTCTGCGTCGTTCCAGACGCAATCCCAGGACATCGCGTCCGGCGAAACCGCCGGAAAAGTGCTTTCGGCCCTCTTCGGCAAGGGTTCGTCGGTCACCGTCACGAGCGGCGCCAGAACCGACCTCGAAGCGCTTGTCGAAAAACTGCGGAACGAAAACGAGCGGGCGAAATTCTCCGTCCTGCTGACCTCCCTCGCCGCCATCGGACAGTCGCTGACGGACACGCAGAAGCGTACGCTGGAACAAGGTCTCGCCCTTTCCGAGAAGCTGGAGGCGCTCACCCAGAGCCTCGAAGGCTACGCGGAAAGCCTGGCGAAGGACAAGGCCGAGGCCATCCTCCTTCAGGCGAAGATCGATTCGCTGCAGAAGCAGATCGACCAGGCCGTGCAGGACGGCAAGGACCACAACGAGCTTGTCGCCGAACAGAAGCGCGTCCGCGCGGAGCTGGAGGCGAAGGAGCAGGCGGTTGCCGACACCCAGGGCAAGATCGAGACGGCGAAGAACGAAATCGCGTCCGCGAAGAGCCAGATTTCGGTTCTCATAAGTTCCCTTGGCGAAAACACGGTCAAGACGATCGCGAACGAGCTTGCGACGCTCTCGGACCCCGAAAAGGCCTTACGCCCCGCCGAGGCGGAGAAAGAGGCCCAGAAGGACGCCGAGACAGACCCCTTCGCGGCGATACGCGACTCGCTCGGCAGAATCGAGCGCGACATCCGGGAAACCATCGAAGAAAACCGGGTGGAGACCGTTTAGAAACCTAAAAACCTAAAATCCTAGAAACCTATCGAAACCAACAGAGGAGAAAACCATGGACAAGATCACCGAGAACAAAATCGCCGAGGCGGCAAAAGCGTTTGCCAATGGCGCGACTTTGAAAGAGGTCCAAGGCGTCACGAACGACGAGCTTGAGGCAGTCTATTCGCTCGGCTTCGGCTACTACCGCACGGGCAGGTTCGACGACGCGCAGAAGCTTTTCGAGTTCCTGGTGCTGTTCGATCACCTGAACGCGAAATACTGGTTTGCGCTTGGAGCCGTGCAGCAGGCTCAGAAAAATCACCAAAAGGCCATTGCCTCCTACGGCTATTCGTCGTTCCTTGATCTGGAGAACCCCAAACCGCAGTTCCACGCGGCGGAGTGCTACCTCGCTCTCGGTGACAAAGAAAACGCGCTGAGCGCGCTTGAGGCGCTTGACGTGTACTGTCCGAAAAACACCGAGCTGGGGCGCACGTACCGCGCCAAGGCGGACGCGCTCCGCAAAATCATTGGCGAAAAACCGTAGAAGGTTGAGGATTGAGAGAGAAAATCGTTGAAAGTTGAACGTTTGATGTAACTTCCAAAGGGTATCCGTGTAATAAAGACGGAAACGTTCAACGAGAAAGGAACAAGACAATGCCAGACATTTCAGCAATCACACCGAAGATCCCGAACACGATCGACCAGACCGCCAACCTCGGTAAGGGCCTTGGGCTTTCCGAGAAAACCACGCAGATCGTCAAGGATGTGGCGGCGCTTTTGGGCGGCCGTAACGTGAGCGTCGATACCAACGCCCGCGTCGATTCTACGGAGACCGGCAGACCGACGGGCGCGACGGGCATCCCCGCGCTCGACGACCCCGCCGACATCAAGCAGATCGAGCAGAACCTCGAAAAATTGCTCTCCTACCTCCAGATGGACAACGAGGAACGGCAGACCGAGATGGCCAAAGACCGCATCAACATTCAGAAGGACACGCTTGACGCGGAGCGCAAGACGCGCTCCGAGAAGATCGAGAAGTCGCTGAAGGACATGGACAAGGCGGCGGAGTCGCGCAAGGCGAGCAAGATCTTCGGCTGGCTGATGACGGCGCTCGCGGTCGTCGCGGCGGTCGTGGCGTGCGTTGCGACGGGCGGCCTCGCGATCGGCCCCGTGATCGGCGCCGGCATCGCGGTTGCCTGCTCGGTGTTGAACGAGACGGGCGTGATGGACAAGATCGTGGAGAAGCTGGCGAGCGGGCTTGAAAGCCTGGGGCTCAGCAAGCAGGCGGCGCAGATCGTCGCGCAGGTCCTCATCACCGTCGCGATCATGGCGGCGTCGCTCGGCGCCGGCCTCGCGGGCGGCGGCGCGGCGGCGGTCTCGAACGCGGCCAAGGGCATCGCGGATGCCGCGAAAGGGGCAACGGTCGCCATCGAGACGATGGAGAAGATTCGCGCGGCGGTCGCGCTCTCCACGCTGCTCGTCGGCATCGGCTCCACGGTCGCCGGCGGTGTGAGCGCCTACCAGGGCTACAAGGCCGGGCTGTCGCAGGCCGACGTCTCGGAGACGGAGAAGGTCATCACCGCGCTCAAGCAGCGCCTCGACGAGTGCGAGGAGGAGCTCGAGCAGATTCTCCAGCAGCTCCAAAACGCCGTCGCGCAGGTCGCGGAGCTCCTTTCGTCCGCCACGGACACGTCGGACGAGATTGCGCATAACATCGGTGCAATGGCGTAGGGAATCGTCGAAGGTCTGAAGGTCAAAGGTCAGAGGTCGAATTGGAGTGTAACATCTGGCAGTCGATTGTGTAATCAAGACATGAACGGTTCAACGGTTTAACCTTCGACCTTAGACGACAAACTAGAAAGGAATTTGAAAATGAGCATCCAAGTCAATGCTAACGCGAATGCGGTGAACTGGGAGTCGCTGCTGGGCAAGATCGGCGACGTGACGAAGGCTGAGGGCGCCGAAGGCGTCGCAGGCGCGACGAACGTCACGATCACCACGAATGTCAACGGCGTGGAGACGCCGGTGACGATCCGCATCCCGGACGACCTGGAGATTCCGGCCGAAGTGGATCAGACGGCGATAGACTCGCTTTGCGAAAAACTTTCCGCGGATACGGGTCTCAACCTCTCCAAGGAGCAGATCCAGCAGTTCCACGACTCGCTTTCCGCCGCGCTGAACGAGACGCTTTCCGCCGCAGCCGGGACAAAGTCCCTCAAGGGCGCGATGTTCGACCTCTACCAGATGATGGCGCTGCTTGTGGAGGTGGCGCAGAAACAGCGCGACGCCTCGCGCGAGATGCGCCTCGCGGAGAACCTGTCGATCCAGAAGAGCATCCTCAACCAGGCCGAGGCGCAGCGCGAGGCCGCCATGACGGGTATGATAGCGGGCGCGATTTGCTGCGCGCTTCAGGTTGCCGCGACAGGCTTCTCGCTCTACCAACAGGCCAAGGCGTTCAACTCCCAGCTCGGGACGGACAAGACGGCGGGCCTCGACGTCGCACGCCAGAACGTGGACATGATCAAGGCCGCCAACACTCAGGACAACGCGCAGGCCCAGCTCGCCAAGGTGAAGGCGGAGGTCGGCGGCAAACTCTCGTCGGACGGACATTCCCGCATCTCCTCGAAGGTGGAGGGGAGCTTCGGCAACCAGCAGTTCAACGAGGCGTCCGCGAACTTCGAGGGGGCGAAGGGTGCCTACCAGTCGAAGACGGTTCTCTCGCAGAAGATGCAGGCGCTGGGGTCCGACGCCAACATCGACACGGTGACGTCCGACATGGTCGCCCCGTTCGAGGCTCCGGAAGTCGCCGGCATCAAGACCGCCGTCGCGAAGCTCGATGCCTACAAGGCTGAGATCGCGAAGCTGGAACCCGTCAAAAATCTTTCCGAGGCCGACAGGGCGTTCTTCATGGACAAGGCCTCCCAGCCGTTCGAGTCGCTGAGCATGGGTGACAGGGCCAAGCTGATGGGGCTCAGGATGACGCACGCCGGACTGGGGAACGTCAATCTCGAGCCCATGGCGCAGCTCAAGGCGGACGTCAAGACCGCCTTCGACGCGGCGAACGCGGACATCAAGGCGCAGCTCGCCCCGAACGGGAAGCTAAGCGTCGACGTCGAGATGGCGAAGGAGAATTTCCGCGCCCAGACGAAGCTGGAGGTCCAGAAGTTCGAGGACGCATACGACGCGGAGCTGAAGAACTACAACGAGGTGTCGAAGAGCGGGACGAAGGCCGAGATCGCGGCCGCCGAGACGAAACTCCAGACGGCGGCGGACGAGCTCAAGTACGCCCGCGCGTACGGCAACGCGAAGCTCATGACCCCCGACGCAACCGACTCCAGGGCGCACCTTGCGGATGTCGAGGACGCTCGCATGAAGTACCAGTCCGCCCAACAGTCGCGCGCCAACAGTGTGGACTACATCAAGGCGAGCAACACGATCAACAACGCGCAGGCCACGAACAACCTGATCGCCGCGATCGGCGGCTTCGCGCAGGGCTTCATCCAGAACATCACGCAGTACCAGCAGGCCGAGGCTACCAAGATGGGCGCCGAGCAGAAGAAGTCCGAGGAGGAACTCGACCAGACCCGCGACCTCTTCAACCAGGCCGAGGAGCTCGTTAACAGCGTCGTGCAGCTGATGCAGGCCGTCAGGGCTGCGGAAACGCAGTCGATGCGCGATGCGATCCAGGCGTAGAAATCTAGAATCCTAGAAGCCTAGAAAGGAGCGCAAATGGCGAACTTGATCGAAGCGACGAAAATAGAAGGAGCGAGCGTTTACGGTGTGGCCCAGGTGGGCTACACCGTTGACGGCGTTCCTGGCAAGGACTACGCGGCGGCCCTGACGGCGGCGGCGTTCAAGGAGACGACCGCCATCGAGACGGCGGTTGCCGGTTACGCGGAGGTCGTCCGCCAAAGGATCCGAAAGCTCGACGATCTCGGCGGCATCATGTCCGCTCTCAACTACGCCGTCGCCAATCTGAAGGTAAAGGACACCGAATCGAGCGATTCGGCCTGGGTCCCCAACAGCGCTTGGGTGAACTCGACGGCGAAGAAATACGGCATCACGCTCGTGTTCAAGGAAAACAGTGCGGACATGACGCGCGCGAACCTCTACAAGGGGCAGAACGAGGTGCAGTACGCGACGGACCGTGAGGACAACGATTTGAAGCAGGACACGGTCTCGCTGAACTCGTACATATCGAAGCGCGACAACGCCTTCTCGGCGGCGTCGAAGCTTGTCAAGAAGGCGAACAACGCGGCAAGCAACACGATAGGGAACATCGGAGGGTGACAACAATGAATCATCGAAGGTCAAAGGTCTTAAGGTCAAAAGTCGTTGGACTTCCGACCTTCGACCTTTGACGAAAGATGAACGACTGAAAGGAGTTTTCCATGGCTACAATCGAAAAACAAACCGCAGTGGCGTTGAGCCAGAGCTGGGGCGTGAGCTTCAGCGACTACAAGGTGAACGGCACGCGGGTCGATTTCCAGGACCTGATGATAGCCATCAGCGAGAAGCGCGCCGTCACGGTCGAGGGCGAAGTGACGCCGCTCACGACGCGCATCAAGACCCGCAACACCGAACTCGACAAGCTCGGCTCGCTTCTGGCGATTTTCACCAAGGCGCAGGCGAATTTCGCCAGCGACGCCAAGGGCAGCGACACCACGGCGGTCTCGGGCATCACGTCCGACCAGTGGGCGCTGCTGCGCGAGGCGTACATCAAGCGCGGCGGCGACGATCCCGGCGCCACCTGGCGCCCTACCTGGGCCAACGACAATTGGTCAAAGTCCAGCATCGAGGGCCTGATACAGGCGCTCAAGTCGATGATCGACACGCGCAACAACCAGGCGCAGACGGACATGACGCGCCTTCAGTCGCTTGTGGATCGCCGCGACGAATCGTATTCGACCGCCTCGAACCTGATGAGCGCCGTCAGCGACACCCGCAGCAACCTGATAAGGAATCTCTAGAAGCTTAGAGGCCTAGAAACCCAGAAACCGAGAAAAGAAAGCCATGATTGAAATCGAACAGATAGCGACAAACCGGTACGCGCCGAGCGGCGCGGAGGCCATATCGCTTTACACGAACGGCGCGGCATCCGGGCTGACACTCGGGCAGCTCGTCATCTCGGTGTGCCTCCATTCCGCCGCCGCCTGCGAGGCGCAGAGCGTCGTCAAGATGAACACGATGACATCCGGCTCCGTGCAGCTCGAAGAGGCGTCGAAGTGGATGGAGAAGATCGCCGCCGGGACGGCGGACTGGTCCGCCGCGAAGTCGTATCTCACGGGAACGCTGGGCATTTCGGAGTCCACCCTGCCGGACGCGATCGACACCTACGCGAAGCGCATGGCGGCGGTCACGGCGCTGAAGGAGAAGGTGGACGCGCTCGCACAGCAGCAGCAGCGCGACATGATCGACCTGCAGACGCTCGTCAACCGCCGCGACGTGGCGTATTCCACCTCGTCCAATGTCATACGCTCGCTCGGCACCTCGCAGGGGGCCGACGCCGCGAATTTTTAGGTCAAAGGTCAAAGGTCGAAGGTCAAAGGTTATGGCAAAGGCAAATAGATTTGAAGATCTTGATGCGTGGAAACTCGCAAGGGTTCTCACGACAAAGATATATGGTCTCACCAAGGCCGGGGAGTTCTCCCGCGACTATGGGCAGCGAGACCAGATTTGCCGTGCGGCGGTTTCGATTGTTTCAAACATCGCAGAAGGCTTTGAGCGAAAATTCGACAAGTCACTACAACAGTTTTTGACCATAGCCAAGGGTTCGGCCGGCGAAGTTCGGGCGCAACCCTATGTGGCGCTCGATCTGGGCTATATTTCCCAAGGACAGTTTGACGACGCTTGCCAAGACGTGTCACGGATCAGCAAGATGCTCTCAGGTTTCATCTCGTATCTTGGCAAGGCCGCACCTTTCGACCTTTGACTTTTGACCTTCCACCTTTAACGGAAAACGACTGAAAGGAGTTTTTATGGCAATAGGAACAGTTGAATTCGATCTTTCGATGGTCAGCCCCGAGTCTGGGGAGTTTTTAGCCGCTAGGACCTACACCGTCGAAGGTGTGACGAACGCCGACGGTTCGTTGCGCGCGCTTTCTATCGGGCAGCTGGTGATGGCGATCTGTCTCCAGCGCGCGGCGGAACTCGAAACGAGCATCATCGCCCTTATGGAGGAGATGAACTCGACGAGTGCAAAACTCGAGAACATGACGACAATCGAGACTCAAGTGCTGGCCGGGACCGTAAGCATGACTTCGGCGACCGTCACCTACGACGGCACGAGTTACACCTACAAGAATTTCCTCGTCAACATAGTCGGCATGAGTTCGAGCGACGTGCCGGATTCAGCGAGCGTATCCTCCTCCGACTTCATCACGGCTTTGGAGGCGAAGATGGACGAGATGAACTCGTTCAGCCAGCAGAAGATGATCGAGCTCCAGTCGCTCACGAACAAGCGCGACCAGAGCTACGACATGATCTCCAACGTGCTGAAAAGCCTGAACACAACCATGACCGGCATCGTGAACAATACATAAAGACAATACATAAATTCAATGCAACCTTTTGCAGAGTTTTGTGTATAGAGGACAGAAAACCGTAAGGAGGATCGACAATGGCACTCGACATAAGCCTCGCGCAGTTCAACAAGATCGCAACCGGCAGCTACAACGCCGGGCAGATCGACATCAAGACCGGAGCCAACGGCCAGGCCGAACTTGTCAAAGTCAACAACCACGTCTGGAAGACGTCGAAGAACAACGTCGTCCTCTCGCCCGAACGCATCCTCGAGGTGAAGGAGGCG
>JAFTCL010000019.1 GCA_017454745.1 Kiritimatiellia bacterium
AAGGCTCGTTCTACATTATACCTTTGCGGCCGAAAACAAACGGATCTGTTCGTGACTAACGCCGCTCACGGGAACGTTGCGGGGCAACCGATTGGTGTGGATTCGTGTCACCTTGCGGTTCACAGCGGACGCGATGGGGTGGTCCCTCCCTTTGCGGCTAAAACTTTCGCGGGTTGCCGTTTGATTTCTGAACCATGAATAAACCAAAATGTCTATGTGCCAAACCACTACATGCCTAGCGCAAAATCAACAATAGGACGTTATTGCGCGTGCAAAAAAAGGATGCGCATCGTGGCGAATGTTTGACCGCCGCTCGCCGACTTGAACATGCGGAAAACCGCAATGAACGCATTTGCGCAAATTTCACCATTTACAAGGCGGGATGTTTTTTGTTATACTATATTCAGTTTGTGACAATTGTGTGTGTCCGTTCGGGTAGGGGAGAACGGAGGTTTTGGTTGACAGGGAACAGCTTATGAACAATGATAATGCGATTGTGCCGCGCGGGATGCGGTTGATTTTTGCCTTGCTGGTGGCTTGTTTCGCGCTGTGGGGGTTGTTGAACAATATGACAGACAACCTCGTTCCGGCATTCCAGAAAATTTTCCGCACCAGCCAGTCTACGGCTGGTTATGTGCAGGTTTCGTTCTACGGGGCTTACTCGGTCATAGCGATCTTCGCATCGCTGCTGATCCAGAAAAAAGGATACCGCATCGGGGTTTTGGTGGGTCTGGGCGTGTATGTCGTTGGCGCGTTGCTTTATGTCCCCGCCTGCGTTATGCAGAGTTTCTGGACTTACATCGCTGGGATTTTCATTGTCGCTGGAGGGTGCGCGGTACTGGAGACGACATGCAATCCGTATGTTCTCGCGCTCGGCAACGAATCGACCGCCGTCCGGCGCCTCAACTTCGCGCAGATGTTCAACCCGCTCGGATCGCTGGCCGGAATCCTTCTGGCGCAACAGCTGATTCTGGCGAATCTCAATCCGGCTACCGCCGAGGAACGCGCTACGATGGATCCTGCCGTGCTCGACAAAATCGTACACAACGAACTGTTTTGGGTTTGCGTTCCCTATGTGGGGCTTTGTGCCGTATGCGCGGTCATTTGGTTTTTCTTCTTCGCTTCCAAGCGTTCCAGCGTGGACGAGGTGCATAGTGAGAAAACGGATTTCGCGGCGATTTTCGGTATACTTGCCCGTTCGCCAAAGTGGTATCTCGGTGTTATCGCGCAGATCTTCTACGTGGGGGTTCAGATTGCGGCGTGGACTTGGATGAACGTTTACTGCCAGAAGGAACTCGGGGTTACGGCGAAGGACGGCGCAACCTACTACCTTATCGCCATTTGCACGTTTATCACGTGCCGTTGGATCGCAACCTTTGTGATGAAGTATCTCGATCCCACCATGTTGATGGCAATTTTTGCGGCGTGCGCCGTTGCCTGCTCGTTCGGTGTCATGTACCTTCCCACGGTGGAGCTTTTCAAGGTCGGCGGACTTGCGTTCTCCTGGAACATCATCTGCCTGATCCTTATGAGCGGATTCATGTCGCTTATGTTCCCGACGATATACGGCATTGCGCTCGGCGGAATCGACAAGCGGGCGTATAAGATCGGGGCAGCTGGTCTCATCATGGCGATTGTCGGCGGTGCGCTGCTTACCCCGTGGATGGCGAACATCATCGGTGACAAGAATTCGTTCTGGTGTCGGCTGGTGCCGATGTTCAGCTCCGATTGGGACGCCAATCTGCGTCTGTCGCAAATGTCGCTCCGGGCCAGTTTCATTGTTCCCGCAATCTGTTTTGCGGTAGTGCTTGCCTATGCGGTTCTGTTCTGCGGTACCGCCAAAAAGGAGGAGAAAGATGCTTAAAGGGATATCCCCGGTTGTTTCGCCGGATTTGTTGAAGACGCTTGCCGAGATGGGGCATGGCGACGAGATCGTTTTTTCCGACGCGCATTTCCCCGCGCATACGTTCGGGATCCGGGTCATGCGGGCGGACGGCGTCTCGTGCGCGGCATTGCTTAAAGGCGTTGCCCCGTTGTTTGAGTTGGATGCCTACGCCGTGCCGGTGGCGATGATGGCCCCTGTTCCCGGCGATGAGCTGGACCCGGAGGTCGAGCGCCGTTATCGCGACGCACTAGGGTATTCGGGCGAGATTGAGCGCATGGAGCGTTTCGCGTTTTACGAGCGGGCAAAAAAGGCTTATGCGGTCATCCTTACCGGCGAGACCGCCAAGTACGGCAACATCATTCTTAAGAAGGGCGTCACCCCGGTGGCGTAACGATTTCACATTCATAACAAAGGAGTCAAGAAATGGCGCAGACAGTATTCACGATGAACGGATTTCCCAAGGTTGGCATTCGCCCCATTATCGACGGGCGTCGGCGCGGGGTGCGCGAGTCTCTGGAAGACCAGACGATGAACATGGCGAAAACCGCCGCGAAGCTGATTTCGGATAATCTCAAATATCCGGACGGATCGCCGGTTCAGTGCGTGATTGCCGACACCACGATCGGCGGGCGTTACGAAGCCGCGCAGTGCGCGAACAAATTCCGCGACAATAACGTCGGTGTATCGCTGTCGGTCACGCCGTGCTGGTGCTACGGAACCGAGACGATGGACATCGACCCGACGATCCCGAAGGCGGTTTGGGGCTTCAACGGCACCGAGCGTCCCGGCGCGGTTTATCTCGCCTGTATGCTCGCCGGGTATGCGCAGCGTGGTATGCCGGCCTACGGCATTTACGGCCATGAGGTGCAGGACCGAACCGACACCTCCGTGCCGGAAGATGTGAAGGAAAAGATTCTCCGTTTCGTTAAGGCCGGCCTCGCGGTGGCGATGATGAAGGGCAAGAGCTACCTTTCCGTCGGTTCTTCCGCAATGGGCATTGCCGGTTCGTTCGTGGACATCGACTTCTTCCAGGACTACCTAGGTATGGCTCCCGAAAACATGGACGAGTGCGAGATCGAACGCCGCATCGCGGAGGGGATTTACGATCAGGACGAGTATAAGAAAGCGCTCGCCTGGACAAAGAAATGGTGCAAGGAAGGTAAGGACTACAATCCCAAGGCCATCCAGAAAACTCGCGCCCAGAAAGATGCCGATTGGGAGTACATCGTTAAGATGGCGATCATCATGCGCGACATGATGGTGGGCAACCCCAAACTCAAGGAGATGGGCTTTGGCGAAGAGGCGGTGGGGCGTAACGCCATAGCGGGTGGTTTTCAGGGTCAGCGCCAGTGGACCGACCACTGGCCGAATGGCGATTTCATGGAGGTTTTGTGCAACACCTCGTTCGACTGGAACGGGCCGAAGATGCCGCAGATCGTGGCGACCGAGAACGATTCGCTCAACGGCGTGTGCATGCTCCTGATGTGGCTGCTTACCAACAAGGCGTCGATGTTCGCTGATGTCCGCACCTACTGGTCGTCCGACGCGGTGAAGCGCGCGACCGGCAAGGGCTTGACGGGCGTAGCTAAAAACGGCATCATCCATCTGCTGAACTCCGGAAGTTGCTGTCTGGACGCGGCCGGAGAGATGAAAGAGAAAGGAAAGAGTGTTTTCAAAAACTGGTGGGAGGTCTCAAAGGCTGATATGGAAGCGACGCTCAAGGCCACGAAGTGGGTGCCGGCAGGCGTTGAGTACTTCCGCGGCGGCGGTTTCTCCAGTTCCTTCCTCACGCCCAAAGGAATGCCGCTTACCATGACGCGCATTTCCATCGTCAAGGGCCAAGGCCCGGTGTTGCAGATTGCCGAAGGGTGGTCGGTCACGCTCGACCCGAAACAGCAGGAGACGCTGATGCTCCGCACCAATCCGGAGTGGCCGTGCACTTGGTTCGTTCCGCGTTTGACCAGCAAGGGCGCGTTCAAGGACGTGTACTCGGTGATGAACGCCTGGGCCGCCAACCACGGCGCGATTGCTTACGGACATATCGGCGCGGACATCATTACCCTGTCTTCGATGCTGCGCATCCCGGTGGCGATGCACAACGTGCCGGAGGAGCAGGTTTACCAGCCTCATTGCTGGGGACTCTTCGGGGCGTCTGACGATCCGACCGGCGCGGACTTCCGCGCCTGCAAGAATTTCGGGCCGTTGTATGCAACCAACCGCTGAGGCGGGATATGCCAGACAATAACAAGCGCGTTACGGCAGCACGGTTCGCCGTGCTGACGTTTGCGTCGTTGCTGATGGCGCTCGACTACCGGACGTTTGTCGAGTGGGGCGGGTTGTATCCTGCCGGGGTAACGGGTGCGTCGATGATTCTGCAGCGGCTCGGACAGCATTTCTCCGATCTGTATGGTTGGGGTGTGACCGTGCCGTTCCTGCCATTCAACCTCGCGCTTAACTTTGTGCCGGTATGGATCGGCTTCAAGTTCGTCGGGCGCCGTTTCACTATGCAGTCGCTTTTTGTCATCTTTCTCACGGGACTGTTCGCGGACATCCTGCCGATGGAGGCGATTACCTCGTTCATCCCGCCGCAAGAGTTGGCGCGTTTGCGGGCGGATCCGTTCGTCACCAGTCTCTTCGGCGGTATTGTGTTCGGGTTCGGAATGTCGCTCTGTCTCAGATGGAACGCCACGACCGGCGGGACGGACTTTATCGCGATCTATCTTTCGGAACAAAAGGGGCGGGAAACCTGGAACATCATCTTCGCCATCAATGCGTTTATACTGCTTTGCGGCGGTTATACGTTCGGTTGGTCGGGGGCACTCTACTCGATTGTCTTTCAGTTCGTAACGTTACAGGTAGTGCACCTTATGTACCGTGCCTACCAGTATCAGACGCTCCTCATCGTAACGAATCAGCCGAAACGTATCTGCGAGGCAATCCATCGGTTGAGCCACCACGGCGCGACCGTGATTGAAGCGAAGGGCGGCTATCTCGGGCAAAACACCAATGTGGTCTATTCGGTGGTGGCGGCCGACGACACCCCGCACATATACTCAATCTGCAAGCGGATCGATCCCGAAGCGTTCATCAACGCCATCAGTACCTCGCGGGTGATCGGTCGGTTCTACTTGCGACCGCGAGACTAGTCGGCGCAAGAAACGGGTTCCGTTGATTTTTTCTTCCGCTTGGCTCCTTTATGCGCTTGACCTTAAGGGCGGCTTATGGTAAATTAATATTTCTTTTTGACCAGAAGAATAGGAGAAGCTACCATGAAAATGACTTGGCAACCTTCCAAGCTGAAGCGTGTTCGTAAAATCGGTTTCCGTGCCCGCATGGCCACCGCCGGCGGCCGGGCGGTGCTTCGTGCCCGTCGCCAGAAGGGGCGCCTGCGCCTGACCCAGGTTTAATCTGGAGCGCCTGGAGGCATGGACTCCAAGGAAGAAAATGCCGTAAGATCCAGGACCGCCGGTGTGGACGCGCCGCCGGTCCGGTTGTTGCGGTTGCCTTCATCCCGATACCAGCCGGTTTTTGATGCCGGGCGCACGTTTCGCGGCAAGACAGTGGTTTCGTGGATGTTACGGGGTGCAGACGCCGGCCCGAAGGTCGGCGTTGTTGTTTCTAAACGGACGTTTCATGACGCGGTGGACCGCAACCGCGCCAAACGGCTGCTGCGCGAGGCGTTTCGGCGTTCGCAGTTTGGCCTTCCTGTCGATTTAGAGACCGTGCTGGTGGCAAGGTCGGGTATCGCGGGCAAGCGGTGCGCTGATGTTATGGATGATTTGGCCGCGCTTTTCCGGCGGGCCGGGGTTTGGTCCGATTGAGCCGGGACTAGTCTCGCGATGATCGCAAAACTGCTGATTATGCTGGTGCGGGCTTACCAAATCGTGATATCTCCGCATTTGGGAAATTGTTGCCGGTTTGAGCCGTCCTGTTCCGCTTTTTGCATAGAGGCGATACAAACCCACGGTTGCTTGAGAGGATGTTACCTTACCTTTCGCCGCTTGTTGCGGTGCCGTCCGTTCGGTCCGTACGGATATGACCCGGTACCGCCGAAAGGGTCGCTGAAGGGGTTCCAGTGGCGACCGGAGACTAAAGACCCCACCGAAGGGTGATAAGAGCTTTGGGTTGGTGATTTTGGAGTTAATGATGAACAAACAAGAGAAGCTTTTTGCGTTGCTGCTGGGATTGGCGTTGGCGGGATGGTTGTTTTACACCGGCCAACAGTCGAAGAAAATCCAAGCTGCGCGCGCCGCCCAGGCTGAAGCCGAGCGCAAGGAAGCGGTCGCCGTTCCAGCGGATACCGGGATCTCGTCCGCCCCGGCGGAGAATAACCATGACGCCCCCCAGAATTCTCCGGACAACAGCGTGGTGATGGCCGACCCAGCCACACTCGCCAAGGAGGAGAAGGCGAAGATAGCTTCTCCCAACGGCGATTTGACGCTGGATCTTTCCAGCCACGGTGCGGTTATCAGCCGCGCGACGCTGACCAGGTTCGCCACCAACGCCGGTAAGCTTGACCCCGAGAAGAACCCGCCGGTTTGCTTGGATTTTTCTGACGCCCCGGCACTGGAGTTGGGGGGTATCACCGGCTTGCCTGCCAATGCGGCCTACCGGCTTGACGCCTCGGACAACCGGGTGGAGTTCGTAGCCACGGCCCCGAACGGGCTTCGGGTGCAGCGCGTGATCAGCGTGGAGTCCAATTACATTGTGCGGGTGCGCGACGTTTTCAAAAACGAGGGTAACCAAGTTTTGCAGTTGGGTGACAACTCGGTCTCCATCGGGGCGATGCCGCGCGGGTCGTCCAAAAACGATATTCTGTCGATGGATTCGCTGCCGGTCGGCGCGGAGAAGGTGATGTTTTGGGATCAAAACAAAGACACCAAGAAATTGCTGGCAGGTAATTCCGGGGGCGGTTTCGGTTGCGGCGGTGCCCATTCCGCGGCCGGGATGCCGCCGTCAACTCCGGTTACGGTTGATGCGCCACAGCAGTGGGTGGCGCTTAAAAGCCGGTTCTTTGTGAACGCGTTTAGTTCCGATGTGCCCAACTCCGGATTCTCTGCCGCGATGGTGCGCGATACCACCCGCCAGACCTATCTGCTCCATGAACTTCGCGCCCGCGTTTCCTACCGTGGCCAAACGGTGGCGCAGGGCGAGAGCATAGCCCGCGAATACACGTTGTTTATCGGCCCCAAAAAGTTGTCGCTCCTCCGTGCGATGGGCAATCGTATGGATGACATCATGGAGTTTGGCTTCTTCTCTTGGTTCTGCAAGTTGCTGGTACCGACCCTGAATTTCTTCTACCGGCTGATTCCTAATTACGGGATCGCGATAATCCTGCTAACGTTTTTGGTGCGGCTCATCTTTTGGCCGCTTACGCGGAAAAGCACCGAAAGCATGAAGAAAATGCAGGAGATTCAGCCCAAGCTTAAAGAGATCCAGAAGCAGTTCAAGGACAATCCCCAAAAACTCCAGCAGGAAACCTGGGCGATTTACCGCGACCATAAGGTCAACCCGCTTTCCAGCTGCCTGCCGATGCTGATCCAGATTCCGGTGTTTATCGCGCTGTTCACCGTACTCCGCAGTGCGGTGGAATTGCGTTACGCCGATTTCCTTTGGATTCGTGACCTCAGCGAGGCGGAAAACCTTTTTGCCGGGGTGCTGCCGATCCCGCTGAACATTCTTCCGATTCTGATGGCCGGCACTATGGCGTTGCAGAGTTATCTCACTCCTTCCACCGGCGACCCTCAGCAGCAGCGTATGATGATGATTCTCATGCCGGTGATGATGCTTTTCATGTTTTACAGTTTCCCCAGTGCGTTGTCGCTGTATTGGACTGTAAGCCAGGTGTTGTCAATCATCCAGATGGTGATGATTCACCGCGCTGGACAGAAGAAAGACGGAGGAGATTCCCAGCCGACGCAAAATCTCACCCGTCAGCAACGCCGTCACGCGTAACCCCTTAGAGAGGTGACCCATGAATGACACGTCCGACACTCGCCGAACCACTGTCCCGCTGCTTGAAGTGCGCGGGGTAAAAACTTGGTTTCCCATTAAAAAGGGGGTCTTCGCCCGCACCGTAGGGTGGGTGAAGGCGGTGGACGGCGTGGATTTCGTGTTAAACGCGGGAGAGACGCTGGGCGTGGTGGGCGAGAGCGGTTGCGGTAAGTCCTCTCTCGCTCGCACTATACTCAGATTGGCCAAACCTAGAGCGGGGGAAATCCTGCTCGACGGCGAGGATGTGCTGAAATTCCGCGGGGCCAGACTTCAGCGCTACCGGCGCGATGTCCAGGTGGTGTTTCAGGATCCCCACGCCTCGCTCAACCCCCGCCATACGATTTTGGACATCCTTACCGAGGCGGCGGTGGCGCATCGGCTGGTTGAAAAATCCGCCCGCCGTCCGATGGCCGAGCGGTTGTTGTCGAACGTTGGTTTGGGGCCGGAGCTGCTCGACCGCTATCCCCACGAATTTTCTGGCGGGCAACGCCAGCGGATTTGCATCGCGCGGGCGTTGGCGCTCCAGCCCCGGCTGTTGATTTGCGACGAGGCGGTGAGCGCATTGGATTTGTCCATTCAGGCGCAGGTGCTGAATTTGTTGGCCGACCTGAAGGAGCAGTTCGGCCTTTCGTATCTTTTCATCACCCACAACATCAGCGTGGTGGAGCATATCGCCGACCGGGTCCTGGTGATGTACAACGGCAAGGTGGTGGAGACCGGCCCGACCCGCGAGGTGCTGGCCCATCCGCAGAACGATTACACAAAGTTGCTGATGGACGCCGTGCCGCGGATTGACCGTCCAGAGGATGCCGCCGATGCGGGTGCTTCTGCATAGTTGTTGCGGCCCGTGCGCCAGCCATTGCCTGCTGGCCTTGCGCGAGGCGGGGCACGATCCGGTGCTGTTCTTTTCCAATTCAAACATAGCGTCGGCCGAGGAGTTCGAGCGCCGATTGGCCGCGTTGCGACAGCTGGCTGATGCGACCGCCTCCGAGGTGGTGGTGGATCCGCCCGACCATGCCCGTTGGTTGGAAGAGGTCGCCGCCGGTTACGAGGATTGCCGCGAAGGCGGTACCCGTTGCGCCAGATGCTTCCGTTTTTCCCTCCGTCGGGCCGCCGAGTCGCTTGACCGGTTGGGGGCGGAGTCGTTCACGACTTCGCTCACCGTCAGCCCGCACAAACGCTCCGCTTCCGTTTTTGAGGCGGGGTGGGATGTCGGTGGCGATCGTTTCCTTCCCGTGGATTTTAAAAAGCGCGACGGTTTTCTGCACTCCATAAAACTTGCCGAGCAGTATGGATTGTATCGTCAGAATTATTGCGGTTGCGAATTCAGCGTCCGAAAGGAGGCGTCCCATTAAATCCGCCCCGTTTTTGGTTTTGGCCGGAGCCACCGCTACTGGTAAGAGTGCGGTGGCGCAACTGCTTGCGGAGCGTCGGGGCGCAGCGGTGCTGTCCGCCGATTCGATGCTGGTTTACCGGGGCATGGATATCGGGACTGCGAAGCCGACGCTTGCCGAGCGTGGCGGGGTGGAATATTTTGGCATTGATTTGGTCAATCCCGACCAGACGTTCAATACCGGCCGCTGGATTGAAGAAGCGCGGTTGGCGTTGCAGACGCAACGCAACACGCCGGTGGTGGTGGCAGGTGGCACCGGCCTTTACCTCAAGGCTCTGACCGAAGGTTTGCAGGGGACTCCGTCCGATCCCAGGATTCGTGAAAAATGGCGTCGGTTTTACGAGGAACGCGGCGCGGCTGCCCTTCGCCATGAATTGGAATCGCGTTGGCCCGACGGTTTTAGCCGTTTGCAGGATGTAGAAAACCCCCGGCGTTTGCTGCGCGCCGCCGAACAGCTGGAACTGTCCGGTACCCTGCCGGAGCAGTGGCGGAACGGGACGCGGCCGCGGTTGGTCGGGTTGCGTTATCCTCGCGAAGTGTTGCGCGAACGGGTGGCCCGCCGGGTGGACCAGATGTTCGAGCAAGGCTTGATCGATGAAGTGCGGCATTTGCGGGATCGCTTTCCGGTGTGGTCTGACACCGCCGCGCAGGCCATCGGTTACGCCGAGACCGTCGAGCTGTTGGACGGACGCTGTACTTTGGCCGAGGCAAAGGATCGGATTGTGGTTCGCACCAGACAGCTGGCGAAACGTCAAGAAACCTGGTTCCGCCATCAAGCGGAAGTGGATTGGGTCGAACCGGTGCCGGGGATGCCGGTGGCGGAGATCGCGGACCGAGTGGAAGAAATTTGGGAGAAAAATGGAGCCATCACCAGTGAAATCTAAAAACGGCGGCAAAGTGGAATACACTTATCCGCCAATTCAGCAGTTGCCGGAGGATTTGCGCCCCCGGGAACTGTTCAAAGACCGCGGACCTGCGGCTCTCTCCGATGAAATGTTGCTGGCCCTGTTGCTCCGCGCCGGCGGTCCGGGAGTTAACGCGGTGCGTTTGGCTCGCGATGTGTTGGACCGGTTCGGCGGTTTGGAGGGACTTTCCAAGCTTGACTTGGAGGAACTGCTGGCCGCCAGAGTCAAGTGGCTGGGCGAGGTTAAGGGCATCGAGCTGTTGGCGGCGGTGGAGTTGGGAAAACGTTGCGCGGCGGCCCGGTCGGCAGGAAACGACGAAGCGGTCACGCATCCGTCGGCGGTGTGCCGGATTCTTGTCCCGTTGATGGGAGAGAATCGCCAAGAAAAGTTTTGGGCGTTGCTGCTGAACACCAAGAATCGGTTGATCGGGAAACCGGTGGAGGTTGCCCGCGGTACGCTGAACAACGTGTCGGTGCATCCCCGCGATGTTTTCAACAAAGCGGTACGGGTGAGCGCGGCGCGGGTGATTCTAGCCCACAACCACCCTTCTGGGGATCCGTCGCCTTCGCGTGAAGACCGCGAACTTACCAGACGTATGACCGAGGCGGGGGTGATGATCGGTATTCCGGTGTTGGATCATGTGGTGATTGGCGGCGGCGCGGGGTTCCCCGCTTATGTGAGTTTCCGGGAATCGGGATTGTTAAACGATTAACGCGCTGCGATTGGTGGACGGCGCAGAAACGGAGTCGGACGGTGAAAAGAAGGGATTTTCTCAAGCATTCGTTATGGATGGGCGGCGCGGCAATGTTGGGGGGATGTGCCACCGGAGGTTTTGATTTTCGGACCCGCGAGGCTTTGGACATGACTGATTTCCGCGCGCCGTCCATGGACACGGTGCGCATCGGTTTGATCGGGGTGGGGCACCGCGGTTCGGGCGCGTTGGCGAGGTTGTGCAAGATAGAAAGCGCCCGTATTGTCGCGGTGTCCGACCTTTATGCCGACCGGGCAGAAAAAGGAGCCAAGATAATTACGGACGCCGGATGCGCGGCGCCAAAACTTTTCTTCGGTTCCGAGGACAGCTGGCGCGGGCTGTGCGAGAGCGGCGAGGTCGATTTGGTGTACATCACCACCCCTTGGCTGTGCCATACGCCGATGGCGGTGTACGCGATGCGTTGCGGTAAACACGCCGTGACCGAGGTGCCGTCCGCGATGACGGTTGAACAGTGTTGGCAGCTGGTTGACACGGCGGAAGAAACGCGCCGCCATTTCATGATGTTGGAAAACTGCTGTTACGGCGAGAACGAGTTGTTCGCCTACAACCTTTGCCATCAGGGGGTGCTGGGCGAGCTAGTGCATGGCGAGGCGGCGTATATCCACGACCTTAGGCAAAGCAAGCTGAATCCTGAATCCACCGGCGGCTACCAAGGCCAATGGCGGCTCGCTTGGACGCAGTCGCATAACGGCAATCCGTATCCGACCCATGGTTTAGGGCCGATTTGCCGCGATATGGACATCAACCGCGGCGACCGGTTGGTGTCGCTGGTTTCGATGAGCAGCGCCGCGCTGGGGCTGTCACGTTTCGCCGCCCAGCGGTTTGGCAGCGGTTCGCGCGCGGCGAAAACCGCCTATCGTCAGGGCGATATGAATTGCTCCATAATCCGCACCTATCGTGGCAGGACAATTTTGGTGCAACACGACACCACCAGCCCGCGCCCGTACACAAGGCTGAACACGATTTCCGGCACCAAGGGTATCTTGCAGGACTATCCGTTGCGTGTGGCGCTGGAGCCGAACGCGCACAGTTGGCTGCCAGATAACGAGTTGGCGGAGCTGAAGCAGCGTTACGGGCATGAGTTGTGGCGGGAGATGGGCAACATCGCCAAGAAAAACGGCGGCCACGGCGGCATGGATTTCCTGATGGATTACCGGCTGATAAAATGTTTGCGCGAGGGGCTGCCGCTTGATATGAGCGTATATGACGCGGCAACGTGGTGTTCGTTGGTGGAGCTTACCGAGACTTCGGTGGCTAAAGACGGTGCGTCGGTCGAAATTCCCGACTTCACCCGCAGTGGTTGGAAAAGGGATTAACCGGGGGACATTAAGGTATGCGCGGATTTTTCTCTAGAATCGCCGGCATTGCCACCCTGTCGTTACGTTCGTCGCTTCGGACGCGAACGGTGGCGGCTTTACTGGTTTTGCTGTTGGCTACGGTGCTGTTTCTGCCACGGTTGATTCACGGCGACGGCACCGCGTCCGGCGAATTGAAAATTCTGCTTTCCTACACCCTCGGTTTCGCCTTCGGGATTCTGGCGTTGTCGTCGCTTTGGTCGGCGTGTTCGCTTTTTGCCGCGGAAATCGACACCTCCCGCATTCAGCTCACCATTGTCAAGCCGGTGCGCAAGTGGGAGTTATGGCTGGGGCGGTGGATCGCTTTGCTTTTGTTGAACGCCTTGGCGCTGGCTGCGGTTGACGGCGGGATTTACGCGCAAGTGCGCTGGCGGTTTTCCGGTAACGACGCATTGGAATATCCTACCAGCCAATACGTGGTCAGACCGGTTCTGCCGACGGTCGCGGAGTCTGCGTTGCAGGCGTACAACATGCTGGCTGCGGAATCTGCGTTGCCGACCAACCTTACCAAACGCGCCATTCTCAGGGCACTGGAGCAGAAGGAGAGCGAACGCTACGATGTGATTAATCCCGGCGATGCGGTGGGATGGGATTTTACGCTTGACCACCCGATCCGTTTCGGCGATTTGTTGACGGTGCGGCTAAAATTCGATACCGAGTTCAGCACCCGTGAGCACATTCAGGGCGAGTGTGTTTTGAGTAGCCAGGATTGCCCCGGTTTGGCGGTGCAGGTGGAGTTGGACGATTTCACCCAGAACGAGATTCTTTTTTCAGTGGACACCGGGGAGTTGCCTAAGTTGGAAAGCGGACGGGGTGTCGATGCCACCGCGTTGCCGGAATGGTTGTCCCGTTTCCGTTTGGATTTCCGGAACAAAATGAACGCCAAACGCGGCGGGGTGATTATGACCCGTTTCCGCAGGGATGTCGCGTTGCTGACCCCAGGCGGAACTTTCGGCGGCAATCTTTTCCGTTCGGCGTTGGTCCACCTGTGCGTGTTGGGGGTATTGTCGGCTTTCGGTTTAACCTTGAGCGCTTGCCTATCGTTGCCGGTGGCGGCGTTTACTGCAACCGTGCTGCTTTCGCTCTGCATGGTCGGCAACGCCGTGGTTAAGGTGGTTTCGCAGGAAGACGAGGAGGACTGGCGCAACATGCCCGGAATTTGGATTTCCCGCGCAGTTAATCGCACCACAACCAATGTGTTGCCGCAATCGCCGTTGTCCATGCTGACCGCAAACGAAAGGGTCGGCTTGGATTATTTGGCGGCGGTTGCCGGCTGGGATTTGTTGGTTCTTCCCGGCTTCCTGATGATTTTCGGATGCTATGTCCTGTCACGCCGTGAGATCGGGTAACTCGGCCAGATAGCGTTCCGACTCCAACGCCGCCATGCAACCGGAACCGGCGGCGGTGATCGCCTGTTTGTAACGGCGGTCCTGAACGTCGCCGGCGGCAAATACGCCGGGAACCGAACAGCGGGTGTTGTCGGTCACCACGTAACCATCGGCATCCAGTTCCACCTGTCCCCGGAACACCCCGGTGTTCGGCTGGTGCCCGATGGCGATGAACACGCCATCCATCTCCAGCTGGGAGGTTTCGCCGGATTTGAGGTTCTTGATCTTCAGCCCGGAAACTTTTCGCTGTTCCACGCCCAGAATCTCTTCCACCGCAGAATTCCAGACAACCGTGATGTTGGGAGTGTTCAGTACCCGTTCCGCCATGATTTTCGAGGCACGGAAAGCGTCTCGCCGGTGGATTACGGTTACCGATTCCGCCAGCCGCGCCAGATACAAAGCGTCGGCCATCGCGGTATCGCCGCCGCCGACCACCGCCACGCGTTTGCCTTTAAAAAACGCGCCGTCACAGGTAGCGCAGGCGGACACGCCCCGTCCGCGCAGTTTGCGTTCCGACTCCAAACCCAGATAACGCGCGCTGGCTCCGGTGGCGATGATTACCGCACGGACGGGTAGCGTTCCGGCAACCGCCAATTTCAGCGATTTTTCCGCTGCGCTAAATTGGCAGCCGGTAACCTCATCCATCATGAACCGCACTCCCAGCCGTTCAGCCTGCCGACGCATCGCATCGGTAAGCGCCATACCGCCAATCGGCTGTTCGAAACCGGGGAAGTTTTCGACCTCGGCGGTTTGGGTGAGTTGTCCGCCGGGTTGGATACCTTCCACCACTACCGGGTCGAGGTTCGCCCGTGCCGCGTAAATCGCGGCGGTAAGCCCTGCCGGACCGCTTCCGATAATCGCTAAATTTTCCATAACAGGTCAGGGATCAAGGTTGGTAAGCTCTAGCGAATCCATGTCGATTCGCCGGTAATAGCAGTTGCGCGGCAGCCCCTGTTGGTTTTTAGTGTGGCAGATGCCGCCACGGCAGGGCCGCACGATATAAAGCAGAGAATTCTGCTCACAGTTTACTCTGGCTTCCAGCAGGTCGAAAGTCTCGCCGCTGGTTCCGCCCTTGAACCACAGCACGTTGCGGGAGGTGCTCCACAGAATCAGTTTGCGTTTCTCGAATGACTGCCGCATCGCGTACTCGTTGGTGTACGCTACGAGAATCACTTCTTTGGTGTCGGCGTTTTGAACCGCCACCGGTATGGCGTCTTTGCAGGTCTCGGCGATCTTTGCGATCTTCGCGAAATCCAGAGTCAGCCGGTTGCCTTCTTCAAGTTCTTTGCTCATCATATTCCTCGCTGGAAAACTTCCGCTTCAAAAAACGTTGGGGATTGTACTATAATCCCGTATCCGTTTAAAGCCAATAATTAGCTGTAAGGGAAAATTGTGCAGGCGGCTTTTTTACCTGACATTTTTTATTCCGGCACCATATCATTTTTTCCTTTTCTTTTTTTGCGAGAAAAACTATAATAAGCCTTATTCAACCACACAAAAGGAGTTTTTATGAGTATCAGGATTGGAATCATTGGTGCCGGCGGAATGGCCAACTATCACATTCCCGGTGTCCGGCAGGGAGGTGCGAAGGTGGTGGCGATTGCCGACATCGCGGTCGCCAACGCGCAGAAAGTCGCGGACAAGTTCGGTATCGCGAAGGTTTATTCCGACGCGGCGGAGATGATTGCCAAAGAGCAGCTTGACGCGGTGTGCGTGATTACCCCTAACAAGTTCCACAAGCAATACACTATGATGGCGTTGGCGGCGGGACTGCACGTGTTCTGCGAGAAACCCCCGGCGTTGAACGCTAAAGAAATCACTGCGATGGCCAAGGCGGCGGAAAAGGCCGGTAAGATTCTGATGTTCGACTTCAACAACCGCGCGCGTCCGGAGTCGTATAAGATGATGGACGCGATTAACGGCGGTAAGGTCGGCAAGATCAACTCCGCGCAGGCGATGTGGATTCGCCGCACCGGCATTCCCGGGTTTGGCGGCTGGTTTACGACCAAAGCGCTTTCCGGCGGCGGACCCGTGATCGACCTGTTGCACATGATTGACCTGGCTCTCTATTTCATGGGTTATCCGGAGCCGAATTATGTGTTGGCGAACACCTACAGCGATTTTATCACCGACAAGCGCTTTAAAGGCCCGTGGGGGATTCCCGACAAGAAGGACGGGATTTGCGATGTCGAGGCGGCCGCGCACGGTTTCATCACCTTCAAGAACGGGTCGGTGCTGTTCATCCGCAACTCTTGGGCCGAGCTTAACCAGCGCGAGGAGGTGTCGGTCACCTTCCAGGGCACCAAAGCCGGCGGTTGCGTGAAACGTTTGTTCGGGACCGATGGTCTGGATGAAACCGCCATCGACACTTGCGAGCTTTACAGCCAGGACAAGCAAGGCAAGAATGTCGATAAGACCATCAAGGTCAAGCCAGACGAGGCGATGGGGCGTTTTCGCGCCGCAAAGAACTTTGCCCTCACCATTGCGGGCAAGGAAGCGCCGTTGAACACGCCGGATCAAGCGGTAAAACTGATGAAGATCATCGACGCGATTTATGCTTCGGCCAAGACTGGCAAACCGGTTCAGATAAAGTAATGAAGCCTTCTGCCGGTTCCGCCAACGGGCGGAACCGGTAGGTTCCATAAGGCGTATGGAGATTCATGATGATTCAAACTAATCGTCCGCCTGTGCGGGTTGGCATTGTCGGCCTGGGTCGAGCCGGGCTGGAGATGCATGTCCCGGAACTGTTGCAGTATCCCGAATTGTTCAAGATAGTCGCGGTTTGCGATACCATTAAGGAACGCCGCGACGCGGTACTGCAATATTACCCCTCCTGCCGCACATACCGCCGTTACGAGGATTTGCTGCTAGACCCGGATGTGGAGCTGGTGGATGTGGCTACGCGATCGGAAGACCACCGCGAACATATTCTGGCGGGGTTGAAGTCGGGTAAGTGGGTGAACGCGGAACGCCCGTTCTGTAGAGACGAAGATGAGGCCAAAATATTGCGCGCTGCCGCAGTACGCTATGGCAACAAACTGTTGCTTCGCTACAATTACCGTTATGAGCCGGCTTTTTTGATGACCAAAGAGGTAGCCGAGTCCGGATTGCTGGGGGAAGTTTACGAGATCAGGATGTGCCGCGGCACTTATGTCCGCCGGGATGACTGGCAGACTGTAAAACGTTGCTTGGGCGGTGCCTTGCTGTGTTGGGGTCCGGCGTTTCTCGATCAGGCGCTGGAGCTGCTGAAAACCCCTCCGGTCAAGATTTACTCCGATATGAAACGCATTGCCGCTTATGGCGACGCCGAGGATTACGTGCGCATTATTCTGCACAATTTCTCCGGCCTTACGGTTGATTTGGAGATTTCCGGCGGCCGCTGCGGGCGTGACCCGCTGTTTCAGGTCTCCGGAGACCGGGGCGAATTCAGGATTTATCCCGGCGACGATTTCGGCACCGCGCGCTATCTTGATCCCGAGAATAAACTCGAACGGCGCCGTTCCAGTGTCCGTACGCCGCCGTTGGGTAGCTTCGGTTCCCCCGAGACTCTGGTCTGGGTGGAGCAGCGGATGCCAATCAAACCCAAGGCCGAGTGCGGCATGACCCTGATTTGGGAACACGTGTTCAACGCCATCCGGGAGAACAAGCCTTACCCGATTACTCTTGAAAGCGCCAGCGAGTTGATGCGGGTGCTTTCACTGGTCAAGAAGGAGAGCGGGTATGCCCGATGACAAAATGTGGTCTGACCAAAAGTCAGTCCGCATCTTGGTCTCCGCGTTCATCGCCTTTGCGTCGGTGGCACTGGTCGCCGGTGCCAGCCGAATGTCCCACTCCGGCTGGCAGATGGCGATTGCGGGTGATGTAATGCGGTGGCGCGAGGCGATGTCGATGTTGCTGTTCGCGCCGTTGCTCGCGGTTTGCTTCTGGCTGATTGTCAAAGCGGTCGGCCGCGGCCGGGTTAATCCGGCCTGCGCAGCGCTGATGGCGTTGTCTATCTATCTGGTCGGTTGCGGCATGGGAATGCACGATCCGACGAATCTGGTTCAGGCCGTTTACCGGGAGCCGCAGCTTACCGGCGCGTTGCGGCGGACGATGGTGTTTTTCGATGACCAGTTGGGGCATTGGGTGTTCTGGTCCGGTTTTGTGCTGGGATCTTGGACTATCGGTCTGCAACAGGTTTTGGCACCGCTGGACAATAAAGTCCCCTGGCGTTTTGCGGCGGCGCTGCTGGCGGTGTGCGCGGCCCTGCTGTGGGTGATGCTGACCAACCTGTGGGACGAATACCCGAAGACGGTGGAAGATCTGTGGGTGATCGGGGCGGCGGCGGCTTTGCCGACGGTCGCGTTGGTTTTCCGCGCTAAGGCGGGACTTCGCCGGATGCCGGTGCTGATGGTGGTTTTGCCGGCCTATTGGGGCAGCATTATCGGCACGCTGATTTGCTGGCTTTGCCGCGGTTATTTTAAGTGATTCGCCCATTTCGACAGTTTTTTTGCAAAAAGCTTGATTTTTTTGCATTTAGCACTTGAACGCCCGCGGTTGATGTGATAAAATCAAGTTTCGTTTTGTTTGAGTTAGAAGGATAAGCATTATATGCCGACAATTAACCAGTTAGTTCGCAAAGGGCGTACCCCGGTTGCGAAGAAGAGCAAGTCGCCAGCGTTGAAGGCGTGCCCTCAGCGCCGTGGCGTGTGTCTGGTTGTCAAGACCCAGACCCCCAAAAAGCCGAACTCGGCTTTGCGTAAAGTTGCCCGTGTCCGTTTGACCACGGGTTATGAAGTTACGGCCTACATCCCCGGCGAGGGGCACAACCTCCAGGAGCACAGCGTGGTTCTGGTGCGTGGCGGCCGTGTGAAGGATCTTCCTGGTGTGCGTTACCATATTGTCCGCGGTTGTCTCGACAGCCTCGGCGTGAACGGCCGCAACCGCAGCCGCTCCAAGTATGGCATGAAGCGTCAGAAGAAAGAAAAGTAAGAGGCCCCAGATATGGCAAGACGGCGTAGAGCAGTGAAACGGGTGCAGCCCGTTGACCCTAAGTACAACAGTGAGTTGGTCGCCCGCGTGGTTCGCGCGTTGATGAAGAGTGGCAAGAAGACAACGGCCGAACGCATTGTTTATGGAGCGATTGAAGTGTTGCGCGAGAAGACCGGCAAGGACCCGATTGAGGTCATGGACAAGGCGATCGCCAACATGAAGCCGAAAGTGGAAGTCAAATCCCGCCGCGTTGGCGGTACGACTTACCCGGTCCCGGTCGAGATCCGTCCGACCCGCCAGTTGTCGTTGGCGCTCCGCTGGATGACCCAGTATGCCAGCGCCCGCCGTGGCATGCCGATGCCGAATGCGGTTGCCTTGGAGTTGATCGACGCTTTCAACGAGCAGGGCAACGTGATTAAGAAGCGCGACGATACGCACAAGATGGCGCAGGCCAACAAGGCGTTCGCGCACTACGCGTGGTAATCGGCGGATAATTTTTCGCTTTGGCGACCCGACGGGCGTGAAACCCGCCGGGTTTGTTGGTAAACAGCGGATAGCAGTTTCGGATAACTTGCCACGGCTTTGCGGTGGCGGAAGATGGTTGGTTCGGCCTGTTGTTCGTTGTTCGTTTTAAGGGAGCCGCCGACATGGTGCAACGGGTTGATTTTGTTTCCTGTACCGACTATGCAGAGCGGTTGCCTGTGGCGGTTGACGAGCTTTTCTCGGTGTCGCCATGCCTTGCCGGGGCCCGTTTCGCGGGTCGCCGCGTTTTGGTGAAGCCGAATATGCTTACCGACCGTCTGCCCGAACAGGCGGTAACCACCCATCCGGAACTCTTGCGCCAGGTGGTGCGAAAGTTGAAGCGTTTCGGGGCGAAGGTTACGGTGGGTGACAGCCCGCAGAATGTGCTCAAGCTGCAGCAGGTGTGGGATCGGACTGGGATTTCCGCGGTTTGTTCCAACGAACAGGTCCCGCTGGTCTCCTTTGAGCAGTCGGCTCGCGCGGTTTTTGAGTTGGCAGGTTCTGATGGCGCAGCTCACACAGTGGTGATGGCCGGCGAGGCGCTGGATGCCGAACTGGTGGTTAACCTGCCGAAAGTCAAGAGCCATTTTATCACCAGGCTTTCGGCGGCAGTTAAGAATGTTTACGGCACCGTGCCTGGTCCGGCTAAAACCGAGTTGCACAAGTTCTTTTCCAAGAACCGCGATTTTGCGCGGTTGCTTCAGGAAATTTGGCGGCGGTTGCCGCCATCGGTGAGTATCGCCGACGGCGTGGTCGGGATGTCCGGCGAAGGCCCGTCTAACGGCTATCCGCTTCCGATGGGCTTTTTGGCGGCGGCGGAGAGCCCGTTCGCGCTGGATTACGCGTTGTGCCGGGTTTTGGCGGTAGATCCTGCCAGGGTGCCGTATTTGTCCGGATGCGGCGTGGCGGCGGACGAGGTGGAGCTGATGGGCGAAGTCCCGAAGGTCGGCGGATTTGAGGTGCCGTCCGGGCTTTGCTCCATCGACCGGTTGCCGAATTGGCTGGTGCGTTGGACGGGCAATATGGTTTGGGTGCGTCCGGCGTTTGATTATGGCCGGTGCATAGGGTGCGGACGGTGTGTGTCGGCTTGCCCGAAACAGGCGTTGAGCCTGGCGGGCGGAAAGGCTCGCCGTCCGGTGTTGAAAAAACGCGACTGCATAAGTTGCGCTTGCTGCCACGAGGCGTGTCCGCGTGGCGCGGTTGAGATGAAGCCATCCGCTTTGACGCGGATGTTGAGGATTTTTCACGTTAACCAATAGGAGATGATGATTAATGAGTGCTAACGATAATGCGAAAAAAGCCGGTGATGCTTACAAATACCTTTATTTCTTTGGAGCCGGCCATACCGAGGGTAATGCGGATATGCGCGAGTTGCTGGGCGGTAAGGGTGCCAATCTGGCCGAGATGGCTGCGCTCGGATTGCCGGTCCCGCAGGGATTTACGATTTCTACCGAAGCTTGTACCCGTTATTATGATGACGGCAAGAAGATCGGCGATGACATCCAGCAGCAGATTTGGGATTATGTGGCAAAGCTGGAAAAGTTGTCCGGGAAACGGTTCGGCGACAAGGACAACCCGTTGTTGGTAAGTGTTCGTTCCGGCGCCCGCGCCTCGATGCCCGGCATGATGGACACGATCCTGAACCTCGGTTTGAACGAGACCGTGGTCGAGGCTCTTGCCAAGAAGAGCGGTAATCCGCGTTGGGCTTGGGACTGCTACCGCCGTTTCATCCAGATGTTTTCCGATGTGGTCATGGAGGTGGGCAAGAAGTATTTTGAAAAGCTCATCGACGACATGAAAGCCAAGAAGGGCGTAAGCCAGGATGTCGAGCTGGATGCAAACGACCTTAAGGAGTTGGCCGGGCAATTCAAGCAAGAGTACAAAAACAAAATCGGCAACGATTTCCCGTCGGACGCTAAGGAGCAGCTGCTGGAGGCGATTAAGGCGGTGTTCCGCAGCTGGGACAATCCCCGCGCCAACATTTACCGCCGCGACAATGATATCCCCTACAGTTGGGGTACTGCGGTTAACGTGCAGATGATGGCGTTCGGTAATCTGAACGACCAGTCCGGTACCGGCGTGGCCTTTACCCGTGACCCCGCCACCGGCGAGCGCAAACTTATGGGCGAGTTCCTGCTCAACGCGCAGGGCGAGGATGTCGTGGCCGGTGTCCGCACCCCGATGCCGATTGCCAAGATGGCGGAAGTTATGCCCAAGGTGTTCAAGCAGTTCACCGAGGTATGCGAGAAGCTGGAGAAGCATTACCGCGATATGCAGGACATGGAGTTCACCATCGAGAACCAGCAGCTGTATATGCTTCAGACCCGTAACGGCAAGCGCACCGCTCGCGCGGCGTTGAAGATCGCCTGCGATCTGGTGGACGAGGGAATGCGCACCGAGGAAGAGGCGGTGTTGATGATCGACCCGCGCAACCTTGACACTCTTCTGCATCCGCAGTTTGACGCAGTCGCCCTTAAGCGCGCCAAACCGATGGGACGCGGTCTGGCGGCGTCGCCGGGCGCGGCTTGCGGTAAGATCGTTTTCACGGCTGAGGACGCCAAGGCGTGGAAGGTCCGCGGCGAGAAGGTGGTGCTGGTGCGTCTGGAGACTTCCCCGGAGGATATCGAGGGAATGAAGGCGGCGGAAGGTATTTTGACCGTTCGCGGCGGCATGACCTCGCATGCGGCGGTGGTCGCCCGCGGTATGGGCGAGTGCTGCGTTTCCGGCTGCCAGGCTATCACCATGGATGAGGAAAACAAGCGTTTCATGCTGGGCGGCAAGATGTTCCGCGAGGGCGACTGGCTGTCCATCGACGGTTCCACCGGCAACATTTACGATGGCGTTATTCCGACGGTTGACGCCACTATCGCCGGTGAGTTCGGCCGGATCATGATGTGGGCGGATAAGTTCCGCAAACTGCGTGTCCGTACGAATGCCGACACTCCGCGTGACGCCAAGAAGGCCCGTGAATTGGGCGCCGAAGGTATCGGACTCTGCCGCACCGAGCACATGTTCTTCTCCCAGAGCCGCATTGCCGCATTCCGCGAGATGATCTGCTCCGATACGGTGGAGGAACGCAGTCTGGCTTTGGCCAAGATTCTGCCTTACCAGCAGGATGACTTTGAGCAACTTTTTGAGGCGTTGGACGGCCAGCCGGTGACGATCCGCTTCTTGGATCCGCCGCTGCACGAGTTCGTTCCCCATACCGAAGAAGAGATTGCGCTGCTCGCCAAGGCCCAGCATAAGCCGATTTCCCGCATCAAGGATATTATCGACGGTTTGCACGAGTTCAACCCGATGATGGGACACCGCGGATGCCGTCTTTGCGTCACTTATCCGGAAATCGCGGTTATGCAGACGAAGGCGGTTATTCGCGCCGCCATCGCCATCCAGAAGAAGCACAAGGGCTGGAATGTCAAGCCGGAAATCATGATTCCGCTTACCGGCGACTCCAAGGAGTTCAAGTTCGTCAAGGACATTGTCGTCCATGTCGCGAACGATGAAATCCAGGCCGCCGAGATTAAACTCAATTATGAGGTCGGCACGATGATCGAAGTGCCTCGCGCCGCGTTAATCGCCGGCGAGTTGGCGGAAGAGGCTGAATTCTTCTGCTTCGGCACCAACGATCTTACCCAGATGACCTTTGGTTTCTCCCGTGACGATGCCGGGAAGTTCCTTGAATCTTATTACGACCATAAGATTTACGAGAATGACCCCTTCCAGAAGCTCGACCAGATTGGTGTTGGTAAGCTGATGAAGATGGCGGTTTCCGACGGTAAGAGTACCCGCCCGAATCTGCATTGCGGTATCTGCGGTGAACATGGCGGCGATCCCACCTCGGTGGAGTTCTGCCACAAGATCGGTTTGCAGTATGTCAGCTGCTCGCCTTACCGGGTGCCGATCGCCCGTTTGGCCGCTGCCCAGGCCGCTCTTAAGTGCCGTTCCTAAAAGGAGCACGGTCAGCGATGATTCGTCACGCAACCCTGAAAGACTCAATCGGTATTTTTGAATTGATTCGCGCCCATCGGGACGACCTGATTGGCCGTCCCTTGGGCGATATCATCCAGAATATCGATCGTTTTGTGGTTTGCGAAATGGACGGCAAGCTGGTCGGTTGCGCGTCATTCCAACTGTGGCCCGAAATCGGTTTCCCCGAGCGGGCCACTGCAGAAATCCAGTCGGTGGCGGTCGCCGAAGAGTACCGCCGCCGCCACATCGGTACCGAATTGATTAATGCGGTGATGGCGAAAATCAAGGTTTTCGAGCCCCCGCACGCGATTGTTCTGACCTTCGCCCCGGAGTTTTTCTCCACGCTGGGCTTTAAGGTTATTCCTAAAACGCAAATCATGCACAAGTTGTACATGGGGTGCATAAATTGCACCAAACATGCCAACCCGTTTACCTGCCCGGAAATCGCGATGTCGGTGAATTTGCGGCGGGATGCCGATTAAGTCGTTTAGGAAACTTCCGCTTCCCGCTCCTGATACTTTACCGCGGTCAAAACTCCAGCGACCCGAAACATTCGGGAAGATGGAAGTTCAATGCCGTCACCGGAGACCAGCTTAACCAGTGCGGATGCGAGGTTTTGTCGCCGCATTTGTAGAAATTCGCCCGCCACGGATGGTCGAAATCCACTTCACCGATGTGCTGTTCGAAAATCGCAAGCGGGATGCGGTAACATACCGACCACTGGATCGGATCGGTAATTTCCGGATCAACCGTTCGGGGCAGGGTTGAAATTATTTCCACCGTTCGGCACTCATCCGGCGTTAGGGCGGTGAATTTCGCAAGACCGTTCGGGGTCCGGGTCGGGTCCTCGATGTGAGAGCAGAGAAGCGTCCCCCCGGCGTTGATCTCGAAATTAAAATACCCCCGTCCGGGTTTGGGTTCAACAAAAAATTCCACACAGCTGTCGGTGCAAACCGGACTGTTGAATTCCGTCTGCACCGAGCGCACGTAACGGTCGTTGACGTCGAATCGCACGTATAGGAATTTCTGTCCGCGCAAAACCCGGAACTTTACGGTTGGCGTGTGGTTGGACGATTCCGGCCGCCGGTTGGCCACATTGCCAGTTTCGGCGGCTTCGAAATCGACCTTTGCCAAGTCGGTGTCGGCAATCGAGTTTACACGGTATGTCGGCATTTGGGTTACAGTCCCGGATTCCAACGGTACTGGAGTTGCGGCCCGCGCTCTTTTAACAGATTTTGCAATTCGGTGCTTAAACCGTATTTCGGTCGCTTGAAAAAACTTAAAAAATTTTCGCGCTCCTTGTAACGGTAGATGCAAACCGATTTTTCGTCGAGCAGTTCGGCCAGCTTGCTGTAGGCATCCTCGATATACCCGATTTCATCGATAAGTCCGTTGGCTTTGGCCTGCTCGCTGGTGAAGATCCGTCCGTCCGCAATCTGTTTAACTTTGCTTAACGGCAGTTTGCGGTTCTCCGCCACCAGCCCGGCGAAACGCTCGTACATCGCGTTGACGGTCTCTTGGATGATTTCTTTATGCGCGTTTGAAACCGGTTGGAAGGCGTTCAACAAATCCTTGTTGTTTCCGGATTTTACGGTTACATCGGACACTCCAAGTTTTTCCGCGAGTTGTGACACGTTGTAACTCTGCATAATCACGCCGATCGACCCCGTGATGGTGGTGGGGTGGGCGATGATGTAATCCGCCGCCAAAGAGATGTAGTAGGCCCCCGAAGCTGCGGTGTCGCCCATAATGGCCACAACCACCCGCCCCTCTTTCGCTGCCTTGAATTGTTTCAGTGCGTGGTAGATGATGTCACTGGCGGTGACGCCTCCTCCTCCGCTGTCAACTTCCAACAGGATACCGGAGATGTCTTCGTCTAAAGTGGCGCGGCGGATGGCGCGAAGCGCGAATTCGGTGGTGTTTTCTATCCAAGGGGAACTTTCACCCAGCATAATCATTCCTGTTATCGGAATGCGCACCACGTTGACGTCACCTTCGCCGGCCGACCATACTTCCTCAAAGTCGGGGAACTCGTCTTCTCCAGCCGAACTTTGCGGATCAGATTCGAAGATGTCCGGGAAACGCTCTTTAAGTTGCTTGGAAAATGCCCCTAATATCACCAACCCCGCAAGAATGATTAAAAACGTAATAAGGCATCCAAATCCGCAACCATGCTTTTTTTTATTCGGCGGTGGGGTGTTCACCCTAACTGTAGTTTCTTCAACAACAGCATCTTCCACCATAGCTTCGTCCGTTGATTCCATTGGCTATTCTCCTCTAATTGAAAAAACGATGTAATTTTACCATATCCCGCAAAAAAAAGTCAATGAATGTAGTGAGTTTTTTATTGTTGATCGCGGATGGCCATATTGCGAAAGTAACGGAATAAAATCGGCCCGCTATTGTCTCGCATATTTGCTTTACTTTGCCTGCATGAAAATGATACCATTCTTTTTGTTCCTGCGGAGGAGGTTTTGGGGATTATCGCATAGCATATAGGTGACATGCTCGTCCTTTGTAGGATACAGAATGGAGGCGAATTCATGGGGATTTTTTCCGACAGATGTTGGGCGTTGATCGATAGAACAACCGGCAGGGCTTTGACTGGTGAAGCGTTGAAGGAGGCTCAAAAAGACCCGCGTTGGCCGCGCTGCGGCACCGCAGTAAGCAAGCAGGCCCGGTTTTGCCGTTCATGCGGGGCACCGGCTCCTGGCGGATGGTGGAAATGCCCGGCGTGCAACAAGTGGATCGGTAACGACGCGCGTCACTGTCCTCATTGCAATGAGCCGCTTTATCCGGAAGACCGAGTGGCTATTGCCGGTGGTGTGTGGCGCAAAGAGCCACGCCTGTTTGCCCAACGTTTTGAGATTGGAGATGTCAAACGGCTTTTAACTCAAGAACTGCTCATCCAAGAGGGGACTCTTGCGATTGTCATGGACGGTGGACGCGTTTGCGGGTTGATTGAATCCGGTAGGCACAACCCAGATTCTCTTGCCCGTAAGATTAACTGGTTCGGTAATCCTCCTCCTCGTAGCGTGGTGTTGGTGGATGTAGGCGAGGTCATTGCTCCTTTGCATATCGAGGGGCTTAGGACCGCAGAGCATTTTCCAATAGAGTTTTACGGTGAAGCGATCCTGCGTTTCAAGGGTGACATCAACGCTGCCAGGTCTTTTACGGCAAATGTCCTCAAGGAACAGCGTTCCTGCGAATTTTCTGACCTAACCATGCGTCTTGAACCCGCTATTCGTGGTGTGGTCGATGAAATGTG
Organism: Kiritimatiellia bacterium; assembly: GCA_017454745.1. Taxonomy (GTDB): domain Bacteria; phylum Verrucomicrobiota; class Kiritimatiellia; order RFP12; family UBA1067; genus UBA1200. The sequence continues at coordinate 26,423 of JAFTCL010000019.1, forward strand.
CACCACTTCAACTCTGGACGATTTGGTGCGCGACCCTGACCGTCGGATTCGCTTGCACGAAATTATCACTTCGCGAATCAAGGCAGACCTTGCCGCTTGCGGATTGGAGGCAGAGCGTGTTTCTTCGGCCGAGTTTACCGGTGATAAGTATGAGGAGTACGCCGAGAATCTTGGGCAGGTTGACGAGGAGCGCCGGGAGATAGAATACCGTGCCGCACTCCGCAAACTGGCCGATCAGGAGGCGATGGATCAGTACAAGGATGCCGACGCGTTGCGAAGCTACAAGGAGATAATCGACCATGAGTTTCGCGTGTCTCACGAAACCCGCGAACGCGAGTTTGCCTTATTGAAACGAGAGTGGGAACATGACGACATCAAGTACAGGTGGTTACTTGAACTTGAGAAGCAAGAACATGATCATGTGATTGATACGAATGGCCATGTGCATGTAAATGAGATTAATCTCCTTGATGCTAACGGTCGACTTGATGTAACCAAGGTTCAAGCCGAAATTGACAGAGTTGTCAATGACGAGAAGATTGACGAGTCGAAGAAATGGCTTGAGGTGCGTCGACTGAAGATGCTTTTGGAACAGGAGAACAAACGACTTGACGCTGAACGTCGCAAGAATATGACGATCGAGCAGATGATTGCCGATGTCGAGGATCCCGAGGTTCGTTCGCAGTTGCTGGAGGTGTTTAAACTTAAGATTGAGCAGCAACGGATCGAGCGAAACGTCAATATGTCCCCAGAGCAGTTACTTGCCGAATTGGGGCAGGATCCAGTTAACGCAAGACTCGTTGCCAAGATGGAAGAGTTGTTCCATCATGCCGCTGACCGTGAGGACAAAAATCTCGGAAAGATGCTTGAACCGGCTGTTGAGGCAGCAAAGCATCCGTCTATCCAAAACGGGCCGATTATCAAATGAGCATAACCTGTCCAAAATGTGGGCGGCGTACTTCCGAGGGTGCGTTTTGTGAAAGATGCGGTGCGGATATTTCAAATGCTGCGTCGCCCATAACGGTGCCATCTCCACCTTTGCCCCAAGAGGACATTTTCCCTATGAAAGGGTCGATTGAAAAGGAACCCTTTTCAGTTGATGATTGTGCTCCCACCGTGCCAGAGGCGGTTCCGTCTGTTATAAAATCGGTTGAGACCCCGGTGTCATCGACCATCATTCCCTCGTTTCCGCCCCTGTATTCCCAGCCGTTCGCAGGGACAAGACCTGATCTGGAGGTGGAGTTCGACTCCTTATGTTTTCTTGTTGAGGGATGTCCGGGGATGTTGCGTTTTAGGCTGACCCCGCGTAATGTTTCCGGAGCAGGGTTCGATGAAATATGTCTTGTTTTGGCAAAGCAAGACTCTGCAGGACAAGTTCACTCGCGTACGATTAGCCGGTTGACCCGTGTGCGGGAGATACTTATCCAATTACCGGAACAATCTGCTGGTGTGCATGTTTTTTCATTGGAGTTGGATTGTCGTGTAGGCAATACCAGATATCAATTTGAGACCGAGACTTCAGTGATGTCCATACGCCCCAATGAGGCGAAGCAATGCGCAGAAAGCATCGTGATGAACATCACTAACAATATTTCAAACGGCAATGCTTCAGACATTAGACTTTCACAAAACGCCTCACGGGATTTGGAGCGACTGGCTGAATCTAGAGACCCATTGTCTGAACTTCGAAAGTTGGTAAACGGCTATTCTCGGGCTTATCAAAAACTTGAAGTTTTCGAAATCGGGCAATCCGTTACAACGCCTCCGGAGAATGCCGCCCGTGAAACAGCGGCCATTGAATTCTTTGGCCGCCAAATCACGTTGTTTGTCAAAAGCGAAGTGACCTTTGGTCGAAAAAGCGAATGTGACATTTCGCTCCGTCCGTTGGCAGGGGTTTCTCAAGAGATCGTTGACCGATACCGTCGCATCAGCCGTCATCATTGCCGATTTGAATTTTCGGACAGAGGCGTAACCGTAAGAGATGAGTCAACTGGCGGAACATTTTGGAATGGGCAGCGGATTAACGGCACCTTGACATTGCCCAAGTCGGTCCAGGGAACCTTTTCGTTCGGTAGATGCGGCGTAGATGCGGTTACGCTGGCCGTAAAATCCTTTAATAATGCTTTTATACTGTCCAGGACGGACGGGAAGCCTGATAAGTTCGTGATTTTCAAAGGTGCGTTGGATATGGGTTGCGTGGACACTGCTTTGGCCGGTATTTCCGTTTCCTTAACCCGTGGCGCGTTAGAATGGTGTAAAGACGTTCGCCGAGGGTGGTTCATACCCGGTGCTTTATTATGCGACGGTCCTGCGCGAGTTAAACCCGAATTGAAAGGAGAATGACAATGGGATTTCTGTTTTTTAAAACCGGCAAAGAAAAAGAGCGCGCCGAGCGTAGGGAACACCGGCATGCGTTGCGCCGCGCGGAAAGCGCTGTAGATGAGGTTGATGAGCGCATCAAACGCATGGAGAAGGATGCTGAAGTGGAATGGGAAAAAGCCAAAGAGGCGACACGCGAGGGCAAGTCAGCAGCCGCGCAGCGTGCTTTGACTTCTTATCGTGCCGCTCAGGTGTTGGCCACCAAGCTTGAGCAAAAGAAGTGGGTGTTTAAGCAAGTGTTGATGAAACTCGAAACCGCTGGCACTGACTCAGAATTTGCCAAAGCGCTCGAAATGGTTAATCGCGTCACCAACATCAACCCTGAGTTAGTTGAGGATGTGTTTGACGAGGCAGGTGACCTGCTTGCTGAGGCGGGAGATGCCGACAAGTTCTGGGCGCAACTTTATGGGAAGGAGATTGAGGGATCGAAATCCGCACTCCAAGACCACATTCCTTCGATGGAAGAATTGGAGAAAAACCTTCAGGAGGAGGTGGCCGGAAAAATCGCCAGCGCCGCCGTTTCGCCGGAATCACTGGAGAAAGAACTGTAGGCCGGGGTCATAATTTATGAGAAAGTTGTTGTTTGCGTTGTTTTGCCTTTTGTACGCGTCCGTTCTTGCCAAGACTTGTCCGAATTGCAACTGCAAGGTACTTGATTCGGATGCGTTCTGCCCCAATTGCGGGAGAGGTCTCGCGGAGTCTCCGAAGCCGGTCCCTGCCGCGCCAAAAGCCAACCCGTCGGCCCAAAGCGAGTCCCGTTCCGTCCAGGAGCCAAAGGCTGCGGAAACGCCTTACGGTTCGCGTTCCGACCGGTCGGTTGGTAGCAGCAGCATAATACCGCTCAAGCTTTCGATTTTAGATCCGCTGGCTCTTCCGGTCGAGAAGGATTGCACTGTGTGCGGACTACACATTTCCGCCATTTACGGCGAATGTGGAGTCTTGTACGGTATACAGATTGCTGGCCTGGGGGAGAAATGCCGCAAAATGTACGGTGCCGCCGTGGCCGGCATCGTAAACGATGCGACAGATGCCTACGGCATACAGATTGGACTGTTCAACGTCGCCGAACATATGCGTGGCATTCAGATTGGCTTCGCCAACTACAGCAAGCGGATGTCAGGTGTGCAGATTGGCGTGCTTAACACCATAGACCGGTCTTCAGTCCAGTTCATGCCAGTATTGAACATGCATTTTTAGATGCGCAGGTAAATTCTAGACCAGCCAAACGGGAAAACTTGTCGCCATGCAATCGATGACAGAAAAGATGAAGGGTTTCGCGGAAACTTGTTCGGCGGCGGTGAAGTCAAGAGATTTTGCGACGGCGGCAAAGGCCGCGACTGCTGCCGCCGACTGCGCTGACATTCTGGCTTCGCGCACAGTCGGCATTGTTGCCGAGGCTTACGCCAAAGATTCTGCGTCGTGGCGCGAACTGGCGAAGAAGCTGATATCTGCGGTCGGCAAGCTTCCGCAAAGTGGGGACCGGCCGGCTGTCGACTCATCGGGCGATGTCGGGAAAGAGTGGCTGCTGGCTGAAAAGCCCGACGTGACTTTCGACGACATCGCCGGGATGGAGGAGGCGAAGCGGGTTATCAACGAAATGGTTCTCTACCCGATGAGATCGCCGGAGAAGGCACGGGCGCTGGGGCTTAACCCCGGTGGCGGGGTATTGCTGTTCGGCCCCCCCGGCACCGGCAAGACCATGCTGGGTAAGGCCATTGCCGGGGCTTTGGAATCGCCCTTTTATTATGCTTCTGGGGCGGATTTGCGTTCAAAATGGTACGGTGAATCAGAACAACGGCTCTCGCAACTGTTGAATGCCGCCAAAGCGCAACCAATAGCGGTGGTGTTTTTGGATGAAATCGAATCGTTATTACCCAAGCGGAATGAAGAGTCTCATGCGGCGGACAATCGTGTGGTAACGCAGTTTTTGGCCGACTTGGGCGGTTTTCGAGACTCCAAAAATCTCCTGTTGGTTTTGGGTGCTACTAACAAACCTTGGGATATAGATGAAGCGGTGTTCCGCACTGGCCGCTTTGATGAAAAGGTTTACATTGGTCCTCCTGATTTGGCCGCGCGGAGGAAAATTCTGGAATTGAACGTAAAAGGCGCATCGCTTGCTAAAGATATGGATTTGGGGACGTTGGCAATTGAAACCGCAGGTTTTTCCGGGTCTGATTGTGCGGCTGTAGTGGCGGCTGCGAAACGTTGCGCACTTGGTCGCGCCATACGAGACAATGCAGACCCAATATTGACAACAGAGGATTTCGCAGAGGCTATGCGTCGTATCCCGTCCAGCATTAATGATGCTATTCTTGCTCCTTACCGCAAATTCTTGGAGGAACGGTTTTGAAGATTACCTGCTTTATTTGCGGTATCGAACTGCCTAACCGCTGGGCGGTGGCTAAGCGCGAGACGGTGGATGGCGTGGAGCGGTGTTATTGTCGTTTGCACGCGAATTCATTTGACGGTAATAAAACAACCGATGTGAAAGGAGATAACATGGAAGAAAAACAAGAACGCGAAATCATCCAAGCGGCGACACCTGCCTTGACACGCAGGGCCTGGGCGGAATGTTCTGCCTTGGCTGTGAAGATTGGCGGCGGGGTAAAGACGCTGTGGGGGAAGGTGCATCCTGATCGTTCCCCTGAAGCGATGCTTGCTGTGCTTAACGCTGATCGAGATGCAAATCGGAAACAGCTTAACGCAATGAAGCCAGAACTGGATTCGGTGTATCGTGAAATTGTCGAAAAAAAACGGTTGTATCAAACTGCTGCGCCAGCGAGGCAACGGTTACTGAAAATTGAATTGCAGACGTTACTGACGCGTTACAAAGGGCTTGAGCGCGAGTTCGCCATTTTGAACGAGAATGAGCGATCAATTGAAACCGTCAAAGGCAGGTTTTTGGAGGTGCTGGCCCACGGATTACGCGGAAAACTTGATGCCAATATGGTGGACCGGTTGGCCGACACCGTCGATGACAAGGTTGATGAGGCCGAGGACGTTCAAGATGCATTGAACGATTTGGAACGCGCAGGTAAGCGACGTGAACGACTTGGCGATGACTTTGATGCTGAGCTGGCCGGGTTTGATGGGGAACTCGGCATGGCAGATAACGTTAACGATGAGTTGAAAATCCCAACCGAAGAGGAACACAACCATGAAATGCACACTGAAGACACTGGCGCTGTCGCTGCTGACGGCGTTATCGCTTAACGTCTCCGCTGGCGAGACTGAATTATCATATGCTATTGAAGATGCCGCATTCCAGACTGTAACGCGGCTTTCCGCTGACCAACGGCTTAAAGAATTAAAAAACATCGCGTTTGTGCGGCTTTCCGCACCCAACGGCGCGGCGGCATTGAAACTTGAGAGTAACGTTTCGCAAGTTTACGAAAGTGCGTTGGTATCGGTGCCATGCGACCTGCGTTTTGTGGTCCATTCTTCTCACGATCCCGAGTGGACGTTAATCGACGAAGTGTTCGATCAGGCTGCGGATTTCGATAGCTACAACCCAGCGACCAACCCGAAATTGAAACAACTTAAACTCGCCGATGCCTTGTTGTACGGGCAGGCGGTGGATGCGAAGGAAGCCAAAGACGGTAGTCGAACCACAATTCGTATCTCGATGCGGCTGATTAAGGTCGCGACGGCGGAAATGTTATGGGGTGGCGTGATTGAAGGTAGCTACGATGATGTTGGTCCTGATAACGAGCAATTGAACCTCTTTGGCCGCAAAGCCATAGAGGCGGCGGCTCGGGACGCGGTTGCGAAACTTCCTGCCAACCTTGACGGCTATGGCGTGTTTTTGCTTCCGTTTGACGGTCCGGCGGGTCGAGCCATGACACAAACCTTTCTCAATGAGTTGGTCGCGGCGGGCCGCCATGAAAAAATCCGTGTTTATGATTTGCCCAATGGTGGTGTGGCCGACCGTATGTTGGCCAGATTCTTGCGCGAACGTGCCGGAGCTGAAACGGGCCTTAACGAGTCGTTGCTCAAAAAAGTTGAGGCTAAGGCTGTCGGAAAAACTGCAGAAGGTAAGATGGCGATTCTTACCGGCATGGTCACTTCCGTTAGAGTTTTCCCCGAAACTGCAGTCGATCCCACTGGGCAGCCTGTGAACCGTCTGACTGGTTCTTTCACCGCAGCCAGACCAAACGCCACGCGCTTTGAGGTGGTTGCCGATCTCAAGATCCGCGACATTAACGACAAATTCCGTGTGGTGGCGGCCGTTGGGGCACACGGAACTTACGAGCGCGAGATTGGCAACGATATCTCCGATCAACTTCGCTCGTTCGTTACAGTGCGTAACTGCGTTGTTGCGTTACTGATTGTGCTGTTGGTTTGGTTTGTCAGCCGTTTTATGCTGCGTGTACGTTAACCCCAATAATCGAAAGGGCAGATAATGAAAAAAATGTTATGTTTGGCCTTCCTGGCGGTCATGTTCTCCGGATGTGTGAGTTATGTTGAACAGCCGGCGGTCACTCCGTACGAGCCGCAAAACAATTCAGGAGAAACCCCGGTCGCGCAAATCACCGCCCATCCCTATGTTGAAGGGGCAACCGTTCGACCGTTACGGGTGTTGGTTTCCATTGACGGTGGCAAAGAAGGTGGTGACGCTTATCAGTTCAGCAGTTATGTGCAATCTAATTTGGAGGGAGCCCTGGCGGCACGAGGGTACCGGGTGGTTTACGAGGCTCCTGCCGAGATTTTGCTTTCTACTCTAGGGTCGGTAACATGCAGCGTTTTAAATCGACGTGGCACTCGATTGGTTTACCGTGGCGATGCCGACGTGCAGGTAACCCGCGCGGCGTTTGAAAACAAAATGCGCAATGAAACCATGAAAGACGTGGTGGCGAGACGCCGGTTTGATGTCAAAAGTGCAGAATCGCGGGATCGCGAGTTTGGTATAAAGTCGTTGGCGGATACGCTAAACACTGATCTTTCCGTATGGGCAGCGGAAAGCGTAACGCGAATTGCCGGGGCGTTGGAACGTTGCGAATTCACCATCCGCAACGCATGGAACTACCGCGGCGAGGAGGACTACCCTTCCCGTTTTACGGCCACCGTCAACCGGATGCCTGGCGTTTATCGCTGTACTGTCCTGTCCACGGATAACGTTTCGCGTTCCATCCGGGCGGAAGTCGTTTACGAGCGCGATATGTTCCCTGAAGGATTCGTAAACGCGCTCTACACCGTGCGCAGTCTCAATCTGTATCGTTAAACTCATTTGACAAAGGAAGTGCTATGAAAAAAACGCCAATCTTTCTAACCGTTGTAACCGCAGTTGGCATCTCGTTCGCCCAAGGACCTGGTCGGCAGGTTTACAAACCCGGTTTTTCGACTCCGCCTCCCCAGGGCGAAGTTCGCTATCAGGATTACAACCGCAATGTGGATGTCTCTCGGGACGTTTATGACCGCACTCCAGGCGGCGGGCACGTGTCGATGACTCCAATTGCGTTCGGATTCGGCACCTTCGGGATGCCGCATGGACGCAATTGGGCTGTCTGCGGGCTTCGCGTCAACTTTGGGCTTCCCGAGTTCACTACCGTTTATGAGGCAGTTTACGGTGTGGACGTGGGGCTGTCCGGCGAAACCAATGGTGAGAGTGGCGGCGTTCTGGTGAACCTTCTGAATAACACCACCCGTGATATGTACGGCATTGGCGTGGCGGGATTGTGGAACCGTTCGACCGGTATGGACAGCCATGCTCTGCAGGTTGCAGTAGGGTTAAACAGCGCGGAAAAGATTGACGGGATCCAGATCGCCTTGGTCAACCGGGCGCAAGAGCTGCACGGGGTGCAGATTGGCATTTACAATCAGGCGATGCATGGCGGCGGTCTGCAGATTGGATTGTGGAATGACAACGGCCGAGGTTGCGGTACGCCAATCATTGGCATTGCTTACTAAAATTGGAGAGTATCATGAACCGCAAAGAATTGCTGAAGAAACAGTATGAGGAGCGTGTCGCAAGCCCAGAGGGAGGGTCGCGGCCGATGCCAGTCGCAAAAGGTCGCCCCCCCCGTCCCTATCGGAGAAGCGCATTCTGGCGTTGGTTTTGGCTGTTGTTTCTGATAACTTTACTGGGCGGTTTCTTCCATTGGCGGGAAGATGTCTTCGCGGTGTGGAACCGGATGTTCGACAAGGACGGCGGCAACCGGTTGTTCGGCTCCGTTCCGGAGAACAATGCCATCGGCGACCCGTATCCGACCACCCAACTCGGCCATTCGGCCGGCAGCTTGCCGGAAACGGTGGTTCGCCAGTATTTTGTGCCGAGCGAGGCGGAACTGGAGCAGTTGTTCGAATACGTCCGTTCGTCGCCGCACGTCAAGGAGAACCTTCAATACGCCAACACGATGAAATCCGTGCGTTTCTTCTACCTCGGGGACGATTCCACCGTCAATGCATTTGCGTCACTCCGCAAGCTTGACGAGCGGAGTGACGAACTTACCCGCGTGATCTGTTTCTTTGGCGGCGCGGCGAGGTTCTCCCGGGTCGCGTCGCTGGCAGTCGCTGCGGAGCTGGACGGTGACAAGGGTGCCACCGCTAGGCTGATTAATGCGCTTACGCCTGCCGATTGCGGTAAAATGGATGACGAAGCCGTGGTCAGGATCGCGAACGCGGCGGGATTAGGCGCGGCTTTAGCTACTGATGCGACCAGAACCAAAGCTAAGTCCGTATCCGCCGGGATGATTCTCGGCATCTTGGCTCATGAGTCTGGACACCAATCGTTGGGGCACGTTCTCAATACTGGTCGTAGTGAAAATCTTGAAATCTCCCGTAACCAGGAACGCGAAGCAGATTTGTTTGCTTCGAGTGTCATTTCCGCCAGCCCATTTGGTGAGTATATGTTTGCCGGGACGCTTTTCTGGTATTATGCGCTGGCTACTCAAGAGGGCGGTAAGCAGGAAAACACACATCCCCTCTCAAAAGAACGGTTTGAAAATCTCGTTCGCTCCAACCCCGAGAAGGCTGCTGCAATGGGTGTTTCGCTCAAGGAATAGAAATCAGGAATAGTAGATGCGGACGGCGCTTTTGTTTGTTGTCCGCATCTATCAAACAACTGTCGAACAGTAGTACACTATCAGGATGACGATTTATGAGTGATTTTGACAATGACAAGACGCTTATAAACAATGCAATCAATGTTGAGTCTTTAGACAAAGGCAGAACAATTCCCGTCAAAGAGGTAGAATCGTCAGTTCTGGGGCGTATCGATCAGTATGAGCTGCATAAGGAACTCGGCGGCGGCGGGTTCGGCACGGTATATTTGGCTCGTGACACCGTGGGGCACCGCGAGGTTGCGGTGAAGGGGTTGCCGCCTTTAGTCCAAAGCAATCGCGAGGAACTTGAAAATATCCGCACCAACTTCGCGCTGGTGCAGGGGCTTCACCACCCGAACATTGCCGCCGCACTCGTGCTGCATCCAGCCAAGGATGTCATCTACAACTCCGAGGACACGCGGCGAAAACTGCGGGTACTCTCCGGGGAGACCCTGTTGGTGATGGAGTACGCGCCGGGAGTCACACTTTCCAAATGGCGCAAGCAGTTCCACGGCAGCAAAGTCCCGCTGGAAATGGCTTTGGAAATCGTGCGCCAAGTCGCGGAGGCGCTTGATTATGCGCATTCCCAAAACATTATCCACCGCGATGTCAAGCCGTCAAACGTTGTTGTGGAAACCAAGCCTGACGGATCGGTCGCGGCGCGGGTGCTGGACTTCGGGCTGGCGGCGGAGATCCGCTCTTCAATGGGGCGGTTCTCAAAGGAGGTCCGCGACACCTCCGGCACCCGCCCCTACATGGCGCCTGAGCAATGGCGGGGCGAAAAGCAGGGCCCCGCTACCGACCAGTACGCGCTGGCGGCGATGTTTTTCGAGTTGCTGACGGGTGAAGTCCCATTCTCTTCGGTTTTCGATTGCGGCGACCCTATGGTGATGATGGTGACGGTAACCGCGAGCCCGGTGAACATCCCGGACGATCTCCCCAAGCCCATCCGGAGCGCGTTAGCCAAAGCGCTGGCAAAGAAGCAGGAGGAGCGTTTTCCCTCCTGCGGAGAGTTCGCGGCCGCATTGGGCGCGAGGGCGGCTATTCATGCGGCATCGAAACCGCGTCTGGGAAAGGCCGGAGTTTCGCCCCGCAAAAAGTCTGTCTGGCTGGTAATTCCCGCTGTTCTTGCTTTGCTGGGCGGCGGTTATATTGTCTTTGCCAGACGTCAGGCGGAAAAGGCTAAACTAGAGATCGAGAAAAGCAGTGCGTTTGCGCTGGAGAGCGAGATGTCGCTCGCGCTGAAGGTCGTTAAAGATAAGAGGCACGACCCGGGGCAGGGTTTCAGGGATCGGATAAAGGCTTTGGAAAAATATTATCTCGCCGGCAAAGCCGCGCTTGACGCCAGAGAGTATCCGGTCGCCCTTAATAACCTGAGCCTGGCCCGCACGGCCGCCGAATGGATTAAAAGCAACGCTGTGTTCCGCGCCGACGCGCTTAGCGAACGGGAGTCGGCTGAGGCCGGAGCCAGAAATGCGGCTGCTGCCAAAGCCGATGAGTTGGACGCTGCCGGTTACGCAACGGCCACGAATCTTTTTGTAAACGCCTTGCAACAGTTCGAGTCCGGGAAGTTTATGGTGGCAAAGGCGGAATTCTCCAAATCTTTGGCCGCATTCAAAACGAGCGTCGTGTCGGCAAATAAAGAAGCCGAACGGCGGAGGCTTGAGAAACGTAAAGCCGATACCGCCGCTGCTATCGCCGCATTTGAGGCTGAACCGCCGAATTGGAACGATGGGGTGCGTTTGGCTCAGACCGCTGATCGTAATGACGCGTCCATCCAGTTTTATCTTGGGGTTTGTTGCGATTTCGGTTACGGCGGAGTATCCAATGATCCTTCTGAAGCGGTTAAGTGGTATCTTAAAGCGGCAGAGCAGGGGCACAAGGTCGCGCAATTCAATCTAGGCGTCTGTTATTCCAAAGGCAGCGGGGTTCAGGAAGACCAGACCGAAGCGACAAAATGGTATTGCAAAGCGGCTATGCAGGGATACCGCGAGGCGCAATTCATTTTGGGTAAAAGATATTTCAATGGTATCGGTGTGGATAAGGATGAAGCCGAGGCGGTCAAGTGGTATCGAATGGCGGCGGATCATGCACATCGGGAGGCGCAGTTTAACCTTGGTGTATGTTACGACAACGGGTCTGGGGTGGAGAAAGACGAGGCTCAAGCGGTCGAGTGGTACCTTAAAGCCGCTGAGCAAGGCGAGGCTGCGGCACAGTACAATCTTGGCGTTAGCTATGCCAACGGGCTGGGTGTGGAGAAGAATTTGTCTGAGGCTGCAAAATGGTATCTGAAGGCGGCTGAACAGGGCCACCGTACAGCGCAGTTCAACATTGGCGTCTATTACGACAAGGGTTATGGGGTGGCAAAAGACGAGGTTGAGGCGGTCAAATGGTACCGCAAGGCTGCCGAGCAGGGGGATGCGTCGGCGCAGTTCAACCTGGGTGTATGCTATGCCAATGGACAGGGGATAAAAAAAGACGAGGTTGAGGCGGTAAGATGGTACCTCAGCGCCGCCGGGCAGGGGGATGCGTCGGCGCAGTTCAACCTTGGCGTTAGCTATGCCAACGGTCAAGGGGTAGCTAAAGACGATGCGGCGGCGGCCAATTGGTACCGGAAAGCTGCTGTGCAGGGCCACCGGGCCGCACAGTTCAATCTTGGCGTATGTTACGATAACGGTGAAGGCGTGGTGAAAGACGAGGCCGAGGCGGTAAAGTGGTATCGCAAAGCGGCTGAGCAGGGAGACGTGTCGGCGCAGTTCAACCTTGGCGTGAGTTATGACAACGGTCAGGGAGTTCAGAAGGACGAGGCCGAAGCGGTAAAATGGTACCGTAAAGCGGCAGAGCAGAATTACCGGGCTGCGCAGTTCAGTATGGGGCTGTGTTATGCCAATGGACGCGGGGTGGCGAAAGACGATGTGGCCGCGGCGAATTGGTTCCGCAAGGCTGCCGAGCAGGGGCATTACGGCGCGCAGTTTTATTTGGGTGAAAGTTGTGCCAAAGGGCGGGGTGTGCCCAAGGATGAGGCTATGGCGGTTGAGTGGTATCGCAAGGCCGCCGAGCATGGGCACCGGGACGCGCAATCCAATTTGGGTTTATGTTATGCCAATGGGTTGGGAGTGGAAAAAAACGAAACCGAGGCGGTTAATTGGTTCCTTAAAGCTGCGGATCAGAATGATACGGTGGCATTGTTCAATTTGGGCGAATGTTACTCCCACGCCAAAGGGGTTCAAAAAGACGATTTCGAGGCTGCAAAGTACTACCGCAAAGCCGCCAATCACGGACACCGTGAGGCTCAGTATAATTTGGCCGTATGTTACGCTAACGGACAAGGTGTTCAGAAGAGCGATTCCGAGGCTGCTGTTTGGTATCGCAAAGCGGCAGAACAGAGGCATAGGGAAGCCCAGTTGAATTTGGGCATTTGCTACGACAATGGCCTTGGTGTCCGCAGGGACGAGTCCGAGGCGGTCAAGTGGTACCGCTTGGCGGCGGAAAAGGGCAGCGATACGGCGGAGTTCAATCTGGGCGTGTGTTATGCAAACGGCCTTGGTTTGCAAAAGGATGAAAACAAGGCGTTTGAGTGGTATCGCAAAGCGGCTGAACAGGGGAACCGGACTGCGCAGTTCAATCTTGGCGTTTGTTACGATAACGGTCGCGGAGTGGTTAAGGATGAAGCCGAGGCGGTCAAGTGGTACCGCAAGGCTGCCGAGCAGGGCCATTTGATGGCGCAGTTCAATCTCGGCCTGTGTTACGCCAACGGGTTGGGGGTGCCGAAAGACGAAGCCGAGGCGGTTAAATGGTACAGCAAGGCGGCTGAAAAAGGGAACGTGGTCGCCCAAAGAAATTTGGGGGGTTGTTATGCCGGCGGGAAAGGCGTTCCTAAGAATGAAGCCGAGGCGGTGAAGTGGTACCGCATGGCGGCGGAAAACGGTGACGCTCAAGGACAGTTTCTGTTAGGCGATGCTTACGAGTCAGGCAAAGGGGTTGAAAAGGATTCCGCTGCCGCGAACCTGTGGTACGACAAATCCGCCGCTCAGGGAAACCGGTTGGCAAGAAAAGCTTTGGTGCGAATCAGCGGGGCCTCCGGTGTTACTTATGAGTCGGCACTGTCTATGTTAAACATCAATCTGGATGCCGTGTTCACTGCCGATAAGGTCGTCGATGTCCCGGCCGGCGCGGATTTGGAGAAAACGGTAGAAGACTGCCCGGACGGGGCCACGTTGCGTCTGGCTGCCGGAACTTATGCGATTTCCGGCGCCAAACAGCTTAGTTTCTCTAAGAACCTTAAAATCACCGGTGTTTCTCCGGAAAGTACCCATATCTATGGTAAGTTTTGTTCTTATAATCCATCGGATAAAAGCGGTACGGTTCTGGTTGTCGAGAATCTCGCGTTTGAGTTCGAGAAAACCGGTGACAATAGCGATTATGGCGTCTGGGGCGCAGATGGCGGGGCCCTCGCGGTCAACCACTGCCGTTTCGCCAATTGCGGTATAAGGGTCTCCGCTAAATCAAGAGCCGTTCTTGCCGACATTGCGGTTGACAATGCCAAATGGGAGATTGATGTTTCAGAAGCGGCCAAGGCGGTTGTCCTCAACGCGCAACTTACAAACACAACTGGACATTTCATTATTGGATTCAAGAATTCGCGTGTCTTTTGCGAGGATGTTGTGATGTCAGGAGGAGTTGATGCCGGAATGTTTGCGCGATATGGTGGCAGCCAATGGTTTCTGCGCTGCTGTTACGTCCGGAATCTTATGCCGCCAAAATATGCTTCGTCCGGGATTGGCGTTACAGCCGGCTCGAAAGTAAAAGTCTATCTGGATAGCGTTACCTTTGAGAATTTGACTGGCGCGCCGGTTGACAATTCTGGCACATGCGTTTACCGCAATCTGACCGTAAGACAGTGCGGAGAAGACTTGAAAGGAAACGGCAGTTACCTGAAGCAGGACGCCCCGATTCCCTTGCCGGAGGGTTTCTTCCGTTAATTACTTGAGCGGTTGCGTTAGGGTTGACAGTTAACAAAACTTTTGGCGAACAAAACCATGGACGATTTTTACGACGACAGGTCTTTGAGGGAGAATGCGGCGGAGCCGGAAAAGTCATTCGGCAGCGAAAATACGCTGGTTGAACGGCAGATTTTGGGCCGCATCGACCAGTACGAGCTGATCCGCGAGCTGGGCGGCGGCGGGTTTGGCACGGTCTATCTGGCTCGGGACACCGTTTCCGGGGTGGAGGTGGCGGTGAAGGGGTTGCCGCCGGCGATCAAGAACAATCTGGAGGAGTTGGAGAACATCCGGGCCAACTTCGCGCTGGTGCAGCGGTTGCACCACCCGAACATAGCGGCGGCTCTGGTTCTGCACCAGGCGGCCGCCGTCGATTACTCCGACGCCGGCACCCGCGACAAACTCCGGGTCTTGCCCGGCGAGACGCTGCTGGTGATGCAGTACGCGCCGGGCGTGACGCTCTCGCAGTGGCGCAAGCAGTTCCCCGGACGCAAGGTGCCGCTCGAAAAGGCGCTGGACATCGTGAGCCAGATCGCGTCAGCGCTGGATTACGCCCATTCGCAGAAGATCATCCACCGCGACATCAAGCCGTCAAACGTGGTGGTGGAGACCCGCGCCGACGGCTCGGCGGTGGCGCGGATACTGGACTTTGGGCTGGCGGCCGAGGTGCATTCATCGATGTCCCGCATCTCCAAAGAGGTTTGCGATGTCTCCGGCACCCGGCCCTACATGGCCCCGGAGCAGTGGCTGGGGCGCCGGCAGGGGCCGGCCACCGACCAGTACGCGCTGGCGGCGCTGTTCCACGAGTTGGTCACCGGCGAGGTTCCGTTCTCATCCGTGTTCGACACCGGCGACCCGGTGGTCATGATGAACGTCGTGGGGCGCGAAGTTTTCGCGGCGGCCCCGGAATTGCCCAAACCAGTGCGTCTGGCTTTGTGCAGGGCGCTGGCCAAAAACCCGGAGGAACGTTTCGCCGCCTGCGGCGACTTTGCCGCAGCGTTGGGCGGAGCAAAGGCCAAACCCGCCGGCGGACACCGTCTGCTTAAGGGCGTGGCGGCGCTCTGGGCGGCGGCGGCGGTTGCCGCCGCCGGCGTTACGGCTTGGCAATGGCACGCCCGGCGCGATGCCGCCCGTAGGGAGGCGGAGAATCTTGCTCGCGCTGAATACGCGGCAGAGACGAACCGGCTGGCCGAAGCGGTTTCGAAAGCCGCGGCGACGGCCGCCGCCGCGTGGAACGGGACCGAGCCTTACCGCCTTGACCCGGAGGGACTGGAAACGCAGCTCTCGGAACTGAGCAACCTGTGGGCCGGAGTCTCGGCGGAGTGGCGGCCCGACCCAGACAACGCCGCCGTTTCGCTGTCCAACCGCTTGGCGGAGGTTTCCGCCGCCGCCGAAGCCATTGCCTCAGTTTCGGCGAAAATGAAGCCGCTGAGCGAGGCAAGGGAAAGGGTACGGCTTGAACGCCGGCGCGAGCTTGACGCACGGGCGAAGGAAGAGGCCGCCAAGGATGCCGCAAAGCGAGCCAAAGAGGCACAGGAACGCGCCGCCGAGCTGGTGCGGCTCAAGACACGGCTCAACATCAAACGATCGGACGCGGAGGCCAAGATGAGGGAATTGGACGGCTACCGCGCCGCCCCGGAGGGCCTGGAGGGGCGCATCGCGTCCGCCGACGGCCAGTGGAAGACGCTGAAGGCGCTCCCGGAGCCGGAGTCGCTCGAACAGGCAGAGACGGCGCTGGACATGGCGGACAAGGCGGAGACCCAAATCTCTCTTGACCTCGCGTGGCTCCGGGAAAACAAGGCCGGGCGCGACGCCGCCAAGGCCGCAGTCGGCGAGATTTCCGCCATTTTGCGCGGTGACGCGGCCGACTTCAATGCGGAGAAATACGCCGCCGGGCGGTACGGCGAGGCGGCTCGGCTGCGCGAGGCCGGCGACGCCGCCTTCAAACGCGGCGATTTCGCGGCGGCCGGCAAGTCGCTCGCGGCGGCGCGGGAGAAGTTCGCTGATGCCGCGCGGGAGGCAAGGGATTTTTGCGTCAAGACCAGGGTGGAGGCCGCCCGCGAGTATTTCAAGGCCGGAAAGTGGAAGGAGTGCATAGCGGAGGCGGATAAGGCTCTGGAGTGGGCGCCGGGAAATGATGCCGCGGCACGCCTGAAGAAGGATGCTGAAGACCACCTTGTGCCGACGGCGGAGCTGGCCGCTACGGTTGACGGGCGCGAAGTGCAGGCGGAGGTGACGGAGGCTGGCCGCGGGCCCCGCCGCACGCCGGCGGAACTTGGGCGGCTAACGCCGAACGGCAGGATCGGGCCGTTCAAATTCACCCATGCCGAGAACGGCAGGCGTTACGAGGGGACGATTGATGAGCTAACGGTCGACTGGCGCGGCCCTAAACGGCTTGAGTGCAGGCTTCAGGAACGTAAAGAACCCAGAGCCGGCGACGTTAAGACCGTCATCATGCCGGGCGGCGCGGCAATGGAGATGGTGTGGTGCCCTGCGGGCAGCTTTATGATGGGGAGCGACAATGGCGGCAGCGACGAAAAGCCGGCTCACCGGGTGACGATATCCAAGGGGTTCTGGATCGGGAAGTACCCGGTGACGCAGGCCCAGTGGGCGTCGATGTACAATAAGCTGGGGCCGATAACCGGATCAAGCGCCGAACCGTCATGCTTCAGCGCATCGGGCGGCGGGAAATCCGCAGTGTCCGGCATGGACACCTCGCGGTTCCCGGTGGAAAGGGTTTCCTGGGATGACTGCGACCAAATGGTCGAGTTGCTTAACCGCGCCCAAAGCGAGTGCGTCTTTGCGCTGCCGACGGAGGCGCAGTGGGAGTACGCGGCCCGCGGCGGCCCGCTGTCCAGAGGCTACACCTACAGCGGAGGCAACTACTTAGACCGGTTGGGCTGGTACTACGAAAATTCCGGCAGGGGGCGGCTTGACGAATCGGACTGGGATGTAAAAAAACTCGATTCTAACGGTTGCCGTACCCACCGGGTGGACGAGAAAGACGTTGGCAACGAGCTGGGCATTGTAGGAATGAGCGGCAACGTCTGGGAGTGGTGCCGGGACTGGTACGATGGAGACTATTACTCGCGTTCGCCGGAAACCGATCCCTGCAACACGGCATCGGGCGGTAACCGGGTGTTGCGCGGCGGCGGCTGGAGCGCCCATGCGGGGGGCTGCCGCTCCGCGTACCGCTACAGGTACGGGCCCGGCCTCCGCGTCTACGACTTCGGCTTCCGCCTCGTCTGCTCCGCAGGACCGCGCGAGTGAAGGGGCGGAGCGAAGATGGGGCTGCGGGCCAGGCGGCCCCCGCGGAGCGGGGGTGCGCGGAGCGCAAGCGGGCCGCAGCTAAGGCACCTGGGACATTGGCGGGACGCGCGACCATTGGCGGGGGTTTTCAACGGGAGTTGGCATTGGGTTTTGCAACATGAAAAGAATCGGATGGGTATTGGGGCGGATTCTGGATCCGGACAACCTGCGGCTCGCCTTCTGGAAGGCGAGCCGGGGCAAGCGCCACCGCGCCGACCAGCGCGAATGGCAGGATTCCCTTGAAGAGCGGATCGAGGAATTGCGCATGGGTATCGAGAACCTAACGTACCCGGTTGGAGAATACCGGCGGTTCACAATTTACGAGCCGAAGGAGCGGGAAATCTGCGCGGCGGCGTTCGGCGAGCGGGTGCTTCACCACGCGATCATGAACATCTGCGAGCCGTATTTCGACCGCTGGCTGGTTGCCGACACTTTCGCGTGCCGCAAGGGAAAGGGGCAGTCCGCTGCGGTGGACCGGGCGGCGCACTTTGCTCGGCACCACGAATGGTTCATGAAGTGCGACTTCAGGAAGTATTTCGACTCCATCCCGCACGATGGGGTACGGCGGATGCTGGAACGCCGTTTCAAGGATCCCGGACTTTTGGAGTGGTTCTGGCGGATAGTCGGCGCTTACGAGAAGACACCGGGGCGCGGGGTACCAATCGGGAACCTGACCAGCCAGCATCTGGCAAACCTGTATCTGGACCCGCTTGACAGGATGCCGCGGTTTGGCTGTGGCTACGTGCGCTACATGGACGATTTCGTGTTTTGGGCAGACCGCAAGGAGACGCTGCTAGAGTTGCGGAGGCGTGTCTCCGATTTTTCGGGGGAGACGCTTGGCTTGGAGCTGAAGCGCGAACCGTTTATAAACCGTACCGCCGCCGGAATGGAGTTTTTGGGCATGCGTATCTACCGCAGCGCCGTGTACCTGTCGCGCCGAAGCCGCGTCCGCTATGGGCGTAAAGTCCGGGCCTGCGAGAGGCTTTTTGAGAAAGGGGAGCTGTGCGAGGCGGAGCTGCAGCGCCGGGTCACGTCGCTCACGGCGTTTGTCTCGGGCGCGGATTCCCTGGTATGGCGAAGACACAATTTGGCAGTCCGCGAGGGGCATCGGGCGATAACCGGGTGTTGCGCGGCGGCAGCTGGAACAACCATGCGGAGAACTGCCGCTCCGCGAACCGCAACAGGAACAAGCCCGGCAACCGCAACAACAACAACGGCTTCCGCCTCGTCTGCTCCGCAGCACCGCAGGACAGAACTCCGCGCGGTCCCCGCGGGCGGCCGGATCCCGTGCTATGGGACAAATTCATCCCTCCGCCCGGACGCAAGTAGCGGCGCCGAAAGTTTCCGGGCGGAATCCATTTCCGTTGGAGGGGCGGGACAATGCAGATAAGCACGTTTTTCGTTCCTTTGGCGGATGACGGGCGGGCGCAAGACGATTTAAACTCGTTCCTGCGCGGGCGGAGAGTCCTGAAGGTCGGCGAGGCGTTTGCCGGCAACGGCTGGGCGTTTTGCGTGGAGTGGCTTGAGGAAGGCGCGTACGTCCGGGACGGGCGACAGTCGCAACGGCGGGTGGATTACCGCGAGGTGCTGGAGCCGGCGGTTTTCGAACGGTTTGCGAAGCTGCGGGAGCGGCGCAAGGCGATTGCCGCAGAGGACGGGGTGCCGCCGTATATGGTGATGACCGACGCGCAGATGGCCGAGGCCGCCAAGCCTGAAAGGCTGACGGCTGAAGTGCTTAAGGCAATCGAGGGATTCGGTGAGGCAAGGCTAAAAAAATACGGCGAACGGATCATGGCGTGATTCGCCGTGCGGGAAAATATGCGGCAAGGTATGGGGGCGATGCGATGGACGACTTTGGCGATGACAGGACTTTGAGGAATAATGCGGCGGAGCCGGAAAAGTCATTCGGCAGCGAGAAGACGCTGGCCGGACGGCAATTTCTGGGCCGCATCGACCAGTACGAGCTGATTCGCGAGCTGGGAGGCGGCGGGTTCGGCACGGTCTATCTGGCTCGGGACACCGTTTCCGGGGTGGAGGTGGCGGTCAAAGGGTTACCCCCAGTAATCAAAAACAGCGCGGAGGATCTTGAGAACATCCGCGCCAACTTTTTGCTGGTGCAACGTTTGCACCATCCTAACATTGCCGCCGCGCTTACGCTGCATCCGGCGAGTCGCGTAGAATACTCTGACAACGCTACGCGGGAGAAACTGCGCGTTCTGTCCGGCGAGACGCTGCTGGTTATGCAGTATGCGCCGGGTGTGACGCTTTCGCAGTGGCGCAAACAGTTCCCGGACCGCAAGGTGCCGTTGGAAAAGGCGCTGGATATCACCAGTCAGGTTGCCTCGGCACTGGATTACGCGCACAGGCAGAAAATCATCCACCGCGACATCAAGCCGTCAAACGTGATGGTGGAGACCCAACCTGACGGTTCGATAGTAGCACGGGTGTTGGATTTTGGTTTGGCGGCGGAGATACGCTCATCGATGGGGCGTATTAGTCGTGAAGTCCGCGACACTTCCGGTACTCGCCCCTACATGGCACCAGAACAGTGGCAGGGCGAAAAGCAAGGCCCGGCCACCGACCAGTACGCGCTGGCGGCGATGTTTTACGAACTGGTCACCGGTGAGGTCCCCTTTTCCTCGGCTTTCGATTGCGGCGACCCTATGGTAATGATGGTGACGGTAACCACCCGCCAGGCAAAAATCCCCGGTAGTTTGCCCAAGCCGGTTTGCGTCGCGTTGGCGAGAGCGCTGGCGAAAAAGCCGGAGGAGCGTTTTGCGTCCTGCGGCGATTTTGCCGATGCATTGGATGGGAAAAGGGTAAAGCCTATTTCCTCCTGCCGTCGCAAACGCCCCTTGCTGAAATGGCTTGCCGCGCTTTATGCCGCTGCGGCGGTGGCCGCTGGTGTTATAACGGTTTGGCAATGGAACATCAAGCGTGAGGCAGCCAAAGCCGCCGCGGAAATGATGGTGCGGGAGGCAGAGGAAAATATAAAGCATCATGTATACGAGCTTAAGGGCAAAGCAGGCAAATGCCGTGACGCTAGCAATCGTGAGGAGTGGCAGTCATGGGAATTGTTCAAAGACAAGGCAAATGATTTGGATATTGCGTTTAGGGCGGGAGAATCGGCTTTTGAAAAAAATGATTTCCCGGCGGCAAAAGATCAGTTCACTAAAGTAAGTGATATATGGGAATGGTTAGTTTCAAACAAAACCGCCAGAACTAAAGCGGTTGACGCTCGTGATGCGGCAGACGCGGCTCGAAAATCCGCCGCTGCCGCCAATGCTAGCAAATTTTCTGTCAATGAGAATGCTCAAGCGGACGAGATTTTTAAACGTGCAGAGAAATCATTCACACAAGGGTTATTCGGGGACGCAGAAATTACTTTTGGCAACGCAAGAACTGCTTATGACAGGGCGACGGAACTTGCAAATGTGGAAATTGCGCGGCGTGCGGAGGCCGAACGTGTCGCTGAGGCGGAAAGACTAGCAGAAATAGAAGCTGCCAATAAGGCCAGAGCGGAAAAGGAACGAAAAATTCGTGAAGAGAACGAACGTATTGCCGCAGAAAAAAAAGCAGAGGAGGAACGTAAAGAAAGAAAAATCGTAGAGGGTAGGAAGGCCAACCGTAAAATCATTGATCTTTTCAAAGCGGATAAATGGGACGAGGGGTTTGCGTGTATTGCGAATGCCTTTGAAGACGATCCCGAACTTGATTATCAGCTTGGTAGAGCTTATTCAACGGATTATAAACGCCGTAACTATTTGACAGCGCGGGAATACTTCCGGAAAGCGTCAAAAAGAATGCAAATTCGGCAGGAAGAAATCGAAAAGGTGGAGGAAGAGGCGCTTTTTGAATTAGTTAGCAAATGTCGTTTGGAAGAGGTTAAAGCGGAAATCAACGTTTCAACGCCATATCTTTCTTTGTCGCATGACGGGTACACATTGATGCACCATGCCGCCCATAAACGCGACCATGTGTTTTTGGAGTATCTAAATTCACTCGGACATTCTGTGAATGCATCGTCTGGTACAACCGGGAAGACTCCGCTTTTTTACGCATGCGCAAATACCAATCGAGCCGATTCCCTTGATTGCATTGATTGGCTTTTGTCACACGGATCAGACTGTAATGTTCGCGTTAAATCAGGATCTGAAGTAGGCAAATCGCCAATTTTCCATGCTAGGGATGTTAATGCCTTCAAACGTCTTTTGCAAGCGGGGGCAAGTGTCGATGTAGTGGATGGCTTGGGTAGAACCATATTGCACGAGTTGGCACAATATTCAGATGATGCCGAACTGATAAGTTACGCTGTGGATAAGTGTCGCGGAAAAATCAATTCCCTTTCCAATATTGGGGAAAGTGTAGTACATAGCGCGATAGGCATCTCTCATTTCAATCCTGATGTGCTCGATGTTCTACTTAAACATGGGGCAAAAGCCGATGCGGTTATTGGCGGAAACGGTTCGGATGCAGGTTTTGCGCCAATCCACAAAGCAATATATTGGATGTATCCCAAAGCCGTGGAAAGGCTGGCAGATTACGGCGTGGATGTCAATCAGCGTGTTGGAGACAGTAATAAGTTTTTTCATGGGTTTAGTTCAATACAACTTTTGGCAAGAAAAGGATGGCATCGTGACAATGATCAAGAGGT
Organism: Kiritimatiellia bacterium; assembly: GCA_017454745.1. Taxonomy (GTDB): domain Bacteria; phylum Verrucomicrobiota; class Kiritimatiellia; order RFP12; family UBA1067; genus UBA1200. The sequence goes on from JAFTCL010000019.1 coordinate 48,805, forward strand.
CAATGCAGTGGTGAAGACACTGGTTAAACATGGCGCAGACATAAACGAACATTGCAAAGGGTTTTATTCTGGCGAATATTTGATGTTTGAGGGATATACCCCTTTACACATTGCAAGCGAATCTAGCAATGCTGAACTCGTGTCCGCTTTGATAGACAATGGAGCAAATTTAGAGGCAACTGATGCAAACGGGGCAACAGCACTCTATCTTGCATGCACAGAGTATGGTATTGACGAAAGAACTATGAACATAATAAAAATTCTACTCCGGCGCGGCGCAAACCCGAACGTGGCCGACAAGACTGGTAAAAAGCTTTTGGATGCCGTAAAGAATGCCGATGTGAAGAAACTGCTTCTGGACGCGGCAGGGCTGCGCGGCAACGTTGCGCTTGGCAATGTACAACGGGAAAACGGAATACAGAACCAAACCGACAAGACTCGGCAGGTAACGGAAATTGCGTTAAAAGCATTCGCGGCAGGTAATTGGGATGATGGTATAAAGCTGTCGAAGCAAGGCGATGAAACTGACCCTCGGTTGCAATACTGGCGCGGCTATTGCGCTGAGAAGGGAATCGGAGAAGCAACCGACGAGAAAAAAGCGGCGCAGCTCTACCTTCAGTCTGCGAACGGCGGTTGTGCAGAGGCGCAGCATCGTTACGGGCTGATGTGTTTCATAGGTCGGGTCGTGGAGAGAAATTTAGGTGAAGCGATGCGCTGGAATGAGAAAGCAGCTGAACATGGGAATGTCAAAGCGCAAAAGTTTCTCGCAATACAGTGGGATGGCGGGCATTCAGTCCCGCGCAATGAAGAAAAGGCTGTCAAATGGTACCGTCTAGCCGCCAAGAATGGGGATGAGGAAGCAAAAAAATGGTTGCAAAACAAAACAATCGGTTTGAACTAGCAGGATTCTGTTTGCCGTCTGCAGGCGAATCGAGGATAATAACGGAAGAAGAATACCAAAGGAAAATCAAGCGTGAAAATACGAAATAATCCCATGGCAATGTTGTCAATCCTCCAGATGGTGCTAGCCGCGATTTTATGGAATGGTTGCTGCTCTTATCTGTTCGAAGGGTATCCTTTGACCGAAGTGAATAACATCCCTGCATTGAGGTATCGCGTAGATAAGGTTATGTTGCGGTATGGTGCAAGTTTTCCCTGCCAGACGGCATTTGCCGACCACAATATCACACTTGATGATTTCATCAGACTGCGTCCGGACGTGTTTGGCAAAGACGGCTCATGCGTACCGATTACCGTTCGTCTGCGGGTGCTTGATGCCAAAGAATCAAATCCAGCAGTTCCTATACTATGTTCTATTTTTTCACTTACCCTAGTGCCGTTATGGTACGAATGGAATGATGTCCATGAAGTTACGGTGGCACTCGCGGGTGACGAGAAATTGTCACATAAGGGTCAACTGAAAAATATGTACAGTATTAGAATGTCTTGCTATTTTCCCACGGGTTTTATTCGCCGGTCTCACCATAATGAATGCGTTTTTTATGATGGCGGGAGAGTGTTTTCTGTTTACGGCACATATTTTGACCAGAGTGCCAACGAGAAAAACCTAGATGTGATTCGAAGGACATTGGTCGAAGAAGTGGTAAGAATACTTGGAGACATGGAAAGGAGTCGTATTAAATGAAGTCAGCGAAAAGAATTCTGTTTTTTTCGATATTAGTCAATTCGCTGTGTGGGTGCATGACCGTTCGTTTTGAAGGATATTCACAATTTCGCAATATAAGTGACGAAACAGTAAATCGTTACCGTATCATGCTATTGGAGATTAATATGGCGCCACTAGAAAAAAATTTTACGCCGGCAACTCCCATACCCCGGTTAGTCGGAGCGTTGCCAGAAGAGGATATAAACGCTTGGGCGGTTCGACTTATGCCCAAAGTTTTCTCTACCGACGGCAATGCCATTCCCATACGAATCACAGTGGACAATCCGGTCAATAATCATGATCTTGACCATATTTCCAAGGTTATCCTTTCCGGGTTGCTTCCGCACTCATATTATTCTGAGTCTACATGTAAGGTAGATGTTGAAGCTTTTGGCGTATGCAAAGAGACAGAAATTTCTTTGATATCTGCAATTGATCAATTCAGTATAATCTCGTCCGGTCGCCCAATCTTTAAGGAATCGATTGCAACTTTCGAAAAGACGGGATTCGCAATGAAAGCGAATGCCGTTACAGAAAATGCAGTAGAAGTGTTTGCGAGAACTATAGTTCCTGCCGTCGCTGCGATCCTCAAACAAAACGAGCAGTCGGGTATTTACTTTAAGGCGAGAAACGACCTTAAGCCGGATGTCAACAAAGCGGAGGAGTTCAGGTTGCTTTTGGAAAAAGGTTTAATCGATAAACCGGAATACGAGCGTTCCATAATTCGTTATGCAGAATTGTACGATCCATCGCGAGTTGCTGTCGAATTTAAGATGCTCTGCGAAAATGGGGTAATATCTTTTGACGAATACAAAAACGAGGTCATTAAATGTTTTAACGCTGAATTAGAAAAATCCCATGTCTATGAGTAATAGTGTGCTGACAAAGGTTTTTGCGTTTGGTTTGCTGATTGCAAAACCACAAGGAAAGGTACGGTTATGGAAAACAATCAATTGGACGATCCTATTTCAACCCGTTTGAATGCTTATCGTGTAAATTCTGGCGGCCAGGAGGTGGCAAAGCGCGTTAATCCTCCATCCTCGTCGATGAATTATTCAGACGAAACGGCATCAGAAAACAATGCCGGTTCTATGGCTCGCAAGCTGGGCGGGAAGATTTCCGACATTGCCGGGGTGGAGAAACTGGAAAGGTTCAATTTGGGCGAGTTCGTGTCAGACATCTTCCGAAGCCATTCCACGGATGAAGTTGAGAACTACTTTACGGTCGGCACACCGGCCACTATTCCCGACATTTCACTGGTTGACACGGGATGGCCGCGGCCTTGGCTTTTTACGCGCTCGCTTATCGGGGCCGGCTTAATCTATTTCCTTTTCAGTTGCGCCATCGGCTGGTTCAAGAATCCCAATCTCCTGCCCGGGCTGATCGCCATGGGCACAATTGCGATTCCCTGCTCTACGCTCATATTTTTCATTGAGGTAAACGCAAGGCGCAACGTTTCGCTTTACCAAGTGTTGCGGTTCGTACTGTTTGGCGGCATCCTGTCGCTAATCTTTTCGTTGGTTCTTTTTGCGTTGCCGGTAACGGGTGCTTTTTCGTGGCTAGGGGCGTCCATCGCCGGGATTGTCGAGGAAACCGGTAAGCTTGCCGCCGTTATCGTGATGGGCGGTTCCATAAAGTACCGTTATAAATTGAACGGCTTGCTGTTGGGCGCGGCGGTTGGAACCGGGTTTGCCGTGTTTGAGTCCATGGGTTACGCGCTGCGCATTCTTTTGTCCGGCGGCCTTGACGCCATGACGTCAAATATCCTGCTTCGCGGTGTGCTTTCGCCGTTTGGGCACATCGTTTGGACGGCCATTACTGCCGCAGCGCTGTGGCGTGTGAAAGGGGCAGCGAAATTCTCTTTCCAGATGCTCAAGGATATAAAATTTCTTCGGCTTTTCTTCGTGCCGGTGGTGTTGCACATGATTTGGAATTCCGGTTTTGAACTGCCATTTTGCGCGGTACAGTTCGCCGTTGGGGCTGTCGCGTGGTTAATCGTTTTTGCCCTCATACAGGAAGGTCTTAAGGAACTGCGGGAAGAAAAACGCGGATTGCGTTAATCGTCGGATGTCCGGACCTGTCTATGCAAAGCAACAAGTCTTAAAAATATGCATTTATTGCGGAATTAAGTCTTAAAAATATGCATTTTATTCCTTTTTGTCCTCTAAAAATATGCTAATTGACCTAAACTTCGGAAAATGTTAAAATAATAGCGTTGTATTTTAGGACTTAAAAGGCATGATAGAACTTAAGCGACAGTTTTACGATTTTCTTGTCGGCTGGAAAGCCGAGAAGGGGCGGGAGTGTCTTCTCGTCAAAGGGGCGCGTCAGATCGGTAAGACGTTCATAATTGAGAAATTCGGGCGAGAGAATTATGATAGTTTCATTGAGATCAACTTCATTGAGGAGCCGGACTTCTGTGCGGTCTTCAATGGGAGCCTTGATGCTGATACAATCTGTGCCGGCATTTCAGCGATACGACCGGATGTGCGTTTCGTCCCGGACGGGACGTTGATTTTCTTGGACGAGATACAGGAATGCCCAAACGCTAGGACGGCTTTAAAATTCCTTGCTCAGGATGGCCGTTATGATGTTGTGGCATCAGGATCGCTCCTTGGCATCAAATATAAGCGCAAGGATCGGGAACCGAAATCCATTCCGGTGGGCTTTGAACGCCAGATTACAATGCATTCGCTGTCATTTGAGGAATTTCTTTGGGCAAAAGGATATGACCGCGGACAGATCTGGCGGCTTCGCGAATATTTTCTTCGGCGCGATCCGGTGCCAGAGGTTGCCAACGGAAAGTTCCATGACCTGATGCGTGAGTATGCCGTAGTTGGCGGTATGCCCGAGGTGGTAAGCGGTTACATCGAGAATCGCCATTTCGGTGACGTGCAGCGGGTGCAGGAAAAAATCCTTTCCTCCTATATTGATGACATTCACAAATACGCCTCCACCGTTGACATCCCCAAAATTGAACGGTGTTTTCGCGCGATGCCGTTAATTCTCGCCAAGGAAAACCGCAAGTTTAAGTATTCCGAAGTCGAGAAGGGGGCATCGGCGCGCAAATATCTCTCCAGCGTTGACTGGTTGAAGGATTCCAGCCTTGCTTCTCTTGCCGAATGTGTCAACGTAGCATTGACGGGGCTATCCGGGTATATTAAGGAGGATTGGTTCAAGCTCTATCTTTCCGATGTCGGACTCCTTTGCGCGTCATACGGGATGTTGACGAAGCGTCAAGTGTTGGACGGATCGCTCAAGGGGAGTGTCAAAGGCGGTATATACGAAAATCTTGTCGCTGGGATTCTGGCGCGAAACGGAATTCCGTTGATCTATTACCGGAAAGACGAAGTTGAAATGGAGTTTGTTGTTGAGACAGGCGACGGAGTCGTTCCCGTAGAGGTGAAGGCACAGTCGGGAAGGACGCTTTCTCTCGATAAAATGCTTCAGGAAGGTCATATCCCATACGGTTACAAACTGACTGGCGGGAACATTGGAGTAAGCGGCAAGAAAATCACCATGCCGCACTATATGGCGATGTTCATCACCTCTGCGACATGAAAAGGGCTTTTGAGCTATGACGACATACGATACCATTAACGACGAGAAGCCAATTCGGAGTGGCTCTTGTTCCGGTTTGGGTCATATTGACCAGTACGTTCTGTTGAGGGAACTCGGCGGTGGCGGTGAAAGGTAAAAATGCCGTAATTGCGAGATGACAGGTGGGCGTATGAATGAGAACACGATCAACGATGATGTGACGATGGGTGGCGGCGCCCAAGGGACGTTGCTGGCGGGGCGGTACCGCGCGGTGCGGCAGCTGGGCCAGGGCGGGATGGGGTCGGTGTGGCTGGCGGAGGACACCCAGCTCGACAACCGTCCCGTGGCTTTGAAGCTGTTACCGAGTATCCTGGTCTCGAACAAGCGGGCGTACGCGCAACTGAAGGCGGAGGCGCTGGTCTCGCTGAAGCTCTCGCA
>JAFTCL010000020.1 GCA_017454745.1 Kiritimatiellia bacterium
GCCTTTTAATTTCCAGACAGGAGATTTAGAGATTTCGTTTGGTGATAGACACGGCATTTGTGCTTGGGCAGCGGGGCTGCCGCACCAATCATCTTACGGCAAATTTCATCCATAATCCTGTGAATCCTGTAAATCCTGTCCCAAAACTGCGTAGCCGAAGGTGTGTCCACAGTTTGACGGTTTATCACTAACGGCTAGCTGCTAACGATTCTCCTTTGCGCCCTATGCGCCTTTTGCGGCTAAAAACAATTTAGATTTAACGGAAATTCCTCAAATAAGTTCGCGGTGATTCAAAAAATCCTTTTGGGCCAGCGCGCTTAAAAAATTTCCTTTTGGCTTGTTTTTCGCCCCGAAATTTGGTTAAATAATATGAGTTGTGTTTGGCGGAATTATTGTCTCGCGCCGAGACGGCGTAGAGGTTACGGAGCGTGTTATGAAGAGAGCTTGGTTTGTGGCGGCGGTGTTGATGTTGACCGGCGCTTGCGCGTCTTACAAATATGTCCGCGAGGACTATACGCGGTATGTCAATCCGTTCATCGGGTGTGCGGATAACGGCCACACTTTCCCCGGAGCCGCCTATCCGTTCGGGTTGATTCAGGCTAGCCCCGACACCGGCAACGGCACTTGGGCCTACTGTTCCGGATATATGTACCACGACACTAAGATCTGGGGCTTTTCCCAGACCCATCTCAGCGGTACCGGTTGCCCGGATCTGGGCGATGTGAGCATCCAGCCCTTCAGCGGCACCGTAGATCGCGGGGATTTCCACAGCAACTACCGCAAGGAAACGCAGCAGGCAAAACCGGGTTATTACGCGGTGACGCTGGATGATTTCGGTGTTGACGTGAAAGTGACCGCTTCGCCGCACGTGGCTTTTTACAACTGCACCTACAACCGCGATGCCCCGGCCCGGCTGTTGGTCGATTTGCAGTATGGGGTAGTGGGGGGCATGGAGCATTTGCACCGCCACATTCTGCAGAGCGACGTGACGGTGGAAAACGGACAAACGATTTCCGGCCATGCCCGCTCCTCCACTTGGGTTGACCGCGAATATTATTTCGTCATTGCGCTCGACCGTCCGTTCACCGAAATCCGCGAGTTGACCAAAAAGGATGGCGACAAAGCCCCCAAATACATACTCGATTTCGACATTAAGCCCGGCGAAACGCTGAAGGTGAAAATCGCGCTTTCGTCGGTGAGCGTTGACGGTGCCAAGCGCAATCTGGCGGCGGAGGTTTCGGGATGGAACTTCGGTTCCGTCCGCGCTGCCGCCAAAAAGGCGTGGAACTCGCTGCTCGGCCGTATGGAGCTTTTGGAAGGCACGGCGGCGCAGAAGGAGAATTTCTACACCTCGCTTTACCACCTGTTCATCCAGCCCAACAACATCGCCGACGTTGACGGCCAGTACCGCGGGGCGGACAACCAGGTGCGCACCGCGCCCGGTAAGGCTTATTATTCGACCTTCTCGCTCTGGGACACTTACCGCGCCGCGCATCCGCTTTACACCATCATCGCCCCGGAATACGTGGGGTGCTTCGTCAACAACATGGTTGCCCACCAGCAGGCCAAGGGATATGTGCCGATCTGGACCCTGTGGGGAAAGGAAAACCACTGCATGATCGGCAACCACTCCGTTCCGGTGATTGTTGACGCCTACTTCAAGGGGTTTAAGGGGTTCGACCCCGAAGCGGCTTATGCGGCGATTCGCGAGTCGCTCACCAAGAACCATCCCGGCCATCCGAAAGACCGCTGGGATCTGTACGACCAGTACGGGTACTACCCGTTCGACCATATTCGCGGCGAGAGCGTTTCCCGTACCCTTGAGTGCGCTTACGACGATTGGTGCATGGCGCAATTCGCCGCCGCGCTGGGGAAAACCGAAGACGCCGCGTTCTTCGGGAAGCGCGCACAGAATTACCGCAACGTATTCGACCCGTCGGTCGGATTCATGCGCGGCAAGGACAGCAAGGGCAATTGGCGCGAGCCGTTTGACCCCTTCAAGCTTGGCCACGGGGCCGGGACTCCGAACGATTTCACCGAGGGCAATTCCTGGCAGTACACTTGGCATGTGATGCAGGATCCGGAGGGGTTGGTGGCTTTGCTGGGCGGTAAGCAGAAGTTCGGCGACAAGCTTGACTCGCTGTTCCGGCAGGCTTCAAAGATTGACGGCATGGGGTTTGTCTCCGACGTCTCCGGGCTGATCGGACAGTACGCCCACGGCAACGAGCCGAGCCACCATGTGGCGTATTTTTTCAACTATGCCGACCGCGCGTGGCGCACCGAGGAACTGATCCGCGAGATTTTCGACACCCAGTACAAAAACGGGGTCGACGGGTTGTGCGGCAATGACGACTGCGGTCAGATGTCGGCCTGGTACCTGTTCTCCGCAATGGGATTCTATCCGTTCAACCCCTGCAACAGCGGGTATGTCCTCGGGGCCCCGCAGATGCCCAAAGTGCGGCTCAATTTGGGTTTGGGCAAGAGTTTCACCGTGGTGGCGAAAAATCTCTCCGGGCCGAACAAATACGTCCAGTCAGTAACGCTGAACGGCCAGCCGCTGCAAGGTTTCAAACTCAGCCACGATCAGATCATCCGTGGCGGCGAGTTGGTTTTCGAGATGGGGCCACAGCCTAAAAAATAGGAAGCGCAAATGGAAGACAGAACTCCAGATTTTTCCGTCAAAAGTTTTCTCCTCCCGCACATGAATCCGGAGGGGATGAAATTTGTGATGGGCGCGTTTGCCTTGACGTGTTTGGTTTCCGTGTTTTTCATTCCGTTCGTCCTGCCGGGGCTGTTGCTAACCTACGGGATTTATCTGTTTTTCCGCGATCCGGAGCGGGTGCCGCCGTTGGACGAAAAACTGGTGGTTTCGCCGGCCGACGGCATGGTTTGCATGGTGGCGCAGGTTCCGTTGCCGGAGGAGATTCGGGAGAAAACGGCCGAAGAAGTTAAGCCGGAGCAATTGCCGGATGCCGGTTTGCCCAAGGTCGAGGTCAATCTCGAAGCCGAACCCGCCGTTCCGGAAAACGAGCTGGTTTGGCGGGTAAGCGTGTTTATGAGCGTCCTCAACGTGCATGTCAACCGGATGCCGGCGTCCGGCACCATCATCAAGAAGGTTTACGTGCCGGGCGCGTTTTTAAACGCCTCCCTGGACAAGGCCAGCAAGGACAACGAGCGGATGGTTTACCTGATGCGGACCGAATGCGGAAAACAGTTGGCCTTTGTGCAGATCGCCGGACTGGTCGCCAGGCGTATTGTGAGCTTTACCGATGAGTGCAGGGAGATGAAACGGTCGGAACGGTTTGGCCTGATCCGTTTCGGCAGCCGCGTTGACGTGTATTTGCCGCAGGGAGTGGCTCCAACCGTGCAGGTCGGTCAGATTATGGTGGCGGGGGAGACGCCGATCGCCTCGCTTTAGTCAACTGGAGTTTCGTTTATGGGCAAATTCAGATTAAGAAAACGCCGTCAGAGACATGTCGCCGGGGAGGCGATACCGGTGCGTTCGATGATTCCCAACCTTGTCACCTTTATGGCGGCGGCCAGCGGGATAACCTCCATCCGTTTCAGCTGCAACGAGAATTGGCGCGCCGCGGTGCTGTTCATTTTGCTGGCCGCGCTGTGTGACGGATTGGACGGGCGGGTGGCGCGAATGCTGCGCGCCACATCGAAACTGGGGGCGGAGCTGGATTCGCTGTCGGATTTCGTTAGCTTCGGGGTCGCGCCCGGTATGCTGGTGTATTTCTGGATGATGCAAGAGGTTTACGCCAGCACTGCGGCTTACGCATTCCGGGGCTGTTTTTGGGCGCTGGCGCTGTTTTACGCGCTTTGCTGCGCGTTCCGGCTGGCGCGTTTCAACATTATGCTGGAGATGCCCACCCAGCCATATTGGAAACACTTTTTTATGGGACTTCCCGCGCCCGGCGGCGCCGGATTGGTGGTGATGCCGATCATTTGGGAACTCCACTCGAAGTCAACCTTGTCCGGCACTCCTTGGTACGGCGCCGCTTCGCTGCTGGTGTGCGGTTTACTGCTTGCCTGCCGTCTGCCCACGCCGTCGCTTAAGCACATCCGCATTCCCGCCAACCGGATGATTCCGGTGCTGCTGGCGGTGATGCTGCTGTTTGGCATGCTCTTCGCCGAATTTTGGGGTACGCTGTTCTACATCGGCATGGCGTATTATGCCGCGGTGCCGGTTTGCTCAATCGTCTTTTGCCGTTTAAAAAAGGCTTGCGAGAAAAAATAGCCGTTTGATCGAATCCACAGGAGTTCTGCATGGAATTGTCATTGCTCGTTAACCAGTTTGATATCCAAGGGCGTTTGGTGACTATCGTCCCGACCGGCAACGGCAACGTTAACGACACTTACCTTGCGGTTTACCGCAACACCTACGACGAACATCAGGTAATCATGCAGCGGATTAACCGCAATGTGTTCCCGCAGCCTGAGGCGATTATGGGCAACCTTCACAAGTTGGCCGCCCATTCGCACCCGAAACTGGAGCGCGAGGCCGACCACGCCGACCGGATTTGGCAGATGCCGCAGATTATTCGTTCCCGCACCGGCGGGGATTACGTGTTGGACGAGCATAACGACGTTTGGCGCGTAATCACCAAGATTCCTTCCGCCACCGCCTATGACGAGGCCCAGGGTACAGAACACGCCATGGAGTGCGGCGCGGTGTTGGGGCATTTCCATTGGACGGTTGCCGATTTGCCGCCGGAAACCATGGTGGACCCGTTGCCGGGATTCCACATCACCCCGCGTTATTTGGCCAAATACGATGAGATTCTGGATCGCAACCCGTTGGCCAAGGAACGGCTCGCGGCATCAATGGAAGCCCGCCGTCTTGCCAAGTTCATCGATGATCGCAGGGGCTTTGCCGCTACCCTCCAAAACGCTTTGAAAAAAGGCGAGCTGGCGTTGCGCATGATGCACGGCGACCCCAAGGTCAACAATATCATGATCGACGATTTCACTGGCAAGGGTACCGCGATGATCGACCTTGACACGGTAAGCCCCGGTCTGATCCATTATGATTTCGGCGACGCGCTCCGTTCCATCTGCAACCATGTCGGCGAGGAGGAGCAGAATCTCAGCAAGGTGATTTTCGACCTTGACCTTTGCGAGTCGTTCTGCAAGGGGTATGTTTCCCAAGCCAAGGATTTCATGACCGACGCTGACCGGCATTACCTGTACGATTCCATCCGCCTGATAACCTTTGAGCTGGGGCTTCGCTTTTTCCAGGATTATCTGGCCGGGAACATTTATTTCAAAACCCATTATCCGGAGCAGAACCTTAACCGGGCTCGGGTTCAATTCCGGCTTTGCGAGTCGATTGAGTCCAAGGAGCGGATGATCCGCGAACTGCTTTCCAGGCTTTAAAACAGGAGGGATAACATGAACAATCGCCTTAACCGCCGTCAATTTCTTGGTGCCGCCGCTTTTGCGGCCGCCGGGGCCGCAGTCCGCGGGTTTTCCCAGGTTCCGGCCAAAGAAGCCGCCGCCCCGGTTTATTCAACCAAGCTTTTCAAAGCGATGATTGCCGGAGTGGCCGACGATGCCACTTGCGCCAAGATCGCCGCTGCCGGATTCCAAGGGGTGGAACTCACCAATAAAACAATCACGGTGCAGCAGGCCGCCGCCAACCGGTTGATTGCGGAGAAGCATGGGGTGCGTATCCATTCCTATATGGCGGGGTGGGCGGAGTTTAATCATTCCGACACTGCCAAACGGCGGGAGTCGATCGATTCGGTTCGCCAGATGCTGCGGTTGGCTTCTGCCTCCGGCGCTTCGACCATTTTGCTGGTGCCTTGCGCGGCGCGCGGCATCAAGATTCCGAAACCGAGCGAGTTCAAAATCGATTTCGACCCCGGAACGCTGATGGTTTCGAAGGTGGTGGACGGCGACAACGCCCCTTATGCCGACTACATTAAGGCCCAAAATGACGCGACGAGGTTGTCGATCGAGGCGGTGAACGAGCTTATCCCGGCCGCCGCCGAGGAAGGTGTAACCATCTGCTTGGAGAACGTTTGGAACAACCTGTGGGTGTTGCCGGAATTCGCCTCCGCGCTGGTCCGCTCTTTCAACAGCGTTTGGGTGAAGGCGTATCTCGACCTTGGGAACCACGTGCGTTACGCCCCGACCGAGCAGTGGCTGGAGGCGCTTCGCGGCATCACCGCCAAATTGCACATCAAGGATTTCCTGCTTGACCGCGCTAAGAACAACGACGGTTCATTTGTCCCGATTGGAAAAGGCAGCATCAATTGGCGTTCGGTGCGCGACACGATCGAGAAGGTCCGCTACAACGGTTGGGTTTCGGTTGAAAGCACCGGATACACCGATGCGCAGCATGCCGAGATCTGCGAACGCTTTTTCGCTGGCCGCCCGGTGATCGATTAATCTTTTCCACATAATAGCCATGAATGCGATTATTCTGCTGTTGTCATGCACCGCCTGTTTTCTGCTGGCATATTTCGTATATTCAAGGTTGGTCGCCAAATGGCTTGGGGTGGATGAAAAACGGGCGACTCCCGCTCACACCTGCAGGGATGGCGTCGATTACGTTCCGGCGCATCCCGCCGTTTTGTTCGGCCATCATTTTGCCAGCATCGCCGGAGCCGGCCCGATTGTTGGGCCGATTCTCGCCGCCGAGTTTGGTTGGGCCGCCGTGGTGCTGTGGGTGGTGTTGGGGTGCATTTTCGTCGGTGCCATGCATGACATGGTGACCCTGTTTCTCTCGGTACGCCATCGTGGCAGCAGCATCGCGTCGGTAATCGCCCAGGTGTTGGGGGCGCCAGGGAAAATCCTCTTCCTGCTTTTCTGCTGGAGTACGCTGGTGCTGGTATGCTCCGAGTTCACCCGGTTGGTAGCCGCCACTTTTACCGCCAATCCGGCGGTGGCTACTGCCTCGCTGCTTTTCATTGCCGAGGCGGTGGTGTTCGGAATTTGCACCAACCGTTTCAAAATGCCGATCGGCTTGGCGAGCGCGGTTTTTGTCCCGATCATGTTTTGCTGCGTTTGGGTCGGTGTCCGTTTCCCGCTCGACCTTCAGACGCTGTTCGGGTTTAACGCTTCCGCCGCGCAGACCGTTTGGGTGGTAGTACTGCTTGCCTACTGTTTCTTGGCGTCCACTCTGCCGGTATGGCTGTTGCTCCAGCCGCGTGACTACCTGAACTCCTATCTGCTTTACGCCATGATGGCGCTTGGTTTCTGCGGGGTGTTCTTCGCCAACCCGTCCATCAACATCCCGGCATTTTCGGGTTGGATCATTCACCACGGCGAATCCTCCCGCTGTCTTTTCCCGTTCTTGTTTGTGACTATCGCCTGCGGCGCCTGTTCCGGATTCCACGCGCTGGTCGCGTCCGGTACTACCGCCAAACAGTTGGACAACGAGCGTCACATTCGTCCGGTCGCCTACGGGGGGATGCTGCTTGAAGGCGTTTTGGCGGTACTTTCGCTGATCGCCGTTGCGTCGATGTCGTCGGGAGACTTCGCCGCGGCGATGAAGTCGCCGAACGCGGTGGCGCTTTTTGCCAGCGGCATCGCCGGGTTCTGCGCTAAAATGGGGATGAACTTTGAATTGGCGAAGGTCTTCATTTCGCTCTCCATCGCGGCGTTTCTGATGACCAGCGTTGACACCGCGACCCGGCTGGCGCGGTTTACCTGGCAGGAGCTTTTCCAGAAGACCGCTTCGGACAATGCGGACGTTTCCGTAGCCGTGACCGGTCTGGTCGGCAAATTGTTTTCCAACATGTATGTGGCCACGGGGTTGGTGGTGGCGCTGGTGGCGGTTTTGTTGATCGGCAATCCGGACACCGCCAAATCGCTTTGGCACATTTTCGCCTCGTCCAACCAGCTGCTCGCTTCGCTTACCCTGTTGACCGCGAGTTTGTGGCTGGTCAAGGAGAAGCGCAACTGCGCTTTCACCTTGATTCCGATGCTGTTCATGTTTGCGGCCAGCGGATACGCCATTTATTCGCTGATGCGCACTTCGTCCGGCATTTTGCAGGCGGCGTGTGTGGTGTTGTTTGTGATGGCGTTGGCTTTGGTGGCATTGGTGTTCAGCCAGCGTCGGCTGTGGCGGTCATAAAGGTTTAGGTGGTCAGGAGGTTCGATTTGAAAAAATTCCTTGCGTTGATTCTAACCGTTTCGTTTGCGTCGGCTGACCAGATTTTCCCCGAACCGGGTTGGGTAGAGCAACCGGATGCCATCGCCAGCCCGTACGCCCGGAAGGGCGGTGTGCTGAGGTTCGCGGCGTTCCGCCCGCCGAAAAGCCTGAACGCCTATCTGGACAGCAACACCTATACCCGTCAGGTCTTCGACATGATGTACGAGACGCTTCTCGCCATCGATTCGGTCACTGCGGAGTTTGCCCCGAACCTCGCTTCGCGTTGGACGATATCCGACGATAAACTTACCTTCACGTTCGAGATTGACCCTCGCGCCAAGTGGAGCGACGGGGTACCGGTGACGGCGGCCGACGTGGAGTGGACATATAACGCGGTGATGGATCCTAAAAACGCCACCGGTGCCACGAAGGTCATTCTTGGGGTGTTCGAGCCGCCAACGGTGCTTAATGAACGGACAATCCGTTTCAAGGCCAAAGAGTGCCATTGGCGCAATCTGCTGGCTCTGGGCGATTTTGAAATCCTGCCCAAACACGCTTTTGAAAAACAGGAGTTCAGCAAACTCAACCTAACTGACACTCCGGTGGTGTCAGGCCCTTACGTGCTGACCAAAGTAAAGGAGCAGATTGAAATCCAGATGGACCGCCGCCCTGACTGGTGGGCGGTTGACCGTCCGGCCAATCGCGGCACGATGAATTTCGACAAGGTTATTTTCCGGTATTACACCGACAACGAAAACGCCTTCGAGGCCTTTAAAAAGGGGCAGGTGGATGTTTATGCCGTTTATACGGCGCGTTTATGGGCGAACGAGACCCACGGCGAGAAGTTCGACAAAAACTGGGCAGTCAAGCAGCGTGTCCACAACTACGAGCCGATCGGTTTCCAGGGGTTCGCGATGAATATGCGCCGTCCGCCGTTTGACGACTTGCGGGTACGGCAGGCTTTCGCGCATTTGGTGGATCGGGAAACGATGAACCGCACCATGATGTTCAACGCTTACTTCCTTCACCGTTCGTATTGCGAGGATTTGTACAACGACAAACACCCCTGTAAAAACGCTTTTTACGAATTCAACATTGACAAAGCCAAAGCGTTGCTTCAGGAAGCTGGGTATCGACCGAATCCCCAGACCGGTTTGTTGGAGAAAAACGGCGTTCCGTTGAAATTCCGTTTCCTGACGCGGGACAGCTCCAGCGAGAAATTCCTCGCCCTGTGCAACCACGCGTTTAAACAGGTCGGTATTCAAATGGAAATCGACCGTAAGGATTTCGCGGCCTGGATGCGCGATATCGACGAGTACAATTTCGATATGACTTGGGCTTCGTGGTCAAGCCAGATTTTCCGCGACCCGGAACCAATGTGGTCTTCTTCGGAGGCCGACCGTCCCTCCGGCAACAACATCACCGGATTCAAAGATCCGGTGGTGGACGAGTTGATCAAGAAACAGAAAACCATCTTTAACACCGCCGAGCGCAATGAGATTATGCGCAAGGTTGACGAACGAATCGCCGCGCAGGTGCCATACGTGTTGTTGTGGAATTCGGGTGCCACAAGATTGCTGTATTGGGATACCTTTGGGATGCCGGATTGCATATTGTCAAAATTCAACGACGAGCGCTCGCTGATCGGCTACTGGTGGTATGATCCGGATTCGGCTGCGGAACTTAAAGCCGCCATGAAGTCCGGCGCGGTGCTTCCGCACCGCGATGTAGAGGTCTATTTCGACGAAGTCTTCAATAAATAGGTTTGACCGTTTGACGGTTTTGCGGTTGTAATTAGCGACAGACGACACGCTACAATCGACTAGCGACAAGCTGCTAGCCACTAATCCCCAATCACTAACCACTAATTTCTCGTCACTCTTAGCTCGTCACTCGCTACTTCGCTGGTGTAAAAATCGTTTTTTTGCTTTTTTGACTTGCATACCTACCGGAAGGTATGTATAATGCGCACCCGTTTTTCACCAATTAGGTTTCTTTATGGCAAGAAAGACTAAAGAAGACACTAAAATGACCCGCGAGATGATTATGAAGGCCGCGTTGGACCTTTTCATCGAACGGGGGTACGACCGGACAACATTGGATGACATTGCCCGGGCGGTTGGGCTTTCCAAGGGCGCGGTTTACTGGCATTTCGAAAACAAGCAGGCCTTGTTGTCAAAGCTGATTCTCACGGTGGTGGAACGCCACGACAAGGAAACCAAGGAAAAAATTGAGAAGCCCGCTTCACCGGAAAAACTGGTGGAGAATCTGATTTATCACGCTAACATCACGCTGACACGGGATGAAGACCGTAAGTTCTTTTTGATGATGACCCGCCTTGATTGGGCGTCGCCGGAGATGTCGGAGATTAAGGACGAATTGGTCCAGTTGGATGTGGACATAATCTCCACGTTACGGAAATACTTGGTGAAATTCAAAGAGGGCGGCATGATCAAGCCCGACGTGAATGTTGAGGAAATTGCCATGGTTTTGGCTTCAATTTGGATGGGATTGTTGAAGGGGCGGTTGTGCGGGACCTCCTTCAATCTCGAGCACACGCTCCGCACAGGACTCAATCTGGTTTTTCAGGGTATTGTCAAATAAAGAGGGAGAATTATGAGCGAAGTGATTCGACGCAGTGAGCAGACGCAGAACGGCGGTACGTTTGCAAAAGTATTCGGGTGGTTGGTTACGGCAGTGTGCTTTAGCCTGATCGGGTGGTTCGCCAACATGTGGCTGCCCAAGGGCGGGGCGTCCGCTATGCCTCAACAGCCTCCGTCGGCGCCTTCGGTAACGGTAGAAGAGGCGGTCGATGAGCCGTTCAACCCGGTCGAAAATTTCGTTGCCCATGTCGAGGCGGTCAAGGAGGTGGACATTCTTCCGCAGATCGACGGTTATATCACCGAGGTGAAATTCGAGGAAGGCCGCACGGTGAAGGAGGGGGATGTGCTGTTCGTGATCGACAGCGAACGTTACAGCGCTACACTCGAATTGCGGGAGTCGCAGTTGGCGAGTGCCGAGGCGGCGGTGGGACAGGCGGAGTCAGAGGTTAAACGCGCCGAGGCCGAGGTTGACCGCACCCAGCGCTTGTACAATCGTCTGCAGAAAGCCGACAAGCGCGGCATCACCGAATCCGAGTTGGACTCTGCCGAGACCGGATTGGCGGCGGCAAAGGCTAGTCTGGCTCAGGCCAAATCCGGCGTGATTTCTGCCAAGGCCGGAGTGATGCAGGCCAAGGCAAATATCGCGTTGGCGAAATTCGACACCAAGCACACCAAGGTTTACGCCCCGATCTCCGGGCAGATCGGCAAGGCGCTGGTGCACGTTGGCGACTATGTTTCCCCAAGCAAAGGCGCGATGGCTCGCATCGTGCAGATGGATCCGATCCGCGTAACCTTCCCGATGACCGACCGCGATTACATCAGCTGGCGTCAAGAGATCGTCTCTTCCGGCGATAAGGATGATCTGGGCAACCGCCATTTGGAACTGGTTCTCCCGAACGGCACCCGTTACAACGAACGCGGCGAGTGGGATTTTGCCGATAACGAAATGTCTTCCGCCACCGCGTCAATGATGGTGCGGCTTTCGTTTAAAAACCCTAACGGGGTGCTAATCCCTAACACTTACGTAACCCTTAACAGCATGTCGTCAAATCCCAAACGCTTTTTGACCATCCCCGAAACCGCGATTCTTGATTTCGAGAACGGCACCGGGGTGTGGGTGGTTCAGGAAGACGGCACCGCCAAGCAGACCATGGTCAAGGTGCATGGCACCTACCACGGCCGCACCGCAGTCAGCGAAGGTTTGGCTACGGGCGACAAGGTGGTGAACGAGGGTTGCCACAAGGTAAAGGCCGGCGACAAGTTAAATATCCGCAAGTCCGGAGTGGGCGAAAAGATTGAACTGCCGTCCGAAGACCAGCCGGCCGGCGATAAACAATAACAGATACCCATGGTAAGGATTTCGCGATGAAGAAATACATTCGAGAATCGATCGATTCGATCCACGTGTTCTCTCGGATATTCGTTGAGAGACCGCGGTTCGCAATCGTCATTTCAATTGTTTTGACGTTGGCCGGCCTGGTGTCAATCAGCAAATTGCCGATCACCCAGTATCCGCAGGTTACGCCGCCGGAAGTTTCGGTGGGTTGTAACTATCCAGGAGCCAACGCCCGCGAAGTGATGGCAACGGTGGCGACCCCGCTGGAAGACGAGGTGAACGGCGTGGACGACATGATTTACATGTCTTCCGAATGTACCGACGACGGCAACTACTCCCTGAGCGTGTCGTTCGCGGTCGGTACCGATCGCGATATGGCGCTGGTCAAAGTGCAGAACCGCGTCACCCAGGCCCAAAGCAAGTTGCCGGCCGAAGTCAAGGCGACGGGATTGCGTATTCGTTCGCGTTCGTCTGACACGCTGGGTTTCGTTACGTTCTCTTCGCCCGACCATTCGATGTCGCGTTTGGAGATTTCCGACTACTGCAACGGCGTTATCCAGCCGGCGTTGCTGCGCGTGCCGGGTGTCGGCGATGTCACCATCTACGGGCCGAAACTCGCTATGCGCGTTTGGCTCGACCCGCAACGCATGGCCGCTCAGAAGATCAATTCAGAAGAGGCGATTTCCGCCATCAGTCGACAGAACATTCAGGCCTCGATCGGCACGGTCGGTGCCTCCCCAGTGGGCGAGTACGGCAACCTATGCTACACCCTGGTATCCAAGGGCCGTTTGATGAAGCCGGAGGAGTTTCAGGAGATTGTGGTGCGGACCGACGAAAACGGCGGTTTGGTCCGGCTGAAGGATATCGCCCGTATTGAGATTGGCGAACAGAATTACGGTTTCGGCGGCACCTTTAACGGCGGTACTGCGGTTTCGGTGTTGTTAAACCAGACTCCTGGTTCCAACGCCATTCAGGCTATGAACGCACTTTACAAGGAACTGGAGCGCTTGAGCAAGAGTTTCCCAGCCGGTTTGAAATACCAGTTGGCTTACGACTCCACTACCTACGTCCGCAACTGCATCAAGGAAATTGTTTTCACTATCTTCCTTACCTTCGGTCTGGTCGCGTTGGTGTGTTACATATTCCTGCAAGACTGGCGGGCAACGCTGGTGCCATGTATCACCATCCCGGTGTCACTTTGCGCCACTTTCATTTTGATGGCTGCCTTGGGCTATTCAATCAACATTATGACCCTGTTTGGTTTGGTGTTGGCCATCGGAACGCTGGTTGACGACGCCATCGTGGTGGTGGAGCGCGTGCAGGTGCTGATGGAGCGCGGTCTGAATTCCAAGGAAGCCGCCATTCAGGCCATGAAGGATGTTACCGGGGCCATCATCTCCACCACGCTGGTGTTGTTGGCAATCTTTGTTCCGGTCGGCTTTTTGGGTGGTATCACCGGGCGCATCTATCAGCAGTTTTCGGTCTCGCTTTCCGCTGCGGTGTGTTTCTCCACGGTCGGTGCGCTCACCCTCAGCCCGGCGCTGTGCGGCGCGTTGTTGCGAAAACCCTCTTTGCACAAACATGGGCCGTTTGCCTGGTTCAACTCCGG
Source organism: Kiritimatiellia bacterium (assembly GCA_017454745.1). GTDB lineage: Bacteria > Verrucomicrobiota > Kiritimatiellia > RFP12 > UBA1067 > UBA1200. The sequence goes on from JAFTCL010000020.1 coordinate 13,656, forward strand.
GTTAGATTGCTGCCGCAAAGGCTATGTCGGTCTTTCGCGCGGTCTGGCGCGCCGGTTGGTGCTGACCTTCCTGCTGATGGTGGTTTCGGCACTGTTCGCGATTTTCATGTTCCAGACTACGCCGACATCGTTCCTGCCGGAAGAGGACCAGAGCGTGGTGTTCTGCTCCTGTTCGATGCAGGAGGGTGCCAACCGTATGCGCACGGACGAGGTGATGACGCGCACCGCGAGGAAGATTAAGGCGAATATCCCCGAAGTCAATTCCGTCATGGCCATTTCCGGCCACAGCATGATTGGCGGCCGCGGCGAAAACCAAGGTATGCTGGTTTGCGATCTGCTGAAGTGGGATAAGCGTAAAAAGCCGGAGCAGCACGTGCAGTTCGTTATGAAGCGCATTCAGGATTTGGTCAATTCCGAACCGCTGATCGACGCCAAGGTGTTCGTGCCGCCGGCCATTCCCGGTCTCGGCTTTTCGGGCGGCCTTGACGTGCGTTTGCAATCAATGGAAAGCACCGACCTGATGGCGTTGGACAATGTGTTGCAAAAAGCGTTGCAGAACATCAACGCCAGTCCGTTGATCATGGTGGCGTACAGCGGTTTTACCGCGAAAACCCCGCATCTGCGGCTGAATGTGGACCGTACCAAGGCGGAAATGTACAAGGTGCCGCTGTCCACCCTTTACGCAACGCTTCAGAATTACCTGGGGTCTCTGTACGTCAACGACATCAACCTTGGCACCCAGGTCAACCGGGTTACGGTTCAGTCCGACTGGTCAGGCCGCGCGACGGCAGACGACATCCTCAAGCTTTACGCCCGCTCCGATTCTGGCGCGATGGTGCAGGTCGGCAGTTTGGCGACGGTGGATCGTGAAATCGGCCCGCGGCTGGTTACCCGTTTCAATATGTACCCTTCGGCCACACTTACGATTCTGTGCAATCCGGGCGTACCTAGCGGCATGGCGATTAAAGAGGTGGCGCGAATTCTGCAAGAGACGCTGCCTAACGGTTATTCTTTCGACTACGCCGGTATTACCTATCAGGAAACCCACAACGCCGGTACGGCCGGTCCCCTGATGGCGTTGGCAGTGCTGTTCGGTTATCTGTTCCTTGTGGCGCAGTATGAAAGCTGGACGGTCCCGCTGCCGGTGATGTTGTCGGTGGTGCTTGCCATTCTTGGTGCGCTGATCGGCCTGAAGGTTTTCAATCTGCCGCTTTCGATCTACGCGCAGCTGGGCATTATCCTGCTGATCGGTCTGGCGGCCAAGAACGCCATTTTGATTGTGGAGTTTGCCCGAGACAAACACGAGACGGAGGGGCTTTCCATCGTCGAGGCGGCTGCCGCCGGAGCGAGCGAGCGTTTGCGCGCGGTGCTGATGACCGCCGTGACCACGCTTTTGGGTACTTTGCCGTTGGTGTTGGCTACCGGCGCTGGCGCGTCCAGCCGTATCGCGCTGGGCGTTCCAGAATTTTTCGGCATGGCGGGCGCGACATTCATGGGCGTCTTGCTGGTTCCGGGACTTTATGCGCTCTTCCAGACTCTGCGCGAGAAAGGACATTCCATCACGGATCGGTTCTATCGTCCAACACCGGAGGATTTCCCGCCCGGATATTACGAGCAGCATTTCAAGTCCGGTGGCAAGTGATTTTATGGAGTATGGTTATGCAAAGTAGATTCGAGTATTGTCGTATAGTTGGGTTGATGGCGGCCGGGTTAGGCATTTTGGCGGCCGGTTGCAAATCGGTCGGGCCCGATTACCAAGCGCCGGAATTGCCTGATCCCAAAGTCGCTTTGGCCGATGCCGGAATGCCGGAAAGCGGAAAGGCTGGAGAAGCCGCCCAAAAGCGGTCGGAAATTACCGAAGCGGAAATCGGGGAGTGGTGGAAGGTCTTTGGCGATGAGGATTTAAACCGTCTCATTGAACGGGCCTTTGCCCACAACCTGACTTTGAAAGGCGCGTTGGCCAGAGTACGCCAAGCGCGGGCGCAGTTGGCGGCCGCCGAGGGAACTTGGAAACCGGTGGTGGATGCCGGAGGCACGATTAAGCGTTTCGGCACCAGCAAATACGGGCAGACCGGGGCGAACCTCTCCCGCAATCTCTACAGCGGCGGTTTTGACGCTTCGTGGGAAATTGATATTTTCGGCGGAACGCGCCGGACGATTGAGGCGGCAGAGGCGAATCTGGAGGGAGCCATTGCCGGAGTCGAGCAGATTTGGGTGACTCAGGCGGCCGAGGTGGCTAGTAATTACGCGCACCTCCGCACGGTGCAGCAGCGTTTGCTGGTGGCTCGGCGTAATCTGGACACCCAGAGCGAAACGTTCGAAATTCTCGATTCTCGCCTGAAATCAGGCATCGGCGATGAGCTGGCGGTTCAGCAGTCTCGTTATAACGTTGAAACCACCCGCGCCACCATTCCGCTGTTAATGGCGCAGGAAGAGGCGTATCTCAACGCTTTGGCGGTGCTGGTGGGCGAAGAGCCGGGTTTGCTGCACGAGCAGTTGAAGACGGTTAAGCCGCAGTTGACGATGCAACCAAAGCAACTGGTCGGCATTTCTGCTGAGTATTTGCGGCGGCGTCCGGATTTGGCGCAGGCGGAACGCGCTTTGGCGGCGCAGACCGCTAGGGTGGGGGCGGCGGTCGCCGACCTTTATCCGAAGTTTTTCCTGAACGGTTCCATTGGACTGGAATCGCTCAAAGCGCACAATTTCTTCGACAACAACAGTGATTACTGGTCGATCGGGCCAAGCGTCAGCTGGCCGATTTTCCGCGGCGGGACGATCCGCGCCAATATCGCGCTGCAAGATGCGATGCTGGAGGAGGCGTACACCGCCTATGACACCGCGTTGCTCAACGCGGTGCGCGAAATTCGCGACGCCCTCTCGGCATATAGTCAGGAGTACCACCGTTATCAGTCGCTGTCTAGTGCGGTGGCAGCCGCAAAGGCGGCAGTTAACATTTCGCAAGACCTGTACAAGAGCGGTCTTCGCGATTTCAACAACGTGTTGGACGCGCAACGGTCGCTGCTGTCGCTTGAAGAATCTTTTACCGTCAGTCAGGGCAACATTGCCACCAGCCTAATCACGCTTTACAAAGCGTTGGGTGGCGGCTGGTCCAGTTGGGGCGATGATGGCGTGGTGTTGGAAATCCGCACCGACCGCGACAAGGATCGTTGGGGCGAACATAATTTGCAATAATTGAGGGGATGGCGGTTATGTCGGTTAGCAGACGCGGTTTTATCAAGGACGGTTTTGGGGTCACCTTATTTTTCTTGGGTGGCGGTTGCCAGACTGCAAAGTTGTTCGGAAATCCCAATCTTACGTTTGGAGTGATATCGGATATACACCTCACCACCCCGGAATCCACCGCAACGCTTGAACGGGCGCTTCGGTGTTTCCGCGACCGCGACGTGGATGCGGTAATGGTGTGCGGCGACATTACCGATTGGGGAATCCGCAGCGGGTTGAAATATTTCAATGACACTTGGAATCGGGTTTTCCCCGGCGGCAAGGGGCGCAACGGTGTCGAGGTGGTCAAACTGGCCACTACCGGCAACCATGATTTTGAAGGTTGGCGCTACGGTGACATGACCATGGAAATGCACGCCAACGGCTATTCCGAGGACGATGCCATAGTCAAAACCGGCGGCATGAAATCGGCTTGGGAAACAGCGTTTAACGAACCGTACGATGGCATCAGGGTGCGTACCGTCAAAGGTTACTCTTTCGTGTCGTGTGAATGGGATTCGATTGCCAAAGGTTCGGATTTCCTGACCCAAAACGCCAGCCGATTTAAAGACGGCAAACCGTTCTTCTATTTTCAGCATCTGCCGATACAAGGCACGACGCCGGATAGCTTTGGCGGATGGGTGGACAAAGGCCCGACATTCAAGACGCTTCAGGAATTTCCGAACGCCGTTGCTTTCACCGGCCACACGCATCGTCCGTTTTATGACGAGCGCAGCGTTTGGCAGGAGAACTTCACCGCGTTTGCGGTGCCGTCGTTAAGCTACACCAGTTTTCCGCCCGGCCATGAAAACGGAGGGCGGGCTCGCAACGGCACCGCGACCAACGTCATGCCGATGATTCCGTCCCGCCGTGATTTTACTGATGCCGCCGGATATGTGGTTTCGGTGTACGATAATAAAATGGTGGTGGAGCGTCGCGATTTCCGTCAGGGCAATGCCGAAGAGTGCGCACCGGCGTGGCTGGTGCCGCTGTATGCCACTGTTGGCGGATCGTTATCGAACCAGAACCGCGAGAAGTTGACGCCGGTCCCGCAGGTCCCTGAAAACGCGCGGCTGCGTCTTGAGACCAGAAACACCGAGGACGCGCAGGGTAAATGGGCGATTGTCCTGACTTGCGTATTCCCAAGCGCGGTTGTGCCTAAAGGCAGCAGGGTGTTTGATTATGAAATCCGGGTAGTGCCGTCCAATGGTTCAAAAGCTTTGGTTCAGCGTTTCCTTTCGCCGGCATATTCTCTGCCGCCTAAATTCGAGCCGGAGTTTCAGCGGTTTTGGATTAACGTGAATCTCTTGCCGCAAGATACCGCATACCGGATCGAGGTCTATCCGCGCAACTGTTTCGGCGTTTGTGGCAAGCCTTTGGTATCCCAGCCACGTCAGGTCCAACCCGGCCTCGGCAAAGCGAAGTAATACTTTGAATAGGGTGACGAGAAATTAGTGGTTAGGGATTAGGGGGAGGGCCGCGCTCCGTCGCGGCCGCCAGTGGTTAGTGATTGGGGATTAGTGGCTAGCAGCTTGTTGCTAGTCGATTGTCGTATGTCGTCTGTCGCTAATTACAACTGTCTAACTGTCCAACCGTCAAACGGTCCAACCGTCTTTTGCGTTCTTGACTTTTTAAAAACATATAGTTTATATTATTCTTGTATTTGGTGATTATTCATCTTTTGCGGAGAATTTTTTTGTGATGAAACGGGTGCGGTGTGAATTAATCTTTTGGTCGGCCGCCATTGCGATGACGGCGTTTGGCGGGCTTAGGGAGGACTTTACCCGGATTCCCCCGACTGTCGGTGTGCGAGCCGCGGAACGGGTGCGTGCCGTCCATGCGGCACGGTGCGCGGTTCTCATTCCCGAAGGGCTTTCCGCGCTTAAGCCGTATGCGGGAAGCGAGTCGTTGACCGGGGTTTCGCTCGCAGAGATGCCGCCGATCGATGCCGGTGCCTTTGCGGTTGCGCAGACGGAACGGAACGGGTTCCGGGTATTCGCGTTCTCGGAACGCAGCGGCCGTTACGACCGTGAGCTCGTCGTCAAACCGGGTGAAGGGCTTGCCGCCGACGATGCGGAGGTGTGGGATCCGCAGCAGGGGATATTCGAGAAGCCGTTTGCGGATAAAGGGAACATCCGGCTGACGTTCGCGCCGAATGAGACTTTGTTCTTGGTGTGGCCGCCGGAGCCAAGACCGGTTTTGCCGCCGCGTATGGAGGAGATAGTCGGACCTGAGATCCCGATCCGCGTTTCGGTGCGCGAGACGACACCAGTTGACGGCGGGGCAGCGCTTGAGGGCGCGGCGTGGATCTGGCATCCGGGCGCGAAGACGGCTAAAGGATTCGCCACCTTGCGCACGGTGTTCGATCTGCCGAACGGCATGCAACTTGATTCGGCGGTTCTCACTTTTTCGTGCGATAACGGTGCAGTCGTGCGGTTGAACGGAAAGGAAATCGCAAAGCAAAGCAACCAATCCGCCTCTTGGCAGAGGCTTTCGGTACAGAAAGATGTGCGCGAATCGCTGAAATCCGGCAGGAATGTGTTGGAGGCGGTCGGTGAGAATATCATTGAAGGCGATGCCGGTCTGATTGCTTCGCTTGATATGGTGGTGGACGGGAAACCGATGCGAGTTTTCACCAACGATTCTACATGGGAGGCCTCACTTGACGGCCAAACTTTTGTTAAGGCATGGGCCGCCGGCAAGTATGGTGACCGCCCGTGGTTGCGTTTTGACGAAACTGGATACGCGCGCCAGGCTCCGCTGACGGCGCGGAAGGAGACGGTGATCGCCTTTTCGCTTGGAACGGTAAAACCAGCTGGACGACTCTTTTTTGTTTGCGACGCAATCGAAGGAGACCGATACGCCTTGTTGGAGATGAACGGTTCGTTTATCGGAGGTTTCGCCTCGAAGCCGTATCGCATGGATCTGACGCCATTCGTCAAGGAAAGCTGGAACACATTGCGGATCCCTTCGGTGAAGATTTTGCGTCCGCGTCTTGTGCAGACTGCGCCCGCAAAAGGGCCGTATGATCTGCGGTGCGAATACCAGACGGAACCGCTCGGCGTGGTGAAGCCGAGGTTTTTCTGGAAGTACGCGGGGGCGAAGCCGGAGAAGTTCACGCTGACGGTCGCGCCTGTTTCACATCCGGAGATTTCATCGATCCGCACCGGGTTCTGCGAGACGAAAGAGCATCTCTATGTCGAACCTAAATGGCTGATGGACCTTGTGCCTTTCGCGCGCTACTGGTGGCGTGTCGATGGCGGCGGTGCGTCGGCGGAGGGTACGTTCGTCACCGGCATCGAGAAGTGGCGAATGCCCTTCTTTCGTCCCGGCTGGGATCACGATCCGCTTGAGTACTGGGTGGCGCGCAAGCGGGTGGAGCTGCACGGCGCGAAGAGCGTGATCCTCTCGCTCGCAACGCTCGGCAGCCATCGGCTCTATGTGAACGGCAAGGCGGCGAGCGAGGGTTTCGGACCGAACCGCAGCCACATCGAGGACGGCATCTTGCTCGCCACGACCTACGAAATCACACCGCTCGTGATGGACGGCGAGAACGAGATACTCATCTATGTTAATGACAACTGGGCGGGAACACGGTTGTGCAAGGAAAAGCGCTCGTGCTTGAGCGTGGACGGTTGTGCCGTGACGGAGAAAGGTGTCGTGGCGATCGACTCGTCTGAACCGTGGACTGTGGCGAAATCCCGTGACCGCTCGTATGGCCCGATTGGCGCGAACTGTAACGGAAGAAGTCGCGGCATCGAACGTCTGTGCGACATGGAAGAGTTTACTGACACGCAGGATGGCGTGCTGCGCGAAGGGCCGGCGTTCAACGTGATATGCGATGTTTCCGACCGCGATTGGTGCATCCGCGAGCTGCGCCCCGTGTCGATCGTGCAGGACGGCGACGCGTGGAAAATCGACATGGGCGAAGAGTTCACGGGCTTCATGCGCCTCAAGCTGAAGGGCCAGGTCGGGACGACAGCGCGGATGACGGTATCCGATACGTTTGTGGACCGTTGTACCTTCGGGCAGATTTCGGAATTCCGCTTCTGCGGTGGCGGTGGCGTGTTCGAGAACCGCCTAAACTGGCAGGCGGGGCGGTTTTTATATCTCACGGGGTGCGAGAGACCTAAGGCGGACGACATGACGGGTATTGTGCTTTCAAGCGTTGGGCGGCGTGACGGCGATTTCCGCGGCGACCACGACCTTGAGACAATCCGCGATCTTGACAACAACACTATGACTGCCACCACGCAGTTGGGCGTGACGGTGGATTGCCCACACCGAGAACGCCTAGGTTACGGCGAAGCAAGCCTTTCCGCGATGTGGGGCAATATGTCGTTTTTCGACAGCGCGGCTTACTTCTATGCGTACATCCTCAAATGGGCGAGCAGCCAGGAACCTAGCGGGCGCATCCCGCACACTTCGCCGGACGGTTATGGTTGGGGCGGCACATTCTGGAGTTGTTTCCCAGTGTATTCGCTTTGGGAGTTTAGCCGTTTCTATCCAGATAATCGACTTTTCGCGACCATGCGGCCGGTGGTGGACAAGTGGTTGGATTATCTCCATTCGCATGTAAAGGACGGTATTCTTGAGCAGTACGAACCGAAACGCGGCGACTGTTTGGGCGACTGGCTCTATCCTGAAATCCACTTTACCAAAGGCACGTCCGGCGATTGGGGGCATACCGTCGAAGGAATGTTCTTTAACAACTGCTCCTACGCCTGGGCGATTCTTCGCGCACTTGAGATCGATGGCCTGGTAACCGATCCCGCGCGTCGCGAGGAACTGAAACGCCGTCATGCCGCCTTGGTGGCAGCCATCGACCATGAATGGTATAAGAACGGCATCTATGTCTCCGAGGATGCCCGCTACCAATCCATAGCGATTCTTAGCGGCGCGGCCGAGGCGGGCGGACACGCCGCCGCGACTGAGAAGGCAATGCTGGATATCGTTGAGCGCAAGGGTTATGTCGATGGCGGCAGTCCCAGCTACACCGTTATCCTTCGCGCCCTTTGCCAAAGCACGTGTGGGCGTGAGCTTGTGTTGCGTACCTTCCGCCGCCATAAAGCGCCCGGTTTTCTCTACTTCGCGGATGAGGGTTACAATACGATTCCTGAAGATTGGTGGTACGGGCACGATTCGCGGGGCAGCATGATTCACACCTGTTACACCGGTCCCGCCGGGGCGTTAATGCACGGGTTCGCGGGCTTTGAGGTGAAAGGGAACGAAATCACCGTCGCGCCCTTCCTCTCCGATGCGCTGCCCAACTTCTCTGCGCACACCGAGACTCTTTACGGGACACTTGCAGTGAAGGTTGAGGCACGAGGCGACCGGCGGATCGTCTGGGTGACTTTTCCGAACGGATGCCAAGGCCGCCTTGCCGCGAATGGGGATATTCCGCTTCGCCCGGGTTTAAACCGTTTCGAATTAAATCGTTGATTCGCCATAAGACCATTTGGCAGTATAAAAAGAGGTGCATGATGTTGACGGGTCGGAACAAATGGACATCATTTTATCGGCCGCCGGATGGCGATTCGCATATCTGGGGTTTATCGGTTGTGGACGCGGGCTTTACGGTCATCGCGCCCGGACAGGATTATCCGCCAATGCACCATCCAAACGATTACCTCTTCTCTTGGGAGCGGGGCCGCTGTTTTTCGGAGTACCAGTTCGTGGCTATTTTGGAGGGGAGAGGTCAACTGGAGACCGCTTCGGGCGGGATGCGCGAAGTTCAAGCTGGCGATCTTTTCATTTTGGCGCCGAACGAGTGGCACCGTTACCGTCCCGATCCGGAAACGGGTTGGAAGGAGATGTGGATCGGCTTCAAGGGCGATTACGCGAACCGCCTCATGACCGCCTTTTTCCCGCTTCGCGAACCGGTTTTGCGACAAGCCGCGACACTGTCGGTTCAAAAAATCCTTTTTTCCGGAGTGACGCTATACGGTAAGGAAGATTTGACCACCACACCGTTTTTGGCCGCCAAGCTTATCGATTTAATCGCCCATCTTGCCGCATTTATCCGCGAGGCCGGATATACCGTAGAACGACGCGAACGCCAACAGCGGATCGCAAAACTCAGGAGTTGGATTGCAGAACACGCTTTCGGTCCGATTGCCACTTCCGATCTCGTCCGTGTCGCCGGGATGAGCGATTCCGTTTTGCGCACGGCCTTTAAGGAAGAGCTTGGTTGTACCCTGCATACCTACATCATGCGGGTTCGCTTGAGTTTTGCGCAAATGCTGTTGCGCCAAACCGATTACACAGTTTCCGAGATCGCGGAGCGCACGGGATTCACTTCCGGTTCCTACTTCACCCGCTTTTTCGTCAAACGGGTGGGAATGTCTCCCGGACAGTGGCGGAAATCATGTTTGGGGGATGAAAAAGTGAAAAATTAAACTTGAAAAGTGCATATACATTGGGTTGACGGTTTGTTATAATAGAGATGTATGTTTGAACTGGCCCTATGGAGGTTTGTAATGAAAAAAAAACGTATATCTTATTTTATGGTTGCATGTCTGATGGTCTCCGTCGTCTGGACGACGGTTAGGGCGGATTCGCTGATCACGCCGGTCGCGGCGACGGCGGAGAGTTATTTCCGCGCTGGTGTAAATGACAAGCGGGCTCCAGTTTGCACGATCAACAGTTCCTATATGTCGCCGCTTCCGGTGACGGCGTCGAGTGCCGCATCCACGCAATATATGCATGGCATGTGGCTGAGCAACGGGACTAAGGCGACCTGGATCACCTTCGACCTCGGCTGCGAGATGACCGTGACGGGAATGCATGTGTGGAACTGCAACGAGGTGAATTACTCCAGACGGGGGATCAAGACCTGCGACCTTTATAAGGGAACCTACCTGCTCTCGTCGGGGATGCCGTATTCGTATGGCGGCGCGGCGTGGGGAACCTTTGTCGAGAGTCTGACCTTCGCGTGTGCACCGGGGGCGGAACCGTATTACGGCGAGGATATCTGGTTCACCGAACCCGTCACCACCCGCTATCTCCAGCTGCTGGTCACTGACAATTACGGTATCGACAATTATACCGGCTTGAGCGAAGTCCGCTTCTATTCCCGAACCTCACAGCGTTGGTCAGTCACGGGCGAGAGCGCGATAACGTTCGCGGTCCGCTCGGATGACCTGCTCCAGACGGCGGTCGTCTCGACGGTTGACGAGCTCTCGGTGAATAACACGGAAAACGACAAATACTCCAAAGGGACGCTGGCTTCATTGACGGACGGGACGTTCGGTTCCGCCGGGCATGTCGACGGCCTGTGCATCGCGGGCGGTCAGGTGACATACAATCTGGATACGGATAACATGCCGACCGGCTATGACATCTCCGAGGTGGATGTCTACACCGGATGGGGGGGGGACCGGGCGAATGCCTCTTTCGCCCTGCTCTACCGGCGGGTTGGGGAATCGACCTTTGAGACGGTGGGTGCGGCGCACTATGCCTGCACGATCACGTCGGGGAACCGGGGTGTCCGTGTCCGGATGATGAATCTCGGATTGAAAGGCGTAGATGCGCTCCGGTTCGATTTCGGGCCGGGCGACTGGCAGCAGAACAACGGCGTGGGCTACAAGGAGATCGATGTCTATCAGGAGATCGGGAGGCCGATTTCGCCGGTCAACGCGACGGCTCAGAGCTGGTATACGCCGGATGACCGCGCGCCGATCCATACGGTGGATGGGTCTAACATCGCACCCAGCCGCGAACCGGAGTCGGTCGGGGTTGTCGCGGGGACCGCGACTCGGAGCAGTGTTTGGTTGAGCGACGGAACGGTCGAAACGTGGATCGCGTTCGACCTCGGTGTGGAGCGGACCGTCAAAGGGTTCCACCTCTGGAACTACAACGAGTATGCGGCCAACAAGTCATGGACCGGGCGGGGCATCCAGACGGCGGGCGTGTATGTGGGCGAGACGATGCCGGAGAACCACGGCGCCTACACGGATGCCGGGGCGGCGTGGGGGACGCTGGTTCAGGAGATGACGTTCACGATCGCGCCGGGGAATGGATCGTATGTCGGCGAGGATTACCTCTTCGACACGCCGGTCCGCGGCCGTTATTTCCAGTTTGTCGTGACCTCGAATTATGGGCTTGACGCCTATACCGGCATCTCGGAGATTGTCTTCTACGAAGAGGTGGGCGAGATGGAGGTGACGTACCGCGATTCCGGGTTGAGGACCATCCCCGACGTTCCCACAACGGATGTGGTGGTCACCGAGGGGACGGGCAATGTCGCGCCGGTTACGGTCGCGGAATCCCTGACGCGCATCCACACCCTGCGGAGTGAGGTGTATGACGATATGCTGCAACTTCAGCTGGACGGGAAAACCCTTGCGGTGACGTCGATTGAACTTCCCTCGGGAACCTCGGGGCTGGAGATTCTCCCCGGCGGAACGCTGGCCTGCGCGCCGGGAATGCGGAACTGGCTGAATGTGCGGGGGGATGCGGATCTGATCCTCCATACGGACATCAAGGACGATACGGGCGGTTCCGCCGTGCATGTCGTCAAAACGGGCGCGGGAACGTTCACGATCGACGGGACGGCGACATGGAAGGGGAATGTTTTCATGACGGGCGGAAGGTTCCTCCAGCCCGGCGGGACGCTGGAAACGTTGGGTGCGACCTTCTCGGATATGGAAGCGGTATTCTCCGGCGGAACCTCGCAGGCGGCAAGCGGTTATGCCTTAAGCAGCGCCTCGATGACGGTCAACGGACCCCATACGGCGGATTGGCGGATGGTGCGGACGGATAGTGGCGATTGTTCGCTCTCCGTGCTGGACGGCGGTGTCCTGAAGGTGGGATTTATCGACGGAGGCAACGTCCGGGACTTCCCGATTACGCTGGATGGCGGCACACTCGGCACGAGCGCATTCGGCACGGCATCACCCTGGATTCCGGCGGTGGGACCGGTGATCGTGGGCGCGGACGGCGCCGTGTTCGACACGTCGGAGGGCGATGCGACGGTAGAGGCGGAGATTGATGCCGATGCGGTCGTGGTCCGCAAGACCGGCGCGAACACGCTCACGCTCAAACGGCGTGTCACGGGCGCTACGCAGATGATTGTGGAGGAGGGATCGCTCGCGTTGGCGCTTCCGGAGCCGATTATCCACTACGACTTCAATTCCATTTCCGGGACGATGGTTCTCAATCTCGGATCGGGCGGATCGGCGCTGAACGGCGTGATCTCGGGGACGCCGGAGACGGTGGATGGCGTGAGCGGGAGCGCGCTTCAATTCTCCGCGGAGGATCAGGGCGTGGCCACGGCAAACAGCGTGACGTTGCGCCAGTTCACCTACGCGGCGTGGGTGAAGTCCGCCGGGGAATACGCCAAGTGCCAGCGCATCATCATCGGCGGCCTGTACTCCCCGAACGCAAGGACGTTCCTCGGCTATCTGGGAACAAACAACAATCAGTATTGGGCGTTCGCGCATGACACAAACAACATGAATTCCCAATGGGTCATCCCGGACACCGATAACTGGCACCATCTGGCCGTGACTTACGACGGGGTAAACCTGACGTTGTATCTCGACGGCGAGGAGATCCAGTCGGAAACGCTCGCGTGCAACAGGATGCCTTCCACCATGAAGATCGGGTTCGGTAACAATGTCACGCCGAACGCGGAGTACTGGAACGGCGCGATCGACGAGGCGATGGTCTTTGACCGCGCGATCACGGCGGAAGAGGTCGAGATGGTGATGAACGATTCGTGGAAGCGGATGGGCGTTCTCAGCCCCGATACGGATCTGGTCATCGCCGAGGGCGCGACGCTGAATTTGAACGGGTCGGATCAGACGGTTGCCACATTAACGCTTGGGAGCCGGATGTATAAGTATGGAGAGACCACTTGGGGACCCGTTGGCAGCGGTGCCGAACATGAGACGGATCAGCTGTCGGGACGCGGTATTCTGCGGGTGAAGGGTCCGCTCGATCCCGGAATGTATTTCATGATTAGATGATACAAGCGGCGGCAGTGCCGGAAGGAACCATGAAGCAGGGTATGGTATTGTCCGTGGTGTTGTTTGCTGTGGTCTGGTCTGCATCAGCCGCCACAAATGCGGAATCGCTCTTTGGCGATGCGCGGTGGATTGCCCAGCCGCAGGAATTGAACGCAGCCGCGCCCTGTTTCTCCACTTCGTTCACGGTTGATCGCGCCGGGCCTGCTGAAATCGCGGTATGCGGGCTTGGCCAGTATGTCGCTACGCTGAACGGCAAACCGATTGGGCGTGGTGACGAATTCAACCTTCCGGGCTGGACGCGCACGTCCAAGACTTGCTTCTACAACGTGTTTCGTCCGGTCCTAAAGGCTGGTGAGGTCAATACGCTAAAAATCACGCTCGGCAACGGCATGTATAATGTGCCGAGTCCGGGTCCCGGACTCTATACGAAGTTCACCGGAAGCGAGGGCGGGCAGAAACTGCTTGTAGGCGGCGTTGTGAAATCCTCGCCGGATAAATGGTCCGTTTCGGTATCGGAGATTGTGCGTACGCACGTCTATTCCGGCGATGATATTGACAGGACAGCCGACACATCGAAGTCGTTTCCTGCCGTTGCCGCCGAGGCGCCGAAAGGGATCTTGCGCGAGGCACCATTCGTCTGTCGGTTGCAAGAGAAGAAAAAACCTGTCAGGACGATGCGCGTCTCCAATGAGGAGTTGACCGTCGATTTCGGGCAGAACGCCGCGTATGTCCCCACGGTTGTCGCGAATGGTCCTAAAGGTAGCAGTGTCGTGATCGAGTTCTCGGAGATCCCGCTTAAAGAAGGTGAAACGCGCATCACCGCGAAGCCGGGCGGCTACGGAAACAAGATGTCGCGATGCGCGTTTACGCTTGCAGGGACGGGTGCGGATGAAACATTCACGCCCCCATTCTTCTACTATGGTTTTCGCTACTTAAAGGCGCGTCTGATCCCGGCGCAAGAGGGCGGCGAGCGACCAACGCTTGTTTCCGCCGAGGCGCGGGTCGTTATGGCGGACACTCCGCGCACCGGATCGTTTGAATGTTCCATCCCGCTTTTCAACAAAATCCACGATATTTGCTGGTGGGCGCAGCGCTCCAATATGCAAAGCGTTTTTACGGATTGTCCGCACCGTGAAAAACTGGGGTGGCAGGAGCAGACCCACATCCACGCCGAACAGATACGCTGGGGATGGAACGCGGATGCGATTTTCGCCAAGACCTGTCGCGATCTCGCCGATTCACAATTGCCGGACGGTATGTGTCCCGACATCGCGCCAGAGTTTACCGTATTCAATGGCGGATTCCGCCACTCCATTGAATGGGGTTCGTCGATGATCCAGATCCCGTGGCAGCACTACGAATGGACCGGCGACGATTCGCTTATCCGCGAATATTATCCCAACATGGTCGCGTATCATCGTTACATTCGGTCATTCTCGCACAATCCGAACCGTGGCGATTTCATCACGCCCGGCGGACTTGGCGACTGGTATCAGGAGACGGCGGGCGGCAACCGCCCCATCCGCAAGACCACGATCAACTTCACGGCGACGGCGTTCTACTACCTGAACGCGGCAACGCTTGCAAAGTGCGCGGAGATGCTTGGAAAGAATGCCGAGGCGGCCGAATACCGTACCGAGGCGGAGAACATCAAAAAGGCTTTCAACGCAAAGTGGTGGCGGCCCGACATCCACGGCTACGAGAACAATTCGCAAACGGCGAACGCGATGGCCATCGCGTTCGGTCTTTCCGATCCGGCTGAGACCGACGCCATCGTCTCTAATATAGTCGAAGATGTGCGCGGACGCGGCAATGCCGTGGGCACCGGCGAAATCGGTTATCCGTACCTTCTTAAGGTGCTGATGGAGAACGGTCATAACGACGTGATTTTTGAGATGACGGCGGATTCTTCCAAGCCCGGCTACGGATATATGATTGAGAAGGGAAACACCTCTTGCCACGAGGCGTGGGATGCTAGGCCGTCCGTTTCCCACAACCATTTCATGATGGCGGACATCGTCAACTGGTTCTACGGTTCGCTTGCCGGCATCAGGCGCACCTCGCCCGGATTTAAGACCTTCACCATCGCGCCGGCGTTTCTTCAGGGACTCGATTGGGTGAAGGCGAGCCACACTCTTCCGTCCGGCGACATTCGCGTGGAATGGCACCGGGAGAATGCGAGTGTCAGGATAACCGTGACTGTCCCGCCTGGAACGGTTGCCACCATTCGGTTGCCGGGTCAGGCGGATGTTATCCAACAACCGGGTGAGCGGACCTATACGGGCGCATTTTCAGAGCATAGAACGTCATCTACCATTACGTTGAACGAAAAGGAGAAACATGGAAACTAAAGTTGGATTCTTCAGTATCGGGTTGGACACCTATTGGGGGCAGTTTGAGGGGCTGCGGGATCACCTGTTAGGCTACCACGCCCATATTAAGGATCGGCTCGCGGAGAAGGGAACGGTGGTGGACGCTGGATTGGTCGATACGCCCGACAAGGCCCGGACGGCGGCAGCGATGTTCACCGATGCGGAGATCGACGTGATTTTCCTCTTCGTCTCGACCTACGCGCTCTCTTCCACGGTCCTGCCCGCGATTCCCAAAGGCGCGTTTGTGGTGATTCTGAACGTCCAGCCGGTGGCGCAACTCGATTACGCTGCCTTCAACGCGCTCGGCGACCGGGGGACGATGACCGGCATCTGGCTGGAACACTGTCAGGCGTGCAGCGTGCCGGAGATAGCCTGTGTCTTCAACCGCGCCGGAATCCGTTACGCTTTCGTGACGGGATGGTTGCAGGATCCCGAAGTGTGGCGCGGGGTGTCGGAGTGGCTTGATGCCGCCCGTGCGGTGCGCGGGATGCGCGCCAACCGTATGGGGGTGCTTGGCCACTACTACTGCGGGATGCTGGATGTCTATACCGACCTCACAGCCTGTTGCGCGGCGTTTGGGACGTACATTGACCTGTTGGAAATGTGCGAGCTGTACGCGCTCCGTGAGGCGGTTACGCCGGAGGATGTCACGACGAAGATCAGCGAATTCCGCGAGCGGTTCGACGTCTCGGAGAGTTGCGAGCCGGCGGAGTTGGAACGCGCCGCGAAGACCGCGACCGCGCTGGACCGGCTGGTGGAGAACCATCGACTCTCCTCGATGGCCTACTATTACGAGGGCCAGCCGGGAAACGCCTACGAGAATATCGTCACCTCGGTGATCGCGGGGAATACGCTGTTGACCGGCTCGCATGTGCCGGTCGCGGGCGAGTGCGAGGTCAAGAACGCCCACGCGATGAAGCTCATGGATCTCTTGGGCGCGGGCGGGTCGTTCTCGGAGTTTTATCTGACCGATTTTGTGGATGATGTGGTGCTTCTGGGCCATGACGGCCCGGCGCATTTCGCCATCGCCGAGGGTCGGGTCGGGCTGGTACCGGTCCCGGTTTATCACGGCAAGCCTGGCAAGGGGCTCTCCATCCAGATGACCGTCAAGCACGGTCCCGTGACCCTGCTCTCGGTGGTGCAGCGGGCTGACGGGAAGATCATGCTGTTGGCCGCCGAGGGCGAGTCGGTTCCCGGCCCCGTCCTCCAAATCGGGAATACCAATAGCCGCTACCGCTTCTCCATCGGGGCAAAGGCCTTCATGGAGGCGTGGAGTTCCGCCGGTCCCGCCCACCACTGCGCGATCGGCGTCGGCCATCACGCCGCCACGCTCGAAAAGGTAGCCCGTTTGTTGGGCCTGGCCTTCGAGAGAGTATGCTAGTGGTTAGGTAGTTAGGTGGAGGGAAGAATGAGTGACGAGTGACGGGTGACGAGTGACGTGAGAGAATGAAAAATGAAGAATGAAGAATGAAAAATGAGGGAACAGAAGTCTGATGTCCGAAGTTTGATGTCATCCGCACGTCTCATGTCTCTTGCCCTCAACGCTCAACCCTCAACGGTTAAGAGGATTAGAAACCGATGAAATGGATGATGGGCGTTGCGATGGCGCTGGTGAGTGGCGTGTGTGTGGCTGATCTCGCACATGACGTTTCGCAGACCGTCTGAGTGTTTACCGTTTTGCGATTCCGGACTTTTGGGACCAGTGTCCGTCAGAATCGTGGGGAGAGAAAGGAATTAAATGATATACGGAATGAAAAAGTTCGCGATCAAACACCCTATTGTTCTTATCGTGATAGTGTACATCGCGAATATCTTCATTTTCAGTTTCTTTCGCGGCGTTGCGGAAAGTATGTGTTCACCCGAAGCGAACGCAAGGGGCGTCGATATGGACATCGGACGTTTGCTTTCGGGTGGTCTGCTGCTTCTGGTGTTCATCAGATGCTTCAATTTCAAGAAGCAGTTTTCCGGATTTGTCATCATGCTGCCAGCCCTGCTTTTCGCATTGTGGACATTGCTACTTCATTTTTTGTCTAAGGTTACCAATGTCGTTCCAGACCATTGCGGATACGCGATTCTCAGTGGACTGGCCCCCGCCGTCTTAGAAGAGATCATTTACAGGGGGATTTTCATCTACTTCCTGAAGGCGAACGGGAAGAAGCCGATAGTCGTCATGCTCATTTCCGCATTGTTTTTTGGGTTGATCCACATCACCTACATGATTGACAAGGAAATGCTTCGCGTTTTGTTCCAGATGAGTTGGGCTACCGTGATCGGCTTGGTGCTCGGCGCGGTCTACATCAAAACGGGAGATTTGGTCTCCGTCATCATTGCCCACGCTGCCGTTGATTGCTGCCTCAACCTGTTTCCAAGCGTGGGTTGCATCTTCCCGCAATATGTGGAGAGAACAGCCGCTTACGGGCTTATGGCCGTAGAAACATGGTACGCATTTTGGTTGATATCAAGAAAGAGTTATTCGGCGGATCTCCAGCCTCCTGCCAACGCGGAAGGTTGAAGCCCGATGTCCAAAGTCTTGAGACGGAGAGACGGATCGGATGTCAACTGAAAAGGGAATTAGACCAATGAAACGGATGATAGGCGTTGCTATAGCACTGGTGAGTGGCGTGTGCGTGGCTGATCTCGCGCAAGATTTCCGTGATTTACCGATGGCGGCGAGGGAGATGACGGGACCGCTCTTCTGGCTGCACGGTACGGAGTCGGAGGCACGGCTGCGTGAGTATGTCGGGCGCGTGGCGGAATCGGGGCAGGGCATCCTTACCGTCGAGTCGCGTCCTCATATCGACTGGATGCGCGACGGTTGGTGGCGCGATGTCGATATCGTGCTGGACGAGTGCAAGAAGCGCGGTATGAAGATGATGGTCTTCGATGACTACTGGTGGCCGAGCCAAGGCATGGGCGGCAAGTATCCTATCCCTGAGAAGCACCAGTGCCGCGACATCAAGGCTGATGTTTACGCAAAGGGTGAAGCGCCCGAGAAGGCGGAGAACGAAATCTGCCGGGTTGACGCAACGGAAACGCAGACTGGCGTGTTTCGACTTGGCCCCGACGGCAACAAGACCCTCGTGTACTCCTGGTTCGTGCCGCCGAATGGCAAGGTGGAGGGGCTTGGCAGCCGTCAGGGAAACTTCCCGTATGTGAACGGACTGGACGAAGAGGCGGTCGATTGGTTTCTCGCCACCTACTACCAGCCCTACTATGACCGCTACCGGTCTGCGTTCGAGGATGGCACAATACCCGGCTTCTTTTTCGATGAGCCCGAGACGATGGGCGTGTGGGGATCTGCGCTTGAGCGCGAGCTTGCGGTGCGGGGCGAGGATGTCGGCGAACTGCTGACGGCGTTCAAGTTCAAGCTCGCCGATCCGGAGGCGCAGGCGCGCGCTTTCTACCGTTACCACGACACCCGTGTTGAAGTGTGGGGACGCACGATGTACGGAAGGCAGAGCGCGTGGTGCGAAGCGCACGGCGTGTTCTCCAGCGGGCATTTCATGGAGCATGCCAACGATTTCTACAGCCTTGCGATGTGCGGCGGCAATGTGATGCAACTCATGAAATATGTGACCGTTCCGGGCGTCGATCTCGTGGTTCGCCAGTACTACCCCAGCCAACGCGAGAATAAAAGGCGTCAGGTCGCGTACGGCCAGATGCCGAAATACGCATCGTCTGTGGCACACGTCTACAACCGCCGCGACGGGCTGAACTGGTGCGAGATTTTCGGCGCGTACGGGCAGGACCTTACCTATCCGCAGATGAAGTGGCTTTGTGACTGGCACCAGTCCCAGGGATGCTATTACCTAATCCCGCACTCGTTCAATCCCAAGGCACCTTACGACACCGATTGTCCGCCTTACTTCTACAACGGCGGCTACGAGCCGCGCTACCCGCTCTTCCGTGTCTGGGCCGACTACAACAACCGTTGCGCCATGCTGCTCTCCGAAGGCGAGCATGTCTGCCGCATCGCGCAGTGTGTGCCCGGCATGAGTTTCCACGTAGGCAAGACGATCCGTCCTGAAATGTTCGCATTTGCGATCCAGGACGCGCAACTTGACAGCGACTGGCTGGGGTATGACGCGGTCGAATCCGCCCGCATTGAGACGAACCCGCGCACGGGCCGTCCCTCGCTGCGTACCATTAACGGCAATGAGTATTACGATATTCTCACCCTCCCGGCCACGGAGTATGTACCTTTCGCGACACTTGAAAAAGCGCTAGCCTTTGCGGCGGCCGGCGGCGTGGTGGCTGGTTACGGCATCCGTCCGTGCAACACGCCAACGCGCGGCAAAACCTCAGAGGATGTCAACCGGTTGGTTGCCGATATCTTCGCCCAGCCGACCGCGCTCTTCATCGAAGGGGAGCCGACCGGGGCGCAGCTTCGCGCCGCATTCGCGCAACCCTATCCTGGTACGGATCAGCCGCTTGCCGTGCGGGAACTAGACTTTGTCGATCTTTCGGCCGAGGACGGACGAATGCTCGCACTCAACCACTACGAGAAGAACGGCGACACCGTTTATTTCATCGCGAACCAAGACGCCGCCCGCCGCCGCGATCTGACGGTGTGCGCGAACGTCGCGGTTGGACAGGCCGAGCTGTGGGACCCGATGCAGGGTACGGTCGAACGTCCGGTCATCGAGAACGGCCTGATCAAATTGGCGTTGGAACCTAGCCAGGCCGTATTTCTTGTGTGGCCGAAGAATCCGCGTACCGCGTTACCGGTGCGGATGGAACGTCCGTCGGGCGAGATGATCGCGTTGGCTACGGAGGAGAATGTCACCCCGGTTGTGATTGATGCCGAGGAGAATTCCGTGTTGTTGTCGCTGGAGGGGGCGAAATGGATCTGGCATCCGGTCAATCCCAGGGCGGAGGGCGAGGTGATGTTTCGCGCGTCCATCGATGTTTCGTCGGCGGTGGAGGCCCAACTGATTTTCGCCTGCGACAATTCGGCGGAGGTGTTTGTGAACGGCGAGAAGGTCGCTGAGCAGAAGGATGGCGGTGCGCCGGACTATCCGGGTTGGCGCACGCCCACCAGGGCCACGGTCACGCTGAATTCCGGCCACAATGCGATTTCTGTAAAGGCCGCGAATCCGATTCCCGGCTACGCCGGTTTTATCGCGGCGTTCACCTGGCCGGGCGGCGCGTTTAAAACCGATGCGGCGGACTGGGAGGTCTCGCGTGACAACGGTGCCTATGTGAATGCGGGCGAGATCTGCGCCTACGGCGG
The DNA here is from genome assembly GCA_017454745.1 of Kiritimatiellia bacterium. GTDB lineage: Bacteria > Verrucomicrobiota > Kiritimatiellia > RFP12 > UBA1067 > UBA1200. The sequence continues at coordinate 34,454 of JAFTCL010000020.1, forward strand.
TTCGCCGTGGGGGCGGTTCGTCGATGCCGGGGATAGGGATTACGTGCTGTTGTCACTGGAGGGGGCGAAATGGATCTGGCATCCGGTCAATCCCCAAGCGGAGGGTGAGGTGATGTTTCGCGCGTCCGTCGATGTTCCGTCGGCGGTGGAGGCCCAGCTGATCTTCTCCTGCGACAACGCGGCGGAGGTGTTTGTGAACGGCCAGAAGATCGCCGAGCAGAAAGATGGCGGCGCTCCGAACTATCCGGGCTGGCGTACGCCCACCAGGGCCAAGATCGCGCTGAATTCCGGCCACAATGCGATCTCTGTAAAGGCCGCGAATCCGATTCCGGGTTACGCCGGTTTCGTCGCGGCGTTCACTTGGCCGGGCGGCGCGTTACGGACCGATGTGGCGAACTGGGAGGTCTCGCGTGATGACGGAGCCTTTGTGAAGGCGGGTGAAGTGTGTACGTATGGCGGTTCACCATGGGGCAGGATCGGTGATAAACAGCAGATAACTTTCAGCACTTTTGCGGAGAGTGTCGCAACCGATTGTACCTTCACGTTGCCTGCGGTTAAACAGGGTGAGCGCGTCTATCTGGTCTGCGATGACGTTGCAGGCGAGAAGAGCGCGGCGGTTACGGTGAACGGCGCATTTGCGGGCGGTTTCATCGACGCGCCGTATCGCCTCGATATCACGAAATCGGTCAAGACCGGTGAAAATACCCTTCAGATGAAACCTTTCCGCGTCACGAATCCGAAAATCGTGATGATCACGAATTCGACAATCATGATTGTGAAATGATGGGTTGGTGGTTTGGTGGAGGGAGTGACGAGTGAAAAATGAGGGAACAGGGAACAGATGTCTGATGTCCGAAGTCTGATGTCGTTCGCACGTCTCGTGTCTCTTGCCCTCAATGCTCAACGCTCAACCCTCAACGGTTAAGTGGAGAAGAAACGATGAAACGGATGATTGGAATTACGATGGCGTTGGTGAGTGGCGTGTGTATGGCTGATCTCACGCAGGACTTCCGTTCGCCGCAGGGCGCGGCGCGGGAGATGACGGGACCGCTCTTCTGGATGCACGGCACGGAGTCGGAGGCGCGATTGCGTGAATACGTCGGGCGGGTTGCCGAGAGCGGTCAGGGCATCCTCACGATCGAGTCGCGCCCGCACATCGACTGGATGCGCGACGGCTGGTGGCGCGATGTCGACATCGTACTGGACGAGTGCAAAAAGCACGGCGTGAAGATGATGGTCTTCGATGACTACTGGTGGCCCAGCCAGAGCATGGGCGGCAAGTACCCGATCCCGGAACAGTTCCAGTGCCGCGACATCAAAGCCGATGTTTACACAAAAGGGGCAGCTCCGGAGAAGGTGGAGAACGAAATCTGCCGGGTTGTCGCGACCGAAACCGCCAAGGGCGTGTTTCGGCTTGGTCCAGACGGCGACAAGGTCATCGTGTACTCCTGGTTTGTACCGCCGAAGGGCCGTGTGCAGGGGCTCGGCGGCTCGCAAGGGCGCAACCCGTATGTGAACGGACTGGACGAGGCGGCCGTGGATTGGTTCCTCGCCACCTACTACCAGCCGTACTACGACCGCTACAGGGCGGCGTTCGAGGATGGCACGATTCCCGGCTTTTTCTTTGACGAACCCGAGACGATGGGCGTGTGGGGACCAGCGCTTGAAAAGGAACTGGCGGCACGCGGCGAGAACGTCGGCGAACTGCTGACAGCGTTCAAGTTCAAGCTCGCCGACCCCGAGGCGCAGGCGCGCGCTTCATATCGTTACTACGACGCGCGCACCGAAACGTGGGGGCGCACGATGTATGGAAGGCAGAGTTCGTGGTGCGAGAAACATGGCGTGTTCTCCAGTGGTCACTTCATGGAGCATTCTGGCGACTTCTACAGTCAGGCGATGTCCGGCGGCAACGTGATGCAGCTCATGAAGTACGTGACGGTTCCGGGGGTAGATCTCGTCGTCCGCCAGTACTACCCGCACCAGCGCGAGGACAAGGGGCGTCAGGTCGCGTTCGGGCAGATGCCGAAGTACGCCTCGTCCACTGCCCATGTCTACAACCGCCACAACGGGCTGAACTGGTGCGAGATATTCGGCGCGTACGGTCAGGATCTCACCTATCCGCAGATGAAGTGGCTCTGCGACTGGCACCAGTCCCAAGGATGCTACTACCTCATTCCGCACTCGTTCAACCCCAAGGCGCCGTATGACACCGACTGTCCGCCCTACTTCTACAACGGCGGATACGAGCCGCGTTATCCGCTCTTCCGCGTCTGGGCCGATTACAACAACCGCTGCGCCATGCTGCTTTCGGAAGGCGAGCACGTCTGCCGCATCGCGCAGTGCGTGCCCGGAATGAGCTTCCACGTTGGCAAGACGATCCGTCCCGAGATGTTCGCGTTCGCGATTCAGGACGCGCAGCTCGACAGCGATTGGCTGGGTTATGACGCAATCGAAACCGCTATCATCTGTAAGCACCCGCGCACGAGACGCGTCGCGCTCCGCACGACGAACGGCAAGGAGTTGTACGACATCCTTACGCTTCCCGCCACGGAGTACGTGCCGTTTGCAGTGCTCGAAAAGGCACTCGCTTTCGCGAAGGTGGGCGGCGTGGTCGTTGGCTACGGCATCCGTCCGTGCAACACGCCCACGCGCGGCAAGACGTCCGACGACGTGAAGCGCGTTGTCGATGCGATCTTCGCACGGCCTACCGCGCTCTTCATCGAGGGCGAGCCGGACGGCGCCGCGCTTCGTGCCGCACTCGCGAGGAAATATCCCGGCACGGACCGGCCGCTCGCCGTGCGCGAGTTCGATTTCGTGGGCCTTTCCGCCGCAGACGGGCGGATGCTCGCTGTGAACCACTACGAGAAGGACGGTGATGTGTGCCTTTTCATTGCGAATCAGGACGCCGTACGCCGTCGTGATCTTTCCGTGCGTACACAGTGGACCGCCGATCAGGCGGAGCTGTGGGACCCGATGCAGGGGACGGTGGAGAAGCCAGTGGTGGAAAACGGGCTTGTGAAGCTCGCGCTTGAGCCGTCCCAGGCGGTGTTCCTGGTGTGGCCGAAGAATTCGCGTACTGCGCTTCCGGCGCGGGTTGAAACGCCGCAAGGGGCTGTTGTGGATGCAACCGTGAAGGAAACCGTTACGCCGGTGCGGCTGCCGAGCAAGGAAAAGAACTCGGATTACGCGCAGCTTTATCTTGCCAGCTGGATCTGGCATCCCGTGGATCCCCAGGCGGAGGGCAAGGTGACGTTCCGTTCCGCGATCACGGCGCAGAAAGCGACGGAGGCGACGCTCATCTTTTCGTGCGACAACGCGGCGGTCGTGTTCGTGAACGGCACGCGCGTTGCGGAACAAAAGAGCACTGTACGTTCGCCATACGACGGATGGGAAAAGCCCACCAAGGTCAAGGTGTCGCTGAAATCCGGGCGGAACGAGGTCATCGTGGAGGCGGAGAATCCGATTCCGGGACCGGCCGGTTTTGTCGGTTCCTTCGCCTGGGATGGCGGCGAGTTCGCGACGAACGGTAATGATTGGGAGGTAAAACGCACGGGCGGGGAATTCGTAAAGGCGAAGAGTATCGCGGCCTTCGGATCAGGCCCATGGGGGAAGCTTGGCGACAAGGAGCGGATCACGCGCAGCCCGTTCGTGGAGAGCGTGGCGACCTCGCTCGCGTTTACGTTGCCGGAAATCAAGGCGGGCGAACGCGTGTACTTCGTCTGTGACGGCACGGAAGGCGAGAGCAGTGCGGCGGTGACGGTCAACGGTGTCTACGCTGGTGGATTCATCGGTGCACCGTATCGGCTCGATATCACGAAGTTTGCCAAGTCAGGCGCGAACACACTTGAGGCGAAGCCGTTCCGCTTGACGAACCCGAAGATCATTATGGTGAGATGATAGTTATGTGGTTTGGTGGTTATGTGGTTGGGTGGAGAGAAGAATGAGTGACGGGTGACGAGTGAGAATGAAAAATGAAGAATGAAAAATGAGGGAACAGAAGTCTGATGTCGTCCGCGTGTCGCATGTCGCGTGTCGCGTGTCAAAAGACGAAAAACTCACTTGAGAGGAACGGTTTGCCGGTTGTAGAGGAGTAGAAACGATGAAACGGATGATTGGAATTACGATGGCGTTGTTGTGCGGGGTGAGCGGTGCGGATATGATGACGGATTTCCGTGATTTGCCGATGTCGACACGGCAGATGACGGGACCGCTTTTCTGGATGCACGGTACGGAGTCGGAGGCGCGGTTGCGCGAATATGTCGGGTACGTGGCGGAGAGCGGGCAGGGGATTCTTACCACGGAGTCGCGTCCCCATATCGACTGGATGCGCGACGGGTGGTGGCGCGATGTCGATATCGTCCTCGATGAGTGCAGGAAGCGCGGCATAAAGATGATGGTCTATGACGACTACTGGTGGCCTAGTCAGGGCATGGGCGGCAAGTATCCCATTCCCGATAAGTTTCAGTGCCGCAACGTGAAGGGTACGGTGTACAACAACGAAGATCTGCCTGACGGCAAGATTGAAAATGAGGTCGCTCGTGTCAATGTCAAAGAAGTCGAAAATGGCGTTTTTCTGATCGGTCCCGATGGCGATAAGACGATTATTTACACCTGGTTCACTTCTAACGGTAACTATCGGTTTCCGACTGTCAATGGTCTTGACGAGGCGGCGGTGGATTGGTTCATTTCGCAGTACTATCAGCCATACTACGATCGCTACAAGTCCGCGTTTAAGGACGGAACGATTCCCGGCTTCTTCTTTGATGAGCCGCAGTTCCGTTCATGGTGGGGTGACGCGCTTGCGAAGGAGTTAAAGGCGCGCGGCGATGACGCGGGAGAACTCTTGACCGCGCTAAAGTTCAAACTCGCCGATCCCGAAGAGCAGGCCAGAGCTCTCTACCGCTACCATGATGCCCGTGCTGAAGTGTGGGGACGTACGATGTATGGCAGGCAGAGCGCGTGGTGCGAGAAGCACGGTGTCTATTCAAGCGGACATTTTCTTGAGCATGGGGGGTGTTACTACAGCCCGGACCTCGCTGGCGGAAACGTTATGCAGCAGATGAAGTACGTTACCGTACCGGGAGTCGATCTCGTCTGCCGCCAATACTACCCCAATCAGCGCGAGAGTGTTAAACATCAGATCGCCTATGGACAGATGCCGAAATATGCTTCATCCACCGCGCACGTTTACAATCGCCACAACGGGCTGAACTGGTGCGAGATTTTCGGCGCGTACGGTCAGGATCTCACCTATCCGCAGATGAAGTGGCTTTGCGACTGGCATCAGTATCAGGGGTGCCACTATCTCATTCCCCACTCATTCAATCCCAAGGCCCCTTATGATACCGACTGCCCGCCATATTTCAACAATGGCGGGTACGAACCGCGTTATCCGCTTTTCCGCGTTTGGGCGGACTACAATAACCGGTGCGCATTGTTGCTCTCCGGGGGCGAGCATGTCTGCCGTATCGCGCAGTGCATCCCTGGCATCAGTTTTCATGTGGGCAAGACGATCCGTCCTGAGATGTTTGCATTTTCGATCCAGGACGCGCAGCTCGATAGCGACTGGCTGGGCTATGACGCGGTCGAATCTTCCCGCATTGAGAAGAACCCGCGTACGGGTCGGCCCGCGCTCCGCACTGCCAACGGCAAGGAGCATTATGACATCCTTACCCTTCCGGCAACGGAGTATGTGCCATTCGCGACGCTCGAAAAAGCGCTCGCCTTTGCGAAAGCCGGCGGTGTGGTGGCGGGTTACGGCGTGAAGCCTAGCAACACCCCGACTCGCGGCAAGACATCCGAAGAGACCAAGCAACTGGTTGCGGAGATCTTTGCCCAGCCAACCTCGCTCTTCATCGAAGGCGAACCGACCGGGGCGCAACTTCGCGCCGCCCTCGCTAAACCCTATTCCGGCACGGATCAGCCGCTTGCGGTGCGCGAACTTGATTTCGTTGGACTATCGGCGAAAGACGGAAGGATGCTCGCGCTCGACCAATATGAGAAGAACGGCGACACGATTTTCTTTATCGCAAACCAGGATGCCGCCCGTCGCCGTGATCTCACCGTGCGGGCGAAAGGTGCAGCCGGACAGGTTGAGTTGTGGGACCCGATGCAGGGAACTGTTGAGCGTCCGGTAACCGAGAACGGCATGATTAAAATCGCGCTTGAACCTAGCGAGGCCGTATTCCTTGTGTGGCCGAAGAAACCTCGCGCAACATTGTTGGCACGGGTGGAACGTCCGTTGGGCAGGAGCTATGCTTTGAGCGGAAAGGAGACGGTTACCCCGGTCGTGATTGATACCGAGGAGAATGATCCGGTGTTGTTGTCGCTGGAGGGCGCGAAATGGATCTGGCATCCGGTCGATTCCCGTGCGCAGGGGACGGTGACCATCCGGTCGCAAATCGAGGTGCCGGAGGCGGTGGAAGCCCAGCTGATCTTTGCTTGTGACAATGCCGCCGAGGTGGTCGTAAACGACGAGAAGGTCGCGGAGCAGAAGGACGGCGGTGCACCCAGTTATCCCGGTTGGCGTACGCCCACGCGGGCAAAGGTTGCATTGAAGGCCGGACGTAATGCGATCACGGTCAAAGCCTCGAATCCGATTCCCGGTTTTGCCGGTTTTGTCGCGGCGTTTACCTGGCAGGGCGGCACCTTCCGGACCGATGCGGCAAACTGGGAGGTCACGCGGGATGACGTAACCTTTGTGAAGGCTGGTGAGGTGTGCGCCTACGGCGGTTCGCCTTGGGGGCGGTTCGGCGAAAAACAACGGTTTACCCGCAGTACCTTCGCGGAGAGTGTTGCGACCGATTGCGCTTTTACCCTGCCTGAGTTGAAGCAGGGCGAGCGCGTATATCTGGTCTGCGACGAAGTGGCGGGTGAGCAGTCTGCCGCCGTGACGGTTAACGGTGCCTACGCGGGCGGTTTCATCGGTGCACCGTATCGCCTCGACATCACGAAATCGGTCAAGGCGGGAGCAAACACGCTCCAAGCGAAGCCGTTCCGTCTGACGAACCCGAAGATTGTGATTGTTTGGTAAAAGAGTTGGGTGGTTAGGTGGTGCGGTGGTTGGTTAAAGCCTTAAGTCAGAAGTTCTAGGATGGCAGGTGGATGAAACAGTTTACAATGGATGTTGGGGGTGAGATTGCCTTTCGTAAGCAGATCCGGATGAGGCTGATAGCAACATCCAAGGATTCGGTGCCGGGGCGGAGGTGTTTCCTTAATGCGGTTTTCTTTTCTTGTCTTGCGATGTCAACCGCGTTAACGTCTTCGGCTGCGATTGACATTGATCTGGGGCGTCAGCTTTTCGTGGATGACTATCTGGTCGGTGGCACGCAGGGTGTAGTGCGCGTCTACAACCATCCCGTGAAAGCATTCGACGCTCCGGTGATGTGGCCGGAGACCGATCTTGAGCGCGAGGTGGATCCGGCGCGTCCATACCGTTTCGCGCCGGTGGCGGGGGCAACGAGTGGCGGTCTCTGGTGGGATCCCGTTAAAAAGGTGTTCCGCCTCTGGTACGAAGCGGGCTGGATGAAACACTTGTGCTATGCGGAGTCGAAAGACGGCGTGAAGTGGGAACGGAAGGATTTAGGCATCGTAAAGGGGACGAACCGCGTATTGACGGACGCGCTGCTCGACAGCTGGAGCGTGTTCCCCGACTACGCGGCGGCTAATCCTTATGAAAACTGGCGGCTGATGGTGTCGTTGGCTGGCGGCGTAACCGACAACCGGCTCTACACTTCTGCGGACGGTGTCGGTTGGAAATACATCGGCAACGCCGGGCAGAGCGGAGACCGTTCGACTATGTTCTACGATCCGTTCCGGTCTAAATGGGTGTTTTCGTTGCGCGGTGGCGGTCCTGGCAAGGGGGGGCGCAACCGCTCTTACTGGGCCTCGGAGACATTCGGCGGAGAGACCTGTCTGTGGAACTTTCCGAGTCGTGTGTCGAGGGGACTGCATCCGGACCTGCCGTGTCCGAAACCGTGGCTAGCAACTGATGATAAGGACTTGCCCGATCCGTCGGTGGGCGGGAATATGCCGCAACTTTACAACATGGACGCGGTGGCGTATGAGTCAATCTTGTTGAGTCTTTTCGAAATCCTGCATCCGCTTAAGGGTGACAACGGGGCATGCGTGAAGGCGGGACTTCCTAAGATCACTGACCTTCATTTTGCCTATTCTCGGGATGGATGGAATTTCGACCGTCCTGACCGCACGGCGGCTATTGCGGCCTCTCGGTGGGGTTCGGGAAAGTGGGATACGGGTTATCTCTCGCCGATGGGCGGCATTTGCGTTATCAAAGACGAGCGGTTGTGGTTTTACTACACGGCCATGCGCGGCGATGCGACAGAGACGACGCCCTACTCGAACGATCCTAAGATTGGCTGGCGGCGGAACGGTATGCACTTTAACGCCTCCATCGGCGTGGCGACGCTGCGTCGCGACGGATTTGTGGGATTGGTGGCGGACGGGCGCGGCGAGGTTATGACGAAGCCTGTGACTTTTTCCGGTGCACATCTTTTCGTAAACGCAGAGTGCCGATTTGGCTCGCTCGCAGCCGAGGTTTTGGATGAGCAGGGGACCGTGCTGCCGGGTTTCGCGGTGGCTGATTGTCAGCCGTTGATACGAACGGATTCCACGAAAGCGGAGATAGTTTGGCGGGGCGGAAACCTAGCATCGCTATCGGGACGGCCTGTCTGTTTCCGTTTTAAAATGCACTGCGGCACCTTTTACAGTTTCTGGGTTGCGAAGGAGGCGGACGGGAAATCGGGCGGATATCTGGCTGCAGGAGGTCCGGCCTATAAGGGGCTTCGCGATCTTTAAGGAACAATGGCGAAGAATGTCTTATGGTAGGTTATTGACAAAGGAGAATTGAGGATATGCGGAGATCGATTAAGTTCTGGATGGTGACGGCAGGTTTCTGTTCATGCATGACTGCATGGGCGTTCGAGTGTTCGGACGCGGTAAAAGCGCGGGCGCGGGATTTTATTGATAACGAAAGGCAATTCCACCTCGGGTTTCTGCCGACGGAACAGTCCAACCCGATTACGGCGACATTAGAGGAGGATTTTAACCGATCCACCCTTGCGGGGGTACAGTGTCTCCAACGTGCGGACCGGCAGATTCCCATCACGATGCGTCACGTTTTCGCGGGGGAGCGTTTTGAAAAACTCGTTGTGTCAATGGAGAAAACACTCAAGGCCCAGAAAGGCCGGATTATCTTCTCGGGATGTGGCGCAACTGGTCGGCTCTCGATTCTGTTGGAGTCGATGTGGCGCGATTTCTTCTTCCGACGCGCTGCCGAGCTGTCTCCCGCAGAACGGGCGCTTGCCGACCGTTCGGCATCGATTATGACAGGGGGCGACTTCGCGCTGATCAAGTCCGTGGAGAGCTTTGAGGATTCAATGGCTGGCGGCGAACGCCAGTCCGCCGCGCTCAATGTCGGCGAAGGGGATACCTTTGTCGCCATCACCGAGGGTGGAGAGACATCGTCCGTCCTCGGGACGCTACGTTACGCCGCCGCTCACGGCGCTACTTGCTTCTTAGTGTTTAACAATCCCGCCGACCTGCTTCGCCGTTATCTTGACCGTTGTCGCGAAGCCATCGACAACCCGAAGGTTACGGTTCTCGATATTTACTGCGGTTCAATGTCTCTTGCCGGTTCGACGCGAATGCAGGCGACGACTTCCGAACAGCTGCTCTGCTCGTGTGCGCTGGAAGCGGCGCTCGTCCGCGTTTTGCCACGTTTCGCAAATGAGACGGCATCGGACTACACCGTGGCTTTTGAGAAACTGCTCTCTGCGCTCGAATCGCCAGAGGCGCGAAAAGAGATAGCCGATGCCATCGCTTATGAAAAGGCGCTCTATGCCCGGAAAGGGCGGGTAACCTATTTTGTGGACGACTGCATGCTGGATCTTTTTACCGACACAACCGAACGTTCCCCGACCTTCATGTTGCCGCCGTTCCGTTCAACCGACGAGAAGAATCTGGCCCAAAGTTGGGCTTTCGTTAAGAATCCGCTTTACCCAACCCCTAAATGCTGGGACGCGCTCTTCCACCGTGAGGTGCGTTGCCTGGAATGGACGAAGGAAGATTACGCCGCGCCGGGTATGCCGCCGATGAAGGGCGGTAAGCCGCCGCTTATCGGGCGCAGTTCGCTGATGAAGTATCCGATCGGAAACGAGGATACGCCCGAACGCTATACGGGATGCGAATCGGCGGCAATCATCGTCCGGGTCGGCAAGCAGGATCAGGAGTTCGAATCGGCGGCGCGTGCGCAAGTGGCGAGCTATGGTACCGTTCGGCTCTTTGTGGTGACCCCCACCGATTCCTCGCCGCTTGAAGTTTGGAAGCATCTTGCGGTTAAGCTAACTTTCAACACGCTTTCTACAGGCACGATGGCGGCGTCTGGCCGTGTGGCGGGGAACTGGATGAGTTGGGTTTCAATTTCAAACAAGAAGCTCATCGATCGCGGTATCCGGCTACTGGTCGAGTTAGGCGGAATATCTTACGAGGAAGCTACCCAACGCCTCTTTGCCGCGTCGGAGTGGGTGGAGTTGCAAGACTGGACGGGGAAGGAAACACCATGCGCGGTCCAGATCGCATTGAAACGGTTGAAAGACGAAGGACATCAATAACAATTAGCTATTATCGATAGCCATCGACTTTTAATCTCTTGCTTACTAAGGGGGAAATGATGAAAAAGATGCTTTTGAGTGTGGTGATAGGGGCGTTTTTGGCGTCGGTCGCCAATGCGCGGGATTTTACTGTTGACGGAGATGGCGCGGCGATTCAGAAGGCGATTGACGCGGCGGCGGCGGAAGGCGGCGGTCGGGTGGTAGTCCTGCCTGGGACACATCAAAGCGGTTCGTTGCGGCTCTGCAGCCATGTTGAGTTGCATCTAAAAAAAGATGCGGTGATACTTGGGGGAAAACGTGTCGAGGACTATACGGATTTTCCGCGCGAAGTGTGTTCCGTATCTCCCGAACACTCCTATAAGGTGTTCCTTCTGGCGTGGGATGCCGAGGATATCGCCATCACCGGGGAAGGCGTGATCGATGGACAGGGGCCGGCGTTCTATGACCGCAAGCCGCCGAACGGGCATTGGCCGAAACCTAAAATCCAACGCCCGCTCATGGTTCAGTTCGTACGATGCCGGGGTGTCCGGTTAGAGGGCGTGACGTTCAAGGATAGCCCGATGTGGACTATGTTCATCCGTCTATGCGAAGACATTAAGGTGGATGGGATCACTGTGATTGGCGACCAGCGGATGATCAACAACGATGGTATCGATTTTGACGGATGCCGACATGTTCGGGTTGGCAATTCCCGTTTCAAAACCGGCGATGATTGTCTCATTCTGCGGGCGATGCGCGAGGAACCGGAAGAGAAAATCGTCTGCGAAGACGTGGTGGTATCGAATTGCGTACTAAACAGTACCTGCCAGACAATCCGTATGGGGTGTTCATCTGATGACGTGATCCGTAACGCACTTTTCAAAGACATCAAGGGATCGGGATGGAACGGTATCTTTTTCGATTACCCGGTGCGCTATCTCCGTCCATACGATGAGGGCTACATGGACATTTCCAACATCGTTTTTGACGGTTATGAGGGTACGCACACCGGTAGCGCCATACAGATTGTTGCCGGTCCGGGCGTGAAAATCCGTGGTGTACGGGATGTCACGTTCCGTAATGTCAACGTCAAGAGCGCCAAGCCGCTCCGTTTTGTCGGTAACGCCGATTCCGTTCTAACCTCTGTCACGCTTGAAAATGTAACCGCTGCGGTGGAGAATGGAAAACGCTTCGAGGCGGTGGCGACCGAACCGCTTGTCATTCGCAACTGCGTGTTCAATGGCGAAAAGATTCCCGACGGAAAACTCGTCACACCGCGCGGCGAACGCAAACCGCTTATCCGACAAGCGGGAGTTTCGTGGGAAACGGCAAAGCAAAAGTAGGAGTTAGATGGTGCGGTGGGGTGGCCCGGTAAACGCTTGCTTTCGATGAAGAGATGCGGTATGATGATTCTATATACAGTTTTGAAAGATTGTGTTGTACTTTGCGCTTGTAAAATGGTGTTGATTCTTCAAGGTGTGATGATATTGCCGGTGTCTGGGATAGGTCGAAAAATGCGTATGTATGGTACGTATGCCAATAATCTGGTGAGGTTGTTCGTTTATCAATAAGTTGTTTTGGGGATTAAACCATGGAGAAAAGGATGATCACAAAACGGATAATAGGCCTTTCGGGATTGGTGTGTCTTTTAACGGGATCGCTTCAGGCGGCGGATGTCTATCGGTTCCGAGGCGAGAATGCCCAGGGAAAGTTTAACGAGACTGGGTTACTGAAGGCATGGCCGGAAACCGGGTTGGAGCCTAAATGGACCTACACTGAATTGGGCGCCGGATGGGGAGGCGTGATTAAAGTCGCAGATCGGCTCTATGTGAGCGGACTTGATGCCGAGAACAATCGGATGGAATCTGTGACCTGCCTTGATCTCAACGGGAAAAAATTGTGGCAGGCGTCGGTCGGAAAGAACTGGCAGCAGAGTTTTCAGGCCGCCCGCACGACCCCGACCTATGAGGACGGCAAACTGGTTTTATTGACTGGAAGCGGGGTGATTGCCTGTCTTGATGCAAAAGAGGGAAAGAAGCTTTGGGACAAAGATTTGGCTCAGACCTACGAAACCAAATTCGGCCCCTGGGGGATGGCGGAATCGCTTGTGGTGAAGGACGGCAAGGTCTTCGTCACCGTCTGCGGGCGAAAGGCATTGGCTGTCGCGCTGAAGATGGAGGATGGATCGGTTGCCTGGGAAACCCCCTCCAACAATGACCGTTGCGCTTATGTTTCACCCGCTTTCTGCGAGGACCAGCTGATTTTGATGACCGCGAAAAAAGTCGCCGGCGTCAACCCCGCCACGGGCGAGGTCTACTGGGACACCGATTACGCCACCTACGCGCGGCCCTCCCGCAGCCAGGGAATCAACTGCAATCCGCCGGTTGTCAAGAGTAATCGCTTTTTTGTCTCGGCGGGATACGACCAGGGCGGCGTAATGTACGAGCTGCTCCCGGATAAGAAGGGCGTCAAGATGATCTGGAATAGCAAGGTGCTTGATCCGCACCATGACGGTATGGTCGAGCTGGACGGAAAAATCTACGGCTCCAATTGGATCAACAACGACTCGGGCAACTGGGTCTGCCTGGACTGGGAGACCGGCAAGGTGATTTATGATCAACAGTGGGATCGCCTCGGCAAGGGTATCATCTTCTACGCCGACGGGATGCTCTACATCTACGAAGAGAAGCGCGGGACGATTGCCCTTTTGAAGCCGGGTGACACTTTTGAAGTGGTCAGCCGTTTCCAGATCCGTTTCGGAGCCAGGGAGCATTGGTCCCATCCGATTATCAGCGACGGCATCCTTTACATTCGCCGCGGCAATACGCTGGCGGTGTTCGATATCCGGGAAAAGAAATGACGAAAGGATACAACAAATGAGAAAAATGATGAAAACGACTATCATGCTGATTGGATGGTGTTGCGCGGTAATGATTGCGCAGTGCGCGGATGTTACCCAGTTCCGTGGCGAGGGGCACATGGGCGCATACCCAGATACGGGATTGTTGAAGGTATGGCCGGAAAACGGACCCAAACGCCTTTGGACTGCGACAGGTATCGGATTCGGTTACTCTTCCGTCACCGCCGTGGGGGATTTTATATACATAACCGGTGTCGAGCGGAAAGAAGAGAACCGGCGGATTGAGATGATCACCGCTTTGGACAAAAAGGGCGAACGTAAATGGCAGACAGTTTATGGTAACGCATGGAGCGGACAATACCCTAATGTCCGGACCACCCCAACCTTCCGCGACGGCGCTTTGTACGCCATTAGCGGCGACGGCGAGGTTGTGAAGATTGATGCGACCAGTGGTAAAATTCTTTGGAAGGTGGAAGCCAAGAAAAACTACAGTGGCAAAACCGGTAATTGGGGTACTGCCGAATCTCCCGCCGTTGATGACCGTGCGGTATATTGCACAGTGGGTGGCGACGAGACGACTGTGATTGCGCTCTCCGTGACGGACGGCACGCTGATTTGGAAGTCGCCGACACTTAATGACCCTTCCTCTTATGTGTCGCCGACATTGATTACTCACCGGGGCGTTCGTCAGTTGTTGGGCGCTACCTCCAATTTTCTCTTCGGCATCAACCCCGCCGACGGGACGATCGTATGGCGGGTCAACATCAAGGAGGAAATGGACAGTGGACGGAATATCCGCCGGTGGGGGATTGTTGCGAACTCCCTCGTTTACCTGGAAGGGAAAATCTTGATGAGCAACGGTTACAATCAGGGCGGCATGATGTTGGAGCTGGACGATACCGCCAGCTCGGTCAAAATACTTTGGAAAAACTTTGATATGTCGTCGCAACACCACGGATTTGTCATTCTTGATGACAAACTCTACGAGACCACCCATAACGCGCCGAAGTTTGTCTGCATCGACCTGAAGACGGGCAAGACGCTTTTCTCCTCCCCAATGGAGCATGTGCGGCAGGGGCAGATCATCACCGCTGAAGGTTTGCTATATATCTACGACAACGCCAGGGGCAATGTCATTTTGGCCAAACCCGTTCCGGAAAAGGGTTTTGAGGAGATATCCCGTTTCCAGATCACTGACGGAGCTAACGAACACTGGTGTCATCCTGTGATCGCGGACAAGGTACTCTATATCCGGCGCGGTGACACGTTGATGGCTTTCGACCTGAAACCATGAGCGTTGTACTTTGCCATTGTCAAGCCTATCGGCGTATCGCTCAGGAAAAGATTGAGGCCGTCCATGCCGCCTGTGAACAGGCGGCAATCCCTTGTGTGAGCGTTCCCGATCTCTGTTATCTGGCGGCTAAGGATACCGAAACCCTCCGTTGCCTTGAAGGCGCGGAGGTTGTGCTGGCATGTCAACCCCGTGCGGCACGTGCGCTTTTTCCGTCCGCCGTGCGATATATGGACATTCGGACTGAATCGGTCGAAACGGTTCTGGCCGCTATCTGTGCCGTACCAGTCGCGCCAGTGGTGTGTGAACCGCACATGCCGTCGTCATGGGTTCCCTGGTTCCCCGTGATTGATTACTCCCGTTGTGTCCAGTGTAAAAAATGCGTGGATTTCTGCCTCTTTGGTGTCTTCGCTGTGGAAGGGGCATCGGTTAGTGTTGTCCAACCGGATCACTGTAAAACCGACTGCCCTGCCTGTGCGCGTATCTGTCCGCAAAACGCCATCATCTTTCCGAAATCGGAAGAACCCCGATTGAACGGCGCGTTGGATGAGCCGGTCATGCCCTCGCCGATGGACCGCGACGCATTTCGTGAACGGTTGAAGCACCGTAAGTTGCGTCTGTTCAAGGAGGACGATTAAGCAATGGTTGTCTCCGCAATGTTCCGGATTCTTCGAGGCTGTACCGGACGCGTGATCTTAAATCTTATGCGGTTTGCCTGGCGCGGCCACCGGACGGTAAGGGCGTTTTATCGTCGTCAGCGCAAGGGTCTGCCCTTTTTTCCCGCTTTTCTCATGCTTTCCATCACCAGCCGTTGCAACCTGCGGTGTCGTGGTTGCTGGGTCACCCCGACCAATCCGCCCCATGCCCTCACGCTTGCGCAGCTGAACGGTATCATTGCTTGCGCACGGAAGTACGACTCCACATTTTTCGGAATCCTTGGCGGCGAACCGCTTTTCCATCCTGATCTTTTCGCCATCTTCGAGACCCATCCCCGTGCCTATTTCCAACTCTTTACCAACGGTACAACGCTGACCGACGAGGTTGCTGCCCGACTGGCTAAGCTAGGCAATGTGACCCCGCTCATCAGTATCGAGGGGCTTGAGACGGAATCCCGACTCCGGCGAGGACAGGATGATATCTTCGCACGCTCGCTGGCGGGATTGCGTGCGTGTGTTCGGGCTGGACTCTTCACCGGTGTTGCGGCAAGCATCACCCGTCGCAATTTCAGTGAACTGGTAAGCACGGACTATCTGGATTTTCTTGTCAAGGAAGGTGTCCACTACATGTGGTACTACATCTACCGGCCCTGCGGGAGCGATCCTGATTCAGAAAACGCACTAGACCACGATCGGATTCTAGAACTTCGCCGATTCATCGTCGAACAGCGTTGCCGAGCAAAAATATTCATCATCGACGCCTATTGGGATGCGGACGGTAAGGCGGTTTGTCCCGGCGCGATGGGGCTTTCCCACCACATTGCACCAAACGGAGCGATAGAGTTCTGTCCGGTCATCCAAGCCACAGGCACCTTTCTGAATTCGGACGCTTCCAATATTGAGGCGGCTTTCCAGACCGATTCTTTCCTTCATAATCTCCGAACCTTTAGCGCTAGGCAGGGACGATCATGCATACTGATGGAAAAACCTGGCGAATTAGGTGATTTTTTGGCGAAGAACCATGCCGTGGATTCCTCGAACCGGGATTTTCTGCCAACCCTCAGCCAGCGCGACCGATTTGTCTGCCATGATCTTCCGGGAGAGGAGATTCCCGATCGGTCCTTCGTTTACCGGATGATGAAGAGATCCTGTTTCTTTGGATTCGGAGCGTACGGATGACTACACCACGCCGTCAGCCACAACGGGTCCCATCCGATTCTGAAACTCGTTTCCGTATTCGTGAAACAGCCCGACAAATCGTCGCCGAAGCGAGATTGGTTCCTCCGCTCACCCTTTCCCAACTCCGTCAACAGGCCGAGCATCTACTCGATCTACTCCAGCTTACGGACGCCGGTTACGACCACTACGCGATCATCCTACTAAACAATGCGTTGTGGGAGACGGTTTTTTCCGCGTTTCCGCGTGATCAGCGGCTTTTGCTCTTGCCGATCTGTCTGCGTAATCATGACCGGTGCCAAGCATCGCATGACGATATGGGGCTTCTTTGCCAGGATTGCGGAGCTTGCCGGATACCGGCGTTTACCGAAGCGGCGGAGTCGCATGGCATCCCGGTATTGGTTTCCGAATCCAGCTCCAGCGTTAGCGAGTGGGTGGAGCAGGGGGCGATACAAGCGGTCATTGGCGTCTCTTGCCTAGAGTCGATGGAGAAGACTTTCCCGGCGATATTCCGTAACGGCATTCCCGGTATCGGCGTGCCGTTGTTGGTTGACGGTTGCCGGGATACTGTCCCAGACACGGAGTTTCTGCTTGAGGTTCTCTCCGTTCCGGAAACGGAACCGCTCCAGTTACCGGTTTTTCATAATCTCCGAAAACCGTTGAGCCAGCTATTCCAAACCGAATCGTTGAACCGGTATTTAGAATTGGCAAACGAATGCGCCAACCGTTTTCCGAAAGTCGAGATTCTTTGGCTTCTCAACCAAGGTAGACATTACCGCCCGTTACTGGCGGCTGCCATTTTCCTCGTTTTGAGTCACCGGACTGAGCTGCCCGCTTTTTTGGAGCCGATTCTATTGGCAATCGAGTGTTTCCACAAAGCATCGCTCATTCATGATGACATTGAGGATGCTGATCCTATCCGTTACGGAGAACCGACTCTTCACAAAAAGATCGGCGAGGCCGCCGCGTTGAACGCTGGCGACTTCCTGCTTGGGGAAGGGTACCGACTTCTTACGCGTACCGAGTTTCCCGCTGACCAGTGCGTCGCAATGCTTGCGGAGGCCGCGCGCGCGCACTGCGAATTGACTCTTGGCCAATCTTTGGAGTTTGAAACCGCTGATCAACCGCGTAGCCTCGAAACCTGTCTGGCGATCGATCGGCTGAAGACGGTTCCCGCTTTCCGCGTCGCCTTGCTACTGGGCGCGATTGCGGCGGGAAGACTTAGGGAATACCAAGCACTTCTTGAAGCTTTCTCCGAAGTCTTCGGAATCGCCTTTCAATTGCGTGACGATTTGGACGACGAAGCTCCCAACCCTGCTTCTGCGGTCGATTGCGTCATGCAGAGCCGCTCGATTCCGCGCGACGACGCGCGCCGGGTTGTCACCGAGTGCTATTTCGATTATCGTTCCCGTGCCTATGCCACACTGGAAACCCTCACCGATCCCGCTCTGAAAATCCTGTTATACCGCTTGATAGGAAAGGTTCTGAACGATGTTTGAGCGCCTTTCCCGCATCTTCCGTCCCGTAACAGGCCGATTCGACCGACCGTTTGCACAAGCCATCCAAAAAGGCATACGCCGGATGGCTCCTGAGGCCGTCCGAGTTCTGCGAGGTGAGATTGAATCTGCCCAAACCGCCAACGGGCTTTTTCGCGGCCGTAACGGGCAGGGCGATCTCTACTACACCTTCTTTGCGTTGCCGCTTGCGCGGCTGGTTCGGGTGCGGTTCAACCTTTCCGTTTGTCGGCGCTCGGTCGCGGCGATCCCGCTCTCGGACCTAGATGCGGTTCACGCCATTGCCGTAATCCGTCTACGCCGGATGCTCCAACTTCCCGTCCGTCCTGAGATGCTGACGGCACTGCTCGACCTTCCCGCCACCTCCTATCCGCAGAGCGATCCAGAGGCACCATACGCCCGTTTTATGATTACTGCCGTGTTCCGTGATTTCGGATTGAACGATCCACCGTCCGACCTTACCGATTATTGCATCGGACACGGGGGATATGCCAATGTAAAAGGAGCAACGCTCCCCGTTGTCAATGCGATCGCCGCCGCCCTTTTCCTGCTTACGGGAGACCTACGGAGGGAAGCCGCCGAAACATTGCAATCCCTTCAGGAACCGGACGGTTCGTTTAAGGCCGTTCCCTCCGCGCCGCAGGGCGATTTACTCTCTACCGCGACCGCCGCTTTTGCACTCAATGTTTCTGATTATCCGTTGCGACAGACGGTGAAACCGTTCCTCCGTGCCTGCTTTCGCGACACGGGACTTTTTGCGGCAACGCCAGACGATCCTGTCGGCGATTTGGAATACACCGCCTACGGGTTGCTTGCCATGGGGTTGACACCATGACGGAGTTGATGGAGTATTTGCTTTCCAAACGTGATCCGGACGGTTATTTCGCCAGCGGGCTTTCCGATTCTGCCATCTCCACCGCCGTTGCGCTAGTAGCCCTTAATCTGGCCGATCCGCAAGCATACGCCGAACCAATCGCAAAAGCCCGCGACTGGCTCCTTCTTCACGCCGATGCGGATGGCGTATACGGCGACTCTCCGGAATCGCCCGCCAATCTAACCGCCACCTTTCTTGCTACCGTTGCTCTTATTCGTACCGGGGTTCCGCTCGAACGGTTTCAACCCGCCCGAAGGTTTCTTGAATCACACCTCGGGGGATTGGACTTCCCTTCGGTCAGAAAAGGATTGCTTGCCGCCTATGGAAACGATCTGACCTTCTCCGTACCCTTGCTCGCATTGGCGACGGCCGCAGGTTTTTTCCCAAATGCGGATGCCGCCTGGCGGGCGATGCCACGTTTTCCTTTTGAGGCCATCTTGATTCCTGAAGCGTTGTTCAAGTATCTCCGGCTACCGGTGGTCAGTTACGCGATTCCCGCCCTGATCGCCATCGGGCTGGCGCAACTTGCACATTCCGGTCAGGGTTTAGTTCCTCACATACGGGCCAAGGCGCGACCGAAATCCCTTCGAGTCCTAGAGGACAAACAACCGGAGGATGGCGGATTCTTAGAGGCCGCGCCTCTAACCGGTTTTGTCGCGCTCTGCCTTTGCGCGGCAGGTTTAGCGGATCACCCTGTCGCCCATCGCGCCATTCGTTTTCTGCTTGATACCCAACGGGGAAACGGTGCCTGGCCGATTGATCGTGACCTGCGCCAATGGGTAACCTCCTTAGCTATCACCGCATTGTCTCCCCATCTGGACGAGGCGGAGCGAGCGCGTTATCGAACCCTTTTGGCTGACCATCAGATCCGGACACTCCATCCCTTTACCCGTTCGGAACCCGGCGGATGGGCTTGGACCACGCATTCTGGTGGCGTTCCCGATGCGGACGACACACCTGCCGCTTTGATCGCCCTTCACGCTTTGGGTGAAGGCGCTTCTCCGACCGTTCAAGCCGGACTTCGTTGGCTTTTGCACCTCCAGAATCGAGACGGAGGATTCCCCACCTTTTGCAAAGGGTGGGGCAAACTCCCCTTCGACCGTAGTTGCCCCGATCTCACCGCGCATGCCTACAAGGCGTTCGCACTCTATGTACCCCATTTGCAAGCCCCGCTCCGGCAGCAGGTACAGCAGGCGATGCGTCGATGCGTTCGTTTTCTCCAGAATGTCCAACGTCCTGACGGAGCGTTTCTGCCCCTTTGGTTTGGCGACCAACGTGCGGCGGACAAATCCGCGCCGATTTACGGGTCGGCCGTGGTGCTAGAACACCTTGCAGGCGAGCCGTTCCCATTCCTCGACCGGGCGCGCGCCTATTTACTCGCACACCAGCACCCCTCGGGCGGCTGGGGGTGCGCCGACTCGGAAGCCGACTATCTCTGTTTTACCGCGCGCTGCATTTCGGCCCTAACCTCTTGTCCTGATGCTCGTCCCGCCATCCAGCGGGCAGCACGGTTCATCGCTCCATACGTTCGCCATCCCGAAACCATACCGCCCGAACCTATCGGTCTCTACTTCGCCCACCTCTGGTATAGCGAAACTCTTTATGCCCCGATTTTTTTGCTTCACGCCTGCGACCATCTTCCGTTCGATTTATTACGGCACTAGTGTTGCAATCTGCCGCAGGATGGTGTATACTTTCTTCGTTACTTTTGAGGAGTTGAGTTGGTTTCATCGCATTTTGAAACTTGATAGCCATGTTTGAAAGAGATACAGAATGACGGAAGACGAAAAGAATACCCGGTCATCGAAAACAGCCACCGGTAAAAGGTGGTTTGTGGTGACGCTTATTTCAGCCGTTTTGAAAACGCTCGCTATCGGCGCCGCTTGCGCGGGTATTTGGCTGTATCTTGATTACCGCTCTCCGCGTACCATCGGCTATGCAACGGAACAACGGGACGGTTCGGAACATCGTGTGATCAAAACAAACACGACCCGCATTGGAGAGACCTTTACCCCGTTTCAAGCCCAACCTTCCACCACTGCCATTACCGCCTCCTGGCCTTGTTTCCGCGGCGACCGCCGTGACAACCTCGTCCGGGAGACTCCGCCGTTGGTAAAGAGCTGGACTGAGAACGGCCCGAAGGTGTTGTGGCGTATCGATCTTGGAGAGGGGTACGCCGGCGCAATCATCGCCGAAAACCGAGTGTATGTGTTGGACTATTGGGAAGAACGGAACGCGGATGCTCTGCGTTGTTTCGACCTTATCTCCGGTGCGGAGCTGTGGCGGCGAAGTTACAAAAACCCGATTCGCCGTAACCACGGTAAATCCAGAACCGTTCCCGCGTATGCCGATCACGTGGTTGTGAGCCTCGGTCCCGCCGGACACGTGATGGCGGTGGACGCGCGATCCGGCGATCTGCTTTGGAGCTGCGATCTCGTTGCGACTTATGGTTGTGAGATTCCGCAATGGTACGCGGGGCAGTGTCCTTTGATCGATGGTAAACGGGTCATACTGGGTATCGGAGGCGAAAAGGTTCTGATGGCGGCATTTGATCTCTCAACTGGAAAGCCCGTTTGGGAACTTCCGAATGATGCGGCATTCAAGATGTCCCACGCTTCGATTCTCCCCGCCACTCTGCTCAACCGCACGTGTTATGTGTACGCCGCCCTCGGCGGAATTGCCGCTTGTGACCGCGATGGAAAACTGCTGTGGAGCTCATCGGCGTGGAAACCCGCTGTTTGGGCCCCTACGCCGATCGCGTTGGATGACCATCGGCTTTTCTTGACCGCAGGTTATGGCGTGGGGTCTGCGATTCTATCCCTTCAGGAGACCGACGGGCAAATCACCGCCACGCTCGCTAAGCAGTGGAAGCCAACCCAAGGCCCTGCCTCTGAACAGCAGACTCCGTTGCTAATAGACGGGACCCTCTATATGATCCAGCCCAAAGATGCCGGCGCGTTGCGAGCGGAGTTGGTCGCGGCGAATACGGAAACCCTTCCTGCGGTAACCGCCTCCAGCGGTAAGGAGAACCGTTTCGGTCTCGGTCCGTACATCTTTGTTGACAACGCTTTCTGGATTGTCGATGATGACGGAATCCTCCATGTGTTCGGTTTGGATGGCAAAACTTTCACCCGCCTGGCGCGATACAAGGTTCTGTCCGGTGTCGATGCTTGGGGACCGATCGCCTTTGCGGGGGGGCTTATGATCCTTCGCGACTCCAAATCTCTCGCATGCCTTGACCTCAGAAAGGAGACCACACCATGAAACTCTCCAACCGGGAACGAATCTTCTTTTTCGGAGGACTGTTCGCTTTAGGAATTCTCGGCGTTTTTCTTTTTAGGCGCAAACCGCGTCTCCGTGCGCTTCCGCCACCAGAACCTCCTTTCACACCTCCGGACGCAGCGTTGCATCCACCCGTTCCTCAGCTGGGTGCGCTCCGTTTCAGTGTGGACCGAAAAAAGAAAACCGTTTGCGCCCATGACGTTGCAACCGGAGATCTCGTTTGGGAATCCAGCGGTGAGGACCGTTTCATCATTCCCGGCGCGGCTTTCCCCATCGATCTCTCTCCGGACGGCGAGCTATGGGTCGCCAATGTCGGGCGCAAGCGGCTGGAACGGCTCGATCCGCAGACCGGACGATTCATTGCCTCATGGCAACCGACGGAACCGTTCGGCGGTTGCTGTAACCCGGTCCGTTTCGCGGCGCTGGCGGGCGGACGGTTTGTAACGATGGAAAAGGGTACGCGTCTCGCCCGCATCTATGCTCCGTCGGGTGCGTTGGAACGTGAGATCTCTACCGACCTCTCTTTTTCCGAACACGATTACTATCTCTACCGCGAGAAGCGTGTCATCCATCTGTATGACGTTGCCCGGCGCAGCCATTGGAAGGTTAATTATGATTTCGACGCGTAAATTCCTACGGGTTCTCTTTGGCGGAGGATTACTGGCTCCATTTCTCTGGCTTATCGGTAAACGGAAGAGTCGGCAAGCGGCGTTCCTGTGGCAGATTGATCCAGACAAATGCATACAGTGCGGCAAGTGCGAGACCGCTTGCGTCCTTGGACACTCTGCCGTGAAATGCGTTCATCAATACGCCGCCTGCGGATATTGCCTCTTCTGCAGCGGGTATTATCAGGACAAAAGGATTAAGTTTGACACCGCAGCCGAAAATCTGCGTTGCCCGACTGACGCCATCAAGCGCAAGTATATTGAAGATCCCTATTTCGAATACACCATCGACGAGGAGGCTTGCATCGGATGCGGCAAATGCGTGAAGGGTTGTGCCGCATTTGGGAACGGATCGCTCTTCCTCCAAATCCGCCAGGGGCTCTGCAAGCAGTGCAACCAATGCCGTATCGCAGAAATCTGCCCTTCCCATGCGGTTGTCCGAGTACCCGCCGACAAACCTTATCTCTTCAAGCGTCCACCAGAGGTGAAAACATGATTCCGATTTTGGCCCAAGCCCGCTTCCCGGCGCCTGAGTTTGAAAATTACATCCTGCCTCAACTTCAGATGGAAACGTTTATTCGTGATCCAATCGTTTGGCGGGTGAGCGCATTGCTGCTCTTTCTCGTGGTGACCGGGCTTTGTTTCTATCGATGGCGCTCCGCTAAGGCGATGCGCCTGCTTGCGCTAGCGGGTGTCGCGATTTTCGGCTTTCTATTCACCGCGTGTCCATGTCCGGTTGGGATGTTCCAGAATCTGCTTGCTGCCTTTGTTCATGACCATCCACTAGGTTACGGTTTACTCCTTCTCTTCGCTATTCCACTCGCGACAGCCCTGTTTTTCGGCCGCCTCTTCTGTGCGGGGGCATGTCCGCTTGGCGCGGTTCAAGAGTTGTTGCACTGGAAATCAATCCAGATTCCTTTACCGGTTGATCGTGCCTTGCGGCTCATTCCGATTGCACTCTTTCTTTTAATCGTGGTCGCCGTTGTGGCGGGCATGACCTTCCCGCTCTGTTCGCTTGATCCTTACTTGCCGCTTTTCTTGTGGAGTTCTTCCATTTCCACCGTTGCTTTTCTTGTACTGGGGTTGTTCGTTTCCCGTCCTTTCTGCCGTTACGTTTGCCCATACGGGGTTCTGCTTCGGCTCTTTTCGTTGGTCGCATGGAAAACTCCAGCGATTACCGTAAAAATCTGTATCACCTGCCGCCTTTGCGAACAAGGGTGTCCCAACGGGGCCGTTCTTCCACCGGAAGATGCCCCCACAGCCGATTTGCAGGTACGCGGTGTGCGGCGTCTATCCCGGCTCATTGCCTCGTTACCGCTGGCGCTTTGTCTTGGTGGTCTCCTCGGTTGGTATACCGCGCCAATTATCAGCGGACATCACCCCGCTGTCCGACTTCTTGCCGATATCGAGATTCATCAAACCAACGACGCTGTCGAGGCGTTTGAAACCTCCGGTACCCCGTTGGCTCAGTTACAGAACGAGGTTGCGCAGGTCCGCCACATCTTCGATTGGGGTATGCCGTTGGCGGGTGTCCTTCTGGCCGGCGTGGTCATGGCTGAACTGATCGCAGAAAACCGCCGCCGCAAGGAATCTCGTTCTTACACGATTGACCCGTCACTCTGTTTTTGCTGCGGCCGATGCTACGCTGCGTGCCCGCTGAACCGCAAACGCGAACCGAAAGAAGGGGCAGCCTCATGAAAAATCCCGCGATTCGTTCGACTCTACATTTTCTTCAGAAGATTGCCTTGATTTTCTTGATTCTTCTGGGGATACACATGCTTCATGACGCTATCCGTGGCGATCAAGTTCTTACCGCCGGACTTGAGCAGCTGGAGCATTTGAAACAGCAAGACATGTCCAATCCAAAACTCGCCGCGATTGCCCGTGAGCTGGATTACCTCTACCGCGCCAGCTATTTCCAGACCAAAGACAAACGGCGGTTTGGACTTCGTCTCCTCGGTGTCGGATTGCTCGTCTTTTGTCTTCTGCTGGGCGCGGAACGTTTTTCCCTTCCGCCCGAGCTTTCCGTTCCCAAAGGCTATCCGGTATCGCCGGAACATGATAGCGGCGAGTTGATTGCTACTACCGTATGCGGTGTTGTCGCCCTCTTTTTGGTTCTCGCGTATATCCGCCGATCATCTTCCCGCCCATTGCCGGATCGGTCTGATACGGTGGCGGTTGCGTCTAAAACCGCAGCAGATGTTCCCGCCACTGTTTCCGAATCCGGCAGACAACCCTCGCCGACCGTCGCCAAACCGCCCGTTCTTGCCGAGGCGGTAGAGGCAGAGACGCACCAGTGGCCACAGTTCCGCGGTTCGCTGTTACCCAACCGAAATGCGCTTCCGGTCAATTGGAGATTTCGCGAAAAATGGAAAACCGCCATCGCTTCACCCGGTTACAATTCCCCGGTAGTCTGGGACGGATCGGTATTTCTTACGGGCGCGGATGAAAAAGCCAGAACCCTTTTCTGTTACGATGTGCATACTGGGAAAGAAAAATGGCGTGTAGTTTGCGACAAAGCGCCGCAGGTTCCGGAGGTTTCGGAGGATACTGGTCTCGCTCCGCCAACCGTTTGCGTTGATGCGGAGCGGGTTTATGCGATCTTTGGAACCGGTGAAATGGTTTGCTGTTCCCATATTGGTGAGACGGTATGGCGTAAACAACTTCCCTTTCCTGATATCACTTACGGTTACGCTTCATCGCCCCTGTTGTTGGGAGATCGGATTATCGTCCAATACGATCTCAACGAGGTCCAAACCCTCTACGCCTTTAATGTCCTGAACGGCGCGACGTTATGGGAAAAGAAAAGGGACGCGGCCCCTTCTTGGTCGAGTCCGGTTGCATGGGTCACTGACGGCAAGGCGATTATTTTCACGGCGGGTTGTCGGACCGCAGAGGCGTATGACGCGCAAACCGGTGATTCGCTCTGGCGTCTGGAGTGTATGGGTGGGGAGGTGGCCGCCTCCGGTGCCGCACGAGAAGGAATTTTTTACTTCTCGAACACCGGTGCCTTCACCGGCGCCTTCTCGGCAACCGATGGTAAAATCCTTTTTAAGAATGAGGACACGCCTTCCCCCGATGTTTCATCGGCTGTGTTGTACAACGACCTTTACCTTCTCTTTACCAGTGGCGGGAGCGTTTTGGGTGTCGACGCGAAAGATGGTAAAGAACTGTTTGAAGAAAACTTCGATAACGGTTTTTACGCTTCGCCAGTTGCCGTTGGAGGTAAGATTATCGCCGCCAATTTGGACGGAGACCTGCTGTTGCTCTCTGCCACGCGGGAGAAGCTGACAGTAGAGGCTAAGTATGCGTTGAAGACGAAACTTTTCGCGGTTCCCGCACTCTCTCAAGGTAATCTGATCGTGCGGACAGGAGAGAATGACCTGATCTGTCTGGAGGCGGAACCATGATGATTCATCCACTCCTGCCGGAGCTGATCCGTCTTCAGCGGCGGGACCGTTATCTCGCCCCCGATGCGCTTGCGGCGCTCTCGAAACAACTAACGATCCCGGTAAATCGGATTATCAGCGTCGCTTCCTTCTATCAGGCGTTCCGTTTCAAACCTTGCGGCAAACACCAGATCAAGGTCTGCATCGGGGCAGCATGTTATGTCAAGGGCGCCGAAAAACTCTACGATGCGTTCGCCGATTATCTGGACCTCGCTCCGGGTGAGGACACCTCTGAAGACGGACTATTCACGCTCAGCAAGGTCGCGTGTCTGGGCTGTTGCATGTTGGCGGTCGCAATCCAGATCGATCGTCACATCTTCGGTCATGTCACGCCCGATGATATCCCGCGGATCCTCGATGAGTTTCTGATGATGGCCGGTGAGGAAGAGACTTCCGCCGCCAATGCGATTACCGGCGGAACCGAGGCGGAAATACGTGTTTGCCGTTGCTCTTCCTGCCGGGCGGCGGGAAGTGACCGTATTTTCGAAGCGTTAACCCGTGCCTGTCACGACGAACGGTTGCTGGTTACGGTCAAGGAGGTAGGATGCCACGGAATGTCATACCGTGCTCCGATTGTCACGGTGGTTTGCCCCGATGCGGTCTATCACTATGACCACGTTCAAGAGACCGATATCCATGCGCTGCTTAACAACCATTTTAAGCCCACTGGCGGACTTCGGCGGATATCGTGGGAAAGCAAACGTTTCCTTGACCGCTTCTACAGCCGCCATGCCTGTTCCTGCAGCGCGGCGACCCAGATGGATACCCTCATCAACGCGACGCGTCTGGTAACCCGCAATAGTGGAGTCGCATCGCCTGAATCGCTCGACGATTATCGCCAAGGCGGTGGTTTACTGGCGTTTGAGAAGGCACTTATTCTTTCTCCCGAAGCGATTATCGCCCAACTAAAACAGGCAAAGCTACGAGGACGGGGTGGCGGCGGTTTCCCAACCGGCGAAAAGTGGCGGCTGGCTTATGAAGCACCGGGTGATCGCAAGGTTGTCATTTGCAACGCAGATGAGGGCGATCCCGGTGCTTTCATGGACCGGATGCTGTTGGAGTCCTATCCCTACCGGGTCCTGGAAGGGATCCTCATCGCGGCGCGAGTGGTCAAAGCCGAATGCGCGATCATTTATATCCGGGAGGAGTACGCGCAGGCTATTGCCGTACTGGAACATGTCATCGTACAGCTCCGTGAACACGGTCTGTTCAACGCAATTTCACCTACTTTCGAAATTCTTCTTTTTCGCGGCGCGGGCGCTTTTGTGTGCGGTGAGGAGACCGCCCTGTTGGAGTCGATCGAAGGGCGCAGGGGTATTCCACGGCAACGTCCGCCTTTCCCGGTAGAACATGGGCTGAACGGTCTGCCAACCCTTATGAACAATGTCGAGACCTTTGCCTGTGTTCCGGTGATTTTGGCAGACGGCGGCGCGGCTTTCACCGCGATCGGTACGGAACATTCGCACGGAACCAAAGCGTTCGCTCTGGCGGGCAAGGTCAAGCAGGGCGGGTTAATCGAGGTGCCGATCGGTGTCACAGTCGGGGAAATCGTTGAAACCTTCGGTGGCGGCGCGGAAGAGTGGCATACGATTAAGGCGGTCATGATCGGCGGACCGTCGGGCGGCTGCATTGCCCAAAGGAATTTCGATCTGCCGGTCGATTACGAATCGTTACGCCAAAGCGGCGCGATGATGGGGTCGGGTGGCCTGATTGTGATTGACGAACGCGATTGTTTAGTCGATCTCTCCCTCTATTTTCTCCAGTTTTTGCGCGATGAATCGTGCGGCAAGTGCGTATTATGCCGTGAAGGAGTACTTCAACTTTGCGAATGGGTAGAATCCCTAACTAAGAGCGAACCTAAACCGCCGGACATCCTTGACCGGATTGAAGTGTTGGCTCGACAGATTCAACAGGGTTCCCTCTGCGCGCTTGGACGGACTGCGCCGAACATGGTCCTCAGCGCGTTGCATGAATTCCGTTCGGAGTTTGAGGCGCATTTGCGCGGCGCATGTCCGGCGGGGAAGTGTCCAGAGCTGACCGAGTTCGAAATCACCGATGCCTGCATTGGTTGCACCAAATGCGCACAGGTTTGCGCGGCAGACGCCATCACTTGCGAAATTCTGGAGCAGGCGAGAATCGATCCCGCGAAGTGTGTGAAATGCGGCGTATGCCGATCGGTCTGCCCTGAACACGCCATCCGCAATCGGTTAGAAGAATCGTCGCAGTCGGTTTCCGTTCCGACCGCACCGCCATCGGACCGCTCTCAGACTACCGCATACAACAGCTACCGGATGGACGGGGAGGAACGCGCTTTCGTTCCCGGACAGAGGTTGATTGAAGTTGTTCCCGATCTTCCGACGCTTTGCCATCTTAAAGGGGTTAACGAATCCGCCCACTGCATGGTCTGTGCCGTTTGGGACGCGACTCTTTGCCGTTATGTTCCCGGATGCGAGGCGTTGGTGCAGCGTGGCCATGTTTACGAGAGCCGCGGGGAGCGTGTTGATGCCTTCCGGCGGACGGCGTTCGAGTTGATGCTTAAGCGCCATGATTTTCGTTGCGGCACCTGTTATGCCCGTACTTCATGTCGGTTGCTGGACGGGGTTAAAACCTATAAAGCCAAGAAGACAAAGAGTGGCTGGACACCTCCTACGCCGATTGTCGCGCAACATATGATTTATGAGGGCGGAAAATGCGTGTTGTGCAACCGGTGCGCCGCCGTTTCTGAAGGATGGCTCTCCGTTCATCATCGAGGTTACCGTTCCGTAATTTCGCCCGAACCGAACACTTGGGATGACTTACCCCAATCCGTCGCGACTGCAGTTTGTAGCGTTTGCCCGACTGGTGCGTTAACGTTTAGGAAGGAAACGCATGCTATATAAAATCATTATCTGCGTCGGTTTAGCCTTGGGTCTGGCCTTGATTATTCTCTCCTTCCGTGACAGGGATATTCAAGGGACGGCTCCCGTTTCCCGTGCGGGACGCAGCGGGCAATTACAACTGGACACTGTCCCACTAGGCGTGTTAACGCCAGTCGCGGATGGCGTTGTAGCGGGAAACAGTCGCGGCGAGATTCGCCATTTCTCCTTCAACGGGGATGAACCCTCTCTGGCAGTTTATTCGGTTTGTTCCAATGCGATTTCAGCGGCGGTCTTATCTTGGGAGGGTTGTTATTTCGTTGGTGACGAGAATGGCGTTTTCCACGCCTTCCAATCTGGAATAGGCGAACGGTGGTCCTATCGGACGGGTAACCAGATTACCGGAGGCGCCATATTTAGCGGCGATTTGATTTGGGTCGGTTCCCATGACTGTACACTTTATGCGTTCGATCCCGTTAGTGGCGTATGTCGCCACCAAGTCGAGTGCGGTGGCCAGATAAACGCCACGCCCGTTCTCGATCCCGAACAACGTCATCTCTTTCTCGGCAATTGTGACGGAAAACTTCGGCGGATTGAAATACGAACTGGGAACATCACGGGAGAATTGGATTTTGAATCGCCGATTCCCGCCCAACCGGTTCTCGTTGACGGGACTCTATATATCCAGACCCACGGCGGAGAACTTATTGCGGTGGATGCAACAGCTTGGAAAGTCCGTTGGCGACGGGACATCCAAGCGGGATCCGTTTCGGCTCCTTTCGTGACGGGAACGATTACGGTCGCGAATGTTACAGGGAAGATCCTGCCGATTTTTGACCGAAAGAGCGGCGATCCTATTGGTTCACTGGAAGCGGATGAGCCTTTGTCGCCGATCCAGACGGGAAGCGATTCGATCCTCTACGGCGTGACGCGCCGGGGTAAACTCTACCGTTGGAACAGGGAAGGACGGATTTGGCACCGAACCATGCTGACAGACTTTCAGGTTGATTGCCGTTCCGGTTGTCTCCGGCAAGGTAACCTGTTGCTGGTCGCTGATGATGGCGGAGGCTTGTTCTATTATTTGGAGGAGAACCGCGATGCGCCTTGATATCAAACACTTGGCTAAAAGCTTCGAGACCGCCGGAGAGCGGGTTGAGCTTTTCAGTCAATTCGATCTGGAGCTGGCCGCTGGGGAGGTCAAGGTACTTATGGGGCCTTCCGGAAGTGGTAAAACCACACTTTTGCGGATGCTTTGCGGATTGGAGCTGCCCGACCGCGGGACGATTGCCTATGACGGCCGGGATCTGTATGCGATGCCGGATGAAACCCGTCGGCGGTTTCGGCGTGAAAACATCGGATTCGCCGAGCAAGCATCCTGTCTGCTTCCTCAACTAACCGCGTTGGAGAATGTCTTGCTTCCCGTCATCGGCGAAAAAGAAGATCGTCTAGAGACGGCGCGGAAATGGTTGGCCCGCTTTGGGTTGGAGAAGCGGCAGGACTTCTTTCCCGCGCAACTTTCCGGGGGCGAGCGGCAACGTGTCGCACTCGCCCGCGCGTTGCTTCTTAAGCCCGCTTTCCTTTTTCTGGATGAACCGACCTCCGCGCTTGATCAAAAACGTAGTGACGCCTTCTTTACTTGCATCCAGAATGCCAACCGCGAGGAGGGCGTAGCCGTGCTGCTCGCGACCCACAACCCCCGTGCGTTGGACTTTTTCCCCAACCTCATTCCTTTAACTGCGCCATGACCTTCCTTAGGCTTTTTAGTCGCGATTTCGTTTACTACCGCAAAGCCTTTCTGGCGTTGGCGGCGGGTGTTGCACTCATTTCCGCTATCCTCACCGGCGCGTTGCTGATCGGTGACAGCGTTCGGGGTACGCTCCACGACCGGGTGAACCGGAACACCGCTTTCTTGTCGGAACGGTTGATTTTCCCATTTCCAGTCGAGACGAGCCTCACCGGAGGTGTCCTACACGCCGAGGGTATCCTTAACCACCGCACTAGCGCATTACCTAACCACCTAACCACCAAAATCCATCTTTACGCTCTAGCGTCTGAAACGAATCTTAACGGGCGCAACGCATTGTCAAGTCCAGCCTTGGCCAAACGTTTGAACCTAAAACCGGGTGACCGGATGAGTGTTCTTCTGGCGACCCGTCCCGCTATCGCCAGCGAAAGCCTGATGGGCCGTCCGCCAAAGTTGAAACAGCTCCAATTGCTTTTCCAAGGTGTCTGTACAAACGTTTATGCCGAAGCCGCGTTTGCCAATCCGCAGGAAGAGGTGCTGAACCTATTCCTACCGCGAGCATTGCTCGCGGACGCGTTGGATGTCCCGTCAACCGCCGTCAATGAGGTGTGGCAGCAGAATCCGTCCCCGCCAGATGACGAAACCGTTTGGGCTCTCTCGCAACTTGTTATGGAGACATGGAACGGTTCGCCAGTCTTGAAATCACAAGCCTTCTTTTTGCCGAAGTTTTTACGTGAACGTTTCCCCGATGCGACGGCGGGGATCTTCTCCTTTGCTGAATCGTTCTCGAACCAAACCGCCCATCTCGATTACTGCTTTATCGGCGCGTTTGAGAAAGGCCCATTCGCCGTGGCACGGGGAACCGTCGCGCTTGCCGATGACTTGCCGGAATCCTTTCCGAACGGCGCGGATTTGACTTACTACTTGACGGACGGTTACCGTAAAATCGTGACCCGTCGACACAACTTTAATACCGTAACCCGGATGGATGATCGCGCGTTTGGGGATGCGTTGCAGCCCGACATCCCCGGTCTGACTGATGTGGATGACTGTTCTTTGTGGGATGCTGGTATCCCGGTCGATTTCGGGCGGGTTACCAAGGCCGACGAGGTATACTGGGACCGTTACCGTAGCAAACCCAAACTATATCTTAACTTCGAGGAAGCGCAAACGCTCTTCGGATACGACACCTGCAATTTGCTAATCTTCCCGAAAGGATACGATCCCGACAGGCTTCGCGGCGAAATCATTCAGGCGATGCGGTCTCTGCCGACGCTCTATCGGCGCGAGGCGGTTGCCGATACGCTTCGTCAGAAAATTGACAACGGGGTCTCCTTCGCCCCGCTTTTCCTCGGGCTGAGCATCTTCTTGATTTTTTCAGCACTACTGACGTTAGCCATGTTGCTTCGTCTTCACTGGCAGGACCGCGCCGAAAGTTTGGCCATTCTTCGGACTTATCTGGCTGACCGCCGCCGGCTGAATCGTTTTCTTGAATCAGAGATTCTTGTGCTCATTTTGCCAGGAGCCGCAATGGGGATGCTTCTTGGATGCGGGCTTTGTGTTATCCAACTCATTTTGCTGGAACGTATTTGGAACGGAATCGTCAATTTGGAACGCCTCACTTTCCATGTTCGGCCAATCAGCTTTTTGATTGCCTTTTTTGCTACTATCTTGACTGGTTGGGTAATCACCCGCTGGTCACTTCGCGAAAACGTCACGCGACTTCGATTCGCTCCGCTACGGTTACACGCCTATCCGCGAACCCTGTGCCAACTCGCTGGACTATCGTTCCTGCGCAAACTGCCCGAACACCGTTTTTGCCTGATTCTGTTGGCGCTGGGCTTTCTTGGAACTCTGGGCGTCGGTGGGTTCGGAATTAAAGCACGGGGCGAGGACGGTTTCGGACGGCGTTATGTTGCGGAAACGCAATTGTCAGTCGTTCCTTCCCACGATGCGCCTTTCCCTGATGGCCTCTTTCCCGTTCGCGTCCGGGAGGCGGATCGGGCGGATTGCGCGAACCTATTGCAGGCCAGTCTCCCGACGGTTTACGGTTGCGATCTTTGCGTACTTACGGGAGAAGCCGCATTCCTGCATCTTGGTGGCGCGGCTGTAGATGCCGGATCACTCCAGTGGATCATCAAAAAGAAGGTGGGGGATCGCCTCGCTTATCCTGAAGGCGAGCTGCGGATTGAGCGGACATTGAAAGCATCGGTTTTCCAGCGGGGTGTCTTGATTGATGAAGCAGCATTCCATACGCTCTTCCCGGACGTCCAAGGGGCGCGTTTCTTCCTTATTCGAGATGATGCCGATCTGGCGGCCTGTCGTGCTTATTTAGAACCGTATTGCCCGCATATTCGATCAGTTGATGCTTTCATGGCGGAGGCGGAGTCGTTCCAAAATCGTTACCTCGCAATCTTCCTTCAACTGGGCGCACTCGGATTTTTGCTGGGGTTGGGCGCGTTCATCCTCCTTATGTTCCGCAATCGTCAAGCCGCGCAACCGCATTTCCGCCTTCTGGATATGATCGGCTTCACCCAAATGGATGCCGAGCGATTATTCCGGTTGGAGAATCTGATTCTTTTTCTATCGGCAGCGATTCTTGCTCTTCTCGCGCTTCTTATTCTCGGCGTCTTTGCCCCGCTGCATCTTCCGACCGTCCTAATCGGCTGGTTGCTTTTAACCGCTGCCGGTCTATTTGCCGTAGCGATGCGGAAGCGTAATTGAAAAATTTTAGTTTTGTATCCGAGATGTCGTGGTTGCATTGTATGGCACGGTTTTGTATAATTAACAACAATTTTGGCAAAGGAGGTTTATGCATGTTTTATGGTCGTGTAAAGGCGCTTGGGTCAATTCCCAAAATGAAAATCGGACTGTTGTTTGCAATCGCTGCCGTAGCGTTCGCTTCCATTGGGATGGCGGACGCGGACGTTTTTACGCTTGATGAGCCGATCAAGACTACGCCGTTCAAGCAGGCGGACTTCAAGTGGACGGTCACACCGCGCCATGACTACTCGAAGACGTATGTGACCAAGCTGTTTCTTTCGCAAGCGGAGTATGACCGTGAGCATCTTGGAAGATTCAAGATGCGGGACAACGGAAAACAGACGGTGCGCATGACGTGTGAGAAGGCGTTCGAGGCCATCAAGGGGATGGACGAAATAACCCTCGGTATTCCAAAGATTGTCTATCTCGTGGGTTGGCAGTACAATGGGCACGACTCCAAGTATCCCGCTCTTTTCGAGGGCAACAAGGAAGTCGCGAGACCGTGCGACAAGGATCCGCTTGATAGTGTGCGGTGGTTGATGCGCGCGGCGAAGCAGTACCATACTGCGGTTAGCCTTCACATCAACCTCTTCGATGCGTATGCCGACAGCCCGCTTTTCGATGAGTACGTCCGCGCGGACGTGCTGGCGAAAGACAAGGACGGGAAGCTCATCATCGGCGACTGGGCATATAAGGTGAACTACGCCGCCGAATTGGAAAAGGGGTTGCTTCAGAAGCGTGTTGACCGTCTTTGTAGCCTTCTTCCGATTCAAGAGTCGGGAACCATCCACGTGGACGCGTTCCACAGCAGAGTACCGTTTCCTTATGTGCGGCCTGATGGCAGGATCGCGATAAAGTTCCTCTCGCCAATCAGTCCTTGGCACGGAACCACTCTGGAACAGGATGTCGCCGCAAAGCGGAATATCGTCAAATATTTCGACTCAAAGGGCATTGACGTGACGACAGAGGGAGCCGACATGGACGTTGGCGGCGGACACGAGGGATACTTTCCGATGTACTGGCACTACGGCAACCGGGATTACTCGTTGTCGCTTAAGGCGTCGCAGGCATGCGGCGGGGACTGCGGTGTCAAAGCGTTCGGCGATAACGTGAGTGGCGAGATGATTTTTATGAACAACCCCGATCTTGCGAAAGCGTTTAATATTTTCAAGCGGGAGTTTTGCAAGAGTGTTCTTATTTGCCAGTACCTCAACACATTCGGTCGCAAGGCGCTGATCGAGGGCAAAGACGGTAGCATCGGAGTGTTCGAACGCGGAGTGCGTACGATGTGGAAGGGCGGAAGACTGAGCGTCGCGAAGGATGGCGAGGTGCTGTGCGATGGCAGAGATCTGCTCATTCCCGCTGTGTGGCTTGGCGATGGCGCGATGGTAGCATATTCTGAAAACGGGTGCAATGATCGCAAGTGGAAGATTCCGTCGGGAACGAAACTTTCTACCCAAGCCAAGGCTTGGACGATTGATGCTACAGGTCGCACGGTGTTCACCCGGTTCAAGATCGATGATGGCGTCGTCACCATCACGCTCATGCCGAACGAAATGGTTCTGATTAAGTGACGCTCAACCGTCTGCCTGTATAGCTTTGTGTAAAGTACCTGATGTCTCAGGTCAGAAGTTCCGGGAGGGTAGGGGAGATGAAACGTTTTATAATGGTTATGGCGTTGGCGATGCTGGTAGTTATGTGCAATGCGGCGGAATCGATTTTTCTGTCGGCGGGCGCGTTCCAGCTTGCGACAGGGAATCCGTCGCTGGTGTCGTGGCAGAAGGGCGCGGCAAGTCTGCCCGTGTGGTCGCTGTCTGGCGGTACGGTCGGTCAGTCCGTTGCCGCTGTAACTCCCCCTCTACCGAATGACTGCAAGGCGGTTTCGGTCGCGATTGGAATTGTAACATCGGACAACACTACCGCATCGACATTCTCGGATGTATATCGTGTTCATCTTTCACAACTCGCTGATGGGAAGCCGGTCGGATGTGGCGAGACCGAAGGCAAACCGATTCGAACCATGTTGCCGGCCGCGCCGTTCATTTTGCGTCGGATTGTTTTGGATACCTACTGTATCGTTGAACCTGGGTTGCCGTTGACCGTTAAGATTCAACGCCTTCCGGATGATCCGGGCGACACCTTCACTCGTCCAACAGGACTTGTGTTTGTTACCGTAACACCGCTTGCTGCGGCCCCAACAGGGTTTATTGTCCAAGATAAGGGCGGGTACAACTCCTGGCCGATGATGCAAGCGGTTGGGGATAAGTTAGTCTGCGCCTATAGCCGTGGGAAGGGGCATAATATTTCCGAGGGGATACGTGGTGTCTATGCGCGTATGTCCGCTGATGGCGGTAAGAGTTGGACTAAGGAGGTTATCGTGGCGGACGATCCCGCGTATGGCGAGGTTACCATCGGCAAGGGATTGGACGTGGACGGTGCCATGCTGTTGTGGATTCGCTGTTACGGCGGGCCGCAACCGCACCACGATCTCTACCGCACCGTTGACGGTGTTACCTTTACGCGCGTTGCTACGCCCACGCTTTCGCCGTTGCCGATGCAAATCACTGATATTATCCGTGTCCCTTCGGTAGGGTTGATGGCATTGTGGTTCGCCGGCGACTATGGTGACAACATGAACGCCTCTTGGGGAGTGTTGACCAGCGCGGACAATGGGCAAACCTGGGCCCAGCGGACTGTCGAGGCGAATCTGGCGAAGCGGGATTGGCCTACTGAGCCGTCCGCCGTCTATTTGGGAAACGGGAAAATCTTGGCGATTGCCAGGACGGAATCGGGTGGTGACTCCACGGCGAGCCAATTCCAGTTGACATCGACGGACAACGGTTTGACTTGGCAGAAAGCGAAGACAAATATTCGCGATGTAATGGCTTCCACTCCGAGCCTGATTTTCGATCCCGAATCCGGTCGGCTAGCAAACTATTATTATGAGCGGGGAAGGGGAGTAATTCGCCGCCGCGTTGCCAAAGCAGCGGCAATCTTCGACCATCCGCAGGATTGGCCCCTCTCCGAAGCGGTTGGCATCGGAAGCCAAAGCCCGTGGGATTCCGGCAATGTGAACGCCACCGCGATTGGCAGAAAACACTATCTGTCATACTATTCCGGCAAGAATCCTGAAACTGCGGTCCTTGTCCTGCCAGTCGAGTGAGGATTTACCGAGCCGATATTGCCAGACCGATTATCAGTAAAAGTTCGGCAATACGGAACAACGCTCCCATCCACTCCACATAAGGCAGCAACAGCACCGCCGCTGCAAAAACTGTCCATGCCGTTATCGATACGGAGCTGGTGGCCGCCCCCGACAAAACGACCGCCACCGCCACGGCGGAGAAACCCATAATCAGTCGTTTTGAGAAGGCGGCCAATTTTAAACGAAACATAATCCGTTCGCTGCCGACCGCTACCGTCGGTAACGGTACGGGAAGCAAAAGTAATGCCGAACCTGCGGCGCAGAGCAACCATGCGGCGGTTCCGGCGGAGTTTAGTTTGTCTGCAAAAGTGCCGGGGCAAATCCCATAACGGCATAACAACACAACAAACACCATGCACGGCGTAAGAGAGATGATCCATTTCGCCGTTGTAAACCAAGCCGGCCGCAACAGGCGTTCGCCGCAATTGGGACACGAACGCAGCGGTAGGCTAACGGTCTGACCGCAGTTTTGGCAAACCGTGTTTACGGCGGATTTCAAAAACATTAAAACACCCACTCCATTTCTGTGAAATTCTTTGCGGATCGGAATCGGTGCAACTCAGAACCGTCCATTTCCAGCGCGGCGAAACCGTTGAGTAATTTTACGGCAAATTGAGATTTGGAAAAACGCTGACGAAGAATCGTTGCGGCGGTAACCGCCTTTTCCCAACCGTCGCCGTGGCGGAAATTCCAAACTTCGTCCGGCTGGGCCAACCGGAACGGTTCCGGATAGATCGACTCATTCGACCATCCGTCCAGTAGCACGAAGATTTCATCCGTTGAAAATTTTGCCGCGCCTTCGATACAAACCGGGTTGCGCTCCAGAGCCGCTTTTAAGAAGGGTCGGTAATCGGTGCGGGACATATCGCGCCAAGCGTAGAACGCCATGTCGGCCATTAGGTTGCCTTCCCTGATGCTTTCCAAATGGGCGATAATCTCCTCGCGGGTCATTCCGTCTTTAATCTCCAACGGTTTTTCCAAATAGACGAAACGCTTGGCGGAAACGTCCGGCAGATTGGGACGTGTCACAGCGAAACGCGCCGTGGCCGCCGCCATTTCTGTCGCCGGAATTGTTGCGCCTTGCAAATACGCTGCCAGTTCGGCAACCGCCTTCGGATCAGACAGATCCAGCGGAGCGGTGTGGAGTACTGTCTCAAGGTCGTTCAAAACCAACCGGTCGGACGGACGGGAAGCCGCGAAAAACTCGCGGGGAATGTTTTCCAGCAACAACGGGCGGGTTTGTCCGGTGACGAAGTACGGAGTTTCGCTTTCAAACCGGAACGCCATCTCCAGTGGGATATAGCATTCGTGCCCGCCAAAGCCGCAACGCAAGACGAAACACTCCTGACAGCGTGAGTTTTGTCGCAGGAAATTTCCCAATAATTCAGGGGTTAGCGGAGAACAAAGAAACTCGCTGAGCTTGGCGGAAAAACTGAGGTAGGCGGATTCGGAAATGGTCGCATCCGAATAAAGCGTGTGAATCCATCCGGTGGGATGGGAAACTATGGTGACCTGTTCGTTCTCCAAGGCGCGTCTGGCCTGCCCGGAGATTTGGGAGCCGTTGAACCACATCGCCTTGGTGACCAGACGGCGGTTGTTAATCAGGACACCGTCGGCCCAATCCACGAAATTTTGCGAATGCAACGGCGTCGCCATCAGAAAAACGTCTTCCAACGGAATCCCCGCCACCACAAACAACGCTGCGGCATACAGCGCCGCAAGGGAAACGCATTCGCCGGCTCCGGTGTTGAAGTTGTCCCGGAACCGGAAGGCGTCCATAGCCTCCACTGTTTCGGTTTTCCAGTAGGGGATTACCTCCGGGCCGTATTTGTCCAACCCGAAATGGGTGCGGATGTCTATGTCGAAATAATAAGAATCGCCGTGGTAGCCAAAGAGCGCGTTAGATTTGGCAATCACTTCCGGTGGCAAAAATCCGGAGAATCGGTCCAGTTCGCGCTGTTGCCGTGTCAATCCCCAGGTTTCGAGATCCAGATTAAAAACGTAATGATCCATGATGTACTGTTTGAGCCGCTGGATGCGCCGGTACGGCTTCAGCCGCCGGAAATTCGCAAACCAAGGATCATCAAGCCATTTCCAGATGGACGGTGCCATGATGTTGGCCAACACCAGCGAATACATTAGTTCCGGGAATACAAAAATCTCCATATCCGACAAGGTTACTGCGGCGGATTTTTGTTCATTGCCTTTGGCGTCGGGGTAACCGATCATGATGGGTCGCTCCTTGACTCAAGCGCGCGGGTGCGCGTGGTTGTATTCGTCTTGCAAATGCCGGATTGAGACGTGGGTATAAATCTGTGTTGTGGAAAGCGAGGCGTGTCCCAGCATTTCCTGCACGCTGCGCAAATCCGCCCCGGCATCAAGCAGGTGAGTGGCAAAGCTGTGGCGGATCTTGTGCGGGGTAAGATCAAGCGGAAGCCCGGCGGCGGCTAGCCACTGCTTCATTTGACGTTCAATCGAGCGGGTGGTGAGCCGAGTCCCTTTAAGGTTTAGGAACACCGGTGCGGAGTCGGTATCGCCGTTATCAATGAACGTGGAAGTGGTTCTCAGTTTCCTCAACGCGCCTTGCGCTGGACCGCCTAGAATACATATTCTTTCTTTGTCGCCTTTGCCGATTACGCGCACCAATCCCTGTTCAAAATCGATGTCGCGCCAATTCAGCGCAGCGATTTCGCTGATCCGTGCGCCGGTACTGTACAGCACCTCGAAAATCGTGTAATCACGTTGACAGGCATAGGTCATGGTTGGATCTTTTTCTTTCAACCGCTCTAAAAATTCGAGCGGGGCGTTCAAAAGCCGATTAAGCTCTTCGACGGTCATCACTTGCGGCAGTTTCCGTCGCAGCCGAGGGCCGCGAATACCGTTAAAAGGATTCTGTTCAAGTTTACCGGTACGGATCATGAACTTGAAGAAACTGCGCAGGGCAGAAAGCTTGCGACGGGTGGAGGCTGGTTCCGGTCCGGTACGGTGATAGGCCGCTATAAACGCCCGCGCCTGATTTCGCGAAATCCCTTTCCAATCGAACGGCGGCACGATCCCAGATGCGGCGGGCCAATGAAATTCGGCAAACTGACCGATATCCATAAGGTATGCCGCTATGGTGTGGCTTGAGTCGTGGTTTTCGTTTTGCAAAAACGCCGAAAAATCGGCCACCACCGGATCGGCGGCGATATCCGCTCGAACCGGCAGCGACTCTTCTGGGGTTTCACCGTAACGGCATTCCAGCGTCAGGTAATCGTCCTGAACGGGCATTGTCATTCCTTGTCGGCCTGACCGTCGTTGGACTCGCCGGCCGCACCATTGAGTTGGAGTTGGACGGAATAACGGTCAAAATCCGGAATCTGGCTTTTGTACCGCGCTGCCATGCGTTTCAAGGCCGCAAGCTGTTTGGGCGACAAAACGTGTTTGCTTGCAAACTGCTTGGCGACGCTTTGGAAGAAGGTTTGGTCGTCAAAGGTGCGTTTGCCGCGAGAGACAGGCTTCTTCCACTCTTTCACCGACGACAGCAGTTTGACTACCAACGCGCTCTCGGCGCTAAGGTTGGAACTGGCGGAGGGTTTTACCTCGTCAAGCTTCAATTCTTGTCTCAGAGTATCGAAATTATCGATTTTGTCCGACAGTTCGGTTATCACCCGGTCCAGCGCCGCCAGTTGCCTTGAGGACAGGTTGCGCCCAAGTTCGTGCTGCTGGCGCAGGGAACCGACGAACGCCGACAGGCTTTCGTTCAGCTCCAGCCCGTTCAGTGCTTTAAAGCGCAACTCGGCATCTTCGCGGCTGGGGGCGGAAATCGCCTTTGCCAATTCTTCTCCGAATCCAAGCTCGATGATACGGGTGGGGCCGTTGCGAATCTGCTCGCGATAATTTACCGCAGTACGCATCAAGGCGGCGAGCTGTTTTTCCGTAACCGGTTTCTCTCCCTTTTCCAATTGTTCACGGATTGAGGCTACGAACTTTTTGTCATCGTAAATGCGTTTTCCGCGCTTTACCGCCGGAGCCCATCTGCGCACTTCGGACAGCATCGCCAACGCGGAGTTGATTTTGTCGATGTCCGCCGGGGGTTCTTTGGCTTGTTCCAACCAGTCGGTAAACTTGCCGTAGAAATCTTCCAGCATCTTTGTCCAAACCACGTGACCCTCTTCAACTTGGTCAAGGTTGTTTTCCATGGTCGCGGTAAAGCCGACGTCAAACAGCCGCGAAAGTTTTCCCACCAGCAAGTCATTGACCTCCAAACCCAATTCGGTCGGGACGAGTTGGCGTTTTTCGCGAGAAGTGTACTTGCGGGCGTTGAGGGTTTCGATGATTGATGCGTAAGTCGAGGGACGTCCG
The DNA here is from genome assembly GCA_017454745.1 of Kiritimatiellia bacterium. Taxonomy (GTDB): domain Bacteria; phylum Verrucomicrobiota; class Kiritimatiellia; order RFP12; family UBA1067; genus UBA1200. The sequence continues at coordinate 75,742 of JAFTCL010000020.1, forward strand.
ACGCCGTTGTTTTCCAGCGCTTTGATTAACGATGCTTCGCTGTAGCGGGCCGGCGGCTTGGTTTCTTTACGGTCGTTCAGCCATTTTACCAACTTCAGAGCCATCCCATTTTCCAAAGGCGGGAGACGGTCGATTTCATCGCTGTCTTCATCGTCTTCACCGTCTTCGGCCTTTTTCCGGAAATCCATTGCGGTCACCTTCATGAATCCGTCGAATTTGATTTCCGATGCCGTGACACTGAACAGATAGTCATGCTTCAGTTCGGTCTTAACGGGCTTGACATCTACCCTGCGCTGGGTAATTACGGCATTGGCCATCTGACTGGCGACGAAACGTTTCCAGATCAGTTCGTAAAGTTTCAGCTCCTGGGCGTCGAGTTTATCCCGCATATCCGCCGGAGTGCGTTGAACATCCGTGGGACGGATTGCCTCGTGCGCTTCTTGGGCGCTTTCGCGGCTGCGGTATCGGTTGGGCTGGTCAGGATAATACTGCTTCCCGTATGTTTCGATAATGTATTTCATCGCTTCCGTCTGGGCGTCACGCGCGATGTTTACCGAATCGGTACGCATATAGGTGATTAAACCACCCTCGTACAGTTTCTGCGCGATGCTCATGGTTCGGTTCGGCGATAAACCGCAGAAACTGGATGCGGATTGCTGAAGGGTGGAGGTGATGAACGGCGGCAGGGCGTGACGCCGTATGTCACGGTCCTTGATTTCGGCGACGCGCATCGAACTGCCGGCAAGATCGTTCAACAATGCTTTTGCCGTGTTCGATGTGCCGATTTCGGCCTTTTTACCGTCAAGCCGCGACAGTTTAACCACGAACGGGTCCAACGGCTCTGTCTCTCGCCGGACTTCCGCTCCCATCACCCAATATTCTACCGGATTGAAATTCTGGATTTCGCGTTCGCGTTCGGCCACCAGTCGCAACGCGACGGATTGTACGCGTCCGGCGCTCAACCCTTTTTGCAACCGCCGCCACAGCATCGGGCTTACCATGTAGCCGACAATACGGTCTAGCACGCGGCGCGCCTGTTGGGCGTCCACGCGGTTTTGGTTGATGTCGCTCGGATGCTCAAACGCCGCCTTTACCGCCCGCGGCGTGATTTCATTGTACTGCACGCGGCGGAATGGTTTGTCTTTCGCGGTTGGGCGGAGCGTTTCCTGCAAATGCCACGCAATCGCTTCCCCTTCGCGGTCAGGGTCGGGCGCGAGGAAAATCTCTTCGCATTCTTTGGCCGCTTTTTTAAGCTCGTTGATTACCTTGGTTTTATCTTTGGGAATTACGTATTTAGGGGCAAATCCGTTTCCAATGTCCACCCCGATGGTTCGCTCCGGAAGATCCCGGATGTGGCCTACCGATGACTTCACCACATAAGACGAACCGAGTATCTTGCCTATGGTTTTCGCCTTGGCAGGCGATTCCACAATTACCAGTTTTTTGCCCATTCTGAATAATCCTTCCTTTAAACCACTTTCGCGGCCCTGCCGCCCGGCAGGGATTTCGCAAGCCGTTTGATTTGCAACACAATCAAAATCGAACTGACCTTGGCAGCGTCAAGCCCGGTCAACCTCACCACTTGGTCAATGGATATTCCCTCGGCGGAAAGCGTGTCGTACACCCGCCGTTCTTCGTCGGAAAGCGCCGGTGCTGGACGACCTTCTTTGGCGGCGGTGGTACGGTCCCTTGGCGGATCGGACGGTTTGACATTCCGCATATTCGAGACTAAGTCCTGCAACTCCTCAATCACTTCGTCGGCGTTGGTCACCATCCGGGCACCTTGTCTGATCAACCGATGGCATCCCTGCGAGGCGGGGGAATCAATGCGTCCCGGTACAGCCATCACCGTGCGGTTCTGGTCCAGCGCTTGGCTTACCGTTATCATCGTGCCGCTGGACAACGGAGACTCTACCACCAGAACGCCTTTGCAAAGTCCGCTTACAATCCGGTTTCTCATCGGAAAAGTCTGCCGGTCTGGTTGGCGGCCAAAACTGTATTCCGATACCACCGCGCCACCGTGTTGGACAATCTCGCGGGCAAGCGGGGCATTTTCTTTCGGGAAGAAGCAGTCCAACGCACCGCCCAGCACTCCGACCGTCAAGCCGCCGGATTTTACCGCTCCGCTGTGGGCTTCGGCATCAATTCCCACCGCCAAACCGCTTACCACAGTGTATCCGGCCCCGGCCAGATGGTAACCGAATTTTCTTGCGGCCTCGCGCCCGTACATCGTGGGATGGCGGGTCCCTACTATCGCGACCGCCGCGCGATCCATTGCGGAGACCTCGCCGCGCAGATAGAGAACCAAAGGCGGATCGGCGATCTCCGCAAGCAGTTTGGGGTAATCTGGATCAGCTAAAGTCACAATGGTAACTTTGAGCTTCTCGGCCAACGACAACTCCCGATCCAGTTCCACCGTCCGGAACTCGGTGGCAAATGACGCGGACTTTTCAGGACCGATGCCGGGGACGCTCCGCAATTCCGTTTCATCCGTCTCAAGCGCTTTGGCAAAAGACCCAAAACGGGCGTGCAGCCGCCTAGCGGTTACCACACCCATTCCAGTTACCATGTTCAACGCCACCAGCGCGTCGTGTTCCGTCATTCACGTTCCTCATTCATCGGGGTTGCCGTACGAAACCCCGTGCCGTCTCAAAAAAAGTCGCCTTACAAATACCATATCTCGGCTTTTTTGGCAAGAATCAATTTTGTCGGGTTGACTTTAAAATACTATTATCATACCGTTTCAATACCCAAAAATAGCGGGTCTATCGCCTTTGGAGCGATAGACCCGAAAAATGTTCCGATAAGAAAAATCGATTACTTGATTTCCTGTGCGCCTTTGCCCGGCATCGCTCCGAACAGTTTTAACGCGTCGTCCAGCGGATAGCGATTACCGAACATGTCCACTTTGGTGGTGATGGTGCCCTGCAATGGCAATCCCAGCACGCTGCGAAGCGCGTTGCACTTGCCCGCGTCCAGCTTGGTCGATTCGGAATACTTCATCGACAGGAAGGCGTTCAGGTATTTTGCGTTGATCCGCCCCGCGAATACTTTCGGGTCTTTGAGGTCTTCGTTGTCCTCAATGGACTCGATGCCGTCGGTTCCCTCCAGATCCTCAAAGCCGTCCACCCGTACTTTAGCGATTGAGGGCGAGATAGTCATCTGCACGTCCGATTCACGGTTCAGGAAGAATACGTTGTTGTCCAGATTGGTCTTTTTCTTTTTCGAGTCGCCCTTGGTGTTGTCAAAACCGGTCAACACGTTAAGCCCGATGATGTTGTCGTGGATGTTAGCCGTGACTCCGGTGTTGTTCCGGATGCCGAATCCCATGTCGGAAAGCTCGCTGGTACGGGACCAGGTGAAGAGTACGGTGTTGTTTGCGAACTCCCATTCGACGGCGGGGGTGGCGTTGCCGCAAAGCACGTTGGCACCAATCATCAGGTTGTTGCAAAACACGTTATTGGTCATTATCACCTTTCCTTTGTACCAATTTAGGTTGACCGCAATGTTACCGGCGTTTACAAACGCGCAGTTCTTGAAGGTGATGTTTCCGGTGGCGCGGTTAGCGGTCGCGGAATAGACCAGATAACGCTTGGCGGAGGCGAATTGGTTTCCGCCGTTGGCCGGCGGCTCTAGCCACATTCCGGTCTCTACTCCGTCCGGTTTTCCCTTGGTTGGATGGTATGCTTGCGCCAGACCGTCGTCAAACACCAATCCGTCGAAAACCATGTCAACATTGTCGGGTTCCTTTTTCGAATGGTCGAATTCGATGGTGAACACGCCAAGCCCGTTCCCGCGCTTGTCGTTGTTTTCGTTCAAGGCTTGGAACATTGTGCGGTGCTTGAGCGCGTTCCGTTCCGAGAAGTCCGAACTGTAACCGCCGATAATCGAGATCGCCTTGTCGATTTTGAACCAGTTGCACTTCATCTTGCCGGGATAAATCCCTTCGGCGAGATGGATGGCGTCGCCATGCTCTGCGGATTCGATGGCTTTCCAAAGATTTTTTAGAGGTGCTTCTTTGGTGCCTTCGTTTTTGTTTTTGCCAGTTTCCAGGGAAACGTAGATGTCTTTAGCGCAAAGCGATGTCACGCAAGCCAACGCTGCCGCAAAAACCATTAGTTTTCTCATTTGGAGATCCTTTCGTTAACTCATAGTCCAAAAAACGTTCAACAGGAAAGAAAGTATAGCTTATCATCACCGGAAAATTCAAGCGCAAAAATTCGATGGCCGTTAGTCGCTAGTGCCGAAGTATTGTGATTGACCCGGTCGGCAAGTAGCTAATTCACCGCAACCACGGTTCAGGTTTGTCGGGCGGGGTTTCGTCCGGCTTTAAAAGCGCATCAGGGTTGTAGATATTGTATTTCCAGCAATACACCAAAATTTGCCCGGCTCGTTCCGGTTCCGGGCTGCGCAAACCGTCGTTACTGGTTTTCCAGGTTAGTATGTTTCGTCGCAGAATCTCGTTGCGTTTTGCAAAGCGCGGCGCACCCAATGCCAAGAAAGCCGTGGTGTAGATGGCCACGCACCACATTACCCATCGTACCGCCCGTCGGGTTAGGGCATCGGGCAGCGGAATTTGCTCCAGTGCCAAATACCACATTCCGGCGAAAACCGAGCATGAGACGATGCAGTAACGGCTGGAAACCGCCGTGTGAGGATCTGTGGAACGGAATAGTGCGGCGGAACACATAGTGCCGAATTCCGCCACAATGAACCAAAATATTTCGGGACGGCGGATTTGGGGGTAGTGGAGTGCGAAATAAACCAATGCCGCCAGAGACAGTGCTCCCAAAATTAATGCCGCTTGGTACACGGGAACCACTCCGCCCAAAAACGCCAGCAGGAACAGAATGCCGTTTACCAACCGGGGCAGCAACTCCGTCGATCCTGGGGCGGCGGTTGATCCGGGGAACCCGATGAAGTAACATCCGATGGCGGCGGCAGCCGCCACCGCCAGCACCAACAGTCTGGGTAATTTGCAGCAAAACGCGTCGCGAAAATTTTTAAATCCGTTTCGCCAATTTTCGGTACCGTTAAAAGGTTCGGCAATCCCGGCGGCAATCATGCACGGCCATACCAGCATTCCGCCACCGCTGGTGTAGGTGGCAATGGTGGCGCATGCCAAAGCGCAAAACGGCATCCATCGTTTTTTTTGCCAACGGTAAAAAGACAGAATCGCCGCGAAGGTGAACGCCACCACCGCAACGTTCTGTACCGAGGTAAGCGCCCAGCAGCTGTTTTCGTAATGGATGAAGGAGGTTAGCAGCCAAAACACCGGTACTGACGCCCAAAGACCAAACTTGGATTTGCGGAACACCAGCACCCATCCGACCGCATATGCGAACTGGATCAGGTTACCCACCGCCATCATGGCGCGGAAATTAAAAACTCCGTAGTTTAAGTATAGAATTGCGTTTGCAATCAGGCGGGTAAATACTATGCGGTGTTCGTTGTGGAAATCGAACAACCCTTTAGGACATTTGACAAGATATTGGAGAAGAGCGGAATAGTCGTCCCAGTATGGCACGTTGACGGTCAGAAATGTCCAGCAACCGATCATTGCCAGTGTCGGAACGGCAAACCACAGCCACAGATACCGGCTTGATTGTGTCGGACGATACTCCGTTACCTTATCCGTTGGTTGTGTTTCCATTTCAGAAATCATTGGGAAATTAACGGAGCAGTTTTTCCAACCGTTTGGCGTGGTTTTCCTCCGTGGCTGACAACGCCTCAAAGGTGTCGCGCAACCGGATGTCAGAGATTTTTTCCGAGAGCGACAGGTAAAGCCGCGCAATCATTTTCTCGCGTTCAATCAACCGGTTCAGAATATCCGGCCGCGAATATTCCAGATCGGAGACAAAAGATTCTATGGGCGGCAGCCGTTCCGCCATCGCCATGGTAAACTGGATGTCCCGGTCGGCACCGCCGGATAAAGCGCACAACATTGAGCTGTGGTGCCATTTTTCTTCCTCAAGGATTTGATAAAGCACTTTGCTGATTTCCGGGTCTTTGTTGGCTTTTATCAGCCCTTCGTAGTCGCGTACCGACGCCATTTCAATTATGCCGAGCTGGTGTATCACGCCATGATTGAGCCAACTGGGCGTATTTTCCGCTGACGGTTTTACCGCAACCGGCGTTTGCGGGTGTTTTGCCAAACAAGCGTCACGGATCATCAGCGCGCCAAAGATAAGGAAGAGGAATCCTCCGGCCCATTTTATCCAGCGCTCGTCGGGTACGAACCTGCGGATCATATCGCCGGCCAAAACTCCGATGGCGGTGGAGGTGGCCAACGCCAGCGTTGCGGCGCAGAAAATCGTCCAACGGTGGGAGTTTGCGGCCGATTGGCCCATCACCGCCAACTGGGTTTTATCACCCAATTCGGCTAGGAAGATCAGCATAAACGTGCTGAAAAAAAGCGACCAGTTCATTTTTGCGATCCTGATAATTATTTGCCGCCACACCAGCGCGCGTAAGCCCCGCTGGGGGTTGGCAAAACCCCAGGCTTGCCGGTCAGCAGCATTTCGCCGGTTTCCAGTTTCCCGGATTCCGGCACGGCTTGACTCAAAACATTACCCAGCACAACCGGTGAATATCCGGGGGTGTGCGCGCTAAGCAAAATGAAAAGCGGACGGTCGCTCATCAGTTTGCGGCACAATTCCAGAGTTTCGGGAAGATCCCGTTCGATTTTGTACAATTCGTTGTTTTGGCCGCGACCGAAGGTGGGCGGATCCAGAATAAAGGCATCGTATCGCCGCTGGCGGCGAATCTCGCGGCAGAGGAATTTGTGCGCGTCGTCGGTAATCCATCGGATCGGGTGTTCCGCCAAACCGTTCAACTGGGCATTGTCCCGCGCCCACTGCACCATGCCGCGTGAGGCATCGAGGTGGCACACTTCCGCTCCGCCCAACGCAGCGGCAAGGGTTGAGCCGCCGGAATAGGCAAAGAGGTTCAGCACCCGCACCGTGGCTTTTCTGGCGGCAACCGCCTCGGAGACGGTGCGCCGGATCCATCGCCACTGCTCACGCTGTTCCGGGAAAATGCCGAGATGGCCGAAATCGGTGCCGGAAAGTTTGAATTTGATTCCCGAGGTCTCGATTTGCCATTCGTCCGGTAACGAAGTGCGGTTGTGCCAATGGTTGCCGTCTTCACGGTCGAACGAAGCTTGCGCCCGCTGCCACACGGAAGCGGGTAGCGCGGTTTTCCATACCGCTTGCGAGCAGGGGCGGGCTAGGGTGTAGGAACCGAAACGCTCCAGTTTGCGCCCGTCCCCGCTGTCCATCAATTCGTAATCTTCATTCTGCATTTTACGGTCAGTTTTCCAGCGACATGCTGCAATAGTTTTGGATGTCACGGACCAGATTGTTCACCCATTGGTTATATTTGCGGCTTATACTGTCACTGCTGGGGTCATAACGCATGTTTACGCTATCGACATAAATCACCGAGAAGTCCTTGTCGGAGTAAACCACGTCCACCACTACGGAGTGGTCGCCTTTGGAAAGGGTACAGCGGACAGTGTTGTCACGAACGCTGTTCGTAGTCCAGCCGCGACTTGCCGCGGCCCGGATAATGTTGTTGTGGAGCCGTTTCGCGGAACTGACTTGAACCGTAATCGATTGCGGGTTAACTTTGGGGTATTGTTGGGTAACACAACCGCAGAAACACGCTGCCAAGCAAAACACAACCATTGCCAATTTTTTCATAATGATCCTTTCATTTTAACGTTATTCGGAAACGAACTGGCATCCGATGCCGAGGTGGTTCCCGTTGAGGAAATCGCGCGCCGACATGGGCTTGCTGCACTCCGGTTGGACTGTGACCAACCCCAACAAACGTCCCCCGGTGCGTACCAGCGGTCCGATCGGTGAGATCATGCAAATAGTTCCCGGTTTTACATCGCGCATCATCTCTTCCGTTTCCGGTACCACCGCAGCCTCGTGGATTTTGAGTCGCAACAGGTTCTCCTGACCGGGCCGACGGAAAAAGGTGTAGGCTCCGGGCCAAGGGTAGTAGGCGCGGACTTTGCGTTCAATGACGTATGCCGGTTCATTCCAATCCACCAAACCGTCTGACTTGGAAATCTTTTTGCAGTAGGTGGCGGCGCTATCGTCCTGAGGGGTACGCTTTAGTTCGCCGGACAGCATCATCTTTAACGCTTTTGCAAGCGTTACCGCGCCCAGAATGCCCAGCCGGTTCATCAGTTCGCCGGCATCGTCATCGGAGCAGATCGGTTCGTTGGCAGTGAGCAAGATGTCTCCGGTATCCATCTTTTCGTCCATTTGCATCACTGTGACGCCGGTGATTTCGTCCCCGGCTAGAATCGCGCTTTGTACCGGAGCGGCGCCGCGGTATTTCGGCAACAGCGAGAAATGGCAATTGACGCAGCCGTGCGGCGCCATTTCAAGAATCGGTTTGCGCATGATCTGCCCGAAAGCCACCACCACGATCACATCGGGTTTGAGTGCCGCCAGGGTCTCCACCACTTCCGGGGCGTTGACGTTTACCGGGGTGATGACCGGGCCGATTTTCCGTTTGAAAGCGTATGCCTTGCACGGGCAAGCGCTGAGACGCTGGCTGCGCCCGGACGGACGGTCCGGTTGCGTCACCACTCCAACCACATTCAAAACCGGTGACTTAAGGATTCCGCGCAATGCTTGAGCCGATGCTTCCGATGATCCCATGAATAATACGCGCATAGGCCCTCCCCCTTATCCAATCAGCTCACGCAGCCGTTGTTCGGAATCGCGCCGAACCTCGTCATAAACGCTGTTGCCGTGAGCGTCCATTCCCACCACCGTTTCCAACCCGTCCAACGTTAGGTGCCAAAGGGCCTCGGTAGCGCCGAATTCGTCCAAAAAATCCACTCCGTCCACCCGGCGGATCCGCTTGGCCAGCAATGCCGCCGCTCCGCCGACCGCCTGAAGATACACGCATCCGAATTCCCGGCAGGCGGCCAGCGTTTGCTTGCCCATGCCGCCTTTGCCGATCACCACCCGCACTCCGTACTTGCCGATTATGCTGGCCATGTACGGCTCCTCGCGTATGGAGGTGGTGGGACCGGCGGCAGCCACCCGCCATCCGTCCCCGTCCCGCACCGTGACCGGGCCGCAATGGAAAATCGCGCCGTCGCGCAGTTGCACCGGGCATTTGCCGCCTTCCGCCAGGTGTTTGTGCAGACGATCCCGTCCGGTGTAAACCAAACCGGAAATCCGCACCGTATCACCGGCCCGCAACGCTTTTACAGCGGCTTCAGAAAACGGATAAAACAACTCTTTCATCACCGACATGCCCACAAGCGCGTAAAACGCGCGAAATCGTCAAAACGTTTTAGTTCAAATCCTGCGGTTCGCCATTTGCATCGACTAATATGCCGCGGTGCCGGCACGCCCAGCACAGGTAGGCAACCGTCACGAAAAACGAGGCCGGAAGCCGGGTGCGAGATGTCACCTTAACTCCCAGTAACGTGGTTTTGCCGCCCATTCCCATCGGGCCGATGCCCAGCGAGTTCGCTTCCGCCAAAACTCTCCGTTCCAACTCCGCCAGTTGGGGGTTGTCCGACACATCGTCCAACGGGCGCAACAGCTGTTTCTTGGCCTGCAGGAAACCTTCGGCCCGGTCGGCCCCGATGCACACCCCCAACACTCCGGGTGCGCAACCGAAACCCTGTGTCCGCCAAACCGCGTCCAGCAGGCATTTGCGCACTCCGTCCAAATCGCGGCCCGCGCCGATAGCGCTGTCGGGCAGCGAATACTGCCGGCTCATGTTCTCACTGCCGCCGCCTTTTTGCAACAGCCACACTTCTACGTCATCCCTATCCGACTGCTCAAAGTGGCATACCGGGGCACCGTCGGCGACATTATCGTCGATCGACCGTCCGCTCAATGAGTCGATGGTGTTCTTGCGCAGCCAGCCATTGGCGGTGGCGGCTGCCACCGCCGTCTTGGCGGCGTTTTCCAACGCCAATGTGTCGTAACCTTGGGGCACATCGAAGAAGAAGGTCAACGTTCCGGTATCCTGGCACAACGGCGATCCTTGCGCGCGGGCGAGTCGCGTGTTTTCCGCCAACGCTTCCAACAACATCGCGCTGCGCGATCCGGCAGCCTCCGCCGAAGCGGCGGTTGCCAGCGCCTGTTCGGCGTCGCGCGGCAAATCGCTGGTGGTGCGATGCACCAGTTCGGTTAAAATGTCGACCCAATTTGTCATGCGATGTGCACCATCCGGTTGTTTACGCCGCCCAAAGCTTCCAGCAGCGGCGGCAGGTAATCGTCTGGAACGCAAAGCTTGCCGTATCCGGTGCCGAGCGCGAGGTCGGGTTTGGGTTCGCCGTGGTAATCCGATCCGCCGGTCTTGTTTAGCCCCAGCCGGTCGGCCATGCGGATCAATTCAACCGCCATTTCGGGAGTGTGGTCGGAGTGCCACACTTCCAAACCGAAAAGCCCGTGGTCGCGCAATTCCGCCAGCCGTTGCTCTAGTTCGGCCGGATCGTCAATCCAAGTGTAGGGGTGGGCGACCACCGGGACCCCGCCGGCCCGGCGGATCAATTCGACGCATTCCACGGGATAAAGACGGTAACGGTCCACATAAGCTGGCGCGTCTTTGGAAAGGTACTTGTCGAACGCCTCCTCGGTGGAGAAAACGTAATCCCGGTTAATCATCGCCTGGGCGATGTGAACCCGGCCGATTACATCATCGCCGGCGCAATCCTGCACCTCGGCCAGCGTCAGTTCCAGTCCAAGCGCGTTCAGTTTTTCGACGATCTGCTCGTTGCGCCAAGTCCGGCCGTCGCGGATTTTCTCCATGACGTCGTCCAGTTCCGGGAAGTCGGGATCCAATCCGTAACCCAGAATATGGAGCGTGCCGTCTTCGTCGCCGACATCGGCGCTCATCTCCATCCCCACGATACCGGTCATTTTAAACTCCCGGCAGGCGTTTAGGAAATCCTCCGCCCCGGCCATGGTGTCGTGGTCGGTCAGTGCCATCGCGTTAAGGCCGGCCTCCTTGCCGGCCTTAACTATGTCATACGGCTCGTCAGAGCCGTCGGAATTCGTAGAATGAATGTGCAAATCTATCATATATGAACAACGCTGGGATTGGTAAAAGGGCTGCGTGGCGCCGCCCGCATGGCCTAGTGCACAGTGTAAACGTCGTCAACACTGTCAACGCCGGCGAAGAACTTGGCGATCGCCGCGTCGTATTTCGCGGTGTGCGCGAAAGATTTCTTCATCAGCCCAAGACGGGTCTTCAGCGACAGCTTGCCCTTGGTTTGCTTCAGCTCCTCGATCAGCAGCGGGTAGTCCTTGGGGTCAGTCACCGAGGCGACGCGCAGGTAGTTCTTGGCGGAGGCGCGAACCATGCACGGCCCGCCGATGTCGATGTTGGTGCGGGCCTCTTCCGGGGTCACTCCTTTTTTGGCAACCGTCTTTTTGAACGGATAGAGGTTCACCACCACCATGTCGATGGCAACGGCGCCGGTGCGTTTCAAATCCTGCCTGTGGGCCTTGTTGTAGGTCTCGCTGAGCAGTCCGAGGTAGATTTTGAAATCCAAAGTCTTGACCAGTCCGCCCTGCATTTCCGGCTGGCCGGTGTAGTCGGAAACCGCGACCAGATGTTTTGCCGCCGCTTTCGGCCCCAGAATTTTCTCCACTGCCGCATAGGTGCCGCCGGTGGAGTAGATCTTCACCCTGGGGCACGCCTTGACCAGCGCGGGAACAAACTCCTCAAGGCCGGTTTTGTCGGAAACGCTCATCAAAACATGGCGAACCGCCACACTGCCGTCAATGTCCTTAACAATGTTTAATGCCATAACAACCTCCTTTTGCAGATAAAAAACCGTTGATAAAAATAGCTTATACCAAAAGACTTGCCAAAAATCAAGTCAAAACGGATTGCGCACGAAAAGTTGGAGAGTTTGACTGTTTGACGGTTTGTTGGTTGGGCGGTTGGATGGAGTGGTCGTATGAAAAATACCAAAAAACTGGTAAAATCCGCGCTTGAACTGGGAAACGGAATAGGTTAAAATATTAAGTGTTTTGACTATGGTGTCGGATAAAGTTTTGTGACAAAACTCAAGAGGACTGAATATGATGCGCGGAAAAGGAATTATGGCGGCGGTCGCGATAGTGTTCGCGGTTTCGGCGTTGGCGGCTAACTACACTTGGACCGGCGGCGGAATGCCGACGGATGACGGAAGGTACCTTTGGAATGACAGCGCCAACTGGGGCGGCGGCGGTTATCCCTCCGCAGGCGACATCGCTGAATTTCAGGATATCGGATGTACTATCGTAATACCCGATGATGGCGTGACGGTTATGCGCGTTTACGCCGTTTCCGGCGAATGGCGGCTGACCGGCGGCCAGATCACCATTTCCGACGCTGCGCCGTTTTGCTCTGCGGTTGGCACATACGACCATCGCGGTTCGGCGGTCATCATCTTTGACTGTCCGGTCAATTTCAGTTCCACCGCCGACAAGACGATTCTGAGCGGTAACATTTTCAACAACATGGTGACACTCGGTACTCCCGGTCGAGCCTTTTTCATGAGGGGCGATGCCGATGGCGCGACCGGGTTGACGGTGTTTTCCGGGCCGCGCACTTATGCGTTTGGCAACAATAACAACATTTGCTCCGGTAAGAACGACGGTAACGCCGCGCACGGCGGTGATATGTTCATCCTTGACGGGGCGGTGGTGAACGCAAAGGTGTTCTTCGATTTCGCCGGATCGGTTACCACGGTCTCCAACGCCACGTTCACCACGTCGGCGTCCGGTACTTCGCAGAGTATTGACATGACCCACAATTCGATCCTGAACGTACTGGACGGAGGTACGGTTTCCTGCGCCGGGCGTTTGACCGTTGGTCAAAGCAACTCCGTCGGGGGCGATCCCACGGTTAACGTGAGGAACGCAACATTGAACGCCAACTATATGCGTACCTATTCTTCCGGCAAGCCGCAGATATATTTGGATGGCGGCGAGATCAACGTTACCGGTAACTTCGATTTCAATTCCGGAGCAGCCGGTACCGGGCTGCATATTGGCAAGGGCAAGTTCACCGTTGGCGGAACCATGACGCAAGGAAGCAGCCAGTACATCCACTTCACCGTGCCGGACGACCAGCAACTCGGCACAATCGAGGTCGGCACGATGAAACATACAACAGCGGAAAACACCGTGCAGATCAACATTTACGATGCCACCCTCGCCAACGGCACGGTTTATACCTTGGTTAACGACAAATCCCAGACTCTTACCATCGCGGATTATACCGTGCTTTACAACGGCGCTCCGGCCGCCACCAAGGGTGCTCTGGCGGTGAATGACGGTGTGCTGACTTTCCGCCCGAACGCCACGGCGGTGGTGTGGACCGGTGGCGGCGACGGCTCAAAATTCAGCGACCCCGCCAACTGGAACGGTGGCGTGATTCCATTCGTCGGCAGTAGCGTATATTTCCTGACTGAAGCTGGCGGGACACTGGTCAACGATTTGGAGGGATTGGATCTTGAACGCATCCAGTTCGGTTCCGATGCCGGCGCGTTTGTTATCGGTGGCAACGCCATTACGATGTCCGGTCTTGTGATGAACCGCAGCGCCAGCGAGCAGGTGCTGAACTGCGAGATTGCGGCGGCGGAAGGTCAGGAGCTGATGACCGATTTCAGCCAAGCCGGCGTGGTTTTCGCAGGCGGCGCAACCGGTGTGGCGTTAACCGGACAAAACGACCTCAGTCGTATCTTGAAAGGCCACTTCACGTTTACCCGTACCCAGCCTGAAGGCGATACGGATAACGACTATTGGGAAACCGTCACCTATATTGTTGCCTCGGGCAGTACCTTGTCAGTGCCGGGCGAGATGTTTGTGCGTAACGGTTACGGCAACCCGACGTTTGTTATTGAAGAGGGTGCTGTCATGAATGTCGGTACTTACAAATGCCGCGCTGCGTTCGAAACATTCGATGTCAAGGGTACCTTGAACGTCGGGACGATGTGGGGATACGGGTTTACGCCGGTATTCACCACCGCCACCTCCACCGGTACGGTGAATGTGGAGCAGGTGGTGGTCAGTGCTAACAATGCTAGTCAGATGCGGGCCTCCCGGTTCAATATTGGCGCTGGCGGCATTGCGGGACGGCTTTCGGGAATGTTCGCCAACGGTGATGTCCGTGGTGTGTTGTGGGCGGACGGCATAACCGTCCGGGCGACCGCCGATTGGTCGATTTACAACGAAACCAATCTTCCGAACGTTAAACTCGACGTTGCCGGGGCGGTGACGCTGGACACTGACGGCCACACGGTTTCGTTTGAGATTCCGGTAACCGGCGCAGGATCGATCGCGCTTACCGCGGGCAGTATTCTGGATGTGACGGGAATTGACAACTGTGTCCCGTTGATTCCGGCGGCCGGTGCCACCATACGTACTCCTCCGTTGCCGCGCGCGATCGCGCTGACCGCGCCCGAATCCGGTGTGGTCACAATCGAGTTGGTGGCCCCGGCGAGCGGTTTGCCCAACAACTCCAGTTTCGAACTTTTCACCGGCACGGGGCTGGAAGCCGGGGATTTGGGTAAGTTCGCGGTGTCGGTGGTCGGGTTCCCCGAGACCACTGGCGTGTTGTCGCTGGATGAAGATTCATTGATTTTCACCGTCACCAGCGGCGGTATGGATGCGGATACGTTGTTGTGGCGGCCTACCAACGAAACCGGCACCGTGTGGTCGTCGGCGGTGGAAGCGTGGCTGACTGCGCAAACCTCCACCCGGACCGGATTTATCGAATTCTCTAACGTACGGTTCGATGCTGCCGAGACTTTTTACAATGCCAGAGTGGAGATCGATGATGACATTTACGTGGGTAATATCACGATCAATAGCGACCGTGATTATACTTTTGCCGGCCCCGGCAAGTTTTCCGGCGCTGGCAAGCTGGTTAAGAGCGGCTTGGGCGCACTGACTTTGGATGGTCCGGCGTTAACCAGTCAGGATATCGACATCGTAAGCGGTAAGCTGGTAATCGGTGCTGACGCTCCAGCCAGTGCGCTGGGCAGTGGCACCAACGGGGTGGTACGGATCTCAGCCGGCGGACAGCTCGAACTGAATTACACTTTAGATACCTCGAACGATGCCACCCGGAACAGTATCACCTCCGACAAAATCTATCATATCGCCGGGGCCGGTCCGGACGGAGCCGGAGCAATCGTCAACAACGGCGGTTCTACCACTTGGTATCGGGCGTTGGCGCGGGTGTTCTTGGACGACGACGCTTCCTTGGGCGGGGTTTCGCGCATCGATTTCCGTTCTGGCGTGCTTGATACTTCCCCTCCGTTCATCTTTGGTCCGGAAATGACGTTGACCGACAATATTATCCCCGCCGGCGGCAACTACGGGTTGCATCTTAATAATGCCATCGTCACGCTCGGAAAGCTAGCGGTGTCGGAGAATGCGCGGCTCGGAATGGAAGGCACGATAACGGTCAACATTCAGGATGGCATTGAACTTGCAAACGGTTCGGGCGTTGATTTCTATAATGGCACAATTAACGCGGCGGATGGCGCGACGGCTTCGTTCAATGTCGCCGACAGTGCGACGGTTGCTTTCAAAAACAACAACGGTACCTCCAATGTGAACGTTCCGGTCACGGTTCCCGCCGAATCCGCGTTAAACTTGGCTGCCGGTGAAATAACTTATGGCGATACGGTGGAAAACGCTGGAACGGTTAATGTCTCGGGTGGAACCCAGATATTCAAAGGCGCGCTTTCCGGAGCCGGTGAATGGAAAACCTCCGCCGGTATAGCGCGGATTGAGACTGCCGATTTCAATGACGGCTTGACTTGGGAGCTTACTGCCGGGGTGGAGGGCTTGAGGTTCTGGAAGGGCTCGCAATTGGCGGATAAGCGGATTAACGTCACCGGAGTGTCGGGTGCGTCGGTGATTTTGGGCAACTACGAGACGGAGAATCCCACTTTGGGTTCGCTCACCGTGGTCGGGCCGGGCGTGGCTTTGATGTATGCGGCCGATGTGGTTCTGCCGCGTATTGACGTGACCGGTTCCGGTACCTGCCGTAGTTACACCGACAATCTGGAAACGCGTATCCGGTTTACTGACGGAACGTGGGAATGCGGAACGTTTTTTGTCGGCGGCAGTTCCCGCGGCAGCCACTTCTTCTCGTATGAAGGTACGGTGATTTCCGCAGATTACTTCCATATCGGAAATGGCAGCCATCTCGCGCCGCGCGCGTTGTACGAGTTGGAGGGCGGAATATTTGAGATTGGCAGCAACGGCATGGCGTCGGCCTATTCGCCGTTAGGAACCTTTGCGTGTTTCAACAACGGCAAGTTGTCCGCCAAGAGTGACTTCGAGGCAAAATGGGGATTCCCCGGTCTGTTTGGCCGTCGTGATGGCGATAAGCTGACCATTGATATCGGCAATCACGAAGTAACATACCGTTCCGGTTTGGGGGGCAAGGGTACGGTAAACGTTACGGGTTCGGGAAGTTTTTACACCACCAAGCCCTATACCAACTCTGACCTTTTCCAGAATCTTTCCGAAGGTAAATGGACGGTCGGCGCGGTGGGAATGAACGATCTTTCCGGCGCATCGGGATTCGCCGGCGGGTTGGAGGTGGAGAGCAACTGTTTCGCGCGGGTATGCATACGCAGTGACGAGTTGTGCGAGTTTGCCAATTACGGAACCAATGACTGGCATTCCTTTACCGGACATAACAACGCCGCGTGGAATTTGGTGAACAACCTCAACCACCTGCACCTAAAACTTGCTTCGACGGATAAAGTTTATAACGCGCACACCTTTGTGTATCGCGGTCAATTTTATGTGGCTGAATCCGAAGCGGGGGTTTGGACTTTTGCCGGAACGTATGATGACCGTATCGCCTTTGAGGTCGACGGCACGCTGGTTTTCGAAACCGCCGCATCCGGCGAAATCAAGTACGGCAACATCGAGTTGACCGCAGGTTGGCACGATTTTTACATCACGACCTATGACAACACCGGCACTCAAGGACCGACCGGATGGAATAGTTGCGGCCTTGGTTTCGCCCCGCGGGCGTTGACCTCCACCACGCTGGCCGACTACACCAAGTTCAATTTCGGAACCATCCCGATTCGGCCGGCGAACTCGGTGCAGTGGGAACGCCGCCCCAACGTGGCTGCCGCCGATTGGAAGACTTGGGAGGATTTCGACACCCTTACCGTTACCAACACGTTACAGCAGCTGAACGGATACAACACTTGGCCGGAGGCGGCTAACGCGCTCAACCGTTTGAGCGGCAGTTTCTTCGTTGAGGCCGCCGATGTCGGTGATTGGCAGTTCTGGTCCAGTTACGACGATAATATTTCTTTGAGTGTTGACGGCGTGGATTCCGGGATGGATGGGCGACGCGATAGCGTGCAGACCGCAACCGTTGTGTACAGTCTTACCGAAGGTTGGCACGCCTTTGAGATTCGTGTCACCGACCGTGGCGGTAACTGTGGGCCTTGGGATGGTGCCAGCCCGTACGCGATCGGCGTGCAGATTACTCCCGTTGGCGGAGAGGCGCGTGAGATGGTGGCGTTTGACGAACGCCGGTTCCGGTTCGTCCGCACCGGTAAACCGCCGCTGGCCGGTATCGGCGGTACATTAACCCTACAATCCGGTTCGATACTTGAAAACGGTGCAGGGGAACCCTCGATATGCCCGATTTTGGGTACGATCGAAGGTTCCGGCCAGTTGCGCGGTAGGTTCGCGTTTCAGAATGCGGTGTGGCGTATTACAGGTAATGCGAGAGAACTTGACGGGGTGGTAAGTTTCGCCGCTAGCTCCGCTGGTATCGTGACCAACCCGGAAACACTTGCAAAACTTGGCGGAATCGAGTTGCGTTTCAGCGAACGTCCCGCCCGGGTCAAGTATGAAATCTGCGATGCATTGGGGTTGACCGTGGAAACAGCGGCGGAGTTACCGGTCACCGCGTATTACGAAGGCCAAGGCGAATCAGCGTGCGAATTTAAAGCGGCTGTTGAAAACGGCAGGCTGGTGCTGCTGAACCTCAATCCGGCTGGAACGCTGTTATTCCTGCGTTAGTTGCTAGTAGGTTAAGGTTTGACAGTTTTTCTGTTTGACAGTTTGTCGGTTGGTTAGTCGCTAGTAGTTCTAGGAGTGATAGTTTTAACTAGCTACTAGCGACAGGCAACAGACGACACGAGACTTGCGGATAACTGTTAACGACTGGTTATATCCTGCTTGGGGTGCGGATTCCAAGCAGGTGCAGGCCTTCCGAGAGTACGGCGGCGGTCATCGCGCACAGGCAGATACGGCTGTCGCGGACTGTCGGTTCGGACTTCAAAATCGGCGACCGCTGGTAGAAGCTGCTGTAGTTCTGAGCCAGCGTGAACAGGTAGTCCGCCAGAATACTGGGCTTGTACGCTTCGGCGGCGCGGACTACGGCGGCCGGGAATTGTGTGAGCTTCAACGCCAGCGATTTTTCGGCTGGCGAATCCAACAGCAACCGGTTTTCCAGCGGGTCGGTACCGACCTGTTCCGCGTATTTGTCGAGTAGCGAGCAGATGCGGGCGTAGGCGTATTGCAGATACGGTCCAGAGTTGCCCTCCAGCGCCATCGCTTTTTCCCAGGTGAAGACAATCAGGGTTTGCGGATCGTGCGAGAGGTCGGCGTATTTGATGGCTCCGATGCCGATAGCCTCGGCCAATTCCGCTTTCTCCGATTCCGGCATCTCGCGATTGCCGGAGTCGATAATCTCCCTGGCGCGGCGAACCGCCTCGTTGAGCAGATCGTCAAGTTTGATTACGTTGCCTTGACGGGTTGAGAAGGTGCCTTCGGGAAGACGCATCAGACCGAACCAAACGTGTACAAGCTGATAAGGGTCGGTTGAAAGCCCGATTTTACGGCAGATGGTGAAGAACTGCTTGAAGTGCAACTGCTGCCGTTCGTCGGTCACATACACGATCCGGTAGGGGCTGAACTCGGTGACGCGGGAACGCACCGTGGCGATGTCGGTGGTGGCGTAGTTGAAACCGCCGTCGCTTTTCTGGATTAGGCAAACCGGGAGTCCTTCTTCATCTAGCCGGACAATCTGCGCGCCGTCGCTCTCCTCGGCCAGCCCGCGGGTCTTTAGGGTTTCCACCACATCGGCCAGCTGGTTGTTGTAATAGCTCTCGCCGCGCCAAAGGTCGAACGATACATCGAGCCGCCGGTACATGCGGTTGAACTCTTCAATCGAGATGTCGATGAATTTCTTCCAGATGGCCCGGTTTTCCGCGTCGCCCTGCTGAAGTTTTACCAGTTCGCGGCGGCAGGTGTCCATCCATTCCGGATCGTCCTTGGCGCGGTTGTAACTGGACACATAGGCTTGTTCCAGGTCCGCCACGGTTAAATTGCCGCGCTGTTCTTCAGTCAGGAAGTTACGGTAGCCCTCGATTAAAATCCCGAATTGGGTCCCCCAGTCGCCGATGTGGTTGTCGGCCATCACTTGGAAGCCGGTGGCGCGGTAGAGCCGATCTAGCGCGTTGCCGATTACGGTGGAACGGATATGCCCGATGTGCATTTGTTTGGCGGCGTTGGGGCTGGAGTAGTCGATGACCACGGTTCTGCCCTGACCGATGTCGGGGATTCCAAAATGCGGGGCGGCGGCGAGGTTGGCGACTTGTCCGGCCAGCCAATTGGGACTGACGGTAAGGTTGATGAATCCAGGCCCCGCGACTTCAATTTTTTCTATCATCTCCGGAACGGGAATGGCCTTTACTGCGGTTTCCGCGATTGCCCGCGGCGGACGGTGCAATGTTTTTGCCAGTTGCATGGAGTCGTTGCACTGAAAGTCGCCGAACTTGGGGTCGGTCGCGGGTTGCACCCGAGGAGAGAAATCGGCCACGGCATCGCCGAAAGCCGCCGTAAAAGCCTGTTTGATGTAATCTGAAAGCGCGTTTTCGCAAAGGTTAAGAGTATTCATGACTGATGTCTCCGGATATGGTTACTGGTTCTTTTCAGGTGTGGATGCCGGCGCGGGCTGGGCCGGGGCGGCAACCGGATGTCGGCGGGACATCAGAACCAAGGTGGTCTGGTGTTGTCCGAAATCCGGGGTTTCCCGAATGAAATCGTAGTTGCGGCTCAACACGCTTAAAAAGCGTTGGCGGTCGGAGTCGCTCATCCGCTCCATCACGGGCGAACTGATCGCCCAGCCGTAGCCGCTGTACGCCGCCACTTGGGTCGGTGCCGATGCCAGCAATTCCAGCAATCCGGCGCGGTTCAACACGTGGAATTTTTTCGCGTCGGCGTTTGAGAGGCCGGGGAAACAGGAGAATGGTCCCATCTCCAGCCCGTGCGGTACTTTCATGCCGGCCTCAACCGCGATGTATAGATCCTGGGTGAGCAGAGTGTCGCAATCGCCTGACAGCTCTTTGATTTCCATCGCGGCATTGTGCAGCTGTTCCAAATCCGGCATCGATTTTTTCACCGCCCAGAACCGGTCGATTTTAGTGATGAACCAGTCTTGGGCGAGCGGGCAACCAAAGGCGCAGAGGAGTGCGGAGATGGCGCAAATCGTCATAGCGCGGTTTCGGGCGCCGGAGCTCTCAAAAATGTTAACCAACCATACCGCGAAAGTTGCGGCAAACAACCCTATCACCGGGACTTGGTAGTCGTCGTAAGGGTGCGGGCTGAAAAGCTGAAGCAGAAACACCGCCGCCGCGCCGAAGAACCATATTTGCGGCCATAGGGTGGGGGATGATTCTGCATCGTCCGTATCGCCGCCATACGCGCGGAACAATCGCAGGCAAGGCACTGCGAACACCGCCGCCGCCAGCGGCAGGTAGAAACGCACCAGCCGAGATAGCGAACCGGCAATCAGAAAAGGGTCGTGACCGCCGCGCGAAGAGTGGAAGGTTTGCGCGAACATGAATTGTTCCGGGGCGTTTAACAGCGGCGGACCGAAAACCGCGGCCAAACCAAGTGCGCCGCCAACGGCAAACCAGAAGAAACTGGCACGGGCGGATCGGAGATGGATCAGCAGCATAATCGTCGTTACCGGTAGCAGCAGTCCAAGAGAAAGCCGCGCTCCGGCGGAAAGGGCGATCAAGAAGCCGGCCGGAGCCGCCCACATTGCGGGCAGTTGACTTTTCGGCCTTTTTCCGCCCGGACAGCAGCGGGGCAACAGCAGAAAACCGGCGGTCAGCGTTAATGCGCCAAGGGCGTAGGTTTTGGGAAGCGTGGTGAAGTAAACGTGGTAAAGATTGCACCCGGTAAGCGCGAAGGCGGTGACGGCGGCTTGCCAACGACCGGATTTTTTGGCGGCTGCCGCCGCTAGCAACGCGGTGAGCAGGCAACCGGCTATGCCCAGTGCGGCGGTGAAGATTCGTCCGCCGAGCAAACCGTGGGGCGACCACAAGGATTGGAAAGCTGCGTAAAAGTGCGGCAGCAGCGGGCCTTGGGTGAAAAAGAAATCACGGTACAGCTGTTTGCCCTCGGCAACCATACGCGAGGCGTAGAGGTACCAGCCTTCATCCTGGTTGACCGCGCCGTAGCGAACGGCAAATCCGTAGAGGGAGATTGAAGCGCACAAAGAAATCGCGGCCAATAGCCACACCCACCACCGCGACCGGGATTCGCCGTTTTGGTCAGGCGATTTAGTTTCGTCATTCATGGTCAGAAATTCCTTGTGTTACTCCTTGGAGGTTAAAATGGCGTTGATTCTGCCGGGGACGACGGTATAACCGCGTCCGCACAGGTGGCAGAATATTTCAAATGGGCGGTTTTCGTTCAGCATGGCCTCAAGCTCCGCTTTTGGCAGACCGGCCAACATTCCTTCCACCCTTTCCATCGAACAGTGGCAACTGAATTGTAGCGGCCTCGTCCCGGCGTCCTCCGCGGTCAAACCCAGCCCGGCGGCGAGTTCGCCGATGCCAGCCGCGTTTTCAAGCATTTCCCCGATGGCCTCCGAACCAAGCGCCTCCCGTATCCGGAAGAACTCCTGCATGTTGCCGTCAGGCATGCATTCGACCATTAGCGCCCGGGATGCCGCGAGATAGCCGTCCCTTGATTCGGCGTGGATGCGGACTGCGGCCGGACGTTGCAGCGAGCCGAGGTAGTATTGCTCAACCGCCTTTCCAACTGATGGCGGCGTCACCTCTTGAATGGCGCTGTCTAGCAAATGCCCGGGAGCCGAACGGATTATTTCCACATGGCCGGTAGTGCCTAACGCCGACAACGGGTCTTTTGCCCCGGCGTCGTCAAGCGACGCGATGACTTTGGTTTTGGTGTAGCCGCGCAAACCGCCGGTTCCGCTGGCTTCGACCAGGAATCCGCCGATCGGGCCATCGACGTCCATTTTAAAGGTTACGGTTTGGTCAGGTTCGCCCAACTCTTTGCCAAGCAGGGCCACTCCGGCCAAAGCCTCGCCTTGAACATATCCTGCGGCGGGTCCGCACAGATGGTTCCGTTCAAGTTGTTTGGCAGCTTCCGTCACGTCCGCATAGACCATCAGCAATTGGTTTTTGGGATTGCGGGCCATCACCCGGAAATCCGTTAAAGATGTTTTTCCGTCCATTATCAGCCCTCGTTTTCAACGGCGTGCAGCGCCACCTTGCTGCGGAACATCTCGGCCAGATCTCTAAGCCGGCTGGCCTGAATGTCCAAAGCCCAAAGCGCGAACCGCCATTTGCGGACGAAATTAAAATTCACGGGGAGTTTGGGGTCAAAGGCGTCGAACTGTTCACGGCGCGAGTTGTAGTTCCAATGCAGCTTGCGGGTGGAGAACTCAAACCCCGCCCAGAACTGGTCGGCCAGTTTGTCGAGATCGGCGGCTTGGCGGTGCCGCCGCCAAAATTCCACCAGCGCCTCCGCGTAACGGTCAAGGTAGAAATTGAACATTTTATCCAGATTGTCTTGGTTTTGGTTCAGATTCGGCCAGCCAAGGCAACCGCGCACGGAACAGAGCGACACGCCGGTGGGAAGCTCCCGCTTGAGCGTGATATCGTAACCGAATCTGAACACCTCTTTGCCCACGCAGAACCGGCAGCCTTCGTTGGGAAGGTATTTTTTCAACGCCATATTCTCGGCGGCGGCGTTACCCAGCAGCGCGGCGATGGATTGCACGGCGTTGGGGTCTTCGCCTTCGTTGCCGTCGGTGCGTTTGTAGATCCTTCCGGGAATGTCGTCCAAAGGTTCGCCCTCGCACCGGTTGCGGATGAAGTAGTTGACGATTTTCCCGTTTCCGCTGTCCTCGCGCATCAACAGCCGGTACATTCCGAAATTCACCCCCAACGCTTTGAATGCCTGCACCCGGGCCAGCATATAGTTCCCGTAACCGGGTTTGGACAGGGCCAGCCTTTTTTCAATCATGCTGGTGCATAGCGGACGGCGGTTGGTCTTGAAGAGAATTTCGCGGGTTACGCCCTCGCCCAATTGCTGGGGGGTGTCGGTCTCGCCGTTGTCGGTGCGGACTTCGTAGATGTTGGCGTACTCGATGATTTCTCCCTGGCTTAGCATCTGTTCCACATTCGACAGCAGCACCCGCGTCCGTTCGTCGGCGCCGGGGTGGAAATCCGCGCGCCCGCCACGGAAAGTCGCTCCCGGCAATGCGGTTCGTCGGTCGTCGAAAGCCAGCGATCCCAGATCGTTATGGGTATAGTAGATCTCACCGGTAAGGTGCATGTACAGCGTTTCCATGAAGTCGCTGGAGGTTTCGTCGGCCAGGCTGGGCCGGTCGAGGGAGGAACAGATAAGCGCGTCGATTTCCTTAACCCGCGCCAAAACTTTTTCCGGGGTTATCCGTTTAAGCGTGATGGCCTCCATCAGTTTCTCGATTTCCGGCACTACGCTTTTCTCGGCAATCCCGCGCCGGACGCCGAACAGTTCGACTTCGTGGTGGCCGTGGAATTTCGGCATCCGCATGAAGGAGCAGCTGTTTCCCTCAAAAATCGAAACCATTTCCCTCAGACAGGTCACCAGTTTGTCAAAATCCTTAATGGAGTATCCGGAGAGTTTGTGGAATTCGGCGTAGGAAAGGAAATGCACGCCTTTTACACTGTGGTAGTAACGGAGGTCGGAGTTGATGCGGGTGTGGGCGGCGTTTAACGCGGACTTCATTTCCCGGCTGGTCCATGCCAACGGCTTTATCCGCCATTCCTGCCCCTGCTGGCGGTAGAACTCCAGCGTTTTGTCGTTACGCTCCGACATCACCACGCCATTCAGCGGAATGCCCAAGTTTTGCAGCCATTCGTCGGCTTTCGTTACAATCCTGGTG
Source organism: Kiritimatiellia bacterium (assembly GCA_017454745.1). Classification (GTDB taxonomy): domain Bacteria; phylum Verrucomicrobiota; class Kiritimatiellia; order RFP12; family UBA1067; genus UBA1200. The sequence continues at coordinate 99,973 of JAFTCL010000020.1, forward strand.
TCCACGTCGCGCTGGGAAATTTCGATATGCCCGTTCACTACATTGGCGCACACCACGCAGTTGCATAAAATTTCGCTGCGCTGGTTGGTCGGCACCCGTCCGAGATTCCAAAACTGCCCGGAGAGTAACGGTATCGCCGCCACCGAATGGTTTCCGGTGGTCAGGGTGAAAATGTAGCCGTTGGCGTTTTTTATCATGTCCCGCTTGCGCACGATCAAAACAGGCGTGTGCTGGACGTTGAACTGCCTCCAGGCGTCTTTTTCAAAAACAAAGGTGTCGCTGCCCCAGTCGTAACCGATGAACTGGCGCTCTTTACCCATCGCTTTGATGGTTAGTGTTTCCGGTTTGCGGCGTGCCTCGCTGCGCACGCTGGCAACAAACTGTTCAATGATGCTTTTCATCCCCCAAAACCCCTCTCCGTCGGTAATGCCTCCCTAATGGAACCACAGGCGGCCGGCATAAAAGCGACGGACTGACAAAAATGGTTTAATTCTGCCTAAAAAACAGTGCTGATTCTACCGAAAAATGCCTGTTGGGGTCAAGCCAAATCCGCCAAAACGGAATACCATTAGTTAGTCGGCCGGCGGCAGGCTCACTTTCACTTTGAAGAAACGGTCGGCGGAATTCGTGGGGGAATGCCAATCGCCTGCTGCTAGGTCGGCGCAACCCCACACCGTATAAACGCGCCGCTCGCCAAGGTTCGGCGCCCAGCCGAGCCGTACCGCCCCTTCCGCGGGCGCGATTTCGGTGATACGCAGCGTCGCGTTTGTCCCCGCCGGATCGGGATTGGTACCCGCCACCCAGTCGTGCCACAGCGGCGTCGCCTTTCCCCATGCGCTCGGAGTGTTGGTGACCGCCGCCTTAAGCCGGTCGGCCGAGGCGTAGCCAAAGGTGGGGTCCGCCCCCACCAGTGCCGCGCGCACCCATTCGAGCGGCAGTGACGGAGCCTCGCCGAGTGCGCCGCTCTCGGCGTCGGGATCCCAGGTGGACTGGTTGGTCTGCCGCGGCCCCCGCAGCGATTCCACGAGTCCAGGCACGGACTCGAACTGCGCGTCAAGCCAGCCGATGCGCGTGTTGAAGAAATTACGCATCATCGCCACGTCTTGCGCGAAACTGCGCGAGCGCGGCCAGCGCGCGTCGTTTGCCGCGCACGCTTCCGCAAGATACGCCTCGTACTGGTCGATCAGCCCCCCTTCGCGGAATGCCTCAAGGTATTGGTCGCGCACTTCCCAGTAACGCTTTTGCAGCTTGGTGCAGAAGTAGAAGTCGCTGCCCCACTCCTTGAACATCGAGTATTCCTTTGAGCCGGTCACCCCGCTTGCGCAGTACCAAGCCTTCGGCGTGCCACCGGTGTTGTCCTGCGCGATTGACCCCATGCCCCAGTCGAAGTCCCAGACCGGACCCCAAGTCAGCTTTCCGCCGCGGTCGAGATACGCGAAACGGCTTTTGATGCAACCGTCCGCGAACAGCTCCTCGACCAGAAAGAAATGCACCATGGAATCGACGTCGCAGTACTCGCTGTAATGTCGGTCCTCTTTTGAAAGGCGGTCCGCCGAAGTGCAGGCGTCCCAGTAGTTCTGAAGGAAATTCTTGCAATACTGGAGCATCGCGGGATTGGTGTAGAGATACTCCGGGGAACTGACCATCGTGGGGAGCGAGAGTTTGCCGGAATTCGTGGTGAATTTCGTTAGCTCGTCCATCTCGGTGGAGAACTCAAAGAGATAGCCGCCCGATATGTCTTCGGTCTCGGGATCGATGCCGGAGAGGTCGGTTTTATCCTCCACCGCTTCCTCCCAGTCAAAGATGTCAACCCGATTCGATCCCACGCGCACGTGTTCGCTGAACTGATAGGTGCCCACGAACTCGCCGTTCAGCACGCACTGTACCCAGGTGGAGTCCATTCCCAGCGAGCCGATCGCGTTCGCGAAGTCGTAGGCAAGCTTGTTGCGCATCTGGGCGATGTCGTTGTAGTTCGCGAGCAGCACCCAGTGCTTGTTCTTGCCCATGCCGAACATGTTCGTCTTTTCGTCCAGCTTGACCTTGTAGGGTTTTTTCGGATAGGTGGCGGTGGTGTTGCCGCGCACCTTAACCACGCCGGTGCCGTTGTACTGGTGCTTCCACTCGTCGTTGCCCTGCACGAAGAACGAGGCGGTATGCTCCACCTTCTTCACGGTCGGAGTCGCGCTGCCTTCCGTATCGATGTAGAATACGGGCAGTTTAGAAAAGTAGAACTCTTTGCGGTAACGTTCGCCGCCGCCCTCGTACACGACAAGCCGCAGCCAATGTTCGTAGTCATCTACCGTGGGCGTGTATTCGGCGTCCGTAGAGATCGGAGTGCCACTCCAGCGTTTGTCCCATGGTGCGCGCTGCCAGATGAACGAGCATTCAGGATGCAGCCCGAAGAGGGTAGGCACCTCGACGGAGAGCGCGTGACCGACGCGAGGTCGGTTTGTCTTCAGGTTCATCGCCGTTACGCTCAGTTCGCCACCCACGACGTTCGTCGCGCCGCCGCCGAACTCTACCGCGAAGTCCTTCACCTCCGCAGTTGCCCCGCGGTACGTGAGCGCCACCGTGCCGGTGATCTTTGCGAAGTCGCCGGCCGCCGATGGAAATGTCTCCGCCGGTTCGCCGCCCGGCAGAAGCGACCAGTTGGCGGCGTTCTCCCAGTCGCCCGACTCGCCTCCAATCCAGTGGTAGATCTGATATTCGCGCGCATCGGCCTCGTCTTCGCCATTGAATGCTCCGAATTTGCCGACACCCAAAAAAGCCACTTTGCGCGGCGCGACGGATTCCGTCGCGCTCCCGCAGAACCAGATTCGCCCGTCGCGGTCCGCAAGGCGCACGTATTCGCCGTTCTGATTCTTTACGAGATAGCCCACATACGTCGAACCGCCCACCTGCCGCGTCTCTATGAAACCGTGGATCCATTCACCCGCCGCCAGCGTCACACCCTCTGCAGAGAGCCAATGCCAGCATCCATCGCCCCTGCCGTAGAATCCCGTCTTGCCCGCCGAGTTAATCGCCGGCGATAACGCGGCGATGCCTTCTTCTGGCGGAGGTTCGCATTTCGCGAGAAATTCTGGGCAAACCGAGAACTCGACGCGGGATGTAGCCTCCGCGCCATCGGTTTCGGACGCGAATACGAGCGCCTCGTTGCTGTTGAACGCGATGGAGCTGTGCGCACCGTCAACTACGTTGGAGGCGACAGTTTCTGCCGCGAACGGCTCCCAGCCGCCGCCCCGCGATCCTTTGTCCGTCAGGGCTTCGCCGGTCGCGTAGTCGTCGAACGATACGCCAAAACGCTCAGCGGCCGTAGCGCATGACCACGCTGACAACATGAAAAACGCTAGCCACTTGAACGGCATTGATGACTTAGCGAACGATGATGATTAGCCCTCTGAAGACATGGACACCCCCGGCATCCGTATAAAATGATGGCATGGACCCTTGGTAAGCCTCAAACTTGAGGGTGGCGAGATTTTCGGGCGGTTCTTCCCAGGTCAGAACGTATTCGTCATTCGGAATCCGTCGGCCACGCAAATCGATTTTCACCGTCGCGCCGTCGGCGAAGGATATCCCGTTTTCGTACTCCGAGGTGCCTTCGACCGCGAACGGGCCGTCCTCTTCGCGGAGATCGAACACCGCTCCGTCGCAAAGCTCCACGCTTGGGATATCCGTTGTCTCGGTCTTGAACGTGCCTAATACGGAAATCGTCCCCGACGGTGCGTGTTCACTGGTGCAGGCTCCTTTCATCAACGTGAGATTGCGCACGGTGACGGGGCAGTGCGCGCGCACGTCGCCCGTTAGCTCGAAGTCCACCGTTTCGGCCCGGACGCTGGTGTCGATGAACGAGAAGATACCGCCCTCGGCGCACTCTGCCACCCGCACCGTGCCGTTGTACGCGTCGGTGTTTTTCAGGCGAAACGCCTTACCGGCTCCTATGACGACATCGAGCGTGTGTCCGCCCAGATCGAGCGTGCTCGGCATCGAGGTGTTGTTGCCCGTACCCGTGTTGGCCACGAGGCCGAAGGTATGCGTCGCGTCGAGAAGCGAATCCGCTGTCAGCGACAAAATCGGGATTGTCCGCGCGTTGTTGACGAAGTCCGCGCCACTGCTGATTACACCCCCCGCCAGTACGAACGGGTAACCGAAGAATGCTCCTTGGGCCATGTTGAAACGGCCTTCCGGACCCACGGTGATCGTGCCAGCGTTGCCGAGGGGAGCGTTGAATCCGTAGGTGCCGTCCTGCAGCGTACCGCCTGCGATCTCCGTGCCGCCGGAATACGTCTGGTTAGCCATGGTGGCTATGAACGTTCCCGGCCCCTCCTTCACGAATTTCATGTTGCCCGACAAAATGACGGTGGTATTGTTAATCGTATCTCCTTCCGGCACGGCAACGTGCAGTTCTCCGGTGGTGCGTGAGTCGCCGTACTCCAGCTGCACCATCTCAAAATACCCGTCGTTGCCGTCTTGCGCCGCAGTTGCCTCAAAACGGTAGCATCGGTAGGAGCCGGGGCTTGCGATGACGAAACGGCGGCAAAGCGCGTCCATGCCGATGGCCGGCACCGTGCGCGCGTCAAGCTCTGTCCAGGCGGTTCCGTCGTCGGAACCGTAGATTTTCCAATCCTTTGGCGTTCGTTTGGCATTGTTGACGTTGTCGTGCGGCCCGACATAGAGCGCGTAAGAGTCGATGTAAGTCGCCACTCCGAAATTGTAATCGACAACAAGCGGCAGGTCGCCGGTTTTAACTAGAATGCGCCGATTGTTGTCGGTGGAGTTGCGCGTGAAGTTGTTGTTAAAGAGATTGGCGGCGTTGCCACCGGTAATAGCCGTGGCGCTGGAGACGCAATATGGATTGTCCGTGGTGAGATCGAACTCGCCGCCGGTGATTTCGCCGCTACCGTAGAGGCCGTTGACGTATAGCTTGTGTCCGTTGAGATCGATCTTGGATCCGTCGCCCATCGTGAAAATGTCAATGCCGCGCCAGTCACAGTCGGCAACCAGTCGGCAATCTCCGATTTCCAGTACCTCGTATGTAAGAGCGGATCCGGCCGGAATCTGAAGGTTGATCGCACTTGTCAAGCTCACCGTGGTGATTGCCCCAGGCAGACCGTTTTCGATTGTGTTTCCGGCCACGTTCTTGCAGGTCCAGTTGCCGGGATTCTCAGGATTCCCGTCGTTGGCGGCACCAGTCCACCATGCGTATTCCGCCAAGGTAGAGTCTGGGTTGACGCCGTAGAAGAGGCCGGTGTCGGTTACCACCGGCTGAATGCCGCTCTGTGCCGTCTCGGCATCAAACTGGAACGTGACTTCGTCCGGACGCTGGCTTTTGCGCCAGCGCAGTAGCTTCTCGCCTGGCGCGAGCGTGCGTCCGGCGAGGTTTACGGTGACCGTTGCGTTCGAGGCGATGGCAAGCGTGTAGGCGTTGGCTGGGTTGACGATGTTCATCATGCCGGTGCGGGCGGACAAATCAAGCGTAGAGCCGTCCTGCATTTCCGTATTACCGAATTCGTCCGAGAGGGGCGTGAATTTACCGAAGACTCGAAACCAGTTCGTCGCGTTGGCGGTGGAAGACACATTTTCCCGCAGAAGCAGGTCGCCAATCTTAGTGTTCGCATAACAGCGCAGATCGCCGCAAAAGTCAAGCGACGCGCTTTGTGTGCGGGATTCTCTATTGACGAAGGAGATAATGCCGAGATTTTCAACCACTTTGAGCGTGCCGTTGACGATGTCGGTGTTGTCGATGCGGAATACCGCGCCGTCACCGATGGAGACGAAGAGAGTATGCCCTCCAAGATCGATCGTGGTTACGCCATGCCCAGAGTTGATCATGCCGAGCGAGCTTCTGGCGTTGAAATACGAGTCGGCCGTGAGCTTAAGGTACACGAGTTGCGTTTGGTTGATAGTGGGCGAAGTGCCGGTGTTCGCCACTGTGCCGCCAGCAAGCGTGATGGCGTTGGGGTAGAAATAAAGGTTGCCGTTGATGTCAAATGTGGCACCGGATTCGACGATAATCGGCCCTGTGCCGGCGTATGCCGTGGCGTTGTAAGTGGTGCCGCCTTTGAACGTGCCTGAGACAATATGCGTACCGCAGGAATAGGTTTGTCCGGCTTTAGCTGCGACGAACGTACCCGTACCGTCTTTCACCAGCTTGATGTTACCGTCGATCGCCACGCCTTCGTTTTCTACGGTTGCCCCAGGTGGAATGTCCAAACGGATTTCGCCGCACGACGAAGTGTCGAAGTATTCGAGTTGCACCATTTCAAGGTAATCGGAGTTGGAATCCTGCGGAGCCGTTACGGTGAACCGGTAATAGCGGTATGCGGTGGTGTTCTCGAACGTTTTCGTGCGGCATTCTGCATCGGTCTTGGAATTGGACCACCCTGTCTCCGAGCTGCGTGTGTCAAGCACCGTCCAGTTCTGATTGTCGTTGGAGGCCTCGAAGGTCCATGCCTTCGGACAGCGCGTAGTGTAGCCATTGATGGGGCCGCACCACACGTTGTACATGTTGACCACCTGTTCGTTGCCGGCGCCAAAGTCGTAATCGACAACGAGCGGCAGATTATTCTGCTCCACGATGATGCGTTTTGTGTTGTCCTTTCCCGCGCGCGCAAAATTGTTGTTGAAGAGATTGCCCGCATTGCCGCCTAGGAAGATCGTAGTCGATGACGCCGCCCCCGAAGGCGATGTGAGGTCGACGAGCGGACTTTCAATCGTGCCGGCACCGGTGATTCCGGCGAGCGTGAGGTTGTGTCCGTTCAGGTTGACTGTTACCCCTTCGTTAATGGTTACGAGACCTTTGTCACGCCAGTCCGCATCGGCGTTCAAATTGACATTTGCCGAGATAGTCTCGTCGGCAAATACAACAGCCGCTGCCATTGCCAATGCGGCAATGACGTATTCGCACTTCATCCCGAAGTCAATTTCCATAACCAACTCCTCATTTACTATTGTTTAAATTCCAATCATTTTACTTTTTTGCCCAGTATTATTCAAGCATAATTTCGGACCAGGGAATCAAATACAGCAATAGGAAAAATATAACCCCCGTTACAAAAACCGATAAAGTAATAAATGCGGCAATAAACCTCCACGCGCCAGAACCTTTTTTGATATTATGTATGGCTATAACCAAACAATAATTGTACAGCTGATCAGGAATAAGAACAGATGGATAACTTTTGCCATTTGCGGGATTTCGTCCCAATCCGGGAATAAGTCCATAATATTTGTCTCTTTTGATGTGGAATCGGTTTAAGATGCGATCTACCAGTTGTACCATTGGTCGGAATGGGCTTGTACCAGCGGCTCCAAAAATTCGGTGTACTGGTCGAGCAGAGGGCGGATCGCATCCGCCGCTTTTGCCAACAGTTCGTAAGTGCCGTCGGCATTGCGCAGGCAGACGGCGAAGAAAACCGGATGGTCAAGCAGTTCGGCCAATTTGAAAACTCCTGCCGGAAATTTCGCGTTCAGCCCCAGAAATTCACGGGATAAATATTTGCCGCGCTGGTAACGGTCCCCGGCCATCAGTACGCATTCGCCTTTATCCAGCCATTCTCTCGTGATGAAAAATTCCCTCATTCCAAAATTTTCTATCTGGTGGATCTGCACTTCGTTTCGATTGCTATGCCGGGATGAGAATTTTTGGAATACCGAAGTGAGCCGGATATCCATGAAAGCGTGCAATACGGTATTATCGTTGCCTAGCGCGGCAAGGGTCTCGATGTTGCCAAGATGCGATGAGATGACAAACACCCCGCGCCGGGCTTCCACCGCTGAACAGAATTCCGTTGCTTCGGGGTGCGCGACGATTACCTTGGGCGCGTCCGCCGCTTTTGCCAACACCAGCAGCTGGTCAACCATGCCCCGCGTGAAATTCGCCATTCTGGTTCGGTTTTTTGCGTTTTTGCGCACTGTGGTGGAACTCAGCCAGATGCATCCTGCAATTGTGGAACTTAACAGATAAAGCGCGCGTTTACCAAAGATGCGGTAAACCAGCCATGTCGATTCCAACCCTAACGTTGACGCCCCGAACTCGGTGGATTTGGGAACGGGCGCATGGCAGGCGCAGGCGGCGAGGAACGATACGGTAAGACCGATGCCCAAGGTCTGCCCAAGGGAACGCACCAGCGGGAAGGAGACGATAGCCAGCGTTCCGAATCCGGCCAGACTGGTTAGCAACGAACAAAGCACCGGTTTAAAGCCGCGTTCAAAATCGTGATCCAGAAAAATGGAGTAATCTAGGCTCATCCCGATTAGCATGAAACAGGCTAACAAGTGAAAAAGGTTTATCGGTTTACCGGTGATGGCAATTAGCGAAAAAACGGACATCACCGCAATCACCGGCGGCAAGGCGATTTTAAAGGCGCGTTTCTTGAAGGCGGCAGCCACCGCAATAACCAGAAGCAGTCCGGTGGCGGCCAACAGCCATAATACGGTTCGGGTGTAGAACGCCATAAGTTCGGCAAGCAACCGCCGCGGCGCGAAAAAGCTTACCCCGTCGGTGGGCGGCGGGGCCTCCAATACATTGGGGATTACGCTGTAAAAACCGCCGTTGGGATCGATACAGATAAACGGATCTGCCAGCTCAGCGGGAATTTTTTCCGGGTCCCATGCTACCGGAGTCATCGGTGATTGGATTTCCGATTTTAATTTCAATTTCACGGACAACCGGGCGGACTGATCACGGTAGAGTTCTTCGATGGCCCGGTATGCGGCGCGGCGCTTTCCCAGCGAGGGAAGGAATCGCGACAACCGCGGCAAATCGGCGGCCAGATTCAGCCGTTCCTCAATCTCCAGCAGTTCGTCCAAACTGTTGCCATGCACGGCGATGAACCCGCTTGATGCTCCGGATCCGCTGATTTCTTGGAACGTTTTTTCCGCGACCAGCAGTTCCCTTGATGGTCGATGCAGGGAATCGGGGTCGGTGCGGAAACGGATTCTCCATCCCCCGTACAGCAGAATGGCGGCAACCGCCAAGGCGAAAACCATACGGAAACGGCGGGGATCGCGGAGGCGCGGCAACGGTCGCGGTACGGTGGGCTGCGGCGGTACCGGATAAAACGCCAGCACAAAAAGCAATGCCACCGCCAATCCGGTGCCCATGAACACTGCCATTTGCGTCAGCACCGGCAACCCGGAGAACAGCAATGGGAGAAAGGCGATTTCGGTGGTCAGGCAGGAGAGAAAAAGTTTACGTCGTACTTCTTTGCGCCGTTCTTCGGCCATCAGCCAGTGGAAGGAGTAGTCAACCGCAAGTCCCAACAACGTCGCTCCGAAAGTGCAGGCCAAAAGATGCACCGGGCTAAGCCAGCGTGAAACGATGCACACGGCGGCGAAACCGGTTGCGGCCGACAGACCGAGGGTAATCAGCAACAGCGGAAGTTTTAGAAACGACCTGAACACTTCCAGTGCCAGTAGCAGGATGAAGGCGGTGGATATCCAGGCAATCAGATTGATTTCAATGCGGCATCGGCCTGCGGTTTCGGCGGTGTGCATTGGTATTCCGCAAAGGTGGATGGCGGTACTGGTTTTTCCTTCAAGGCGCAAAGTGCTGCGCCGGATGCCGAGTAACTTGTGTACTGCGGATTCCAGGCGGTTGATGTCGGCGGCCACTTCCGGTTGTAGAGTGAGCGACATTAGCACGTAATGACGGTGGTTTAATTCGGCCGCCATCACCCCTTGTTGGCGAGACCAGCCGGAGATAGCGTCGGGGAAGGATTTCAAGTAATGGTCGAGCAGACCGAAAGGGTCTTCTTGAAACGGGACGAGAGGCGTGGCGGGGGAGGTGAAGAGCGATTGTAGCGTACGGTCGGTGAAGAACCGAAATTCCCGGGCGTTTAGCCTCTCCCAATCGTCTGGAGAGCAGATGCCGGAGGCATATTGGCGATAGAATGACAAGAGCTGATCCAGCCGGTCATCATCCATCTTGAAACGTATTGAAGAAAAGTCTTCGCTATCGCACCAGGATAGGAGAAGACGAAATTTATCTGCAATCTTTATAGCGGTATCAAGCGAGTTGGCTTCAAACAATATTTGGATTTGCGCGGCGCTGCGGTCACGTAGCGGAGCCGGCACCGCGAGGTGACGTTTGCCGACCAAATCGTAGATTGAGGTGGTGAATTCGGGGACGCCGAACCATGCGGCAACTCCCAAAAACAGTGCGGTCAGCAACACGAATCCGCCCCGCAACAGATTTTTGGTACGCATGGGTAAACCCGTTAGCGGCCTACCGCCTGGGCGGCGCCAAGGTCAAATCCGAATGAACTGCTTTTGAGCGAAAGCACCGGCGGGGCCTGTAGCCGCTTAGCGCGGGCAAGCCCGTTAAACAGTTTCCAGTAGCGGTCAATATCGGCCGCCAGACTGGACCTGTCCGGAAACAGCCGTTTCGGGTCGCCGTTGTAACCGATTTCATCGGCCAGTTTTCCCGTATCGTACAAATCGAGTATGCGCTGCGGCGGCAGAATGGGTGAACGTTCCGTCCAAGCGGCGAATACCCGGTCGTGCCAGGGATAGACCAGCGGGTCGCCTTTGCCTTCGTTGACGTTTTGGGCGGCGCTCAATTCGGCGGAAGGAACAATGTCGATTGAACCTTGGGGAATAACCTCCCGGCCAAAAATTTCCCGGTTGTAGCAACGTGCCAAATCCCAGACTTCGAGCTTCCAAAGGTCGGCCAAAACACAGAAGAATCCGCTGATGTCACCGTACATGGTGCCATAACCGACCGTGCATTCCGACTTGTTGGCGTTGCAGGTGAACACACCGCCGAAAGCGCTGGCGATGGCAGACAGCACCCGTCCGGAACGGTCGCGGGCCTGAATGTTTTCAACCGCCAGCGGTGAAAGCGTCAGCAGAGTGCCGGGGGCTTGGGTGGCTGGAACCACGCATTGGTGACGGTCGATCTGCCTCAACGTAAGCTGAAGCGATTCCTCAATCGGGATGTCGGTGTAGTTGCAGCCGATAGCGGTTGCCAGCTTTCTGGCGAGTGAAATGGTGGTTTGCGAATTATTGTGAGTCGGCATATTGACCAGCACAAGGTTTTCCGGAGGCAGGACTCTGCTGTAAATGGCGGATGAAAGCGCGGAATCGATTCCGCCGCTGGCACCGATGACAACCTTATTGATGCCCAGTCTTTTAAGTTGGGCTTTTAGCGCGAATTCGATGACGCCGATGGTTTCCTTGCATGATCTGGCACTTGGTGCCGGATCAAAATCGGTGAGTTCGAAGTCATTGCCGATGGTGTAACTTCCCGGCTCCAATAGCGGAAGCGTTTTGACATTACCGTCGGCCACCCGTCCGGTACCGCCCACCAAAGTGAAAAGAGTGTGACCGGTGTCGGCGATGCCAAAGCCGCCGCAGATGAAATGGTTCCGGCACGATGCGCCGGTATTGAACATCGATTGGTCGCGGGTATAGGTTTGGCTGGTGAGGTCGATGTACAACGCGTCGGCGGAAAGGTCGTTCAGCGGTGCGGCGTCGAATCCGATTGCCACGGTCAGTCCGTCAAACACAAACGGTCGGATAAATTCCGAGACCGGTTTATTGTATTTTGCCGCGACAAGAGTAGCGTCGGACTGGAAACAGAACTTTTCGAGCCGCCCCGCGTTTGGCGTCGGGTTGTATCGCGGCAGAAAATCCAGCGGTGACAGGTGCGGGGCTAAGATTTTGCCGTTGGCACCCGCCACGGCGACATTTAGCATCACTCCTGACCATTCCCGCGCGGTACCGAAAATAACGGCTTGCCCGTCGGCGGTGGCGGCGATGATTTTCATCTGCCATTCCGCGCATGCGGCCCGTAATTCGGGGTTGGACCATTCGGCGGCGCCTAAATAACCGGTGAGGGCCAGTTGGGGGAAGACTGAAAGCCGGATGCCGTCTTTACGGTCTTGATCCAACCGGCGGATAATTTCTTGACCGTTGGCATCGATACGGCCGGTTGTTACCGCCATCTGATGCAACCGCACTTGGTTTGACCCGAACATAGTGTTGAATCCCTTAATCGATGATTGCTCCGCCTAGGTCGGCATTGGCCAGATCGATTTCTCCGCGATAAACTAAGCAAACCGGACCGGTAAGGGTTAATCCGGTGCATTTCCGCCTCCGCCAGTCGCCGTCAATCTCCAGATCGTAACCGGTGGTGGTTTTGATCTTTGCCGGCAGACTGAAGTTGTGCTGCTCCACCGCCACCACCGCGCATGCCGCCGCCCCGGTGCCGCAAGCTCCTGATTCGGCCTCGACGCCGCGTTCGTAGGTGCGCATCGACAGCCGGTTCGGAGTGCGTAGCGAGACGAAATCCACGTTTGTGCCCTCCGGGGCAAACTCTTGGTGGAGACGGATTTTGCGGCCTAAGCGCTGCACGTCAACCTGGCTCAAATTCTCCACCGGCACCACAAAGTGGGGAACTCCGGTGTTTATGAAATCTCCACAGACGGTTTCGCCGTCCGCCGAAATTTCAATTCCGTAGCGGCGTTGCGTGGGTTCTGGCAACCAGACACAAACCAATCCCCGGTCTTTGATCTCGGCATCCACCAGCCCGCACCGGGTTTCCATGGTCAGCGCCTTGCCGCATGCGCCGATTTCGCGGGCGAAAGCGGCGGCGCAACGCGCTCCGTTTCCGCACATATCGGCTTCAGCTCCGTCGGGGTTCAGAAAACGCATCCGGAAATCTGCTTTGTCGGATTTCTGGAGCAGAATGATGCCCTCGCAGCCGATGCCGGTTCTTCTGGCGGCCAAGGCGGCCATCAGGAAGTGGTCGGCCCACGGTATCTCTTCGTTTCGGTCGTCAATCATCACGAAGTCGTTCCCGGCGCCGTGCATTTTTGTAAATTGGATTTTCATTTTCCCTCCATCGGCATATAAGGGTTGGGCTATTCGCCGAAAATGCGCATCATGCGGGTACGAAGATCGCCTTCGGTCTCCATGGGAACGTCGCCGCCACCGGTAGCGGTAATGTAATCGGAGAGGATGTTCAACGCTTCGTTAAGCACCACGTCGTTTTTGTCCGAATCTTTGGATTCGCCGGAATCCTCTTCCGACTCTTCAAGTTTGCGCAACTCGTTCTCGGCGAGCATCAGCTTGCGCCGCGCGCTTATCTCAAGGGGAACTTCCGTTTGTTCGTTTAGCTCCTTAAGATGCCTTACCAGGCGGCAGTGCTTGGCGTAGCGCGAATCCTTGGCCAGACGTTCGGCGGATTTTTCCTTAAGCTCCGGCAGGAGTTTCGCGGGGTCGGAGACCCGGATGTAGAGCGCTTCCTGGATTTGCGACCACGGCAACGCGCAGGGGAGTTTGTCCTCGCCGATGTCCAACCCGTCCAGTGTGGATGGGATAATAATGTCCGAATGGACGCCGCGCAATTGAGTGGACCCGCCGGTGATGCGGTAGAAGCTGGCGGTGGTGATTTTTATCGAGCCGAATTTTTCGTCGCCCAGCGGGATAACGGTCTGCACCGTGCCTTTGCCGTGCGACTGCGTGTCGCCGATGACAATGGCGCGTCCGTAATCCTGCAACGCGCCGGCCACGATTTCGGAAGCCGATGCCGACGCCCGGTTGATAAGCACCACGACCGGTTTCCTGAAGGCCATGGCCGAGGTGCCGTTCGGCACTGCCAATACCCCGATTTGCCGGGTTTCGCGCACTTGTACCGCCGGACCGCTGCGAACGAAAAGCCCGACGAGCGTTATCGCCTCGCGGAGCGATCCGCCGCCGTTGTTGCGCAGATCCAGCACCAGACCTTCAACGTTTTCGCTGTTGAACGCGGCAATCTGTTTCGCTACGTCGAGGGTGGCGCTTCGATAGCCGGGCTGATTGGGTCGCTTGTCCATTGTGCCGTAGAAGGTTGGCAGCCGCACCACGCCGAGTTTGCGTTCATGCTGCCCGTCAATCGTGACACGGGCGACATGCCCGGTGGCGGCCTGTTCCTCCAGTTTGATCTCGTCACGGATCAGGTCAACCAGTTTGGTGCTGGTTCCGCTGGGATCGGAGGCGGGGATTACGTTCAACACGACCTTGGATCCCTTCTTGCCGCGGATTTTCCTCACAGCTTTGTCGAGCGGTAAATGGAGGATGTCTTCGATTTCGTTGTCACCCTGTCCCACGCCTATAATCTTGTCGCCCTTCACCAGTTTGTTGGCGCGGGTATCGCGGGCGGCCGGCCCGCCGGGAATAATCTCCATGATTTTGGCGGTTCCGTCTTCGGGACGGAGTTGCGCCCCGATTCCGCACAGGGTAAGGTTCATATCGATGTCGAAATCTTCCTTGCGGATGGGCGACATATAATCGGTGTGGGGGTCGTAGGCGGTGGAAATAGCGCTTAAGTAACGCTGGAGGATGGCCTCCTCGTCCATGTCCTGAATTACGAACAGCAACTGCTTGTAGCGTTTCGCGATGGATTCTTCCGGGGTGGGCGGGGGCGGTGCCGGAGTGGCGGTTGCCGCCTTGCCTTCATCCTTCTCGCCGTCGTTTCCCTTCTTGGTTTCGGCTTTGGCGGTAGGTTTGTTGGTGGCGTTTATGGCGTCAAGCTCTTTGGACAACAATTGCGCAAGGCGTTCGTTTTTGATCCGTTTCCGCCAGAGTTCGTTCTGTTCTTCGATGGTGGCGGGCCACGGTGCGTCCTTGCGTTTCCAGGTATATTGCTCGTCAATGGAAAAATCCGGGGTCTTGGTCAATTCGTTGGTTACGAAACAATAGCGTTCCTCTACCCGCTGGCGGAACAGACGGTAAACCTCGTAAGCGAAACCGACATCCCCGTTTTTCAGGTCGTCGTCGATTTTAGTTTCCTGTCCGGCGAATTTTTCCAGATCTGATTGCAGGAAGTAACTGTGATCGTAATCGAATGAGGTCACCAGATTCGTCCACGCTCGGCGGGAGATGAGGTCGTCCAGCTTTTGCTGCGACAGGTGGTCTTTTTGCAGCAATGCCGTGACTTTCTGCGCAATCTTGCCGTAGTAAGGTTGCGGTTCCGGCATCGGTTTTTTGGCGGCGTTTTCACCGGTGGCAAAGGTGGCAACCGCCAAACATCCTGCAATAAGGGCGAAGATTCTCATAAAGGGCTCCTAATTGGTTTGCGGGCTGGATTCGTTGTGGTCGATTATCTTGACGATCTGCCCGATTTCCGTTGGGGTCAAATGGCAAGAACGGGAGTTGATTACCTTGATTAACTCCGAAACGTTGCAAATGGTTACTTTCCCGCAGACGGTCACTCCGGGAGTAAAAGTGTCGCTGGCGAAACACAGAACCGGTACGCATTCAACGGTCTGGTCGGTTTTCTTCGACAACAGCTCTCCCACCGAAAACGCGGAAGCCTCCGCCTGACGCAAAGCATCGCGTTGGGGAGTTTTTCCGTCCAGCGTGAGACGCTGCCCGTCCAATGCAACTTTGCCCGACCAGTATTTGGTCTCGATGGCGAACACGCCGCGTTCACCCACCACCACATGGTCGATTCCGGCGGAAAATCCTTCCAAATCGTTGAAAACGTGGTAGCCGTCGGGAAGGGCTTCCAGCGTGAATGAGACCCGCTCTTCCCCGCGTGCCCCTTTGAAAAACGAGGATAGCGCCTTAACCCCGTTGCGCAAGGCGTAAATCAGGACCGCGATTATTATCGCAAGCGCCGGGACTACCAGTTTGGACGGCATACGAGGCAAAAGCAGTCCTATAAACACCCCAGTCGCGAAAACCGCGCCCATCAGAGTGCCGAGCATTCTCAAAATTCCCCTGCCACGGGCTTCGTCACCCGGAACGCCGTGGATTTTGACTCTATTATTCCCTTTCATAGTTAAGTGATATTTTCGCTTATTTTCGCTCCAGATGCAATCTAAAAGTTGAAAAGTCGAAGAGTTAGTTTCCTGCGGCGGTTAGGGCCGGCAAGACCACATTTGACGGATAACCGGATACGTAAGGTGCGCGGATCAAAGCAATTGTTCCCAGATTTCCGGTTTGAAACCGGCGCAAACCCCTTTGGGGGTAACCAGAATCGGCCGTTTCACCAACATTCCGTCGGTGGCCAGAAGGTCCAGCTGTTCGGATTCACCCATCGCTGGCAGTTTGGCACTCAATCCAAGTTCTTTGTAAAGTATGCCGGAAGTGTTGAAGAAACGTTTAAGCGGCAGTTTTGACTTTTCCCTCCATTTTTCCAACTCCTTCCGCGACGGCGGGTTGTCTTTGATATGGCGGCTCTCGAATGCGGTTCCCCGCTCATTTAGCCAGGCCCGCGCCTTCTGGCATGTGGTGCATTTCGGGTATTCTACGAACAGGTTCATGTCGTTTCTCCTCGGTTGGTTTGACGGATGGTCCGGTCTTTGATTTCCAGACACCTTGGCATTTTTTTCGCCCACTCCAAATCGTGGGTTGCGATTAAAATGGTTTTCCCGCGCAGGCTGGCGATTAGGTCGATAACCTCCTGCCGCGCCAGGTAGTCGAGATGCGCGGTCGGCTCGTCAAGCAGCAGCAGGTCGGCTACGGATGCCAGCGCCAGCGCCAGCGCCAGCCGCTGCCTTTCCCCGTCGCTGAGCTGATGCAGTCTAGCCGCAGCGAATTTCCCGGTTCCGGTCAGATCCATGGCCTCGGTTACCGCGGCGCGGTCTTCGGGGCGCGGCGCTCCCCAGCGAGGCAGCCGGGAGGTACGGCCGAGCATCACAAATTCGTCCGCCCGCAACGGCAGTTGGCTGGGTACCGCTTGCTGCGGGATCCAGATGACGCGTTCGCGGGTATTCGCCACGCCGTCGCCGATCAAGAGTTTTCCGCTCCATTTCGCTTCGCTTGGCACATTGGCGATCACTTGCATCAGTGTGGATTTGCCGCTGCCGTTAAGACCGAGCAGCGCAACGTGTTCCCCGGCCCTGATTTCGCAGTTGACGTTCTTCAGCAGGGGGCGGCGATCGTACCAAAGGGAAAAATCCATCAGTTTCAGCATGGTTTTTTCCTGGTTTCGGAGATTAGCAGAAAGAGGAAGAACGGGCCGCCGGTGAGGGCGGTAACCACCCCGACCGGAATCCCTCCGGCGGCGCGGGTGGCGATAAAGTCGCACAGCCACATGAATAGTGCCCCGGCAATGGCGGCGGCCGGCAGCAATCGTCGGTGGTCTGCACCGATCAACCTGCGCATAAGATGGGGGATCATCAATCCCACAAAACCGATCACCCCGGCCAGCGATACTGCCGCGGCGGTTGCGACGGTGGCGGCCGCCAATAGGATCGGCACGTCTCGCCGGAGGTTCACCCCGAGCGCGGCGGCCATCGGTTCGCCCAGCATCAGCGCGTTGAGTGAACGGGCGTAACTGGTGATGGTCGCCGCCGCCAACGCGATACACGCCGTCGAGCAAAAGATTAACGGCCATGATGAGCACTGCAGATTGCCCAACATCCACCAGGTGATGCTGTGCAGTTCGCCTGGCGTGGCAAAGGTGATAATCAGCAGCAATAGGCTGGACTCGATGGCGCTGACCATTACCCCGGAGAGAATCAGCGAGTTCGGGTTCAACGCCCCGCCGGCGGTGCGGGCAATCCTGCAGACTATCCACAACGACGCAAACGCCGCTACGAAGGCAAGCACCGGGATACCCAGCGGATGGGCTGCGGAGATGCCGGTAGCCATCCACGCCGCCGCGCCCAACGATGCGCCGCCGCTTACTCCCAGTACGTATGGGTCGGCCATCGGGTTGTTCAGTAGGGTTTGCAGTACCGCGCCGGCTAGTGAGAGCGCGCATCCCACCAACAATGCGGTCAACAGCCGGGCCAGCCGGAGTTGGCGGATGGCGGAGGCAGAGGTTCTCAGGTTTGCGGTGCGCAACGCGGCGGCATCGGCGTCCAAAAGGTTGCGGAGATCGCGTAAACCCGTGATGATGCGCGGTCCGGGCCGTACCAGCAAGTCGGTGTGGGGGAGGGCATACACCCTTTTAGAACGCACGGCGCGCAACTGTTGCCAACCGATGCGGTCGGAGAACAATTCCGCCGGATTGTCGGTTTTGGGATTGAACAGGCAGATGATCAAATCGGGATCAAGTTCGGACAACTGATCCAATGCCATGCAAAAATACTCGCGGCCGTCGATGTCGCCCGCATTCTGGATTCCGAACAGTTGCAGGGCGTCACGGAGAAAACCGCGGTTTCCCACGGTAAATGGCTGCTGGGGGTCGAGCAGCAGCAGTGCCCGGCGCTGTAGCCGGTCGGTCCGCCGAAGTCCGCGCAATTCCTTGCGGATGGCGTTGGCGATAATTTTGGCGGCGGCTTGGCGTTTGGTCCAGAAACCGACGGTTTCCACGGCGTCCGGAATGGAGTCGAGGGTGTCGCAGCGGATTTCAACCACTGCCACGCCTTGCCCGGTTAAGATTGGACGGGTTTCTGGCGAAACCAGCTCGGTCGTAAGCAGGTGGGTGGGGTGGAGTTCCAGGGTGGCGACGGGATCTGGTATGGCGAACGGTCCGACCGCCGGCAGGTCTCGCGCTTTGTCCGGGAAATCGCAAGCCGATGATCTTCCCACCAACAGATCGCCCGCTCCGATTGCGTAAACAATCTCCGTAAGGTTAGGCGCGGTGGATACCAGCCGCAGTTGCGGCTCGGCCGCTGCCGCCATAATGGGGACGGCCAATAACAAGGAGAAGAGTCGCATATCAGGGTTTGGCGCTGTCCGGGGGCGGGAAAGAGAAATCGAAACGGTCGATTTCCGGCTTGTCGGACTCGGAGTCTGGGTCTTCCCGGAGCAGGAGCCGCGAAACATAGGACGGCACGCCCTGCACTTCCCAGTACGCGCTGGGGTCGTCCTCGATCCGGATCCGTTTCACGACAATCGGGTAGGGGATTGCAAGTTGGAATTTGTCCTGCGCCATTTGCACCGCCTCGCGCAGCGGCACGGAAACCTGCGGCGAGAAATAGAGGTTTTTTAGCATTCCGCGTTTGCCGGCTGCGGTGGTGTAGCAGTCCGACGCGATGCTGCTCCATCCGTAGATTTTGGTGGCGTCGCGTTGGAGAAAAGCCAGCGATTTGTCCTCACGGTCGTTGTTAGTCAGTTTGGCGTAAGTTTTGATGAAAATCCGTTTTACCATGCGGTAATTCGGCATTTCTATCGTCTCTTTTTGGGTGGCTTTGCCAAAACTTTTTGCCGGGCCTTCGGTTGAAACCTTGCCGGCGGTGGCAATCCAGGCCAAATCGTTGGGTGAAAGCTTCGAACGGCTGGTCGAGACTAGTTTGCCGTTGGTTTTTCGGAGAAAAATCTTACCGTCCTCCTCCTTTACGAACGATGCGTCAATCGTGTTGCCGTTAACCGACGCCCAGGTGCGGACCGGGTATTGCGCGGCGGGTTTCGCGGTGTCGCTTTCTTCAGCCTTGGCGGGATTAGCGGCCCAGACCAAGGCACAAAACAAAACAGTGGTTAATCGTCTCATATCGGTCGTAGCTTTGAGTTTCTTTAACTGTCAATAGTTTGCCAAAACCGAGGTAGAAACTCAAGTCTAAACAACCGATTTTTAGTCGCTAACCAACCATCCAACTGTAAGCCGTCAAGTACTTCACCTCCAGGACCAAGACATGCCCTCACGATCCCGCGTTGGTTGAACGCCAGAACATTTACCTTCAAGCCCTTGTTGCGTATGGCGGCTTGGATATGATTGAAGGATACTATAACAAGAACAAGGCCTGGGTTCCATCCGTCGATTCCCGATGCCAGAAATGTTCCGCGTCCGTAAACGGCCCGGTCTTCGACCAGTAGTTCATCAGGATGCCGTTCGGGAGCGCCTTGCCCACGGCGACGGGATTCAGGACGCGTGCGCTGGAGTACGGCGAGGAGCGATAGGAATCATACCAGTGGCAAAGAAGCTTGATCGCTTTCTCCTGCCGTTCGCGAGCTTCCACAGCATGTCCGTCTTGTCAACATACACGTAGCCGTCGGTTATCAACCGCGCGAAGTCGTAGTCGAATGTGCCAATGTGGAAATGTTGCCAATAACCAATCCTAATGACCAATTGGAATTGGCAGCAATTTCACATTGGCGACATTCGTCTACTCCTCCACCTTGAGCCGGTAGAACCGTGCGGGGTCGTCGTCGTCATCGAAGACGAGCGTGCCGCCGGACTGGATGGTGAGGAGCTTCCACTCCGCCTGCGACCAGTCGGTGAGGCTCGTGGAGGACAGAACCTTGATCGTCACGCCGTCGGTGTTCACCGGGACGAGCGTCTGCACGACGGGATGCCCCGATGACCTTGCCGACATCGCCCGACGATGCCACGATGGTACTGATTTCCGGCTCCATCCCGTAGCCGGGAACCGAAATCGTGATGCAGTAGTTGCCGAAGGACGTGTAAAAAACCTCGCGGTAGTCATCCAAGTCGGGGTCATACTCCCATGTCGGCTCCTCGTATTCGTATTCTCCGTTCAGCTCGATCATTCCGGTGAACGGATGTGAAATCGTCAGCGTGAAGCCGCCGTCGGGGTTCGAGGCGAGGGACGCCTCGTCACCGGACTGGGAAAGCCATTCGCTGGATTACGTAAAACGGTCTAGGGCCGCAACCGTGTAGAGGTTGTCAAAGACATCGCGGAACGACCCATACCCGCTCTCGTCAACTGCGAGTTCCAGCGGGAACGACTGGTCGTACAGCGTGTAGGTCGTCCCGTTCGCATCAAACTGGACATCGTAAAGGGCCTGAGCCTGTACATCTAGGCCAAGAGTGATCGCTACGAACGCGGCGATGAGTGGCAGCATCTTCTTCATGGTGTTGTTCCTTTGCTTATACGTCAAAATCAAACTCCTGAACCACGAACTTCCGTGGTTGCTTGTTGCGAAGTCTTTCTACCAAAAGCTCGACACATTCGTCAATCTTTGAAGTGCCGTCTTCTCCGTAAAGACCCCCGAGCATCTCCACCTCTTCCTTTGTAAGGCTTTCCCAGGCCGGTATGTGGACTTTCCTAAGGTTCTGCGCCTGGTAGCGGATGCTCCCGCCGCGCATCTGCACCGAAAGCCGCCTGAGCTGCTCCGTGACGAAAGAGCTGCGCATGATGACGCAGAGCGCCCGCAAATTCCACGACTGCGAAGTTATCCAATAGACGTTATGGTGGGGATAGTATTCTCCGCGTTCGTCCAGGGCGACGTTCCCGCCAAGCTGGATGTCGGGCAGCAGCAGCTTGGAAGCGCGGAGTGTGCCGTAGCTGATCCGGTCGAGCGTGCGATACCAGTCATCAGGGTGCATTCGGGCACAATAGCGCGACTTGAGCCTGTCCGCATGCCGCATCAGGTACGCACCTGCCTTGGGATACTTGGAAAGATCGCGCATCCGCCTGTCGTCGTTCTGATCGTACGGATTGAGCATGTAACGGTTGTTCCACTCGATGCGCCCGCCGCGAATGTCCTCCGACGCCACAAGCGGCAGAAGGCAATCCCGCTCTATCTCGGAGTTTTGCTGGGGATCGACGTAAATGTCGTCTGCCCCGGACGCGACGCCTATCCCGATCTGCGTCCCCGCGCCAGAACACTCTATCGTCGGGAAAATGCTGGCGATGCGCTCGAACTCGCTGCGCTCGGCGGAGTTGGTGGTCACCCACGCCTCTTCGCCACGATACCATTTGTCGAACTTGCTCAAACGCGATCCCTTGACGCCAGTCCTAAACATCTTCAAGGGCGTGGTTTCCAGTGACGTGACTTCGCCAGAATGGGTTATACGTCCGACACGTCGGTCTATCACATAGATTGCTGGGTACGCCGAAACCTCGATCTCGAACGGCTGCGTATGCTCCATGTTCAGGTAGAGCGCGACATGATACGAATCGCTGATCAGCGTCCTCAACCGCTTCCCATAGCTGCTGCGGACGAACCTGTTGGAGCAGATGAACGAAAAAACGCCGCGTTCCGAAAGAAGCGACAGCGAGCGCTCAAAGAACGGAACGCAGATGTCGCAGCGTTCGGAAAACGTGGCGTATCTCGACTTGTAGGCCAGTTGCTTCTCCTTGGAGAGATTGTCAAACCGGATGTAAGGCGGATTGCCGATCACCACGTCAAATTTTTCACTGGTTTCGTAAAGGAGGAAATCTTCGTGGAAAAACCACCGCGACAGAATCCTCTTGGCGGCAGGTTCCGGGCAGCCGGCATCCTTGAGCTTCGCCAGCACGGCGGCCTTGACCCGCCCGATGCTTTGCCCGGAGATGTCGAAGGCGGAAAGGAATCCGTCGAGCGCGCTGTCGTTCCAGTCCGGGCTCTCCGCAATGAGAGCGTCAACGATGGGCAGGACGAAAGCGCCGTCCCCGCAACTGGGTTCAAGTATCTTGAGCGAGGACCACTTCCTGAACTGCCCTGCGCGCCGGACCTCGCGCATCATGTATTCGACGACTTCCGGCCGCGTAAACACCGCGCCGGTTGCCCTGTGTACTGGAACTGTCGCTTTAGTGTTCACGCCTGCGCCGCCAAATGAGAATAGAGCGACTTGAAGAACTTCATCGCGCCGACCGCCGCCCCGCCGTCGCGAACCGATGCCGTTGCCTTGTCAGACACTACAAGTGCCGTCGCCGTATAGTCCCGCTCCAGGACAAGCCTCTCGCACAAGATTTCATAACGGCGAATATAGCTTGTCTCCTGGAATACGGCAAGCGGAGCCAACGGGCTTTTCGCAAGGGACACGGGCTTGTCGGAATCGGGAGACTCCTCGAGAAAGAAGAAGTATCCCAGCCACGGCGCTTCGGTCACGCCGAACGCCCGTTCGCGATAGGCAACCCAGAAGTCGCGCGAAACGCCCAGGACTTCCTCCGATCTGTTGTTGAAGTTATTGCCGAAGCTGCCGCTTTGGGATTTCAACTCCACGGCGGCAACCAGTTTGCCGTCGCGAATGACTACCACATCCCAATTCTTCTGGGGACGATAGTAGCCGGGAACCGGCACCTCTCTGTCGAAGAAAATCTCCGACTTTTTAAAACCAGCCTTTATACAGATTTCCTGAATCAACTTTGCAAATGCATCAAGATGCCGTCCGCCGGTCACCTGTCCGCGGGTTCCGGCATCGGATACGCCGCGCTTCTCCTGGGCAGCGACCTGCCGTCTGCGCGTCCTCCAATAGAACGCAGCGGCATCCGCAAGCTTCTTTCCTATCTCAACATCTGTATAAGGGAAGTCCATACGCATTTCTCTCCTTTCAAAGGGTTGTTCCAGTTACAGGTTTTCGATGATGGGTTCGTCGATGTTGCGCTTCCTCGCGCTGAAGTTGATGCCGATGAGCGTGACGGGGCGCTTGTCCGCCTTGTAGGCGTCCGCGTAGCCCTTCTCGCGGACCTGCCGGATCGCCGCCTTCGCGCTCCTGTTGAACTTGAA
>JAFTCL010000021.1 GCA_017454745.1 Kiritimatiellia bacterium
GAAGAGTTGAGGTAGTTACGATTGACGAGGGACGAATGAGTGACGAGGGACGAGGGACGAGTGATGAATGAAATAGTGATTAGGGGAGAAGTAACCGTGTAGAACGGGTAGAAATGTGTAGAAATCAGGGGTTTTAACCACGGACCAACACGCGCCTACGCCAAGGCTTCCGCACCGTCGGTTAAGCATCACGCAAAGTCCGCAACGTACGCAAAGTTATCCATATTGACAAACTTGGCGAACTTCGCGAACTTGGCGCGAGACAACAAGAGAAGTTTGGTGAATGTCAGTGAGGGTTAGAGGGAGTTATGAGTGACGAACTACGAGTGACGAGAGATGATTCGGACTACCACCAAATCGGCCGCGACGGAACGCGGCCCTCCCAACTTGTCCTCCATAGCTTTAGCGGAGGAGGAACCACCGCACCACCTAACCACCTAACTTACAGCAGAGGGGACGAAAAGGTCGTCTAGAGTGACTTCGGACTGTATCATGTGACGTTGAGGGGAATCCGACACTCCGTTGGGAGTAATCATCGTCAGGTGAACGGATTTCCTTGTACCGGTCACAGAGACAAAAATGTCACGGCGGCGCATAAGCCTGTCGTATTCGGCGGAAGTCAAATCGTACTTGCCGTATGTATACTTCATTTCGCACAGGTTGATTACATTGTCAGCCCGGTCGATTAGCAGGTCTATCTGCGCCCCTTCGGGATGATCCTTCGTAGGCGCGTGGACCCAGGAGTTTGAATTGGTCCGGACGCCAGAAATTCCGAGCGCCCGCTTTATCTGATTCTCGTGGGAGAGACACAGGCGCTCAAACGCGCGTCCCCGCCATGAGGTCTGCACCGGGTCGGTTACCGTAGCTGTCCAAAACCCCGGACTGACATCAATCCTGCCGGAAAGGAACTCAAGATGAAAGAGCGTAAAGTTGTCCATCAGCTGAAACACCGTGTCTTTCGTCGCCTTGCCGACGGCCCTGAAAGCCCGTATGAACCCGCATTCCTCAAGCGACCGGAGGCATTCGGAGAACTTACCCCCGTCAGAGAACGTAACGTCCGAAAGGATCTCTTCTCGCGTTTTTCCTGCTTTTTTGCGCCCCAATGACGCAATGACCTCCCGATGCATCTTCTCGTCACGGAAAAGCGACTTGAATAGCCGTTTGAACTCGTCACGCAGCTTGCCATCACTTGCAAAGAACAACCGGTCAATATTCTGGGCGAGGCTTTGTTCCTTCTGCAGATAGCTCCAGTAGTATGGGATCCCGCCGAAGACCATATAGCACTCTGCGATTTCGAACCTGGACATAGACAGGCCGAGTTCGCGAGAATACTCTTCGCACTCGCTCAACGAAAACGGTTTAACCGATATGCTGTCGGTAATGCGGTTCATTCGTGCGGAATCATAGCAAAAAACGTAGGATTCCGCAAGCATGAATGTCGGGGATTAGGGGGAAGATTGGGAATGAAGAGTGAAGAGTGAAGAACTACGAGTGACGAGTTGAGGGGAAGTAACCGTGTAGAACGGGTAGAAACGTGTAGAAATCAGAGGTTTTAACCACAGACCAACACCCGCCGCGCTTTGCGAACTTTGCGCTCTTTTCGGCTAAAAATAAGCCGGCCGCGACGGAACGCGGCCCTCCCGCTAATGCGGAACTAAACGCAAATCCCTATTCAATTCTTCACTCTCTTCATTCCCCAACTCGTCACTCGTCAAACCTACCCGGCTTTACGGCTTGCGGAGGGACGGGGAATGTGATAACATTACGCTTATGTTCAATCTTAAGTCGAGGTTTGCGATGCGTTATTCTTTCTCATTTTTTGCGGCGGCGTTTCTGCCGGTTTTGCTCAACGCCATGACGGGCAAAGAGCTGGAAGCCAATTTCTGCAATCCCCCGGAAAGCAAGCCCGTCTCGGCGGCAGCCGCCGTTTTGGACCCGGACGACTATAAAACCAAGACGGCATGGGACCGCTACTGTTGCGAAAGTTACGCGACCGCCAACTCCGCCGGCAAAGAATTTTGCGTCCCGGCTTCAAATACGGGCTGGCAGCTTTACCGGCGGCGGGTGCAGCTGATGCTGCGCGAGGGGACCGCCGACGACAACGGCAGACGCAAAATCAAGATTTTCGAGAACCGGACCCCAAAAATCAAGCTGAATTGGCGGCATCTCCTGTTCGACAACGATTTGAACGCCTTTTTCATCGCGCAGGAGGGTAATGAACAGGCCACCGCCCGCTGCGTTTTCCGCTTCCAAAACGGCAAGACCCCCGAACTGTGGAACGCGGAAACCGGCGAAATTTTCCGGGCTGGCGAATGGAGCGAAAAAAACGGGGAAACCACAGTTTCGGTCCCCCTCTCCCCCGCCGGCTCGATGTTCGTGGTGTTCCGGCGTTACGGTTCCGCCTCCCCCGTTCTGCCGGATTACCAGACCGGGTCCGAAACGGAAATCATCTTCAGCAAAACCGGCGGTGAGTTCTCCGGCGTTGTCAAGCCGCCGCAAATGCGGCCCGGCGAACAGCTCCGGCTGGATCTCGGCGGGGCGCATGGTTCCGTAACGGTGGAATCCAACGGCAAAAGCTACCCCACGCTTTGGAAAGCGCCGTACCGGCTGAATCTCGACGCGCCGGTCGGAAGCGAACTGCTGACCATAAAAATCAAGCCGGAAGAAGGCAATTCGGTATGGCCAACCCCCGACGGTACGGGTAAGGGCAAACTTTTGGTGGTGCGCAACAAGAACCAGCTGGGTTTCACCCACGCCATGCCGCCGGAAACCAACGAACCGCCGACCAACCCCAGCCGCAACGAACTGGCCAAGATTTTCCGCGACCCGTTCGGAAAGATCCAAACCGGGGTTTACTGGTACTGGCTCTCCGGGAATGTCTCGACTAACGGTATCGTAAACGATTTGACGGCCATGAAGAAGGCCGGAATTGACCGGGCATACATCGGCGACATCGGCGGCGGCGGCAACCAGAACGGCCCGGTACGCACTTTTTCCGAAGAGTGGTGGGATGCCTTAAGAACCGCGATTAACACGGCGGCCAAAGTCGGGGTCGAGTTGGGCATTTTCAATTCTCCCGGCTGGAGCCAGTCCGGCGGGCCGTGGATCTCCCACCAGCGGGCGATGCGCCGTCTGGCTTACTCGCAAACCATCGTGCACGGACCCAAAAACGGAACGGTGGAGCTGGCAAAGCCGACCTTCGAGGGCGACAAACCGGACGAATACCAGGATGTGGCGGTGGTGGCATACCCAATGCCGAAGGATTTTGACCGGGAGCTGACCGGCAAAGGGCCGTTCAGCGTCAAAGCGGGGGAATCTTCCACGGCCGAATTCAATTTGACCGAACCGTTCACCGCCCGGTCGCTCGTGGTGAACCTGAAACCGGCGACCGTCACCGCCAACGTCGAGGTGTGGTGCGAAACCGACGGCAAGCTGAACCGGATAATGGCCGGTTCGCTGCGCCGGACCAACGGCGCGCTGAATGTCGGGTTCATCCCCTTCGCGCCGGAAATATTCACCTTCCCGGCTGCCCGATCCACCCGTTTCCAAGTCCGAGTCGCCAAGACCGGAGGCAACGGCGGGGTGGAATCGGTAACCTTGCGGGGACAGCCCGGTATTGCCCAGGTTTTCAACAAAACCCTCGCGAAGATGTTTGAAAGCCCGCTCCCGCTTTGGCCGGAGTATCAATGGCCGGATGAGCCAACCGCCGAAGAGGATACCATGTTCGACCCGGCGAAAGCCTTGCAGCTCACCGCCAAACTGGGCGACAACAACCAATTGCAATGGGACGTTCCGGCGGGCGATTGGGTGGTTTTCCGCATGGGCATGACCCCCACCCGCACCACCAACGCCCCCGCCGCGCCGGAGGCGACCGGCTATGAGGTGGACAAGATGAACGCGGAGCATGTGGATTTCCATTTCGACAGCTACCTCGACAAGATTATCCACAGCGTCTCCCCGGAATCCGCCAAAGCGTTAACCACCTCCGTGCTGGACAGCTACGAAGTGGGCGGACAGAATTTCACCGACGGTTTCATTAAACGGTTCCAACGCGCTTTCGGATACGATCCCGCGCCTTTCCTGCCGGCTTATTTCGGGTCGGCGGTCGGCAGCCGGGACCAGTCCGACCGTTTCCTGTGGGATATGCGCCGCTTTGTGGCCGACGAAGTGGCCTACTCTTACGTGGGCGGCTTGCGGGCGGCCAGCAAGCGCTTCGGCATGAAAACGTGGCTGGAGTGTTACGGCCACTGGGGATTCCCCGGCGAGTTCCTGCAATACGGAGGACAATCCAACGGCATCGCCGGCGAGTATTGGAGCGAAGGCAGTTTGGGCGACATCGAGAACCGCGCCGCGTCCAGCTGCGGGCACATCTACGGCAAGCGCCAGATCTGGTGCGAGTCGAACACCTGCGGCGGACGGCCTTTCGCCCGCGGCCCGAAGGACATGAAGGTAAGGACCGACCGGTTCTTCGCCGAAGGGATCAACTCCTCGCTGCTGCACCTGTACGTCCACCAGCCGGACGAACGGGAGCCGGGTTTCATCGCCTGGTTCGGCAACGAGTTCAACCGGCACAACTCCTGGTTTGACCACATGGATGTGTTCGTAGGCTATTTGAAGCGGTGCAACTTCATGCTCCAGCAAGGGCTGAACGTGGCGGACATCGCCTACTTCATCGGGGAGGATGCCCCGAAGATGACCGGCATCACCGACCCTCCGCCGCCGCGGGGACGGCAATTCGACTACATCAACGGCGAAGTGTTGCGGGAGACCGCGTTTGTGGACGAAACGGGGCGGCTGTCGCTGCCGCACGGCACCAAATACGAAATTCTGGTGTTGCCAAAACTCGGCACCATGCGCCCGGAACTGTTGGCACGACTGGAACAGTTGGTGAACGAGGGCGCAATGGTAATCGGGCCAAAACCAACCCGCTCGCCGAGCCTCGCCGGACAGCCGTACGCGGACCGGACGGTCGAGGCGCTGGCTGACCGGCTGTGGGGAAACGTGGACGGCGACACCGTGAAAATCCGCCAAGTGGGCAAAGGCTTCATCGCATGGAATCTGCCGCTGGACGAAGCGCTGAAATTGCGCAAATCGGCAACCGACTGCGCGTATGACCAAAAACTTCCGGTGGTGTTCTGTCACCGCACCATGCCCAAAGGCGATATTTATTTCCTCGCCAACCAGTCCGACCAAACCACCCTTGCCCAAAACTGGTACCGTTTCCGCGTCAAAGGCCGCATCCCGGAACTGTGGAACGCGGAAACCAGCGAAATCCGCGATGCCCCCGAATGGCGCATGGATGGCGACGAAACCGAAGTCCGCCTGACGCTCGCCCCGCGCGAAAGCGTTTTTGTGGTGTTCTCGCGGCCAGCCGGAAAATTGGTTAAACACGAGGGCGGTCCCAAGCTCACCGTGCCGCTTGAGCGGGAATGGGAGGTCAAGTTTGCGTCCGACCCGTTGCACCGCGGCCCGACGGAGACCGTTAAAATGCCGCAGCTGACCGACTGGTCGGCCTGCGCCGATCCGGCGATTAAGTATTACTCCGGGGCGGCGGTTTACACCACCACCTTTTACGCGCCGAAATCCGCAAAAGGCACCCGGGTGGCACTGGCGCTGGGAAAGGTCGGCGAGACCGCCAAGGTAAAAGTGAACGGCCATTATGCCGGCGGGATTTACTCCGCCCCCTACGAGCTGGC
Source organism: Kiritimatiellia bacterium (assembly GCA_017454745.1). Lineage (GTDB taxonomy): Bacteria > Verrucomicrobiota > Kiritimatiellia > RFP12 > UBA1067 > UBA1200. The sequence goes on from JAFTCL010000021.1 coordinate 5,697, forward strand.
GATAACCGACTACGTGAAGGAAGGCGAAAACACCCTGGAGATAACGGTGTGCTCGACTTGGATGAACCGGCTAATCGGCGACGACGCGCTAAAACCGGAGGCTCGCCCCACTTGGACCTCGTTACCGACCTATAATCAGAAACACCCGCTGATGCCTTCCGGGCTAATCGGGCCGGTGTCGCTAAACTATGAAATCGGGCAGACCGCGACACGATAAAGCCGCGGGCCGCCCGATACGCGAAGATTAATTTTTGGGATATCCGACCGTCTGGCCGATCATGATGCGCTGGCGGTCGGAGAGGCCCAGCACCTTGGCCAATTCTTCGCGATCGAGGGAATCGCGAACCACGCAGGAAAGTTTTTCCTTGGCGCAGAAGAGGTAAACGTTCTGCATTACCGCGCCGGCGTGGATCCCGCCGTGACGGGCGGTGTTGGTCTCGTCGGTTTTCATCGACTTGTCAAGGTTCTGCACGTAAAAAAGATTCACCGGCGCGGTATGGGTGAAAGGCTGCCGCCCCGCCGCTTTGCGCTGGTCACCGGCTTTTTTCAACAGCAACTGGTTCGCCTTGAAATCCCAAAGATACGTGCCGTCCGGCAACATCACGTAAATGTCCAGATCCTGCACGTTCAATCCGGTCGGCGAGGTCCGGCGCCCGTCGTCGCGGTTAATCCCGTCCGCCGCCCACAACAGCGACGACAACACATTGAGCGGCACCTCCTTATCGGAAAATTCCCGCGAGGACTTGCGTTCCGCCAACGCCTGCATTAGCGGCATCCCGCCGGTTTTATCCGGTTCCGGCAACTGAATCGATTCCGCCGCGCAAACGCAAAAAGCCGTGGCGGCAACCATCGCAAACACAATCGTTTTCATTATCGTCTCCTTACGAATTTTCTAACGGCGTTTTCAAGGTTTGCCGGTATTCGGCCAGTCCCCGATTGCGGAGCAGGCAGCTTGGGCACTTGCCGCAACCCGCCCCGACAACGCCGTTGTAACAGGTCAGCGTGTTTTTCTCGACATACTCCAACACCCCCAGCCGGTCGGCCAGCGCCCAAGTCTCAGCCTTGGTAAGGTCCATCAACGGCGTGACCAGCCGGAAAGTGGTGTCCATCGCCAAATTCAGCGTGACGTTGCATGATTTCACAAAAACGTCACGACAATCCGGGTATCCGCTGAAATCGGTCTCGCAAACCCCGGTGATAATGTCCCTAATGCCGCGGCTTTTGGCGTAAACCGCCGCCACCGTGAAGAACAGCATATTCCGGCCGTCCACCACGGTGTTGGGGCATTTCGAAGCCTCGGCGTGGGCGATTTCCAAATTCGGGTCCAACAACGAATTGGTGGTGATTTGGTTGTACCAATCCATCTGAATGACCTTGTGGTCGGCAATCCCGAAATCCGCGGCGATTTTCTTGGCAACCTCCACTTCCAGCGAATGGCGCTGGCCATAGAAGAACGTGATGCACGACACGTTCTCCCGGCCATAATCCTTAATCGCTTTCGCCAGACATGTGGTGCTGTCCTGCCCGCCGGAAAAAACCACCAGCGCCTTACCCCGTTCCATTGTCCTAGTCCTACTTGTCTGCGTAGAAACCGACACGGCTGAACTGCATATCTTTGTCGCCGCCGTGTTTAAGGATCTCAAGCTTGTAGTAACGGCATGTCCGGGGATTGGCGATTTCAAACCCCTTCAGCAGATACCGGGTGGCGAAGAACTGATCCTTGCGGTGGTCCAGCTCTTTCCAGTCCGCGCCGTCGTCCGAACCATACAGCACCCACTCCACCGGATCGCGGTTAGCGTTGTCGTTGGAGGAGCTGACGGTGTAAACCTTGGCGGCAGCCGCCGTCTTCAGGCCGCACGAGACGAACGCCTTGCCCTCCCAAACCTGGCAATACTTGTGGTCGCGGTTGGTGCCGAAAGCGCGCGGCGGCTGCTCCACGCCATACCCGCGTTTGTTACCTTTGATGGTCGGCTCGTCAATCTCCAAAAGCCGCATCGACTCCAGTTTTTTGGCCAGCTCGATCTGGGCTTTGGCCTCCTCCGCCAGCTCCCAAGTGTCGGCCTTGCCGTTGGCGGCAATGCCCGTCCACAACGCACTGATGTGGTCGGAATCGATCCTGCTGCCGACGGCGATTTCGCCGCGCTGCCAAGCCTTGAACCAGCGGGCGCAAGCGGCAACCTCCGACTCCAAGGTCGGCGACTGGTGTTCGTACTCTACGGTTACAAAACCGTCGAAGTTCTGCGCCTTGAGTTCGTCCAGCACCGCCTTGACATCAATCACGCCGGAACCTAACGGCACATCGCGGTAACCGTAACGCTTGGAAGAGACATCGACGAAATGCAAACAGAAGAACTTGCCTTTGAGCAGCTTGACGCCTTCCAAAGGAATCTCGCCCGCCCGCACCCAATGGCCGATATCGCTGCCGGCGCCGATCATCGGGCCGCGCCCGCGAAGGGTCTCCAACACCGCCTTGGGACGGCCGCCGTCCTGCGTGTGGTTGTGGAGCGACACTTTTACGTTATGGCGCTTGGCGGCGTTCTCGGCCATGTCGTAGGCCGCCTTGCCGTGACCGGACTCAATCTGGATCAGCTCGATGCCAAGAGCCTTGGCGAAGTTCATCAGCTTGTCCCACTGCTCATCGCTTCCGGCGCCGGTGACGCCGTATGAGACCAGCTGGACGCCGGATTTGTCCATGAAGTCCTTCAACTGGCGGACGGTCTCCGGCTTTATGCTGTTGTAATCGGTGGTGCCTTCCATCCCGCCGCCCAACCGCTGTCCGGGGTAGGACTCAATGCGCGTGAACCCCAGCCGCTTGGCGGTTTCCACGGTTTCCGTGAAACTGCGGTCCCGGAAGGTGTACGCCTGAAGGGACAGTTTCATTTCGCCGGCCAGAGCCGACAAGCTTAACGCGGCGCCAACCGCCGCAAAAACGATCTTATTCATCTTAACTCCAATAAAAACGGTTAGAAGGAACGGTAAGCCTTGTCGATGTATTTCTGGGCGGCAGGATTGTCGCAACGCAGGTTCTTGGTGTCCCAATTGAACGCCACGCCGGAACGGATCGCCACGTTACCCAGCAACGCCATCTCCGTAAGCGGGGAGGCGTACTCGAAATTTGAAACCGGAGCTTCGACCCGGCCGCGGATGCCGTCGAGCCAGTTCTGGTAATGCCCGCCCTTAACGCGCGGGAGGGTTTTCGGCGGACGCTTGGCGTTCTTCATCGCGCTTTCGGGAATCAGGCGCGGCGAGTCGCAGTAGTCGTTGCCGTCCATAATCACGCCCTTGCTGCCGAAATACAGCTGGCCGCTGCCCGGCATCTCGCGGTCTTCCTCCAGCTCTTTCGGGCGGGGCGGCTTGCAAATACCGTCAAACCATTTAACCGTTACCGCGGGCATCCCCTTGCGGGAGGGGAATTCGTAAGTGACAATCGACCCGGCCGGGCAGGAAAGCTCGCTGCCGCCCTCGACGTGCGCGGAGACGCGTTTCGGCGCGCCCAAGCTTAACGCCCAGAAGCTGGCGTCCATCGTGTGGCAGCCCATATCGCCGATCGCGCCGCAACCGTACTCCCACCAGCCGCGCCAGTTGAACGGCAGGTAAGCGCTGTTGTAGGGACGCCAAGGCGCCACGCCCAGCCAGCGGTTCCAGTCCAAGGTCGGCGGCACCGCCATCTGCTCTTCCGGCTGGGGAATGTTTTGCGGCCAAACCGGGCGGTTGGTCCACAGATGCACCTCGCGAACGTCGCCGATCAGCCCCGCCTCGATCCACTCCTTCACCAGACGGGTACCCTCGTTGGAGTGGCCCTGGTTGCCCATCTGGGTGATAACCTTGTGCTTGCGCGCCGCCTCAAGCATCAGCCGGGCCTCTTTTACCGTATGGGAAATCGGCTTCTGCACGTAAACGTGCTTGCCCAGCTCCATCGCCATCATCGCCGCCGGGAAATGGGTATGATCCGGGGTCGAGACCACCACCGCGTCGATCTGACTGTCCAACTGGGTCAGCATATCGCGGTAATCGCGGAAAATCTTCGCCTCGGGATGGGCGGAAAAAGTCCCCGCCGCATTGGAGTAATCAACATCGCAAAGCCCGACAATGTTTTCGCCGGAAAACTGGTTGACATCGTCGGCGCCCTTACCGCCGCACCCGATGCAAGCGATGTTTATCTTGCGGTTGGTCACCAATTCCCCGGTCCGCACCGATTTAGCGAACGCATCGACCGGCAACGCGCCGGCCGCCAACCCAGCCCCGGCCGCCGCTAAAAACTGGCGCCGCGACATTTTTGTTTTACTCATTTCCCTCTCCTTTACTCGGATTCGCCGTGAAAGTTTTTCACGGCTGATTACTATTCACAACCTGCGAAACCACTCTGCGCATCACCGCCACCCGGGCGGGATCGATATCCTTGGGCGCGTAAGCGCATTTGGCGACATCGGCGCGAAACAGCGCGGCCGTCCAAACCAACCCCTGCAAATAGTGCCCTTCATGGTTTAGGTGAAAGACGTCGCCTTTAGGCGTCCATTTCCCTTCCGCGTCCCGCTGGAACTTGGCTGAACCGCACGGGTCGCCGCCGAAAGAGTTATCGGAATAAACCACCGGCAGCGCTTTGCGGTATTCTTGGACAACGGTGCCCATCGGGATTACCCGCAGTTTCTTGGCGGCGGCGTAGTCGCCGTATGCGCGGTGCAGCTTTTCGTACATCTGCGCCGGATCCAGCTTCCACTCGCCCAGCCGCTTGTCCCACGGGGTGTAGCTCCAAGTTTCCTGAACCACCACTTCGGCCTGGGGGGCCAACTCGCGGATTTTCGCGATCAGCTTCTCGCCGAACGGGTCATAGGTTTCGGGTTTCCACGAAAAATGGCTGGCCTGCTGGATGGTCACAATGTCCCAACGGTCCAACTTCAACGCTTCGGGAATGTTGATTTTACCGTCGGCAACCACCCGGCGGTTGCCGGTGTCGCGGTCAAACCGGTAGGGCTTGAAATCGGGGCGGTCGGACTCGACGTTTTTCCAGTGCCGCTCCAAGGAACAGCCGCCGATGTAAAGCGACGCCAAATCCAGCTCGCGGCCCATCGATGCTGCGACCTTGGGCATCTCTTTCAAAACGCAAATGGAGAAGCTGTTGCCGATCATCAGCACCTTGAGCTTTTGCGGCGCGTCAGCCGCTATCACGCTGCAAGCGGCGCAAACCGCCGCCAGCGACATCAATATTTTCCGCATAACCTTCGTCCTGTCCGATCAAAAGGCGGCTGCCGCCGTCATTTCTTAATGCCGAAATACCGGTCGGCGAAATCCAGCGTCCACATCCAATCGTACCCGGAAAAACCGTGGCCCTGCGACCGGCGCACGTACCCGATGTTTTTACCGATAGCGGAGGTGTCGAAATCCTTGGGATAGTCCACTTCCGGCAAAGCCTCCAGACCCAGCTGACGCCAAACCGGACTGGCGGCCTTTATCGCGAGAAACTCGCCCTCGGTGTCGAACCATTTCTCGTCAAAACCCTGGATCAGCAGTCCCCGCGGGGCGATGCAGGCAAGGAAAAGATGCTGGTCGAAGGTCAAGAGTTTAGCCGGATCGGCGGCGTACTTTGCGTAGGCGGGACAGAACCAATGGGGAAACGCCCGGTTTTGCGTAGAAACGTTTTCTCCGTAATTGCGTTTGGCCAGCGGACATCCGCCGCCGCCGGTCTGGTTGGGTACGCATATCGCGAACCTTTCATCGCGGGCGGCAGCCACCAAAGCGGCTTTCGCGAGCCGGGAATACCCGGTAACCACGCTGCGCTTGGTGTCCAGCTCCGGGATGCGCTCGGCCAGATCCATGCCCCGGCACAACGCCCAACCCCACGCTCCGAGCGAAGTGGTGTTGTCATCGCGAGCGGGATCGCGCTTGCCCCATAGCTCGAACACGCCGGTGTAGGCGAAGTCGCTCTGAGTTTGACCGTTTTGCTTACGCTCCATCGCGTCAGGGGAGACCTCGCAATAGCAGGCGCTCATAACCGCGTAACCGCGGGCGAGAATCGTGGCCAGCGGGAAAATCGCCGCCATGTTCGGATCCTGCAGCTTGCCGCGCATCTGCTCCGACCTTGCAGCGTCGAACTCGCCGTTGCCCAACAGCCGACACCACGCTTCCATCAGCGGGATATCCTTGTCCGGCACCAGCTCATGGTTCCCGTTGTAGTTGAGGAACAAAATCACCGGCGCCGGTTGTTTGGCGAAACGGGGGATCCACGCGATCCAGTTGATGCAGGGGCCGGACTTGTCCGGCTTGAACCACATCTTGTACAGACGGCGTATGGCGTACCCGCCAACGGCAACCTTTTCGTTCTGGAGTTCAGTAATCAAGGTTTCCGGCTTTGGCGGCTCCTGCCCGTACATTTCGCGGGCGAAGATGTCCAAGATTTCACGACGCCGACGCCCCCACTCCTCGGCAGTGGTGACCTTGCGCCCGTCGAGAAACGTCAACGGGTCTTCCAAGGTGTAACTGCCAATCTTCGACACGTCGTAATTGGCTTCGCGCACCACGACATCGCGATCGTAGGCATGCACGACTTTATCGCCACGCGCGAGTGCGGCGGTTAACACGGCCGCACTAAAGAAAAGCGCTTTTTTCATATCCCGCCTTTCGGACTGTTAAATGACCCAACCGTTGCGGTAGGTGCGGCGCAACAGCGCATTCGCGTTTGCGTCATTGGTGAAACGGAGTCTCTTCGAATCCCACTGCAGGGTCTCGTCCGGCCGGCGAATCGCCACCGTGCCGAGGATGATCGCCTCCGCCATCGGCCCGGTCTGGACGAAATGCGACTCGTTTTTCGCCACGCCCAGACACCCGTCCAAGAAGTGGTGGTAATGGTTGCGCCCGGCGACTTTGGGACGCTCATAGCCCGCGAACTTTTCTTTGGGCAACAGCACCGGCCCGCCGGTGTGGGGAAGAAGCAACGCGCCATCGGTGCCGATCACCAAAGCGGCCTCTTCGGGATACTTGGAGAATCCCGCCTTAATCGACCACTCCTGCGCCTCCTCCGGCGGGAAGAACAATCCGTCGAACCACTCGAAGGTGAAGGGTTTGTTGCCGGACGCGGGTACGCCCGCAAAGGTCCAGGTGATGTGGTCGCTCTGCGGCCAGGTGTCACCACGGCGCGGAAGAGAGTTTTTCCACGATTCCTGCACTTCGGCCTTAATGGTCAGCGGCGGCGTGGCGGCGGAAAGGTTCATCCCCTTCCAAACCGCGTCAAAGATGTGGCAACCGATATCGCCGCTCCAGCCGGTTCCGAAATCCTGCCACGCCCGCCACTTGGTGGGATGGTAAATCCCCGGCGAGTAAGGACGCTCCGGCGCGGTACCCAACCACAAATCCCAAGCCAGCGTGGCCGGGGGCGTCTCCCCGCGTTCCGGACGCGGGCCCAACAGACGGTAGGTGTCGATCGCCCCGGTGCGATTGGAGCAGAGGTAAACTTTCTTAACATCGCCAATGGCGCGTTGGCGCAGCATCGCCACCGCCATCAGGTCGCCGACGCCTGACGCGTGCTGGGTGCCCAGCTGGGTGACCACCTTTGACCCGGCAACGGTTTCCGCCAGCATACGGCACTCGGCGACATCGTGGCAGAGCGGTTTCTGGCAGTAAACGTGCTTCCCGCGCTTCATCGCGTTCATCGCGATAATGGCGTGCATGTGGTCAGGCACGCTGGCGTTTACGGAGTCGATGTTGTCGCCCTCCTGCTCCAGCATTTCCCGCCAGTCGCGGTATTTGCGAGCCTTGGGGGCCAGTTCGGCGGCGCGGTTCAAATGGTTCTCGTCCACATCGCAGATAGCCACGATTTCCGCCCGCGGATGGGAGAGGAAATTCTGGAAATCATGAAACCCCATCCCCCCCACACCGATGCAAGCGTGATGGATTTTTTCATTCGCCCCGATAACCCTCGGCTCGGGAAGCTGTAAACTGGTGCAACCCTGCCATGTACCGGCGGTAACGGTAAAAGCCGCTGTGCCCTTCAAGAAACCACGACGATTGATTTGCTTCATATCACTCTCCTTGATTGTTACTCACAGTTCAATTCAAACGGCAACGACAGGCTGCACGAGAAACTCCGTTTCACGCCCTTCGCGTCCAAATAGGTCTCTTTGGTCGGAATCAGGTAATAACCCATACCGTGGCAACCTCCCTCATCCGCGCTTTGGCCCGACATGAACGGCGAATAGACACCTTTAAGAACCACTTTCGAAGTCTTTTTACGGTAGGATCCGTTGGTCTGCGTCTGCTCGTAATAAAGCGAAAACGTCCCGGAAATGAGTCCCGTGGCGCGAGTGAACGAGAAATTGAGGTTGCTGATGTTTCGCGACACTTCGGAACTGGTCTCGCTGTCCTCGTCATAATCGTCGTCATCATCCGAATCGTCATCCGACGTGTCCTGATCTTCGGTGTAGATGATGTCGCTCCAAGCCCCGCCGCTCTGGCTGCCGCTTCGCACCAGTTTTTGCTTGGGCGCGGCAATCTTGGTGTCGGATATCACCAGCGCGGTACCGAACGGCAAGAACGGATCATAGTCCAAGTAATAGGAGTCGCTGTCGTAGGTTACGCGCTGGAAACCGGAAGTCCCGCCAGAACCGTCATAATCGGACGGGATCAAATCGGCGCCGGGCGACTCCGCGTTGTCGGCAAAGATCAACGACCGCCCCAGATAGTAGGTGCTCAAATTTATCACGGAATCGTAATAGGCGCCTTTGGCGTTCAGTCCCGACAAAAATCCGGACGAAAGATTGCCGTCGGCATCCGGGGCGAGGCAGAACGGGGAGTTATCCCACCAAGACAGCTGTTCCCCGGGCGGAGCGGCTACGGAAACCAAACCCGAATTCTCGTCCGCCGCAAGTTCCAGCCGTCCGGAGATTCCCCCGCCGTAAGTGTTGTATCCGGTGGGCCTGCCGTAAAGATACACCAGCGCCGATGCCAAAGCATCGGGTTCCTCGCCATTGTCCGGCAACTCGTCCTGCCCCGGATTTATCAAGATCCCCGACCCGGAGGCGGTTTTACCGTCCGCCAACGTTACGTTCCATTTCACACTACCCGACTTCCCGACCGTGAAAGTGGCGAAGCCATTGCCGCGGGGGATTCGGTCGTCGCTGTAATACGCCGGGTCAACCGGCAATGCGGCGGTGTAATAGCCTGCGAACGGCGCCGCCAGATTCGGGTAAGCCTTCCAACAGTCTAGGTACAGGGTGACGGTGTAATTGGTCTCGTCCAATACCGTTTCGCCGTCTTCAAGATGCGTGGAGTACAGCGTAAGATTCGCGCTCTCCACCACGCCCTTGCTGCTGATGACCACATCGCTGATGGCGTTGGTGTAAGTTTCACCGTCCACTTTGACCGATTTCCCGTACAACGCTTCGCAGGACAATGACCCGATGCTGTCGCCGGACTCATCGTCCAGCTCCAGTGAGGCCTCGTTCAGCGAACCGGTAAAAACGTAGGCGTTACCGCCAATGGCGACTTTCGCGGTCAGTTTGCCGGACAACGACACGGAAAGGCTGGCGTTTCCTTGATACGGCACTGCCGCCTCGCCGTCGGCCGGGCGCACCCAACCGTAATAGTTGCCGGTCAACTGGTTCAACGGCAGGACCCTGAAAGTGACGGAAACGCTGCTGCTGCCGCGCGCCCGCAACACCAACGGGAACACTCCGGGCGTGGTGGGAGTGCCGTAGATCGCCCCGGTTTTGGTATTGATTCTCATTCCTGGCGGCAGTTGGCCCGCCGCCACGCTGACAGGGGTGGCGTTTTCCGCCTCGTCGTACGCGCCGGCAAGATTGTATGCCACGCCCTGCAGCAACACCCAGTTCCCTTCCGCGTCGACAACATCGGGCGGGTCTGGAGCGTCGGTGCCGTCATCCGCGTCCACCCAGGTAAAAGACCAGCCTGGGCCGGGATTAACCACCCGCTCGCCGTCCAATTCAATCGCGGTATCCACCCGCCAAGAGATCCGCTGGTTGTTTTTGGGATCGTCATCAATCAGGAAAACCAACGCCGGGTCGGTGGCCGCAACCATGGTGTTACGCTTTGGCGACGTGCAGACGTAATCGGTTACCACGTAACTCTCGTAAAAGGAGTTGGTGACTTCGCAGGTGCGTCCGATGCAAACCGCCGACATTTCAGGAATCTCGCAACTCAAATGGTCCTCTTGATTATACGAGCGGTCCGGCGGAACGGGATTCTGCGCGGCCGGCAAAGGCTCCCACATCAAATTGGACAGCACGGGAACCGCATCGCCGTCATCCGACTTTCTGGCGTAGCTCCAGGTCACGGTTTGTTTGCCGGCTTTAACCAAAACGACCTCGCTGCCCGCCGCCCCGGAATAGGCGCGGCCCGACACCAGACCGCCGGAACAGGTAAACGAATCCGCAGCGTCCCAACCGTCCACGGTCCAATCAAACGACAGCACGCCCGGCCCGTTTAGCGTCAGCTGGCAGGTTCCTTTGCCGCCTTTGGTCTGCGGCAGCATCGACAGATTCCCGTCTCCGTTCCAGAACCATGCGTCGCCCGCGCTCTTAAAGCCGGAAATGCCGAACTCCTCAATTCCGGCGGTTTCCGACACCCTGGCCGCGACCGCCGAATCCAGCACCGTTACGGCGGCGGAAACCAGCGCGGCGGGCTTTGCCCCGGCAACCGAAAGCCGAACCGTCAACTTCGACCCGGCCAAGTAGTCGGAAGTATCGACGGTGAACGTACCGTCGTAACTCTCGCCCGCCTCGCCGTTATCCCAATACAATTCGTCGGTAACCGGCAGCGCGGAGGAACCGTCGTCAAGCTTTCCGCCGCTTACGGTGGCAACCGCCTCCGCCGACCCGTCGGAACCGCCATCGCGGCTGACGGTAAAGGTAATCGTTTTGCCGGCCGCCACCGTCAGTGACAGCGTTTTCCCGGAAATGGCCGTCGGCTCGCCGTCGTCAACGGCATAAGCGCTGAACCCGACCGTGCCAGGTTGTTTGGTTGCCGATTCGACAATCGTCACCGTCGCGGTCGCGGAGGAAAAGGCTCCGGCCATGTAAACGTCATCCGGGTCGTAGCTTTCCAAAACCACCCGGAATTGTTCGTCGCCCTCCCAAACCGGGCGCAAGTCCTGAATCAGTTCGATCTCAAGGTTGGTGGTGGTGTTTTTTCCGGCCGCCCATGTTATAAAGCCCGACTGGTGGAAGTAGTCGTACGCCGCATCGGCGGGGCTTTCGCCCGATGAATAACCCGTGGCGGCGGCCACCCCGTCTTCGTCAATGTCTTCGGTGCGGTAACGGATGCAGAGCGGGGACGAACCGTTTTTGCGCACCACCGGGATTTTAACCCGCGCCGCACTTTCCTTAACCCTGATATTGGTTGACCCGAAACCAACCGTGCCGGGTTTCCAAGTCCGGTACGATAGCAAATAAGACAACTCGCCGACGTTGGTGTAGCGGGTGTCGGTGTCAACCGACGACACCACCTCCATGCGGTTGGTCTCCACATAAGTGGCGCATTCGGCGTCGTCGGCCACCCACCACAGCTGCGCCGCGGCAATCCGGTTGGTGGTTACCACCACCTCGCGGGAAGCCAGAGTGTACGCCACCCGCTCAAGGATACCGCTCACCACCAGATATTTACCGGCTGCGGATTCATACCGGTCATAACGGCGGACGGTATCGGTCACGTTGGTCTGTTCGCCATGGTAAGTCACGGTAAAAGCGTTGGTTTGTGCCGACGCGTTAAGGTTGGTCACCGAAACCCAATAGGCGCGGTTCTGGGTGTTGGTCGTGAAAAACACCGGCGCGGCGGCAAGTTGCTCCAGCGAACATTCCTGAACCACGGTGGCGCGGTCTGCGTCCCATACCTTAAACAACGGGTAGTCAAACTGGGTCTCCGTGTAACCGTTGGTTACAGAAGATCCCGTAGAAACGGTGCGGCTGTTCACCTTGGAGTCGATCACGTTGGTGTAAACGGTGGAAGCGGTTGCCGCCAAATTCGTTTCGGAGGAAATGAATGTTATCCAGTGCTCGGAAGTCAAGCCGTTGGTGATGGCGTAGATTTGTTCGGCTGCCGCCTCCGCCACCACGCTGAGACTGACGGTCCCGCTACTGGTGGAGTTGGTTACCCAACTGTAGGTTTCTACGACATTGGTCACTGGCAACCCGCTGGCGACATCCCCCACCAAGGTCAAAAATGGGATCGTATTGGTCACCCGGTTGGAATCGTCGCGGGTTACCGCCGTGGTGTAAACCGGATCGATACCGCCCCCCAACCCGAATGCGTACGTCGTGCCGCGGGCGGGGGTGAAAGTGAACCAATCCACCTGGTCGGAAGCGTCCAGAGTGTGGAACTGCTGCTGCTCGATCAGCTCGAAAAGCAGTTTCGTGGCCCCGGCCGGAGTGTCGTCGTCCGGATCGTAAAGGTCGGCATCGGCATCGCCGGGTTCAATCCAGTAATCGCCCATCGCGTCTTCCAGCCAATCGCTGAAACCTTCCGTCGTGAGTTGGTATCCGTTGGCGGCGCGATAGGTAACCGCCGCCAGCCGGTTGACTCCGGTGGAATCGTAAAGCACCAGCGCGGGGAAACCGTCCACCTCCAGCGACTCGTTGTCGCGGATACGCTCGTACCACTCCATGTTCGACGTACTGGCGGAAGAACCCAGATTAATCTTAACCAGCGCCAGCCGTTCCCACGACATCAGTTGCAGCCAATCCGCGGTAAGCAGCACTTTCTCGTTAAATTCATTACACCAGCGGGATGCCCCGGAATCATTGGTGAACAACACCAGAATCGGTCGATCCTCGGCCGCGGCCAGCGTTTTGGCCTCCGGGAAACTAGAACCCCAATGCCCCAAACTGGCCGCCGCCGCGGTATCTATGGACAACGCCACCAGCAGCGCAACCGCCAAAAACCGCATATCCAACAAAAACCCCTTCATTACACCCCAAAACTCCAACGTAATTGCCGCAAGGAAACTTTCCTGATGAAATTAAACGCGGTAATAATAGCATTTATTTCGTTGGAAGTAAAACCGAAACCGCCAATGCGCAAAAAAAACATAAGCATTGGCGGAACGGCCCGGGTGTCTGCATGGGGTCACGCGCAAAAAAAGAACGCGCGCCGCCGGTCAGAACTCATACCCGACGTAAGCGCGGAGCATCCAACTGGCGTTGCTGATCGATCCCTCCACATATCGGGTGTTGACATCCATGTCGCTGTCGAACACTTTCCTCAGGAAATCCGCACCCATGCAGACTCCTTTCCAATGGAACATCCCGCCCAACCCGGCGATCATGTAGCAGTCCCAGTCGTGGTCGGACGCGCTTCCCGCGCCGGACACCTTTACGTCGATGCTGCGGTAGTCCAGGCCGACCCCGACCGTCCCGCGCACCACGAACCAGTCGGTCAGTTCGTAATACGGCTTGAGCGCCCACTGGAACTCGTACATCTGCAGGTCGCCGCGGATCGACAGCGGCCCGTATGACGTCGTGGCGGTGCTGACGCTCTCCTCCCCGTAGCGGTGCGAAACGGATATCTCGTCTAGGTTGAGCACCGGGCCAGGCCCGTCAAAGCTCCCGGCGCCGTAGGAACCGTCGGGATTCTGCGCCCACGGGTTTTCAAGAACCCCGCCGTTGCCAAGATCCACGTCAGCGTGGTACGTTCCCTCGGTGTAGGTGTCGGTGCGTACGTAGCCTCCGGCCGACCCTTTGAACCAGTTTTCCTTCCTGAAAAACGAGAAGTTGAACCCGGCATCCACACCGGACTTTCCGTATTTCCATACCGTCCTGTCCAGCCCGAAGCCAATCCCGACACTGTAATTGTCGTCCTTCGCGTTCCCCCCGAAAGTGTCATAGACAATCGAATGCTCCGAATATCCGTACGAAAACGACATGACCCCGCCGTCCAATTCCCCGGCCGGGACGTGCCAGTTCCAGGTCTCTCCCGACACGCCGGCCGCGTCGTCCGGATCGATGTATGCGCCATTGGGGAACGTTTTCCGTTCGCCGTCGAAAGACACCTTGTCTCCGGACGCCTGCGCTGCGGACCGGTTTCCGCCGAACACGGGGGCCGGAACGGATATCGCCCCGCTCTTGACCCCTATCCGCCCGTTGGCGTTGAAGTTGAACTGCGGGCCGACTGAAAACCGCCAACCGGTCGAAAGGTCTTTCTGGAAACCGTCTTCGGCATACGCGGCGCAAGCCAGTCCGCCAGCCAGTATCATAGCAATATGCTTGTTCATTCCGGCAAATCCTTTCTGTTTCACTTCACCGCGTCAACAATATCGAGTCTCAGTCTGAAGAACGCCGCACCTGCCGGGCGCGCCAGCGAGAACGACCCGTCCGCAGCGACCGCAACCGCCGAAAGCTCGGTGAACGGCCCCGCCGGGCTTTTCGCCCCCAGAACCGTCACCGTCGCGTTCGCGCCGAGCGAGCCCGGGAGGGTCGCACCGGTCGCGACCGCCGCCGCGCCCACCTCGATCCGCCCGCGAATCGTGCCGCCCTCCACTGAGAACGCCCCGATTCGGCAATACGGGCTCGAATCCTCCGCGAGCGGCACGCCCACCGCCAGCACCGCGTTGAGGAGGCGCGGACTCGGAAGAGACGAAAGGGACGCACGGGACGAAAGGGACGCGATGGACGCGGAGCGCGACCTGTCGGCCACAAGCGGTATGGCCTTTTGCTCTCCGCCGGATTCCCAGCAGACGTAGCCCACGAAGTCGCCTACCTTCGCCGCGCCCTCGTTGCCCGTCTCCGGCACCACGCGCCGGTGCACGTACATCTCGATCACGCGCTCCGCCACCGGAACCGGCGAGGCCGCCAGGTCGGAGACGCCGTAGGTCACGGGCGCGTTCTCCGCCGTGATCAGCGACGGGGCGAGCGCCACGCGGCGGTAGGTCTCGCCGCCGCGCACCTCCGTGTCCGGGTTCGCCGCCCGCGCGGGAGTGTTCCACAGCGCCGCCTCCGTCTTGCCGTCCTCGCCGATGCGGTCGGCGAAGAGGAAGCGCAAGTCGTCCACGCCCGCCGCAAGGCCGTTCGTGCAGGTCACCTTCAGCTGCGCGAAGTACGTGCCCGTCGCCTTGAGGTACGCCCAGGCGATCTCCGCCGTCAGCTCCGCCGTGCCGATGGCGAACTCCACGTCCTTGGTCCCGGTGTAGTTGTTCTTGCCCGTCAGGGTCAGCGTCGCCGTGCCCGGCCTGTCGTTGTCCCTGTAGGATACGTCGTAGTCGTCCGCCGTGACGATCGAGGGGTCGCCGTCCGTGACGACCGGCTCCGGCTCGACGGCGGTACCCTTGAACGGGATCCTCTCTATCGGCTCGACGGACACGTTCGCGATGTCGCGCGGCGTGACTGAGACCTTCACCTCCTTCACGAAGTCTTCGTAGTTGTCGAGCGTGACCCTGTACCACACCGAGGTCTCGCAGACGTTGACGAACGACTCCGGCTCGGCGCTCCACTCAGCGGCGTCGCCGCTGAGCGCGTAGCCCACCGCGACGCCCGGGGCCACGCTCTGGAACGCCGCGAGAACGGCGGCCGCGTCAACCGTGTGCGCGGCGCCGTCGTACTCCTCCGTCACGTCGAACTTCGAGAGCCCGCCCTCCGGCACGGCGCCGCCGCCCGGCTCTTCTCCGCCGTTCAACACGGCTTTGTCGATTGCCCATGCGAGCGGATCCGGCGCGGCAATCTCCTCATAGTTGCGCGTGTCGTACAAAAGCTCCGCAGTCGCGGTGTATCCGCCCGCGTTCGTGGCAACGTTGCCCGCGTATTCCGCCGTCACGCCGTCGGGCAGCCCCGTGAGCGTGACGGTTTTCTCCGCGCCGTCGTAGGTGAACGCGCCGTCGTAATCCCACTTCACCCCGCTCATGTCGTACGCCGCCTTCTCGATTTTGACTACCGCGCTGTTCGTCGCCGTGAAGTAGCCCTCGGCGGAAATCTCGACCCACACGGTCACGTCGCACGCGTTCGTGAACATCGGCGCCGTCGGGCCGAACGTCTCGGTCGGGCCCGACGAGTCGCCGAGCGCGAACAGCACCGCCGCGCCGTCGGCCGGGTCCGTCACCTCCACCTCCACGCCGTGGCCCTGCCCGTCGTAGACGACGGCGCCGTTCCCGTTGTTGAACGTCACGGTCGCCGCAATGTCCTTCAGCATGGTGATCGTCGCCGTCGCGGAGCCCGCGCAGACCGTGCCGGCCCGCGCCGCGCCGGTTGCCGCCTCGGCGCCGCGCTCGCCTTCCGGGTCGGCGGACAGGGTTCTGACAAGGCGGAAGCCGTAGTAGTCGTACTCGTACGACGGGTAATTGATGTCCCGGTTGGACGAGGTGCAGAAGACCGCACTGTTGTACCAGCCGCCGCCCCGTAGCACCCGGTACGATCCCGAGGAAGAATGCCGGTCGAGGCACCACTCAAACACGTTGCCGTGCATATCGTAGAGGCCCCAGGCGTTGGGCTGGTAGGAGCCGACCGCCGCCGTGCCGGCGTCCGTGGCGCAGTCCTGGCTGTAGGCCGATCCGCCGTTGTTCCAGTGGCGCCCGAGCGAATCCATCGCGGATTGGTCGTCGCTGCCGTTGTTGTAGGCCGCCGTCGTCCCCGCGCGGCAGGCGAACTCCCACTGCGCCTCGGCGGGGAGGTCGAGGGAGGCGAGGCCGGATTTCCGGCGCAGAACCCCCACGAAGGAATCGGGA
>JAFTCL010000022.1 GCA_017454745.1 Kiritimatiellia bacterium
GCGCTTAATGCTCTGTTCGATGGGTGAAAGGATGACCCAAGAATCTGACGAGGTGAATGCGCAAGGCGTGGCCGTCTGCTTCACGAAAACGCTCAAATCTTTGCGACAGTCAGAAGTGCCAATGCAACACGCTGTATCACCGTGATTTTTTGTGGTCTTTTCAAACAAAAGGATATTGGTGTCAACGGTAGCCGATTCAAATATTTTCTCTCCTGCGAAATCAATCAATAACTGCGGATTGGTTTTCTCGGCGAGAAACTTGCGAGTTGCTTCGCCATATCCGGCCCGCATCCACTTGTTTGATGTGATATAACAAAGGTGTCCATTAGCCTTCAGAAACTGCCAGCCCCGTTCGTAGAAAAGGCAGTAGATGTCGCCTGTCTTTGCAAATGTTTCATATCCACACGGCTTGTAGAGGTCTCCCAGCTTACCATGATCGAACTGCAACTGAATATAAGGCGGGTTACCGATGACGATATCAAAACCTTCCTTGACGCCGAACATCCACTCCGAGTCGAAGAAGTCCGCCGACTTGTTTTGGTCGTATGGGTTCCATGCAGCGAGTTGCCGAGCATCGGCGGCAGCAAAAAGATCGTTGTCTGTCAGTCGCGCAACAAGTTCGGCGCGCGTTTTTTCATCCTCCTTGCGCAAAGAAAGTTTGTCCTTGCGGGTCTTTGCATTGAAATGACGATGTCTGATGTCATATAGCTTTTGTTTTAACCCGTCAATCATAGCAAATTCGAACAGGTTGCCTTGTGCTTCAGGCCGCTTCTTCGCTATAAGAGAATTGGCCGCAACAAATTTAGTCTCGAGATTCGGAAGCGGTGAGATTCTGTAATTGTTTTCTGAGTCAGTCAGGTTTGGGTGTTCTTCGCATACGAGCGAGATGAAGAAGCGCAGTTTGGCAATCTGTACGGCAATCGTCTGGATATCAATACCAAAGATGCAGTTTTCAATAATGTGCAGTTTGAGGGCATGAAGATTGTCTGTACACCCCAGTTCCCGAGCCTTCGCGACAATGGCATTCAACATGCCCATCGGAAATGCGCCGGATCCGCAGGCCGGGTCAAGAACACGAATATTCATGAGGTGGTCGAGTTGGGCTTTTGAATCCTTGCCTTGAACCTGCTTCATATAGGCATCAAGGGACTCTTCCACCATGTAGTTGACGATCTCACGCGGCGTGTAAAACGAGCCGGACGCATTGCGGGCGGTTTCGCGTGTTTCGGGATTGAACGAGCCGAGGAGGTTTTCAAACACCTTGCCGAGAAGTTCCGGATCGAGGGCGACATCCATATCATCAGGCGAATTTTCCTCGATCGTGAAATTGTATTTCCCAAGAATCTTCAGCAGCCCCGAAACGGTTCGGGTGACGGTTTCAGCAGCCGGTGACACCTGCCCTCCCGCGATTGTGAACGTGCGAGGGGATTCATCGGCGAAGAAAAGCTCATTAGGGATGAATGCCCGGCGCTGACGTCCCTTTTCGCGGGAGAAGCCATCGTTGTAGATGATGCGGCCTCGCGGATCATCCGCCGCCGCCTTGTCAAGGCACTCGAAAAGCCCGCCGTTGAGAAACGGCACCTCGCGGAATACATTGAGCACTTCGCCATTCGGCCGCTTGAACCAGGAATCGCCCTTCGGATTTCTGAAAAGAGTCTTGATGCCGTAGTCCTCGGCGCGTCCGCGTCCGTCACGGAAGTCGGTCGCAAAAGCGCGATTTCTGATTTCGTTGTTCAGCGTGGCAAAAAAGAGGTTCTGGAGTATCGCATTGTAGTAGTTGCCGTTTTTCAGAGAGTGCGGGTCAAAGTCTTTGAGCCATGCGGAAAGCTGCTTCTCGCTAAAAAGAAGATCGGGTACAAGTTTCTTCTGTTTGATGAACCAAACAAACATGATACGCGTGATGAGGCGAATGAGCCGTTCCTCAAGGCCAATACGGTCATCTGCGTCGGTGGAAACATCATTAGGGAATGTGACACCCATCTCTGGCGAAAGCGCCCACAGATACCAGTTGAACAGTTCATTGTAGAACTCCCGTGTAAGTGATTCCACGGCGAAGGCGTCGCGGAGGGCGGAATAGGCCACTGGACCGGAGGTGTTGTCTCGCGTCACTAAGGTCGAGAACCTATCCACAGCGGTACGGTAGAGGCTTGTGGAATCGCCAAACACGTAAGTGTAGCGTCTTGGCGACGTCTTTTCGCCACGCATGTCGGAAACAAGTGAAAAGCGCCATTTATCCGAGTCCTTGGAGTCAAATACCACAAGGGCAGCATCAAAATCGTATTTCAACCAAGCATCTACAAGATGTCGCAGGCCTACACGGCGGCGTTCGACCTGTAAGGCGGGAACCGTATATCTGAAAAGCCCCAAGCGGACTCCGTCTGAAGTAACGAGTTCTCCAAGCAAGAAACCTTTTGAGTCCTTTTCTGATGGTGGCAATTTGACGGCCTCAGGTCTCTCTCGGAGCTTTGTCGCTCCGAAGAAGTCCACAAGTACTCCCTGCCACCGCACAAGGTCGAAACGACGCTGGAAAAGAGTCCGAAAATCTGATGGTGAATAGTTTTTCATGTTCATGCCGTAAAGGTTTCACTGACGATAAGAGTCGGAGTGTCCGCTGAGACTGCAGCAGATGCCACACGTTCTGCGGCGGCGCAGTAGGTCTCGTGCAGCTCAAGAAGGTTTCTTTGAATTCCCTGGGCTTGATTTGCATCAGGGGCAATAATGTTGCGATATTTACGTGCGAGATCACTTGTCGAACGCTCCAATTGTACGAAAGACCCCGCAACAATGCTCTTGCCAAGGCTATCAAGAACAGGTGTTAGCGCACCATCCAAGCATCCCTGCGACACCCAACGCGAACAGTCGCGTATGAACCGCAGGGCAGAGGCTACAATTTTGTTGTTTGCGGCAGTGGAAGGAACGGCTGGCCCAGAAGCGTTCGCCGACGATGGCGTTCCTCCTGTAAAGGCATCCATTGCGGCAGAGACCTCGTTATAGTTGCGGTCAAGCGTTTCGGATGTCCAGACCATTGCACGTTCATCCGCAGATGCTTCAAGCAACTTAAGCGCGTCCATACAGCCAATGTCGGCGGCGCGGCCATCCTTCACAGCATAATAAGCGCGTTGCCCACCAGTAGCCAAGTAGGCGACGGTGAGTGCATTGTCGCCTTTGCGTGCCGCTCTGCACTTCATCGGTAGTTTTTTCACTCTCGCATATCCTGCGGGGTCTGCAGCGCGGAAAGACCTCACCATGCGCAAATAACGCAACGCCTCGTCAACCGAATCTTTGACGTTAACGTCGAAGAGCGTAAACGTCCGCAGCATTTCCTCGTGGGAGAACACCTTTGCGTCCTCTCCGAGTGCCGAATGGAAACCTTGCAACTTAATGACCGAATTCTGGTAGAGACCTATAGCCGCATTTCCCTGCTTCGATGGATGGAACATGTAGTTGTGTATCGATCCGGCAGTAGAACCGATGCGGTTGACTCGTCCTATGCGCTGCATTAAACGCGTTGCATTCCACGGCGTATCATAATTTACAATGACGTTTGCACGATGAAGGTTTATGCCTTCGGCAAGAACATCGGAAGCAAGGATGATATTAAATGTATTAGACTTTTCAGATGCATTGGCATCGAATGAAGCGCGAATCTGCTTTGCCACACGGTCACGGTTCGTTGCGGACACAAGCAGTATATCGGAACGTCCAAGCTGCTCCATCATTTTGTCTTTAAGGTAGGTCAGAGTGTCCACACTCTCAGAGAACACAACAAGTTTACCCGTGGGATTGAGCATCCTCCCAAATAGTTCACCACGAAGTATGCTCCTAAATGCATCGAATTTTGGATCGTAATCAATCAACACCCATTGATCCTGCATTCGCATGAGCAAATCTCTGTCAGATTCCAACAGGGTCTTGAAGTCAGGGCGAAACGCACTCGCAGGGAAAGCCGCACTCTCAAGACCGCGTTCACGAGCATAGTCCAATATCTCGTCAAGGCTCCTACCCTTTTCAAGATAGTCGGTCACATCGATGTCTGGGATGATAAGAACTTTGTCAGCCGCCAGCATGGACAGCATGTCGTTCGTTATGCGTAGAAGAGTCGCAACAGACTTCTTGAACGCAAAAAAGCTCGACTCGAGACGTTTGACCATGTGTACCCTGTACACGCCAGCAAGCGTCTGTGCCACATGGACGGCATTCCCATATCTGGCAGCGTCATCCGGGTTCGCAAGAAACTCAATGGCACGATATCTGGCGTATGCTATCTTTGTCTGGAGCTTTTCAAGGGTGTCCCAGAAGAGGGCGTCAAGGTTGTCGTCAAGGTAGTAAACAAGTTCGTGTGGTTGATCTACTTTAGGAAAGGAGACTCCTTGCGCGGCAAGGTCGGCGGCGTAATCTGGCTCGTTTGCGATATTTGATCTCGTTCTGCGGATTGTAATCTTTTCAAGAACATCCCGTTGAATCCTTGCATAGAGCGCGTCAACGGCCTCCACGCTCGTCCCGCCATTCTGACGTTCACGCATCATACGCTTATATGCCGCGATGTGCGGTGCAAAATACGCCGTCACACTTGGGACGCCATCAATGGTCGAACGACGGGCATCTTGGAAAAGGAGAATCTGGTTCAGCAGGTCGGAAGGGCCATTGTTGAGCGGCGTAGCAGAGAGCAACATGACCTTCTTGCTGTTTCCCGGAACGAGTCCGCCGTGCGGGCACGGGGACTTGCATATCCGCTGAAGCTGGTCGAATGCGTTCGTCGAGGAATTGCGAAAATTGTGGGACTCATCGACTATGACAAGGTCGAATTCTTCTTTGGAGCGGTAGTTCTCCAACCCGTCCAGCACCTTGTGAAGCGAATCAGATGAAACGAATTGCGTCCGAAGATAAAGACCGAACGCCTTGAACGTTTCCTTCCAGTTCTACTCCACTGCTGGCGGATGCACGACGAGAATCCTTGTGGTGCCACCGTTTGCTTCTGCAAACCGCCTGGCGATCATTGTGGCGACAACGGTCTTGCCGAGGCCAACGACATCAGAAAGAAAGAACCCGCCATAGCGGCAAAGCATCTGGTAGCCCTGTATGACGGCGTCACGCTGATACTTCAAGTCAATTACGCCAGGAGGAAGCTCCATCGAGAAATCGTCTTCTGCCTGTTCGCCGAATATGTCAATCAAGACTCGCATGAAGAGCTCAAACGGCGTGGGAGCTGTCCCAAGATGCGTTTGACATCTTGCCTTTGCTATGTCTTCATCCGTGACAGGAACCCCCTCCGCCCATAGACGATCAAACTCCGCCTTGCAATAGGCCACGTCATCATAGTCCTTCATCGCAACGTTCAACTCGTAGCGCGGCGACGGCGACGTGCCGAGGCCAGAATCGGTGAGGTTTGAGGAGCCCATTATGACCCAGCCATCCGTGTTGGGGCCATGGTTCTCTGGAAGACAAAGATAAAATTTTGCGTGGAGGTTGTGGCTTGTGTGTATGCGTAGCTCAAGTCTTCCAGACACAACATCATCACAGAGTTGTATGATTCCCTCCTCTATCTCCTTCGTGTAGCCGGCGGAACGTATGTCGTCGATAAATCCTTGGGTGTACTGTCGTTTTACATCTTCCTTATCGCCAAGAAACATCATCCCCTCGCGTCGAGACTTTCTGAACACGTCATCGATGTTAATGCCGACGAGCACTTGAATCTTTTGCGTATTCTTTAGCTCTTGACGCAACTTGAAATAGCCGGATGAACGGAAATATCCAGAAACGGCCTGAAATGTATGGAAGTTCACACCCATACCATCAACAATGCCTTTCAGTTTGTCGAAAAGCGTGTCACCACTTTCGTTGTTGAAGAACTTTGTAGCCATATATCCTCTTGAGCTTGTTATTAGCACACTTCCCAACATCCGCCTTTAGCCATACCGATGCAGCGGATTTTAGAGGAAGCTTTCAATGCAGCGAGAGCCTTGTAGACACCTCTGTATGAAGCATGTATGCTTTGTTGCCTCATTGCTTCCCTTGTCCTTTCTCATTCAACTCCAGAAGCAATAGAGCCTCTTCGATGGCGGCGCGTTCGCGCTTGAGTTCGCGCTGAAGTTCCTCTACCGTCGGGAGCGAGAGGTGGTATTTGACCGCAAAGAGATTGCGCTCGTGCTCATTTAGCGTGTACTTCACCACCGTAGAATCCGCCGAAGAGCCAAGCACAATGCCGACAGGCGGATTGTCGCCCGGTCGCATCATCTCTCGCTCGTAGTAGTGCTTGTAAAGTTGCATCTGCCCGATGTCCTGTGGCGTTACTTTGCCAACCTTCAAATCGACTAGGACGAAGCAGCGGGCGATGTAATTGTAGAACACAAGATCACAGCTATAAGTCTCATCGCCTATCTGAAGCGTTTTCTGTTCCGCCTCAAGGCAGAAACCGCGCCCCAGCTCCATCAAAAACATCCGCATGTTTTTGATAAGCGCCGCCTCAAGGTCCTTCTCCTTGTATCGCGGCGTATCTATGCCCGCAAATTCAAGTATGGCCGGACTCCGCACAAGGTCTCGAGGGTCAGGAGTGCCACGCTTGACGAGTCCTCTTGCCGCTTTCGGAGAATGGTTGCGCACAAGCCTTTCATAAAACTGCGTGTCAATTTGCCGTTGCAAAATGCGCGTACTCCACTTTGCCGCCACGCATTCATTGAAGTAATAGTCTCTCGCGTCATCGCTTTCGACGCGCATGAGTATGCGATAATGAGTCCAGGTCAATTCTCTACGCAGTGCGTAGAATTTTGGAAACGTCAGATAAAACTGCCTCATGTTGAAAAGGTTTACCGCTGTGAATCCGCCACCAAACTCAGCAGTAAGCCGCACAGCGAGCGATTTCATAAGCCCGTCGCCGTATTTGGCGCGACTCGCGCCGCCTTGCTTTTCAACGATTTCGCGCCCGACGTTCCAATATGCCTCGACCATCGCCGTGTTTGCAGCGGTGTAAACGGTTGCGCGCGCCTTGGCGAGGATGGCGCGAACATTCTTGAACAATTCGCTCTCGATAGATTCCACAACCTCAACAGTGACTTTCTTTTTTGTCAAGTTTGCAGTATCTGTCTTGTGCTTTGATTTCTTTGCCATTTTCCTGCGCTCCACCTTATCATCAACTGCTTTCATCAACTACCTACCAATATCCGCCACAACAAACGCACTGACACTCTTGAGCCAACTCAACGGTTCTTTTCGCTCAAGCATCAGTTTCTTGTCGTAGGCGGTCGCCTCGCCAATGTATTTTGACATGTCCATAATACCTAATACACCTTTTGCAAAAGACGGGTATATTTTAGCATATTCAGGGCGATATGGCAAGGTGACCGGGCGATTTTTAAGAATTCTGCCTCTTATAAGTTAGCGTAAGAAAAGGTTTGTGCGAAAGCCGGGGATTTGATAATATTTTTCACATGAAAACTTTAACTGCCATAGGGTTTATTTCGATTTTGGGTTTGACGTTGACGACTGCCGCCAACGCGAACGAAGTGCCGGAAACGGTCATGCAGGAGGTTTACCGCGAAGTCCAGACCCCCTACAAGTACGGTGTGGTGCTGAAGCCCGAGGAGGGCAAGATGCTGGACGGACCGAACGTATTCCGTTTTGGCGATGCATGGTATATGATGTACATCATGTTCGACAAAAACGGCTACGAAACCTATCTCGCAAAAAGCGCCGACCTGCTGCATTGGGAACCGCAAGGAAAGATCCTGCCTTACGGCGCATCGCACACCTGGGATTGCTGGCAGGCGGACGGCGGACCGTCGCTTTTCACCGTGGAATGGGGCGGGGCTAACACCATTCAGCAGTTCGACGGGAAATACTGGATGACCTACCTCGGCGGGTACAAGAAAGGTTACGAAACCGACCCGCTGGCAATCGGTGTGGCATGGACAAAGGACCCGACGAAAATTGGACCGTGGACCCGCTACAACCGCAATCCCGTGCTCGCCCCATGGCATGAGGACGCGCGCGTGTTTGAACGGACCACACTCTACAAGTCCTATGTGGTCTGGGACAGAGACGAGACGCTGGGCGCCCCATTCGTGATTTTCTACAACGGTAAAAGCAAATTTCCGGACGGAAGAAACCGCGGGGAGTGTATCGGCATGGCCATTTCCAAAGATATGCTGAACTGGACCCGATACGGCGAGGATTCGGTGGTTACAAACGGCGACCCGGAAAAATCGCTTGGCATCAGCGGCGACCCGATGGTTGTAAAAATCGACAAAGTGTGGGTAATGTTCTATTTCGGCGCATTCTGGGAACCCAAAAACGGAAGCGCGTTCGACACCTTCGCCTGCTCATACGACCTTGCGCATTGGACGAAATGGAAGGGAGAACCGTTGATCCGCCCCTCCGAACCTTGGGACAAGCAGTATGCCCACAAACCGTGGGTGATTCGCCACAATGGAGTGACCTACCACTGGTACTGCGCCGTTGGCAACCAAGGGCGGGTACTGGCCTTGGCGACCTCGCGCGATATGCGCGGACAATGACAGAAAGGATCCTCAATGCAACCGGAACGGACGGTACTGGTCACCGGCGGCACGTGCCGGATTGGCAAAGCGATTGCGGAAAAACTCCGCGGTTGCGGATGGCGCGTGGCGGTGTCATCGCACCGCTCGGACGCCGGAGCTGACTACATCGCCGATTTCACCGACCCCGGCGGCGCGGTAAGGCTGTTCGCGAAACTGATGCAGAAAGAGCCGGGACTGTGCGCGATCGTGAACAACGCCGCACTGTTCCGCGGCGATGACGAAACCTTGCGCAATGTCAACTACGTGGCGCCGGAAAAGCTTACCATGCTGTTGGCCGGACGCGAGGATGTGAAGTGTTCGGTGGTCAACATTCTGGACACGCGGGTGTTGGGCGGTCTAAAACCGCAAACCGTTTACGAGGAGACCAAACGCGATTTGTTGGAGTTTACCCAAAAGGCGGCAGGATTGTTCGCCGACACCATGCGAGTAAACGGCGTGGCGCCCGGACCGGTGCTGCCCCCAGTCGGAGGAAACGAACCGGCCGGCGAAATGCTGCTGGACAATCGCCCTACCCCGGAAGACATCGCGGACGCAGTAGCATTTCTGCTAGACGCGAAGGCGGTAACGGGTTGCGTGATTCCGGTGGATTCAGGACAACACCTGCTGGTCGTTTAGACCCAAAACACAAGGAAGTAGTAGTAATACCCAAAACAGTATCTTATCGGGGAACGCCGGAGTTTTTCCATGGTTTATCTGCAACTTTTCTTTAATTTGATTCTGCTGGCGCTATTGGCAAGGATATGCTCACCGACCCGTCCGGAGATTTTCTTCAACCCGTTTATCTCCGGGCCTAACGGATGGTTCGATGCGCTGCACAATTTTTTCCGCCCCGCCTTGCGCCTCCCCGCCCGCATGGCTGACATCGTACTGTTCGCGCTGGTATTCACGATTAAGACCATGCTCTTGTACCGTATAGGGTTCCAATCCGCCACCGCAATCGGTCTTTGGCTTATCAGTTCCCCGCTGCATGCGCCTGACGCCGCCCCCGCCCTTCCGCAACTCTTTGCGGCTAGTGCCGTCGAATCCGGATTGTTCATCATTCGCACATGGAGCGCGTTTCTGTTCATCAGCACCATTACCCCGACCAGCCGCGCCGGACGGGCATACGACGCTTTTTGTTTCTTTACCCGTCCCTATTCGCAAATCCATCTGGCGCTTCAGCCCATCGTGCTGTTGGCGATCTGTTTCGGATGCTGCCGACTGATGATGTTCTGCACCGAAATAACCGATCCGGAAATTATGTCGCGCATAGCAGGCGGGCAACAGGCGTTGCCGCGTTTTTTTGCGCCGGCCGAAAAAATAACTGCCGCGACTTTCACCCAAGGCCCGCCGGTGTTGCAGATATTCCGCACTCTGTATCTGGCGATGCTGGTGGTGGCGGAAGGCCTTCGCTACGCCAACCAGATTCTTTTCGCCGCCATTATCGGTTCCATCGTTTGCGTGATTTTCCGTTTCCGGGTTGGCATGGTAATTTGCAACGAATGTGTCAGCATGGTGTTGGCCCGTTTCCGTTCCCAGAACATCGTCGGCGGCGGGATTGATTTCGTTCCGCTAATTTATTTCTTCGTAGTCAACATCGTCTACTCCATTATCGGGAACGCGCTTCGCCAGCTGATTACGTTGCCGCCATCCACCTACGGACTTTAACCCGGCCTGAAAGGATTCCCGACCATGCCTTGGATCACAGAAAACAGCGACGGAGTGATTCTGACCATAAAGGCCACCCCCCGCGCCTCCAAAACCGAAATAACCGGCACAGACGCCGATTGGATGAGGATGCGCGTCAAAGCCCCGCCAGTGGACGGTAAAGCGAACGAGGAACTATCGTCCTTCTTCGCCAAACAGTTGAAACTGCCCAAACGCTCGGTCGAGATCATCACCGGCGGTACTTCCAGACTTAAGCGGGTCAAGCTCGGCGGTGTAACCGCCGCGATGGTAAAGTCGCTCCTGCCGCTGTTGGCGGTTGCCGCCATTTCGCTGAACGCCGCCCCGTGCGTGTTCGACCGCGACCCCAAGGCCGGCAAGGTCAAGCAGCAACCGCCGGCTCCGGAAACCATGTCCATCACGACGGACGGCACCGCCACGCAAACCGTGTCCAACACGCTTTGGGATTCCGAAATGAACCTCTTCGAAACCCAAATCACCGTACCCCCGGCCGCCGCCACCAACGGATGGGAAGGTTTCGACGAACTGCTGAAATGGCATGCCGAGGGTAGCGCCGATCTGTCGTTCCGGGTACTGTACGCCGAACGAACCGGACGGGGCGAATTGCCCGAAGAGTTGCGCCATCCGTCGGTGGTCAATCTACAGTTCTGCCAAGAAATGGCGGAACGCCAGCTCAACGTCGGCCTACCCAACACGCTTTTCGCGCGCGAAGGCCGCACCGCCTACCATCCAGTGGTAGCCACCACGTCGGCACACATCACCGGAAGATTCCTCAATATGTCGTTGCCGATGTCAACCTCCGCCGATTCCAGCGCGCAAATCCGCCTCACCGGAACCACCATCGCCAACCAGATTTTTTTCGCACCGGCCTTTGACGATTATCGGCCAAATGCGGAAGACCGTTTTCCGGCCAATCTCCCCACCATTATTGCAACGGTCGGCGGCGAGGGCAGTGAAATTCCTTTTGCCAAAGCCGCCATCATGGCGATACAGGCCATGCGTCCGAACGTGCGCGAATCGCTGATTAAAAGCGAGCGGCTTGGTTTTACGCTCAATATGCTTTTCCGCCGCGCCCAGAAGACCGTGGCCAAACCCGACGATTACCTTACCGCCAAAGCCCACCCCGCGGCGTTCCGGTTTGAAAACCTCGATGTGCACAAACTGCTCCGGCTGGCGCACGACCTTTCGGACGATATTCCTCCGCCGCCCATGCTGCAACTGGTCAAGGAAAGTCAACCCTCGCCGGGAATCGATTTCTTCGATATCCCAAATGTCAACGAGTTTTACTGCATCTCCCATTTTTGCATCGGACGAGTCTTCCGGGGCAAAGATTTCTACCGCACCTACACTTTCAAGATTCCAGATATCGGTTACAGCGACGCAACGCTCCAATGGGTGGTACTGCAAGGCGACACGAATCTCATCCGCTTCATTGCCGACCCGGAAGACAACTCATTGTTGCATGTGCGCGTCGGCTACCACCAGACATTTCGCCGCAACAGCGGCGACCCCAAAGATTCGCCGTTGAGTAGCCGCGTGGATATTGCGGCCATCATGGTGAAAAACGGCCAATATTCGATGCCGTCTATTATCAGCGTCTGCTTCCTGCCGCAGGAAACCAGACTGTACAGCCAGGACCGGCGGATATTGTGTATCGACTACGACTCGCCGCAGCCCGGATACAAAAACCCAATGCTGACCCAATCCAAACACTGGCGGGATGATTACGTTTACGATTCCGCCAACAACTTGATGGGTTGGATCCGGACTCGCGGTATGCGTCACGAGTATTTCACCCCGCAAGGTCTGCGCATCGTCTCCCGCGATACGCTACACCGGCCGCATGAAGCAAACAAACTCCGCTATTACTTAAGGACAACCCAAAGCGTCACCCCGGAAGAAGATGAAGGTCCCATGCAACTTGAAGTGGCAACGGCGGACGACAACCAGACTTTTGTTTACCGCTACGGCAACGACCAGGATATGCGCGGAAAACCCGAACCGAAATTCAACGCCGATTGAACGAGTGCCGGATTATAGGCTAACGCCCATCCCCGTAACGGCGGCGATACATTGTCGCGGCGATATCGCGGGCGGCTTCCACCAATTCCGGATAAGGAACGTCGCAAATGGTAAGAAAACCGATCTGATAATTTTCCCCATCGGTTCGCCCGGTCAAAGCCTGATCCCGCCACTGGAACCAGTGTGTCCCCACAAAACGGGGATGGTCCAGACAAGCGTTCACATAGTCACGGTACCACTGGGCGCGTTCTTTCTGGTCTTGGGTCGGGACTAAACCCGTGTGGAACATTCCCCGGTCCAACGCCCCGAAATGGAACTCGCCGTTGATCATCGGCTTGTCTTCCGATCCCGGCGGCAAATCCCGTACCGGCGTGTGGCGGTAAATGTTAACGCTCACCACATCGCAGTAGCGGGCGGACTCTTCGTAAACCACGCTCGATCCCCAGGCGATTCTGGTGCCCAGATACAGTTTCTTCGGAGCCGCCGCACGGATCGCATCACGTATGGTACAGAAATACTGGGCCACCACCGACCGGTGCAGCGCCTCCATGTCCTTTGAGCACCGTTTTTCGTCCGGCGTCTTCGTTTCGGACAAAAACGCGTCCCAATCCGCATAACCGGTTCCCCATGCCGCATTTAACGCTGCAACATTTCCGTACTGCCGTTCCAACTGCTCCCGAAAAGCGAGTTTGGCCGGCTGGGTGGCTGGCGAACGCAACACCGCGCGCGCCAACTCAAGATTGTCGCCGCCCCACGACAATTCGTTGTCCACAAAATAACCGATGCACCACGGATCGTCGCCGGATTGGCGGGCCTCTTTCTCAGCCGATTTTCTGGTGTTGTCAATAAACTCCTTCGCGAAAGAATCGCGGAATTTTCCCCACCATCCCTTGGATCCCGCGATTTCCGGCCCGCTGGTGCCAAAGGTGGAGGTGTACGGGGTTTTACGCAGGTTCACCACTTCGCGGGCGGACCAATTAGCTACGGTATTCAACCCCCATGCGTGAATCCGACGATGCGCGCGTTCCGGGAAGATCCGACGCCACTCAACACCGTATTTACGGATCAGGTTGGCCTTTGAATAGTCGAACAGCGTAAACGGCAAGTGCGCGGGGTCTTTATAAAACCCGTGGGCGGCGGGCCATTTCTGTTCCCAATAAATTTTTCCGAACACAGGGTCGTCCCGTTGCGGAAGCCACTCGAAATATTTCTCGCGGAACGTTATTCCGGTGTCCGCGCCCATGTGCACACAATCCACCCCGTGCGAGAAAAACAGGTGTCCGTCAGGATCCACCAGCCACCACTTGCCCCGCACCTTCTCGGTACGGAACGCGCCGGTCGCGGTAAGCTGCGGACCGTTCTTCCATCCGCCGAAACGATCCGCGCCCGGAATTGGCGACTCGGCATGATCCGCCAGCCACGCGTCCTCGCGGCGCAACGATTCGGACAGCTCCGTCTCGCTATGGATTTTGCCCGGCCAGTCATCATGCTTGAACTGCCCGAAACGGTCAACGAACGGCATGAACGTCGCGGCGGGCAGCACCTTCTGCCCGGCCCCGTCGTCAAACGCCAGCACCCGAAGCACCGCGAAACCGGATTCCGTCCCGTCACGGTTGTAAAAGATATGGAACGAGTTTACCTTTGAAATGTCAAACGCGCCTCCGGTCGCCCCGCCAGAAGAAGAAGGGACGCCGTTCATACCCTCCAACGCCAGCGGAGCGTCCAGCCGCCACGGCATATTGCGCAGATTGGAACGGATCACCCCAGTCCGGTGCGGCAGCAATTCAACGCTGCCGCCTGGCGATCCGCCCTGCAATGCGCGGCTCTTAACGCTGAGGTTCACCGTACGCACCTTGTCGGTGGTGTTGCTGACCAGAATCTCCAATCGGCTGAAATTGGACAGGTCGCGCTCCCCTTCGTTGAAATCCATCCGCATTCCGGGCCATGAAGCCCTCGATCCGGTTTTGACCACTGCCGCGCCGTTGGGGGCAATGTTAAGGGTCGAATCGTCCTGTGCCCGCATCACAGTGTTTCCGGATGGCCATAACACCGTCTCCGCCGCCAAAGCGGCACACGGCATAGCCGCGAATAAAAGGAAGCGCGATTGTTTCATTTACCTGCCCTACTTACGCTTTTGCCATCAGGTCGGCGACCAATTGGGTGAACCGGCGAGGATCTTTCAAGGCGGACCCTTCGCTCAACAACGCCTGCCCGAACAACAGATCAATGTAATCGTGCAGTTTAGCGTCGTCCTGATTGGTGTCCAGCATCTCTTTCATCCGTTTGATCAACGGATGGGACGGATTAAGCTCCAACAGCCGTTTCTGCTTGGGAATGTCCTGCTTCATCGCGCGGAGCATCCGTTCCATCGACGCGCTCATCGCGTTTTCGTCCGCGACCAGGCAACATGCAGAATCGGTCAGCCGAGGCGACAACCTCACCTCTTTTACATCGTCATCCAACTCGCCCTGAATGTAATCGATCAACGGTTTGTAGTCGGCGGTTGCCGCCTCCAGCTGCTTCTTCTCTGCCTCGCGCTCGGCGTCGGAACCGAACTCCAGCTTACCTTTGTCGATAGCAACCAGTTTTTTGCCGTCGAACTGGTCAAGCCGGTCGATGATCCATTGGTCGATCGGGTCTGTCATCAGCAACACATCGTAGCCGCGCTTGCGCAACGCCTCAAGATGCGGCGACTGTTTGGCGGTCTCCATGTCCTCGGCGATCAGATAGTAAATGTCCTGCTGCGTCTCCGGCATCGCGTCAATGTACTCTTTGAGCGACACCTGCTTCGCGCCGTCACTGGACGCCGTGGCAAACAGCAACAGGTTCTTAAGCTTATCGGAGTTATCCCAATCGGTGTGCAAGCCTTCCTTTAAAATCCGTCCGAAACTGGTGAAGAAGGTTTCATAGTCAACCCTACTGTCTTTCATCATCTCCGCCAAGGTGGAGAGAATTTTTCCGGTGATGTTGCTCTTGATTTTGCGGATTATCGCGTCATCCTGCAGCATTTCGCGCGACACGTTTAACGGCAAGTCGCTGGAATCCACCACCCCGCGGGTGAACCGCAGATAATCCGGCAACAGCATCTCAAAGTCAGAACCGATGAACACGTTCCGCACATACAGGTTCAAACCGTACTTATGGTTCGGCATCAGCAAATCGTACGACAGCTCTTTCGGCAGGAACAGCAAAGCCTTGAATTCAATCGCACCCTCCACCGACAAATGGATGGTCTTGAACGGATCGTTAAAATCCCGCGAGATGTGCTTGTAAAACTCATTGTACTCTTCGGGCTTAATTTCGCTCTTAGGCCGTTTCCAAAGCGCCTTCATGGTGTTCATCGGCTTGGCATCCGCCGCCGGGGGTTCGCCCTTCTCCCCGAACCGTATCGGATACGCGATGAAGTCAGAATACTGCTTCACCAACGTCTCGATGCGCCATTTGTCAAGGAATTCGTCCATTCCCTCGCGCAGTTTCAACACGATTGTGGTACCGGGCTGATCGCGGGCCGCGTCCTCCAGCGTGTAGTTGCCGTCGCCGTTGGAAGTCCATTTGCACCCTTGCTGCGCCTCGCCCCGGTGCCGGGTGATCACCGTAACCTCTTCCGCCACCATAAAAGCTGCATAAAAGCCCACCCCGAACTGCCCGATAAGTTCCGGCAGGTTGGCGGCTTTGTCTTCGGAAAGCTTCTGCACGAAACTCTTGGTTCCGGAACGCGCGATCACGCCAAGGTTGTTCTCCAACTCCTCGGCGTTCATCCCGATTCCGTTATCCACCACCGTCAGCGTTTTTTCCTCCGCATCGGCGATGATGTCGATCTTCCACTCCGGATTGTCGGCAACCAACGTCTTGTCGGTCAACGCCAGATATTGGGCGCGGTCAATCGCGTCCGACGCGTTGGAAATCAGTTCCCGGAGGAAAATCTCTTTTTTCGAGTAGAGCGAGTTAATCACCAGATCCAGCATCTGCCGGATCTCCGCCTTGAAGGCGCACGTTTTCTTTTCCATTGAATTCTCCTTTAATCCCTGCTCCGTCCGCCCAGCAGGCCGGAACGAAGCAAATAGTAGAACAACGTCATCAGCGAGGACATCGCTGCCGCAAGATAAGTAAGGAACGCAGCGTTAAGCACCCGCCCGGCGGAGCCGGACTGGTCGGGACTTACCACCCCCGCCGTTACGATGTGCCGCTTGGCGCGGGCGCTGGCGTCCCACTCAACCGGCAGCGTCACCAGAGAGAACAGCACCGCCGCGCCGAACATTGCGCATCCAACCATCAACAACGGCTTAAACTGGAAAAGCAACCCCGCAAAAAAAACGTAAATCGCGAAATTGCTGCTGATGCTGGTGATCGGCACCAACCAAGTACGCAGGTTCAGCGGCACGTAGGAAGTCGCGTGCTGAAGAGCGTGTCCGGCCTCGTGGCAAGCCACGCCTACCGATGCGAGGGAATTGCCGTCGTGAACGTCCGGCGACAACCGCAGCACCTTGGCGGTGGGGTCGTAATGGTCGGACAAAAAGCCGCTTATGCGCTCAATCCGAACATCCATCACCCCGTTGCACTCCAACATTCGCTTGGCCGCTGCCGCGCCGGTCAGACCAGAGGAGCAGCGCTCCTTGGAGTATTTGCCGAAAGCTCTCTTCACCAGCAATGATGCCAGCGCAGACAACGCAATGCACGGCAGAAGCAAAATCATGTATAGCGGATCTAATCCTAACATTGGCATGTGAAACCTCCTTGCTCAAAAATCGAA
This sequence comes from Kiritimatiellia bacterium, assembly GCA_017454745.1. Lineage (GTDB taxonomy): Bacteria > Verrucomicrobiota > Kiritimatiellia > RFP12 > UBA1067 > UBA1200. Next base: position 16,990 of record JAFTCL010000022.1, read on the forward strand.
TTAATAATACCACAACCAACGGAAAAGCACAATACCACAGCGTAAAAATTGCTGTTTACAAACGGGAAAGGCGAAGATTTTTGAACTTGATTCCAAAACGGGAAAGATACTTCGCCAACCGGTCGGAATCATTGTTCGACTTCTTCGCCTTGCGCGACACGGCAAAGAGCCGCTTCGCCGCGTCCGCGGCAGAATCCGCCGTGCGGCAAACGGCAACGACGTGCGCGAACTGCACAAGGTCGAATTCGTCGAAACGCGAAACATAATCCTTTCCCAGCAGACTGGCCAGCTCGTCGCCAGTTACTCCGGAGACGGACGACTCCGCCGCGGAGTTCTGGCGCATATCCCGCGACGAACGGGCAATCTCGTCCTCAACAACCTCCTCGGTGATGCGGCCGCCGTCGGACAGCGTCGCCATTCTCACTACCATCGCGTTTAGGTCGCGGAAGTTACCCGACCAACGATTTACCGGATCAAGCGCGAAATCCATAAAACGTTTGCGAGCCTCCTTGCTGAACGATATGTGTTTGCCAGATTTCTCGGAAAACCGGTTCAGTTCGTAAGTAAGGTTCGGCTCGATGTCCTCGCGGCGTTCGGCCAGTCCAGGCAAATTGAAACTCCAGAGATTAATGCGTGATAGCAGATCCGCCCTGAAACGCCGGTCGGCCACATCCAATGCCAGATCGCGGTTAGTTCCGCAGATCAACTGGAAATCGCTGCGCTCGTCCTTCGCCGCACCCAGAGGACGGAACGTTTTTTCCTCAATAGCCTTTAACAGCATCGCCTGCGCCTCAAGCGGCAACTCGCCGATCTCATCAAGGAACACGATACCTCCATCAGCCTCTTTGAGAAATCCGTCATGGTCTGCGCCAGCGCCGGAATACGATCCTTTCTTGTGCCCAAACAGAGCCGATTTCGCCAAATCGCCGCCCAAAGTCGCGCAGTTAACGGCAACGAACGAGCCTTTTACCTTTCCGGACTGCTTCTTAAGAAGGTATATCTGCTTGGCAAGCTGGCTTTTCCCGGCGCCGGTCGGACCGGTCAACAGGATAGGATCCGAGGAACGCACGGCCACGCGCTCGATTGTCTCGATAAGTTTATTGAACGCCGCGTTCTTCGTGTCGATTCCCTGTTTAAGAAAGGAAAGATCGTCCTGACGCTCAATCTCGAAACGCTTGGCGAGCTTGTCGTAACGAGACAAATCCAGATCGATAATGTTTATCGTTCCCTTGGGGTCATTCGAATGGCGTACATGCCCCTCTTTTGGTGAGGTCTGCACCAGCTTCGCCGCGAGGTGGCGCGATTCCGCTAACAGGAACAGGCAGATCTGCTCAACGTGCGAACCGGTGGAAATGTGGATGTAGTATTCCGTCTTCTCCCGATGGAAACAAGGCGATTTCGCGTAATCGTAAAACTTGCCGTAAACCTCCTCGAAATCCCAAGGATCTTTAAGTTGTATTATGTCGAAGACCACTTTAGTGTCCGGGGAGACACTGTTGATGTCCGCCTTAACCCGTTCAGCGAGCGAAAGGTACTCTTTGTTTAGGATAAGGTGCAACTCGTCAATAGGCAGATCCTCCTGTTGGACAAGACCGATTGTAGGCCGCCAAGTATCCCACCGCGCCGGACCCGCGCCGCCGTGCGCGTCCTTCTGCGTCCCAAGTACAGATATTGCTGTCGTTTTCATGGCGGTTATTATATCAAAGTTCCCTCGGAAATGTATATACAAAATGATATAAATTAGAATATTTAATCGCACAAATCGTTCTAAACTCCCGCAACACAAGGAATTTCGCTCTGGCATGTTTCGTGCGATTGTATTACTGCCGTCGATGAAACTCGCGGGAGCAGCGGTTTCCAAAACCGCCAGCGCCGGTTCGATCCCGGCCCCCGACGGTACTTGGACGAAAACGAATGGAGGTTGACAACTATGAAAAAACGGGTAAGCATAGCGCGGGCGCTCAATCCGTAAAACTTGTCACGCATTCTTGTTCCGGTCCTTCACCCGGCAAAGGCGTACTACTGGGCGCCTCCCAAAGTCGCCTGAGCCGGGGCTTTGTTCTGGCGCAACTCAAAGAATCCCGACAACTAGAAATTGAGAACCTATTATGGATCAACGGCTTAAAGAATTGTTTGTCCAGGCTGACGAGACGGATCTTTCCATTTGGACAGATTCGCGCATGGTCGATCGCGCATACGGCTATCTCGATAAAATCGAAGATATGGCGTATGTCGATGGACAGGGAGTGTTTGCCAAAGTCCGCGGCACGAATCTCTACTATACGCACGTCTTCCGCAGCGATGACAACGGGTTGGAGTCCGAATGTTCCTGCCCGGTAAGACGTCGTTGCAAACATGGTGTTGCCGTGATTATGAGTTGCCGGAAAAGTATTGATGACAATGAGACTATTGACGAGCGCGCGGAGAACTGCGAATTAGTGAAAGAATCGGTATCAGCTCTCGCCGATGCGAATAAGGCAATACCGGAACGTGAGCAAAAAATTCTGGAGGCGCGTCTCGCAAAAGAGCGGGAGGCCGAAACGATCAGGCAGGAAACGGAGAAACGAAGAACCGCAGCAATGTCTTTCTTCGGCTCATTTCTCGGCAAGATGCGCAAAGCCGATGCCAAAGGCGATGTGAAAAGCGTTCTGAAGATTTTGGACGAAGCTTGCGCTTGGACAAGCGATGATTTCGACATTATGTCCTACGGACATGAACTCTACGATCTGATCACGGCCATGTCCCGAATCGCGCTTGCAGCGATGGATAAAAGCGGGATGTCAGATTGGGAAAAGATCGTATATGCCCATTTCTCGAACACTCCCTATCGCTATTATGCGCCTCCAAGCGAGATATACGATGAGTTCTGGGATGAGAAACACCCGGGCAGGTTTACAAGCGACACCTGGGCTATAGTTGGAGCGGAAATAAAACGTCGAATTGCCGAAAAGTCCGTAGCGAAGATTGGATACCACGAGGCGCATCACCATGTTCGAGACGCTGTATTTGCGTTCTCGCAAGCAGGGTTGAAAGACGAAGCGGCATCGCTCTGCGCCGACCTTGCGGATGTTACGCTTGAATGGGGAGAGGCAGCGGACATGTTGCTTGATCTTGGGCGGATTGAGGAGGCGAAAGCGGTTTTGCTGCGCGGTATGCACGGAACATATCTGGGTGATGGATCCTTCGAGGATTTCGCGCCTATTTGCGACAAGTATGCGGACGCCCTGTCGGCAGGCGGAAACCATGGTCTTGCGGCAACCGTGAGGACCGGAGCATTCCTGTTTCGCAGCGGGGGATACAGTGGCCGGAGAACGGTTGAGCTATATGATGCCATTCTTGAGGAGGCGGACAAGGCCCATGCAAAGGACGCGACACGAATGGCGCTTCTCCGCATACTCAAGACCGGCATCGTGCCGAAGGAACTTGCCGTATGGGAGCCGTGCGCACAGGCATGGTACAGGCCGGAAGTCTCTGTACAACCAGCGCCGCCTTGGCCGTTGCCGCCTCTTCCGCGTGAATGGAAACTCCGGCTTTCAGTGTCGCTTTGGAATAGTAAGGATGAATTTCTTGCGGATCAGGCGCTCGTTAGGGAAATTGAGAGCACGCATTGAACGGTGGAATTCTGAAAAAGTGACACCAGCAGGACGGCAAACACGCAGAGCGACATCGACACGCGCAACGTATTCATAGTGCCATCACTCGCTCCTCCGGTTCTGCGAGCTTATTGCGGCGTAGAACCTTCGCAAGGCGCTACGGCATTTGCTCAAGAGCAACGCGTCCTTCATGGAATGGTTCGATTGACGGACCAGCTCAGGATCTTCAAGAACATCACGTTCCCAATCTTACCCAGGTATTACCTACGCTAGAATCGTTCTTCAAACAATATGTTACGCTTCAATATAAAATCATATAACCACTATCTTCTGAGATATTTAGCTGGATGTTGATTGCCGAATTTAACGCGGTTTCCCATTGGCACGGATATTGCTTTTAGTATGGCATGAACAAGGTGATTGTGATAGACGGATCGCGGGGCGAGGGCGGCGGGCAGGTGCTGCGCACGTCGCTGACGCTGAGCGCGGCAACGGGACAGCAGATGCAGATTGAGAAGATCCGCGCCGGGCGCGAAAGACCGGGATTGAAGCGGCAGCATTTGACATGTGTCAAGGCCGTCGCCGAGATTTGCGGCGCAAAAGTGTCCGAAGTTGAGGTTGGGGCGAACGAGCTGGAGTTTACACCCGGCATGATAAAGGGCGGCGACTATCGCTTCGACATCGGAACCGCCGGGAGTGTAACACTCGTGGCGCAGACCATCCTACCCGTGCTACTGAAGGCAGACACGCCCTCCAGCGTGACGATTACCGGAGGGACGCATGTCCCGTTTGCACCAATCTGGGAGTTCTTCGCCGAGACGTACCTTCCCGAGCTTCGGAGGATGGGCGCCCGCGTTGAGGCGGAGCTGGACGCATGCGGATTCTACCCTGCGGCGGGCGGCGCCGTGAGGCTCAGGGTATGGCCGCTGGCGGTCGACGCAGTGCCGCATGAATACAATCTGACGGACCTTGGCACATTCCGTAACGGAAAGGTCGTCGGCGTCGTTTCGGCGCTACCCGATTCTATTGCGGAATCGGAAGTCGAAATCGTCAGCAATCAGCTGAACGAACTGGGGCTGGAACACGAGGTGCGGCGGGTCAAGTCGTTCGGTCCGGGAAACTACTGTTATGCTCAGCTCGACTACGAACGCGGATCCGTGGTGTTCTCTTCCATTGGCACCTACTCCAAGTCGCGCAAATCGGTGGCGAATGAAATCGTCACGGCGGTGCGCGAGTTCGTGAAGTCCGGCAAGGCGTGCGAAAAACACCTCGCCGACCAGTTGCTCGTCCCAATGGAAATGTTCGCAGGAGGCGACCTTGATGTCCAAAAGGAGACGAAACATTACACTACCAACCGCGATGTGATCGCGCAATTCAGAACTTGAAAGGCAACGAAGATGAAATGGGAAAAGCTTGAGGACGGGTATTCAATCCCCGTGAAAAGCTGGTGCGATAACTGCGAGGAGGGAGCCGTGAAGCAGGCGGCGAACCTCGCGCAACATCCCGCGCTGTTCCACCACGTCGCCATGATGCCCGACGCGCATCAAGGCTACGGCATGCCGATCGGCGGAGTCGTCGCGGCCGACAACGCCGTAATCCCTGCGGCTGTCGGCGTTGACATCGGTTGCGGAATGATCGCGACGGAGACGGACATCCCGGCGGAGCGTTTTGCGGATATGTCGTTCCGGCGAGCGTTTCAGGAAAAGCTGAAAGAGCGCCTCCCCGTCGGCGAGGGCGTATCCCATAAGACAACTCAAGACTGGGCGGGATTCGAGGAGTACACCGCAAACAACGAAATGCGCTCGGACCTATGGCCATCGAAACTGGACCGCATGAACCTCGGCACGCTCGGCGGAGGCAACCACTTCATCGAGCTGCAGAAGAGTACTTCTCTTGACGGAGTTGGCGAGCCCGAAGGCGGCGCGAAGGTGTGGATCATGATCCACTCCGGCTCGCGCAACCTCGGCAAGCGGATCGAGGAGCACTATCATCGTATCGCGAACCGGCTCTGCACGCGCTTCCGCGTGCCGCTCGCCGACCCCGATCTCGCGTTCCTGCCGATCGAGGAGACGGACGGTCACAACTACTTCACCGACATGCTTTTCGCGCTGCGCTACGCTAAGGAGAACCGCCGCCGCATGATGGAGGTGATGAAGGAGACCGTCGCAGAGTTCGTCCCCGAGGTAAACTTCGTGAGAACGATCGACATCCACCACAACTACGCGGCATGCGAAGAGCATTTCGGAAAGAAAGTGTTCGTGCACCGGAAGGGCGCGACGTCGGCGAAACTGGACGAGATCGGCGTCATCCCCGGCTCGATGGGTACGGCAAGTTACATCGTGCGCGGTCTGGGGAACCCCGACTCGTTCATGAGCTGCTCGCACGGCGCGGGCCGCCGCATGAGCCGTATCGCGGCCTCGACCACGCTTACCGTGGAGGAGTGCGACAAGGCGATGGACGGCATCGTCTGCGAGCGGTGGCACAAGTACCATGGCTTTGGCAAGGCCAAGGGGCGGCTCGACCTATCCGAGGCTCCGCAGGCGTACAAGGACATCGAGGACGTCATCGCGTCCGAGCGTGACCTCGTGGAACCGCTGGTCCGCTTGATGCCGCTCGCCTGCCTAAAAGGGTGATGGCGCAGCACGTCCGTCTCCAGTAAAATCCCCGTCTCCCTATAGACTAAACGCAAGAACCAAAAATTCTTGCGTTTAGCTTTATACGGCAGCTTCAATTTTTTTATGGTTTTGGATTGTTTTTGTCCAGCCAAGACGATATAATATTAGCATAGTTTTTTGATTATGGGGGAGTGCGGTGCAAACCGCGTCGAAACGGGATTAGGCTTCGGATGATTTTTGAACGCGACAATCCGGCGGCGAAGCCGGAGATAAAGGTTGGTAACGTGGTTTTGGGCGGCAACCGGCTGGTGCTGATTGCCGGGCCTTGCACTGTGGAGAGCCGCAGCCAACTATTGGAAACCGCGATTGCCGCAAAAGAGGGCGGGGCATCGATCCTGCGCGGCGGGGCGTACAAGCCTCGCACCTCGCCCAGCAGTTTCCAAGGTTTGCGTGAACACGGGCTGGAACTGCTCGCGGAGGCCCGCGAAATTACCGGAATGCCAATAGTGACCGAAGTGCTGGACACTACGCAGTTAGAAACAGTGGCGGCCGTAGCGGATATGTTGCAAATCGGTAGCCGCAACATGAGTAATTCTGTTCTGTTGCAAAAAGCCGGGGCGATGGGAAAACCGGTTTTGCTCAAGCGCGGGATGTGTTCCACCATTAACGAGTTTCTTTTGGCGGCTGAGTATGTGCTGGAGGCGGGTTGCCGCGATCTGGTGTTGTGCGAACGCGGCATCCGGACTTTCGAAACCGCCACCAGGTTCACTCTCGATCTGAATGCCGTGCCGCTGCTGAAGCGGATGACTTGGCTGCCGGTGGTGGTTGACCCCAGCCACGGAACAGGACGCGAAGAGCTGGTAAGCCCGATGGCCCGCGCCGCCGTGGCTTGCGGCGCGGACGGGGTGATGGTTGAACTGCACCCCTGCCCCGCCAACGCGCTTTGCGACGGACCGCAATGCCTGACCCCTGAGAAATTCCACGATTTGGTAAAAGGGTTGCGTCTAATGGCCTCCGCCATCGGTCGCAGTATGTAATCATTTTTTTGTTGATTAACCTTGGGGAACGAGATGAAAACTAACTTGATTCTTTCACTGGCCGCCGCAGCTGGATTTTCCATCTGCTCAAGCGCGGCGGAATACCTTTCTCCGGAATACCTGGCGACATCCGCCGACGGCTCGAAGGTGATAGTCACCTGCGCCACCGCGAAAAAGCTGGTCACCATCAATGCGGATAACGGTGAGAAAATCGGGGAAATCGCGCTGAAATTCCAACCGAGCGGGATCGCGGTTGCCAAAGACGGTTCCATATATGTCGCCGGGGGCGGGGTTGAGGGACAGCTGCTTAAACTGGACACGAACGGGAAACCGTTGAAATCGACAGAGGTGGGCCATACCCCCATTGCCCCGGCGGTCAGTCCCGACGGAAAAACCGTATGCGTGGCCAACCGTTTTTCCAACACGGTGTCGTTCATTGACACCGAAAAAATGTCGGTGTCCGCTACGGTTAAAGTGCTTCGCGAACCGCACGCGTTGGCGTTCGGCACCGAAGGGCGCCTATTGTTTGCGGCCAATCACCTGCCCTACTGCAAAGGCACCGACGCGGTGGTCGCGGCGGCAGTTTCGGTGATTAACACCGCCGACCTCAGTCAGCCCGCCAAAAACATTCTGCTTCCCAACGGGTCAACCGGGGTGCGCGGCATCACGGCGTCGCCGGACGGCGCAAGCATTTATGTAACCCACACCTTCGGGCGTTATCTGTTGCCGACCACGCAACTGGAGCGGGGTTGGATGAACACCGCCGCCTTAAGTGTGTTTGACGGGACAACCGGAGCTTACATAAACACCGTGCTGCTGGACGACATCGACCTCGGGGCGGCAAACCCGTGGGGCGTGGCGGTCTCAGCTGACAATCAGCGCATCGCCGTTACCCACGCCGGTACCCGCGAGGTAAGCGTGATCGACCGCGCCGCGTTACACCGGCAACTGGAACAGGCCGCCAAAGGGGAAGCGGTGACCGAGGTCACCAAAAACGCCTCGGACGTTCCGAACGACCTGTCGTTCCTGGCGAGAATCCGCAAACGTTATCGATTCGACGGCGACGGGCCGCGCGGGGTGTGTTTCGCGGGCAACCGAATCTTCACTTCCCTCTATTTCGCCGACGCGGTGGGGAAGATCGACCTTGCTGCGTCCGTTCCGGGCACGGAGCTTTCGCGGCTCGGACCGGAAGTTGACCTGACCAAGGACCGAGTCCGCCGCGGCGAGATGCTGTGGAACGACGGGACAATGTGTTTCCAGCATTGGCAAAGCTGCGCCAGCTGTCATCCCGACGCCCGTTCCGATGCGCTTAACTGGGATTTGCTTAACGACGGAATCGGCAACCCCAAGCAATCCAAAAGCTTGATTTACTGTCACCTCACCCCGCCGGCAATGGTGACCGGAATCCGCCCCGGCATGAAAGCCTGCAACCGTAAAGGCATCACTTTCATCCAGTTCGTGGTGCGGCCGGAAGAGGACGGGTTGTGTCTCGATGAATACGTGATGTCTCTGGCCCCGACACCCAGTCCCGAGCTCGGCCGCGGCTGGTTCTCCCGCGCAGTGCTTTCGGACGCCGCCAAACGCGGCGAGAAGCTGTTCAAACAGGCCGGTTGCGCCGAATGCCACCCCGAAGGTCAGACCGGGCCCAACGGCGAAAAACTCTACACCGACATGAAGCTTTACGATATGGGCCTTGGGGTAGGCAATGAGGAGCACCGAAAGTTTGACACCCCTTCGCTCACGGAGTGTTGGAGAACCGCTCCCTATCTTTATGACGGGCGGGCCTTGACGATCGAAGAAGTCTTGACCGAATGCAACCCGAACGACTCCCACGGCAAGACCAAAGATCTAACCCCGGAGCAAATCAAGGATTTGGCGGCTTACATCCGTTCGCTGTAGGAGCTGAAACATGACATTTTCACATCGCGCCACCGGGGGCGTCGAACGGTCGCAGCTGTTGGGGACCTGGACAGCCGGAATGCCGTTGCCGGAACCGAAAGGCACCGTCATAAGCCAATGCGGCTGGGCAGACCGGCCGACCCTGATTGCATCTGGAATCGACAAACTGGTAAACACCGGCGTACCCCAATTTTGGCTTTGCGGCGGTGGCGGAGAATTAGCCCCGGTTATACAGCGGTTTGCCCTGCCGGACAACGCGCCCTGCCAATTAATTTCCCGCCACGGGAAAAGTGTCGGGGTTCGATACGCCGACGCCGACGCCGAATACGCGCTGTTAACCGGAGTGTTGCCGGCCGACCAGACGGCCAGCCCCACAAAGCAAACCGCATCGGTGTTCGAAGAAATCGAAGCCGCATTGAACGAAGTCGGCATGGATTTCTCCAACATTGCCAGAAACTGGTTGTACATGGACCGAATACTCGAGTGGTACGATCCTTTCAACCGGGCCAGAGACGATTTTTTCCGTTCCAGAAAAGTCTATGATTCCATGGTTCCCGCCAGCACCGGCATCGGTTCGGCAAACCTTTTCGGAACCGCCATTGCCGCCAGCACAATCGCGGTTAAACCCAAACGGCCAGGTTCGATAACCGTCCAAGCGGTCGATTCGCCGCTCCAATGCACCGCGCAGGCATACGGCAGTTCATTCAGCCGGGCGGTTGAAATTGACGCTGCCGGTTACCGCAGTCTCCTCATCTCCGGCACCGCCAGCATCGCGCCAGGCGGCGCGACCGTCCATATCGGCGACGAGACGAAACAGCTGGAACTTACACTGGACGTAGTCGAGGCGATACTGCGATCGAGGGGTATGGATTGGGGAGAGGCCACCCGCGGCGTTATGTACCTAAAACGCCCGGAATTTTTCAAGGCATGGCAACAAGTCCGCGAAAAACGCGGCATTGCCGAAGCTCCGATCAGCACCATCGTCGCCGATATTTGCCGGGACGATCTGTTGGTGGAGCTTGAATTAGACGCAGTAATGAAAAAGGAGTAAAGCCCATGTTTGACATCAAAAAGAAAAAAGCCTTTGTGTGCGACCTTGACGGAACTTTGTTCATGGGGCCAAACCCCATCAAGCCTGCCGTGGATTTTGTAATCGAGAACACCAATTCCGGACGGTTCAACTATTTTTACCTCACCAACAACACCTCCAAAAACCCGTCGGAGTACCTTAAAAAAATCTCCGGCGCGGCCATCCCCGTGAAACCGGAACAGATTCTCACGCCGCTGATCACGCTTGAGGCATACATCCGCGAACGCGGCTATCGCAGCGTTTACTTGGTGGCCAGCGAGGCGGTACGCGGTCACATGACGGAACAGCTGTCGGATGCCGGGGTAAAGTTTGAGTTCAACCCCGGGGAAAACGAGCTGATGGCATTGGCTTACGACAAAGAACTGACCTACGAGAAACTGCGTCGGCTGGCGGTGTTGTGGAACTGCCGCGGTCCGCAAGTCTGCCCTGATCGCGCCATCGATTTTGTCGCCACCCACCCCGACAACTGCTGCCCGTCCGAAGACGGACCGATTCCGGATGTGGGCGGAATGCTTAAACTTCTGGAAACCACCAACGGCATGAAACCGAACCATGTTTTCGGCAAACCCTCCCCCAGCCTGCTCGCGCCGGTCTTGGCGAGATTCAAGCCGGAGGAGATCGCCGTGGTGGGCGACCGGCTATATACCGACAAAGCCATCGCCGACAACGCGGGGATAGACTTTGTGTGCGTGCTGTCCGGCGAAACCACCCCGGAAGACTTGCGCAACTACCGCGGCACACCGCCGGCGATCGTTGTAAACACCTTTAACGAAGTGGACGCATAACACCACCCCTACCAACTGAAAGGACTTAAAATGAAAATCGGTTTTTTGGGAGCCGGAAAAATGGCCGAGGCCATTCTCTCCTCAATCCTTGAAAACGGGCTTTGCGAGCCGTGGGAAATCACCGCTTGCGACAAATCGCCGGAACGCCGGGAGTTGATGGAAAAACAGTACGAAGTAATACCTTCGGACGACCCGGCCGCCACCGTCAAGGAGAGCGAAGTGGTGGTGATCGCGGTGAAGCCGCAGGATCTGGCGGAGCTTTGCAAGACCGTTAAACCAGTTCTGACCGCCGGTCATCTGGTGGTTTCCATTGCCGCCGGAAAAACGCTCAAGGCCGTCAAACTGGCCGCCGGCGCCAAACCCCGTTTCATCCGCGTGATGCCCAACCTTGCCCTGATGGCGGGCGAAGGGATGAGCGTTTACACCGCAGACCGCAAAGCGACCGAAGCGGACCGCAAAATCGTCAGCGATATCTTCGGCGGAGCCGGCGCAGTGCTGAATCTGCCGGAAAAGCACTTTGACGCGGTTACCGCGTTGAGCGGTTCCGGCCCGGCCTATTTCGCCTATATGCTAAAAGCCATGGCCGATGGCGGCGTGGCGTTGGGGCTGCCGCCGGACGCGGCGAGGCTGATGGCAGAGCAAACCATGATCGGGACCGGCATCTACCTGCAGAACTCCGGACGCGATCTGGATGAATTCATCAAAGCCGTTTGTTCTCCCAAAGGCACCACCGAAGCCGGCATGAAAGTCTTGGGCAAATCGCCGTTTGCCAAAACCGTAGCAAAGACGCTGGCGGCAACCGCCGCTAGGTCGGCGGAGCTGGCGAAATAGGGCCGCGAAATGTTCACCGGACTGGTACAGCAGACAGGAGTCCTAAAAGTGCTGGAACGGCACGACGGCGGCTGGTCGGTACAAATCGGCTACGCCCCTTGGCGGGATCCGCTGGTGCTGGGGGAAAGCGTGGCCGTGCAGGGCGCGTGCCTGACCGTCACGTCAATCCGGCCTGACGTTTTTACGGCCGACCTTTTGGACGAAACCCTGCAGCGCACCGCGTTGCGGCAATTGCGCACCGGCGCCAAGGTTAATCTGGAACGAGCGCTGGCCGTAGGCGACCGGTTGGGCGGACATTGGGTTTCCGGGCACGTGGACGAATGCGGAAAATTGATCTCCGTCACTCCCGCCGGGCGCGATGAGATTTGGCGCATCGGTTGTTCCGCCGCTTTGGCTGGGCAGTCCGTTATGAAAGGTTCCGCCACGTTGGACGGAGTGTCGCTCACCATTTCCGGATTGGGCGACGACTGGTTTGAAGTCAACCTGATACCGCACACCAGAAACGTGACCAGCCTGTGTGAGCGCCGTATCGGCGACCTGATCAACCTGGAGGGCGACATTCTCGGCAAATACGTCGCCCGGTTGCTCGGCAAAGACCGCAACCGCGCAATCGACGAACAGCTGTTGTCTGAAAACGGATTCATCTAACCACCGCAATTTGGAAGCGACATGGACTACACCACAACCCAAAGCAACCGCAAATTATCCATTACCCAACGGATTCGGAGAACCGTAAACGGACTCGGCCATACCCATACCTGCTGCATCTGCGGGAAAAGCTTCTTCCGTTTTGCCAAGTTTCGCGGCGGATGGGCAAACTTCTCCCAGTACCTTAAGGACGTTAAATGGACCGGGAGCGATTTCGACCATTTTTGGTGTCCATTCTGCAAAAGCCACGACCGTGAACGCCATCTGATGCTCTATATGGACCGCCTGGGACTTTGGCCAAGCATAACCGGCGCGGACGTGCTGCACTTCGCCCCGGAAAAATGGGTCATCCGCAAAATCGAATCCCTCCATCCGAAAACCTATCGGAAGGGTGATCTTTTCCCGTCACGCGAAGGCGTAGAAAAGATCGATGTTACCGCCATCCCGTTCCCGGATCAAAGTTTCGACTGGGTAATATGCAACCACGTTCTCGAACATGTTCCTGACGACCGTAAGGCAATGCGCGAATTGTTGCGGATACTAAAACCCGGCGGACACGCCATTCTTCAAACCCCGTTTGCCGCAAAACTGGAAACCACCCGCGAAAACGAGCCGGACATCCTTGCCAGCGACGATAAAAAAATCGAGTTCTATGGGCAGGAAGACCATACCCGAATTTACGGTACCGACTTTTTCGAACGGCTGAAGCAGACCGGTTTCAATCTCTCGCTCAAGCGCCATTCCGAGATTCTGCCCGACATCGATGCCGTAAAATTCGGAGTAAACCCCGATGAACCGCTTATCATGGCCACCCGCGAATAATGGCGTTCGTGAAATGTGATAGTCGGTCGGATACTATAAAATGAAGATTTTCATTATCGGTGCCGGATTTACCGGAATGCGGTTGGCCAAGTTGCTCACAGCGGAAAAAAACACCGTGGTGTTGATTGACAACGACACTGAGCAAGTGCGGACCGCCAGCGACCAATTGGATTGTACCGTCATCGAAGCCGACGGAAATAACCTCAACACGCTAGAAAACGCAGGAGTGGCGTCCGCCGACGCTTTGGTGGTGTTGACCAAAGACGATGAAGTGAACATGATCACCTGTTCGTTGGTGGATGCCGCCTATCCGCACATCAAAAAAATCGCCCGCGTCCGCACGTACGATTACTACACCCAAACCACAGACGCGGAGAAACGCCATCAAGAACAACCCAACGACGGAACCAGACCGGTATTTGGGATCGACCACATGGTTAACCCCGACGCCGAAGCGGCCAAAGCCATTGTACGCGCCATGGAAATCGGCGCGGTCGGCAGCACTATTGAAATCGACGGCGGCTACGGCATTGTGGTTTTGCCCATCGCCGAGGGTTGCCCGCTGGACGGCATTAAGGTTAGAGATCTCACCTCGCTTGAAGAATGGCACTATCTGATAGCTTTCGTGGAAACCGCCGACGGTGCCACCCTGCCCCACGGGGGCACAGTGCTTAACGCCAATGATCACATCGGGATACTAACCCGCCGTGAAGACCTGCCGCGACTCCTGCAATTCACCGGTGCCACCGAGGAGCCGATCCGAAAGATCGTTATTTTCGGCGCGGACAACGTTGGTGCGTTGACTCTGGCCGGTCAAATCCAGCGCAAAACTTCGTTTTGGGATGTGATCAAAGGCTATGGATTCAGACAACACAAACAAGACCTGACCATCATTGACCGGGATTCTGCCCGCTGCCGCGAAATCGCCGACAAGTTCCCCGATGTGAAAGTGTTGAACGGCGACATTACCGACGACATGCTCCTGCATGACGAGGGAATCTGCGAATGCGATCTAATGGTTGCCGCGTCAGGCAGTTACGAGCGCAATCTGGTAACCGCCGCTTACTTGAAATCGCGCGGGGCGCGAAAGGCAATCGCCCTCACCGCAGACTCCGCATTTAACGAAATCGCTAGAAAACTTGGCGTTGATGTCGCCGTGCCGATGCGCGATACCATGGTTGATGCCATCGTCAGCCACTTGCGTGGCAATTTCGTCCGCGCAATACATTCGCTATATGGACGGAAACTGGAAATACTCGTGTGCGACATCGCGCCTAACAGTAAAGCGGCGGAGAAAGAGTTGAAAGACATCCCCGACTTCTCCGAATGTCTGGCACTGCTGATCCGCCAGCCCGGCAGTGATGTCTGCGAGATACCGAGAGGTTCCACCGTAATGCACAGCGGTGCCACGGTAGTGCTCATAGTACCGGTCGGGGACAAACGTATAGTCCGAATCTTTTGCGGCAAATCCAGAGGCATAACATGACTTTTGCGATGACGCGAATTCTAACCTACGCCACCGGCATTGTCGGCACCGCCCTGTTGTTGCCGATTGCGGTGGCAATCAAATATGGCGAATCGCGCATGGCCGTCATTTTTTCATCCACCATGCTGGCCGGATGGATTGCCGCAGCGGCGTTTTGGCTTAAGACCCGCAACCACCCCAAAACGCTTGCCGTGAAAAACGCCTTCTCCGTGGTGGGAGGCATCTGGATTGTAATCTGCCTTTACGGCGCAATCCCCCTGTATTTCAGCGGCGCGTTTCCTTCGTTCACCGACGCCGTATTCGAAAGTGTCAGCGGTTTCACCACCACCGGGGCATCAGTGTTGTCCGATGTCGAATCTTTGCCCCGCAGCGTTAACTTGTGGAGATGCATGAGTCACTGGTTAGGCGGCATGGGGGTGATCACTCTGGCCGTAGCGCTGATTCCGCTGTTGGGCGTCGGCGGTTTTCGGCTAATCAAGGCCGAAGCCACCGGACCGGACAAGGGGAAATTCACCGCCCGCATCGCCACCACCGCAAAGATTCTGTGGTCGGTGTATCTTGGTATGACCGTGATCCAATCGGCGATACTCTGGTATTTGGGCATGGACGCGGTCGATGCGGTATGCCACGCTTTTTCCACCTTGGGCACCGGCGGATTCTCCACCCGGAACGCCAGTGTCGGCGGCTTTGGCATTCCAGCGGCGGAATGGGTCTGTACGTTATTCATGCTGCTGGCGTCCATCAACTTTGTGCTGTACTGCCGCCTGCTCACCGGACGTTTATCCGATGTGTTCCACGACTCCGAATTGCGGGCGTTTATCGTCATTGTGCTGGTTGCGGTGATCTCCATCACCGGAATTGAATTTTTCCACGGCACGGCAGGGTTCGCGAAAACCGTGCGGGATGTCTGTTTCCAGGTCTCGTCAATAATCTCCACCACCGGTTTCATGACATACGACTACACCCAGTGGCTGCCAAGCGGACAAACCATACTGCTGGCGCTGTTCTGTATTGGCGGCTGTTCCGGATCCACCGCCGGCGGTATCAAAGTCATACGTTGGACGGTGTTGGCAAAACAATGCCACAACGAAATTCGTCGGCTTATGCATCCCCACGCTGTCTTCTCGCTGCGGGTTAACGGCATTCCCGGCCGCGAGGGTTATGTACCCATTATCGCCTCGTTTATGTTTGTCTATTTTTTACTGGTTTTCGCCACCGTGGTGGCCGGCACCTTGGCCGGACTGGACGTGTTCACCTCGGTTACCGCCGCGCTCAGCATGGTCGGGAACATCGGTCCGGCGTTCGGCACGCTCAACCCCACCTCAAACTACGGATTCCTGCCGCCGCTGTTAAAATGGTGGTATTGTTTCGCGATGCTTGCCGGACGTCTTGAAATCTACACGCTGTTACTATTGGCCACCGGATTCCGCCGCAACACCCCCTCCCGGAACACTTGACATCTACGCGGTTTCACGCTAAACGCATCCACTCTTTTTTAGCCGCAAAGGTCGTATATAGCGCAAAGATGAGTCGTTAGCAGTTAGCCGTTAGTGGCTAACCGTTAGTCATAGCCATTAGGGGCAAACCGTCAAACTATCTAACGAAAATGCAAAATACCATTGATTTAAAAACGCAAAAAGCGTAGAATACGTTGCGTTTTTGGGATATCACTAATGAGGCACCATTATGTTGGACATTAAAAGGATTCGTGAGCATTTCGATGAAGTGGCCGAGGGCCTTCGCCGCCGTGGCGCAGACGTTGCTTTGGCCGAGACCGCGCGTGATTTGGACGTGCAACGCCGCCAATTGGTAACCAAAGGCGACGAGCTCAAGACCTTGCGTAACAGCCGCTCCAAAGAAATCGGGGCGCTTAAGAAATCCGGTCAGGACACCTCCGCCGTGCAAGCCGAAGTCCGGGCCATAGGCGATCAGATCAACGCGATTGACGAACAAATCCGCCAAGTCGAGGAGGCTTTCAACGCCGCTATGCTGCGAATCCCCAACGTTCCCTGCAAAACCATACCGACCGGCCCAGACTCTTCCGCCAACCGCGTCGACCGGGTTTGGGGCGAACCGCCGAAATTCGACTTCAAGCCGCTGGACCACATTACGCTCGGCGATAAACTCGGAATGTTCGACCTTCCCCGCGCAACCAAAATCACCGGATCGGGGTTCCCGATGATGGTTGGAATCGGCTCCAAGCTTCAGCGGGCGTTAATCCAATTCATGTTGGATCTGCACTGCGAGAAGCAGGGATACACCGAACTGTTGCCGCCGTTCGTGGTCAACACCGCCTCAATGCGCGGCACGGGACAGCTTCCCAAGATGGCGGAGGATATGTACCACTGCGAAGTTGATGACTTTTGGCTGATTCCCACCGCCGAGGTTCCGGTGACCAACTATTACCGCGATGAAATCATCGACCGGCCGCTTCCGGTTTACCTGACCGCCTACACCCCGTGTTTCCGGCGCGAAGCCGGTTCCGCCGGCAAGGATACCCGCGGCATCAAACGCGTGCATCAGTTTGACAAGGTGGAGATGGTTAAATTTGTCGAGCCGGAAACCTCTTACGACGAATTGGAGAAGCTGGTGGCGAACGCCGAGGAGGTGTTGCAGCTGCTCGGACTCCACTACCGGGTGTTGGAGCTTTGCTCCGGCGACATCAGCTTCTCGTGCAGCAAATGTTATGATCTGGAATTGTGGGCGCCAGGCTCCGAAGATTGGTTGGAAGTTTCTTCCTGTTCGAACTTCGAGGATTTCCAGGCCCGCCGTCTGAACTGCCGCTATCGCGACACGAACGGCAAGGTCCGGCTGGTCCACACCCTTAACGGTTCCGGCGTTGCGTTGCCGCGTCTGGTAATAGCGATTTTGGAACAGTGCCAGCAAGCCGACGGTTCGGTGCTGCTGCCGGAAGCTATCCGCCCGTATATGCGCGGCGTTGAGCGTCTGGTTCCCGTGAAGTAAGTCGCAGCCATACACCATAACGCTGTATCGAAAGCCTCCCGGAATTATCTACGGGAGGTTTATGTGAGTTGCGCATGAAACTTTTATTGATATTGTTTAGTACCGCCGCCATAGCCGCATGTTCTCATGCGCTCAACCCGATAATACCAGAAGGAGAATTTTTCTCTGATCCGGCACCGCGTGTTGGCCCGGACGGTACGCTCTGGATATTCGGTTCGCGTGACGAGACCATTAACAGTTGGTGTACCGTTTTCAATGATGTCATTGAAACCCGGAATTTGGTGGACTTTAAGCTCCACAAAGGTGTTCTAGCTTCAAATGGAGACGCGGACGCGATTCCAGAATCGAACGCTCTGCTTTACGCCCCTGACGCAATCTTCCTCAATGGGAAATGGCATATTTTCTATTGCATGCCGGACAAAAACCACCGTGAAGGCGTTGTCGATGCTGTCCTGCCTACCGGGCCGTACTCGGGATCGCGTAAGGTTGTCGGATGTAACGCGATTGACCCTTCGATATTTCGCGATGACGACGGCACCCTCTATTACAATTGGGGACAGTTCGCTTTAAGCGGAGCGGTTTTCAAGCCCGACCTAAGCGGCATCGACCCCGCAACGGTACATAATAACATTATCAGCGAAGCCGGACATAATTTCCATGAGGGCATCCAACTTACAAAACGCAACGGAATTTATTATCTTGTCTTTGCGGATATCGGTCGCCGACGCACGCCGACGTGTATCGGATACGCGACTTCAGACAAACCGTTCGGACCGTATGTTTACCGTGGCGTCATTATTGACAATTATGGTTGCGATGCGCAATCTTGGAACAACCATGGCGGTATCTTCGAACACAACGGACGTTGGTACGTTCTTTACCACAGATCGACAAACGGAACAAGATATTTGCGCAAAGCCTGCATTGAGCCGATTGCTTTCGATGAAAACGGTTTTATAGCAGAAGTCGAAATGACCTCAAACGGGGCAGGACCGGAATTGGATCCTTTCCAAGACACCCCCGCCCGCATCGCTTGTACTTTGAGCGGTAAAGCGCACATAAAAACGTTACCGGACAAACATGAAAGGCTTTCAGGTCTCAATGCCGGCGACTCCGCTACTTGGCGGTATTTCAATTTCACGCGGAATCCGATAGAGCTGGTAATGCGAATCATACCGAATGGCGGCGGTTATATTGAACTGCGGGACGCAAAAGGCGCTTCGTACGGAATCGCAAAAGTACCATCCGGCAACGGTAATGACATTACGGAAATACGGTTGCCGCTAACGCGCCCGTTTCCAATCGGTAGAGGCGCGGTGGTGCTTGGATTTAACGGCAAGCAAAACACCCCGCTATTCGAGTTGGATTCGTTTATCTTCCGCTAACCGCAGGCTAGTTCTTCGCCAACAGGCAACGAACTAAGCGGTTTTCGCAAATTTGGCACAATTGCGGCGGCGTGTCGGCACACTTCGGCATTGCGACCGAGCAACGGTCATGGAACCGGCACCCGCTCGGGAAATTACCGGCGGCCGGCACTTGGCCGGGAATCGCCTGCAAGCGGTTGCCTCTAGTGCTGGCCGAGGGCAAAGCCGCCAACAACGAGCGGGAATAAGGATGGCGCGGATGGCGGAAAAACTCTTCCGCCGGCGCCTGCTCAACAATCTGCCCGGCGTACATAACGGCAATGCGGGTCGCCATGCGGTACACCACGCCCATGTCGTGGGTAATCAGCAACAAGCCGGAATTCTTGCGGTGCAGCTTGCGCATCAGATCGAGAATCTGCGCCTGAATGGTCACGTCCAATGCCGTGGTCGGTTCGTCGGCAATCATCAGATCCGGCTCCAGCATCATGCCCATCGCAATCATCACCCGCTGTTGCATTCCGCCCGAAAGTTCAAAGGGATATGCTTTGGCCCGGACTTCAGGATCGGGTATGCCGACCTTCGCCAGCCATTCAAGCGACATATCGCGGGCGGCGGCTTTGCTGACATCCCGATGCAACAGCACCACCTCTTCAAGCTGGTTTCCGATACGGTGCAATGGCGACAACGAAGTCATCGGGTCCTGGAAAATCACCCCGATCTTCGCGCCGCGGATTTTGCGCAATTGCGGAATCGGCATATTAACCAAATCCTGCCCGTCAAACAGGATTTTCCCGCCCGCAACCTTTGAAGGCGGTGACGGCAGCAAACGCGGGATGCTCATCGCCGTGGCGGATTTTCCGCAACCGGATTCGCCGACCAAACCCAACACCTCGCCGCGATCTAAAGTCAGGGACACCCCATCCACCGCACGGGTGGTGCGGTCGTCCGAGACAAAATCAATGCACAGATCGGAGATTTCCAGTAACATACCAACCCTTTCCGATTCTTTAATCCATTGCGGCCGCCAACGCTTTCCCAAAGGCGCTGCAGGAAATTTCGGTTGCGCCCTCCATCAAACGAGCCAAATCGTAAGTAACGGTCTTGGCGGCGATCACCCGATCCATGGCGGCAATAATCTTATCCGCAGCCTCGGTCCACCCCAGATACCGCAGCATCATCTCTCCGGACAAAACCAGCGAACCGGGGTTTACCTTGTCCAAACCGGCATACTTCGGCGCAGTGCCGTGGGTAGCCTCAAACACCGCCGCCCCGGTGACGTAATTGATGTTGGCGCCGGGCGCGATACCGATACCGCCCACACACGCCGCCAAGGCGTCCGAAACATAATCGCCGTTGAGATTAAGGGTGGCTATCACGCTGTACTCCGCCGGACGTGTTAAAATCTGTTGCAGGAAAGCGTCGCAGATACAATCCTTAACCACAATCTCGCGTCCGGTCTTGGGATTGTTAAACCGGCACCACGGGCCTTGCCCAATCAATTCAGCTCCATATTCGCGACGGGCCAAAGCATAACCCCAGTCGCGGAAACCGCCCTCGGTGAATTTCTGGATGTTGCCCTTATGCACCAACGTCACGCTGGGACGGTCATTGGCGATGGCGTAATCAATTGCCGCCCGGATCAAACGCTCCGAACCTTCCACGGAAACCGGCTTAATGCCAATCGATGAAGTTTCCGGGAAACGGATTTTCTTTACGCCCATCTCGCGGGTCAGGAAATCAATCACTTTGCGGGCTTCCGGGGTTCCCTGCATCCACTCGATGCCGGCGTAAATATCCTCGGTGTTTTCCCGGAAAATAACCATGTCGGTCAATTCCGGATGCAACACCGGAGACGGCGCCCCCTTAAACCAGCGCACCGGGCGCAAACACACGTAAAGGTCAAGCTGCTGGCGCAACGCCACGTTAATCGATCGGATGCCGCCACCCACCGGCGTGGTGAGCGGCCCCTTGATCGAGACCAGATACTCTCGGCAAGCAGCAAGCGTCTCTTCCGGCAACCAAGTGTTCGGCCCGTAAACCGCGTTGGCTTTCTCCCCGGCAAAAATCTCCATCCAAACGATTTTTCGCGAATCTCCGTATGCGGACTTGACAGCCGCGTTCCACACCGTCATTGCGGCGCGGGTGATGTCCGGACCGGTTCCGTCCCCTTCGATAAAGGGAATAACGGGGAAATCGGGAACTTTTAAAGCCCCGTCCTCCCCCATCTCAATTTTACTGCCGAACGTCGGCACTCTGACTTTATTGAAATCCATCAATTTTCTCCGAGAAGAAACGGCTACTTTCCGCAAGCTTCCTTGAAGAACGGAGTCACCGCGTCCGCCCAAATGATGTAGCCGTCGTGGTTGGGATGCAACAGATCCGGCATCAGCTCTCGCGGCAGTTCGCCGTTGTCTTTCAGATATTTTTGGTTGAAATCGCACCACAACACCCGGTCGTTATCGGCATAACCCTTGATAATCGCGTTGACTTTTTCGTTTTTGATTCGTCCATGGTCGCCGGAGTCCTTACCTCGCGGGAAAATCGGGAGAAGCAGGATTTTGGCTTCTGGGTGCTTTTGCGCGATAATATCAAGAATCTTGCGAATGCCGGCGGCGATATGTTCGGGATTGTCGCCATTGTTGGTGCCGATCATCAGCATGAAAAGTTTGGCCTTGTATCCCTCAAGCTCACCGTTCTGCAACCGCCAGATCACATGCTGGGTACGATCACCGCCATAACCGAGGTTAAGGATGTTGTAATCCTTGAAACGTTCCTGAAAGACCTTCTTTCCGGGGCCCTCCCAGTTGTGGGTGATGGAATCGCCCACGAACACCACATCGAACTCTTTGCTGGCGTTATTGCAGATCTGACTGCGTTTTTGGGCCATCCGCCCCAAGAAATCGCGAACGCGCCCCTCGGCCCGCAATGTGCGAGGCTCGAAAGGACCGGCGGCTAAACATTTCTTAATCTGCGGGATTATCGATTCCGCCCAAATTTCATACCCTTGGCCGTTGGGATGCAAACGGTCGGGCATAATTTCCTTCGGCAGGATTCCGTCCGCCGTAAGGAAACGCTGGTTGAAATCGCACCAGATCACCCGCTCGCCGTCACACAGCTGTTTTATGCCGGCGTTTACCTGCTCGTTGCGCATACGGCAGGGATCGTTCGGGCCTTCCCCACGCGGGAAAATCGCGCAAAGCAAGGTTCGCGCCTCCGGCTGCTTCTGCCGGATCCGACCCAAAATCCGACTGATGCCCTCGATGGTGTCAATCGGGGTTTCCACCGATACCGGATGGTGCCCGGAATTGTTGGTCCCGATCATCAGCACTATGCACTTTGCCTTGTAACCGTCCAGTTCGCCGTGGTCAATGCGCCACAACACGTGTTCGGTCCGGTCTGCGCTGTAACCAAGGTTCAACGCTTTGAACGGTTCGCCGGCAAAATATTTCTCCCACTGGGCCTTGCCGCGGCTCTCCCAAAAGTCGGTGATGGAATCGCCAATGAACACCACTTCCGATCCGCCCGCTTTCACCAGCTCCTGTTTAGCGGCGAACCGTTTCTGCCACCAACTGTTCGGGTCGGTACTCTGCGGCACCGGATTTATCGACAACTGGGCGCTGGCCGACAACGCCGCCGTCAACGCAAACAAAGCCACTGCTGTTTTGTTCATTCCGATTCTCCTTATAGCCTGGACATTAATTTTCGTTCGAGTGCAGACCGCCGGACCCGCCGCTGAATGCGATGTTCCCGTGTTCCGGATCTTCCGGCAGCGCTTGCGAACAACTCCATATGCACGCTCCGCAGTGTACGCACTTCTCCCGGTCAAAAGCCGGAACGCCGTTATCCTCGCCCACGGTTATCGCCTGCGCAGAACAGATTTCGATACAGGTGCGGGCCTGGCATTTGGCGCAAAGCTCCGGATGGACGAACGTCACGTGGTCGGCGAACCCGCCGGCCGCCTGCACCTTGCCGCCTTTGAACAGCGCGTCCTGGTGCGACATCAACAGATTCCCGTCCAACTTGATTTCCGGCCACCCCATTTTGTTCATCACCGCATCGTGCAACGGCTTCTTGTCCTTGGCGCACTGCGCTTTGATGGACTCCAAATCCTCGCGGGTCAACTTATCGCATATCAACGAATCAAGCGGCTTGATTTTACGGGACGGCGGCACGGTCTTGCAATTAACGTGCAAAGCGCCTTTCGTAATGCCGCACATTCCGGTACCCATAACCCCCAACATCAGACTCTTCTGGAAACCGTCGCGGGCGCACTTCGCCTGCTTCAATTCCTTATCCTGCACATCCGCCCGGCGACGGGCGACATACGCGGTCTCAAGATTTTCCTTGGTGAATTCTTTTCCGGATTTCAGCAGCTCTATCACGCCTTCGGCCAACAGAACGCCGCTGCGCCAAGCCTCGTCAACTCCGGAATTGGTCAAGACGTTCGTAGTTCCCGACCCCTCACCGATCCGGGCGTAACCGTCGCCGCACAGGAACGGCTCGCCGCGAACGCCGGACTCCTGCAACGATTTCGCGCCCCAGGAACGTAGCGAACCGCCCTCGATATGCCGCCAAATGTACGGGTGCGTCATCCAATGCTGGAGATAACGGTAACTGGTGCGAACCGGGCTTTCCATCCAAGACGGAACAAAGATGCCCATTGATGCGGAACGGTCAGGATAAACGTAGAAGAAACCGAAAATCTCCGGTTCCGGATATCCCATAGTGTGGATAACCGTGCCCGCCGGGAGCGTGCAAGAATCCGGCAACTGCACCACCGCCTTCATGCCCACCGCCCAGTCGTGCTGGTGGTTGCCCTCCGGCAAACCGAAATGTTTGTCCAGCGCACGGCCGACCGGGCCAACCGGACCGTCGCCTACCACCGTCAACGCCGCATGGATATCCATCCCCGGCATGTACATCATGCCGTCCGGGTTGCCCTTCTTGTCCACCCCCTGGTCGGCCAGACGCACCCCTATCACCTTGTCGCCGTTCAGCACCGGGGCGGCCACCGGCGTACCGGGCCAAATCTGCACCAGACCGGTCTCCATGAGTTTCGAGCCGGCCCAAGAGATGAACGATCCCATCGACATCGTAAGCCCCGGCTCCTTGCGCAGGAACGGCGGAATCCAAGGCAACTCGGCGGCATGGAACTGGCGGCCCTTCATAACGCGCATCCCCGATCCCATCTTGAAAGCGCCGCGCATGAACTTATCCGACACCGACTGGCGTTCCGCGCCTATCGGGTCAAACATATAGGCCATCGTTTCGCTGCAAACATCGGCGGCGTTGGGAATCTCTTTCGCCAAATCCAAATCGGGAAACGATGCCCGTATGGAGCGTCCGCTGGTAACCACCCCGGACACGCCGAACCCGATATCGTCCGCCCGCTCGTAACACAGAATCTGCAACGGGCAGCCGAGCATCACTTTACTCTCGATCGCCGGCGTACCGTCCGGATTTACCAACGCCCTGGACAAGGTGGTCAGAAAACCGGCGTTAGCCGGGCCAAATCCGACACAGACGATATCCGCCTCCATGGTCTGTCTTTCGATTTCGCTCATTTTAATCCCCGTGGTTTCAGTGCCCGGCGCTATTCCAGCACCTTTAATTCGATTTTACGGAAATCGCACGGCGCGCTTTCCGACTGGATGGAAATCGTTCCCCGGTCAATCGCCAGTTTTCCGCCGTTGGCTTCGATTAACTTCTTGGCATCGCCGTCGGTGGGATCGTATTGCGGGTGATCGTACTCTAAAACGATTCTGCCGTTGATGCGGTGGATGATTTTTTCGGAACCGCGCACCTCAACCTCGCCAGTGACCCAGACATCGCCACGGTAGGTTTCCGAAGTGGACGACAACCCGTGCGGGGTATAGAGTTTTCCGTCTTTCTCGACATTGGTTCCGGGAGTGCAAAGGTTAAGCGTGGAACGGGAGCCGGTCTCAAACCCGCCAAGCAGCTGGACCTCGATCGACACCGGGAAATCCTGGTCCAGACGCATTGTGGCGGGGTCTTGCCCGTGCAACATTAAACCGTTGTTGCGTCTGGCCCACCCCGGGCCGTCCTTTAACTGCTCGCCGACAAAGCGGTATTCGAAACGGAGCAGATATCGGCTGTAGGGCGTTTTGTAAAACAAATGCCCAAAGCGATTCTTGAACTCCCCCTGATACTCATCGCCGTACCGCACTTTTAGCAAACCGTCCTCGACGCGGAAGGTATTGGCGAAATTCTCCCCCAACGGATAACCCTTGATTTTCGGCATCCAGCCGTCAAGGTTTTTACCGTTAAACAGCGGTATCCAACCATCCTCCGCAAATGCCGGGACGCACAACAACGCCGCCGCCAATGCCGCAAACCAACCCTTACCACCCATAAACATTCTCCTGTTGCCGGCCATGCCCAAAACACCACTTAATAAAAATCAGCCTAATCATACCAAAAAACGCGACAACAATCCACCGCTTTTTTCGGTTGCCGGCGCCGTCCAACCGTTACAGCGAAGCCAGCTTCTTGGCGACCAGCCCGCCCACCACTTTGGGGTCGGCCTTGCCTTTGCTGAGCTTCATTACCTGCCCGACAAAAAACCCCGCCGCCGCCTTCTTGCCGGCCTTGTAGTCGGCCACCGACTTCGGGTTCGCCGCTATCGCCTGATCCACGAACGCCTCCAGCGCGGCGGTGTCGCTCACCTGCCCCAACCCGCGGGACTCGACAATCTGCTTCGGGTCGCCTCCGCGTTCGAAAATCTCCGGCAGCAGCTCCTTCAGCGTCGGTCCGTTAATCACCCCGTCCGCCGAAAGGTCAACCAGCGCGGCCAACGCGGCGGCGGGCATAGCGCACTCGCCGATTTCTTTGCCGCTGGCGTTCAACAGCGCCATCACATCGCCAATGTACAGATTGCACAGTTGTTTGGCGCGTTTGGCATCCTTAAGCAGTTTGGCGGCGGACTCGAAATAATCCGCGTTCGCCTTGTCGGCGGAAAGCACATCGGCATCGTATTCGGCAATGCCGTATTGGGCGATCATCCGCTCCCGGCGGGCCGCCGGCAATTCCGGCAACTCACTGCGCCACTGCTCGATCTGTTCCTCGCTCAGCCGCACCGGAACCAGATCCGGCTCCGGGAAATAACGGTAGTCGTGGGCATTCTCCTTGCTTCGCATCGAATGCGTCTCGCCGGCGTCGGGATCCCACCGGCGGGTTTCCTGAATCACCGCGCCGCCACGCGCCACCAGGGCGTTTTGCCGGGCAGTCTCATACTCCAATGCGGCATAGATGCCCTTGAAGGTGTTCATGTTTTTGATTTCAACCTTCGTACCCAGCTCAACCTGCCCCTCAGGCCGAATCGAGATGTTAACGTCGGAACGCATATTGCCCTCTTCAAGGTTGCAATCGCTCACTCCGGCGTAAACCAATATCTGGCGCAGCGCCTGCAAATACGCCATCGCCTCGTCCGGGCTGGAGATGTCCGGCTCGCTGACAATCTCCATCAACGGTGTTCCGCCGCGGTTGAAATCCACTCCGCTGAAACGCGAGTAGTGGTTTATCTTGGCCGCGTCCTCTTCCAAATGAATATGGTTGATGCGGATGGTTTTGGGCCCGTTCGGAGTCTGGATGGTCACCCCGCCGCCAAGGCAAAGCGGATGGACGTTTTGGGAGATTTGGTAATCCTTCGCCATGTCCGGGTAAAAATAATTCTTACGGTCGAAGGTGCTGAAGGTGTTGATCTCGCACCCCAGCATCATGCCGGACATAACCGTGAGTTTTATCGCCTCCTCGTTCATCACCGGCAAAGCCCCGGGATAGCCCAAGCAAACCGGGCAGACGTTGGTGTTGGGTTCGGCGCCGAACTGGAGCGAACAGCCGCAGAACATTTTCGTTCTGGTCTTCAACTGCACATGGGTCTCCAAACCGATCGTGGCAACCATCTTCATCGTTCACTCCCCCTGGCGTTCGCGTTTTTTAACCTCGTCCCAGATCGCGTCCATCTCCTCCAGCGTGCAGTCGGACATCTCCCTGCCGCTGTCGCGTATCGCCTTCTCCACCGCCCGGAAACGCCGAGAAAACTTGCCGGTGGTGGCGTTTAGCGCGAATTCGGAATCGACGCCGATAAAACGGCAGGTGTTGACCGCGGCGAAAAGCAGGTCGCCCATCTCTTCCTCGATGTGCACCCGGTCGCCGCCGGCGATCGCCTCGCGCAATTCGCGCAATTCTTCATCGACCTTGTCGAGCGCTCCTGACGAGTCTTTCCAGTCGAACCCCACCCTCGACGCTTTGGCTTGGGTCCGCTGCGCTTTTATCAGGGCCGGAAGCGCGGTTGGCACCCCGTCCAGCGCGGAACGGTCCGGGTTCTTCTTTTTCTCGGTTTGCTTGATCTGCTCCCAGTTGCGGAGCACTTGTCCGGTACCATCCACCTGCACATCGCCGAAAACGTGGGGATGGCGGCGGATCAGCTTGTCGCAAAGCGCATTCGCGACATCGTTAAGGTTGAATTTTCCCTCTTCTTCGCGGATTTCGCACTGGAACACCACCTGAAGCAGCACGTCGCCCAACTCTTCGCGGTGCAAATCAAGGTTGTCGCCATCCATCGCGTCAAGCAGCTCGTACGCCTCTTCCAGCAAACAGGGTTTGAGCGTTTTGAGCGTCTGCTCGCGGTCCCAAGGACAGCCGCCCGGCGCCCGCAGGCGTTTCATCACCGCCACCAGCCGCTCTACGCCGGACAAATCAGTTTTCGTGTTTTCCATCGCTTCTCCAAAGCACAACCGCCGCAACCGCTGCGAGCGGGTTACGGCGGCGCGCAAACTGGCCAAGATTATCCCGCGGTTAAGCGCGGAGGATCATCAGAACGTCATCCACCTGTTGCGCCGCGTAATCGGCGATCAGCCGGTCGCAGCCGCTGTAATCCTGATACTCGGTGGACTTGTCGGGACGGGCCATCACGCCCATTCCGCAAGTCAGCGCGTTCTTGGCCGCGTAACCGCTGGCCACCACCGCCAGGGTCAGACGCTCAAACAAACTGTTCCGGCGCACGGCGCGGTGCAGAGTGTCCCAGCTGATACTGCCGAAACTCGAAGCCGTGTCGTGGTAGAAGAACAACTCGCCGTTGTCAAGACCGGAAAAGATTCCGCGCAGATCGTCTTCCTCAAGCCGGGAGACGATGACCACCCGCAAATCGCGGGCCAACGCTTCCTTGATGAACTCCAGAAAACCGGCCGGGACTTTGTCCAGCCCGTTCCGCAGCGCCTCGGTGAAGGCCGCGTTAGTATCGGCGACCACTCCATTAACATCAATGGTTTTCTCCAGACGTTCGGCGAGCGCGTTCAGCCCCGCCGAGAAGGTTCGCCCGTACAGACACCGCGCCACCAAACCGTAATCTAGCGTGACGTCTTCTTTGTTCAAACGCTTGGCCAGGCAATCGAACAGCATCTGATGGCCATTCAACACGGCGAAGTCAAACTCCACCATCACGCCCCGCTTGAGCTGCAGCTTTTCCGATGTATCACTCATACCGGCTCCTTATTCGTCGGTTTTGACTTTGGCGCCCTTGACTTGCCCGATAGCCGCCAACAGGTCGTCGAACCAAGGCAAATCGATATCGAAGGGTTTGCCGCCCTTGATGCGCGGGAACTCGCAGGCGCGAAGCTCGCCGCCCTTGTTCTCGTCCTCGCCGATCACGCCGCCGACTCCGGCCAAGGCGCACTCGACCGCCTTTTTGGCGCAGGCTTGGATCAGCTCCAGATCTTTTGCTATCGGCGCGGCCGCCCGGCTGTAGTATCCGCTCTTCTGGACCATCGTCTTCTCCGCCCCCAGCATCTCGCCAAACTGTTTGGCGAACCAGCTGCCGACGTTGACTTTGTCCAGCCGCGGATGACCGAAAGCGTCGCGGGGGACTTCCTCGCCCTTGGCTTCCAGCTCTTTGATGATTGCGTCAAGGCACGCGCCCTCGGAGACAAAAATGTTCACGCAGTCGTTTTTGTCCATCACGGTGCGCAGACGCGCCGCTTCGGACTGAACGTCAAACGCCATCTCCGGCACGTACACCGCATGAACGTCCTCGCGTTCGCGGGTAAGGCCGAATTCAGGGAGATAGTTCTTAGTGTCCATGAGCTTGCGGTAGGCGGCGGCGGTGGCAGCGGTGAGCCAACCGCAGTTGCGCCCCATCACCTCATGCACAATCAGCATCCGCGGGTTGGCGGTGTTTTCCTTGACCACGTTGGAGAAGAACTTCGCGCCCTCCTCGGCGGCAGTCCATGCGCCGAGCGACTGGCGAATCGGGTAAACGTCATTGTCGATGGTTTTGGGCAAACCCACCACCGTCAACGGGTAGTTGTTCTTGGCGAGGTACGCCGCCAGATCGGCGGCGGCGGTGTTGGTGTCGTCGCCACCAATGGTGTGCAGCACGTCAACACCGTCCTTCACCAGCTGGTCGGCGGCCACCTTCTGCGGGTCTTCGCCTTCCTTGACCAGACCGCGCTTGACGCAATCCTTGACATTGGTGAGCTTGACGCGGCTGTTGCCGATGGGGCTGCCGCCATGCTCGGTCAGATACAACGCGTGCTTGCGGACTTCCGGGGTGACCTTAATACTCTCGCCCTTAAGCAAACCCTTATATCCGTTGATATAACCGATGATTTCTACTTCCGGTGCAACCCGGGTGTACTCGTCAATCAGGAATCCGATTGCGGAACTGAGACACGGGGCCAAACCGCCGGCGGTAAGAATGCCAACTTTTTTCACGCTCATGCTAAAACTCTCCTACTATCATTATGGGAATCGAAAACCTCTACACCACGGTGCCGCTATCGACCACCCGGCCCGCCGACGCGGCGGCTTCGTTCTCCCGATGCTTGGAACGGCATTCGGAGCAGTAGAAGAACGGCTTGTCCCAGGTGGTTTCCTCTTCGCGGCCGCAATTGTCGCAGACGCGCACCTGTTTGCGGTGCTCGTTGCGGCAGACGGAACAGAAAAAGTCGGGACCGGCCCAGGTGGTAACCTCTTCGCGGCCGCAGTTCTTGCAGGTACGGGTTTGCTCTTCGCGAACCAGTCGGATCTGCTGAGCGTGCTCGTCAAGGAACAGCGGCGGCAAATCCTGGATGCCCGAAGTCGTCAGCAGCATGGCGCTGGTAAGGAACTTGCCTTCGATGTTGTTCATCCCGACAATCTGCACCCGCTTGCCCATCGAGCGCACCCGCTTCAGCAGCGGGATGTAATCGGCGTCGCCGCCGACCAATGTCGCGACATCGAACGCCCCCGGCTGCGCCGCGTAATAAAGCATCGAGGACGCCAACGCCACGTTCACCCACTTGTCATCGGGGCGTGCGTGCGGCTCGCGGCGGAAATCGATTTCCAGGATTTCCGTGTCATACGCGCACTGCATCGAAAGGAAATCGTAAAACGCCCGTTGTTTGGCCGGGTTGTACCCCTGCTTGTTCACCGGAATCGTGCCAAAATAGTTTGTGCGGACAACATCAACCTCAGTGTCCAGCACATCCGCGATACCGTGAGCGATGATATCCGGGATCTGCTTGTAATCTATTTCAAACCCCGACTCCTCGCCAAGCGACTCAAACAACACCTGCCGGCTGTGATAAAGCCAGCTCCCATCCACAAAGATCATTGTCTTTACCGACATTATCCTTACCTCTGTTTTTGTTAACTATTTCTCTGCCCGAACAAGGAAACTCCCCTTGATGTACAGAAAAGTTTGCCCATATTATCCCACAAACCGCGGGAAAAGTCCATAAAAAACGGATGCGTCCGTTTTCCCCCTCAAAACCGGAAATCCCTGGAGCCGTTTGCCATGTCCGCCAAATGCTGTTCGGCGATTTTTCTCACGCTCGGGCTCAAGATGTCCTTGAGATTTTCCTGAATCAACCGTTCGCCGATCGCCTTGGTCTCCGGCGCGGCGTAATCCTCAAGATACTCCTTGAGCGTCATCAGCGCGTTGGGCAGACAGCAGTTCTTGATCTGCCCCGATTTGCACAGCGACATGAACCGGTCGCCCGTGCGCCCCGCCCGGTAGCAGGCGGTGCAGAAGCTCGGCACGTACCCCAGCTGCATCAGCCACCGCACCACTTCATCCAGCGAACGCTGGTCGTTAACGTCAAACTGCGCGGTTTCGTCCTGGCGTTCTTCGGTCTGGTACCCCCCGACGCTGGTGCGCGAACCGCCGGAAATCTGCGACACCCCCAGCTCCAACACCCGGCGGCGCACCGCCACGGACTCGCGGGTGGAGCAGATCATTCCGGTGTACGGCACCGCCAAACGGATGCACGCCACCAGTTTGTTGAAAGTCTCATCCGGAACCGCGTTGCTGAAAGTGTGCGGGTCGATGTCGTCCGCCGGACGGATCCGCGGCACGCTGATGGTGTGCGGCCCCACCCCGTGCACCGCCTCCAAATGCTCGGCGTGCATCAGCAGGCCCACGAAATCGTAACGGTACAGCGCCAGGCCAAAGAGCACCCCGCATCCCACATCGTCGATCCCGCCTTCCATCGCCCGGTCCATCGCCTCGGTGTGGTAGGCGTAATCCGCCTTCGGCCCGCACGGGTGCAACTCTTGGTACGCCCGCTTGTTGTAGGTCTCCTGGAAAAGGATGTAGGTGCCGATTCCGGCTTCCTTGAGCTTGCGGTAGTTCTCCACCGTGGTGGCGGCTATGTTCACGTTCACCCGGCGGATCGCCCCGTTTTTGTGCTTGATGGAATAAATGGTCTTGATCGATTCCAGAACGTACTCGATCGGGTTGTTGACCGGGTCCTCGCCCGTCTCGAGCGCCAGCCGTTTGTGTCCGATGTCCTGCAGCGCAATCACCTCGGCGCGGATTTCGTCCTGCGTGAGTTTCTTGCGGGGAATGTGGCGGTTGGTGACGTGGTAAGGGCAGTAAACGCAGTGGTTGATGCAGTAGTTGGAAAGGTACAACGGCGCGAAAAGCACAATCCGGTTGCCGTAAAGCTCCTGCTTAATTTTTTCCGCGAGCTTGAACATCCGTTCGTTCTCGTCATCCAATTCGCACTCCAGCAGCACCGCCGCCTCGCGATGGGACAACCCTTTGCACTCCGCCGCCTTATCGATAATCGATGAAATCAGCTGGCGGTTGGACCGGTTGTCCCGCGCATATTCCAGCGTGGCCTCAACCTCCGCGTCATCTATAAATTCTTCGGCGCGGAGCGATTTAGGATTATACATCCATGTCTCCTTCCTTTGTTTGCACAAAAACCTGATTATCATACCATATCGGCGGGAAAAATACAAATGCAAATTTCGCGCCTTTGGGCGGTGCGCAAAGTTAGACTTTTGGAGTGAGCAAAAGTAGACAACGTGCTCATTAAACCCTATGGACACAAATGACACCGATACCCACTGTCTAATTTTGCTCGCCCGGCAATACTCGCTAATATTCACTAGAATGGATGAGGAATCCGTATAGAACGGCGCCGAGAGAATGCCAACCCCGAACGAATCCCGCGCCGTGGCGGCATCCGCGCCCGCGCAATGTCCGTACTTGAGCCGAAATCAACCCTTTGATTGGCAGACACTACATAATATTATTGCCAATGTTCACGTGACCCGCGTGAACATTGGCTTAATCGGATCTTTTGGTAAAACAAAGTTGAAAAGTGTGGCTATACCAAATCTGGTGGCAAATCGAAATCACACACGCATACCTATTCAATCATCACAATGCGGAGTTGTTTGCAGTCTCGCCATCAGGGGCAAGGCAAATCAACCGTCACTTTGAAGAAGTGATACTCAGAGCGGTCTTTCTCTGTAATATCCAGCCAACTCTTGTCCAGCAAGCTTTTCTTGCCAAGTATTCTGTAAACACGAGTGGTTCGAAGTTCAGGCGTGTCCGGTTCCCATGTTATGATTGGTTCGCCATCAACGATGTCAATCTTTGCCTTGAATACAGAATTTGTATTCATCGGGTCAGTTCCTACTACATAATCCTGCCACAAGTAATAGGCAGAGCCATCAGACCAGACTTTTCCTTTTCCATCGTTACCTGGCGACTGTGAGTTTGCCATTGCCTCGTAGTTCCCTCCAAATAACGCTAGAATTTCTGAATAGCCATCCAACCATATGTACGGCACAGGCACTGGTGTAGTCTGCGTTTCATCAACTGCCGAAAATGCACCTTCATAACACCCCATGTCAACGGTGCCATCTTGTACACGAACATTTCCAAAGATATCAAGCGATCCATTAACATAAGAAGAGGAACCCACATTTATGCAAGGCGAATCGGCCAAGAGTCTATAGTCGCCGGAACCGGCATCCACGAACCTCGGATCGGAGTTGATGTTCCCGGTCCCGCTGTATAGCGGGGACACGCAGGTGTAGCGGAAGTCGTACACCCCGTCGCAGTTGCCCAAGACCCCGGTAAGCAGGTAGTTGCCCCACAGGATCGAGTTGTAC
>JAFTCL010000023.1 GCA_017454745.1 Kiritimatiellia bacterium
CATACTTCGCCTTCTACGGCGACAACCACAATATCGGAGCTTTTACCGCGAACCGGCACCTTAAGGTTCAGACGATTCCCGGCGGTAGTAAGACGGTGATCCTTTCCGACGGAGACACAGGTGCTGAGATTGGCTCCTCCAATGTTGCGCTTACTCACAACGGCACGGGGGAGATGACGATCTTCGCTGCGGACGCCAACGGTGACCATGCGGCATCCTACCGTCTGCACGGCTTTAAGTTGACGCATCAGGGTACGGTTGTGCGCGACTTCGTGCCGGTGGAGCGTACGGCGGACAACAAGGCGGGCCTCTACGACCTTGCGAACGACACCTTCTATCCCAGTAATGGTACTGCCGATTTTGTGATGGGACCCGGCTCGGGCGAGTTCTTCGGCCTTGAAGACAATAAGGATGTTGGTGTCTTCCATGTGGACGTGGCGGAGGGCAAGCGTATCGAAAACGATACTGCGGTTATAGGCGGGAAAGTGCGTTTCGTAAAAAGCGGCGCGGGTGAATACGTGGAGCGCGTGGCGCAGGATAACACGGGCGGCGTGACGCTGGAGGGCGGAACGTTCTCATGGGCGATTGACGCGCCGGCGGTCACGGGGCCGCTGACGTTCGCAGGCGGCACGCTCGTAGTCGAGGACGGACATCCCGTTGACGCGATGGGCGGAGCAAGCGTGACGGCGCCTTCCGTTATCGCATTCGGGCGCGGCGCGAAGTTCGGTCGGCGGGCGGCGATTTTGAACTTCGGCGCGGAAACCCCGCTAACGCAGCTGACGCTCGTTGTGACGCCCGATTCCGGATGCGCGGCGAGCCTCGCGCTTGACGGCGACGATCTGCAGGTGATGCTCGGCGGAGCGAGCGACGTGGTTGACGCCGTGTGGACGGGCGCGGCGGACGATGCTGCGTCCAATCCAGCAAACTGGATCTGTACCGATCCTTTCGGGGCGCAGATTGTGAATGGTCTTCCGTCGTGGCAAACGTCAGTCCACATTGCCGGTGAGATTTCGTTACAAGTTCCCGCAGATTCCGGTTTCGTCTGCGCGGAAGTGGTTCTTGACGACTGCACGCTTGCGGCGGACTGCGACTGGCGCGGGTTCGGCGGAATCCAGATCTTTGGGACGATCGACCTCGCCGGGCACAATCTCTATACCGCCGATGTTACCGGCACGGGTACGATCCTGTC
Source organism: Kiritimatiellia bacterium (assembly GCA_017454745.1). Classification (GTDB taxonomy): domain Bacteria; phylum Verrucomicrobiota; class Kiritimatiellia; order RFP12; family UBA1067; genus UBA1200. The sequence continues at coordinate 1,190 of JAFTCL010000023.1, forward strand.
GGGAGAACCAAATGGCTACCGTTTCTACCGTTTCAAGGTGGATGCCACCGGCGGAAATGATTTCCAAATCAGCGAAATCGAATTGTTCAACGGTCTTACTCTCATCACAGGACAACGCACGGCGGTGCACTGGAGGAAGGATAATTATCCAAGCAACTTCAATCCCACCTACAATCCGGAAGCGGCTTTAAACGGTAATCTCGGAACAAAGTGGTATGACAACCGCGCGAAAGACGACATCTGGGTGACAGTCGAGTATGCGGAGCCCGTATTCGTGACGAGGTACAAGTGGTACACGGGTGATGACACGCAGAGGCACTCGGAACGAAACCCCACCGCATGGCGTCTTCAGGCGTCAAACGACAACGTGACGTGGACGGATCTCGATGTTGTGACGGGTGCCACGCCGCCTGCGGCCAACAAGACACTGGCCTACATAGGTCTTGTCAACTCCAATCTCGGCGGTGACGGCAGTGAACTGCATATCGAAGTCGCGAAAGGGACATGCCAGACGAACTCCACGGTGACGCTTGCCGGTCGCCTCAAGCTGGTCAAGGACGGAGGCGGCACACTCGTGATGGCCAAGTCTGGACAATCGTATGGCGGCGGCACGACGGTCACGGCAGGTTACCTGAAACCGGGCCTTCGCGAAGATACCTCGTTGTTCGGCGCGACCAGTTCCACGATCACGGTCGGGGACGGAGCGCAGTTTCTAGACGACATCTTTTGCGTGGGTGTGACGTGCGACATCGATTGGGTGATTGCGGGGTCGGGCCCTGACGGCACGGGCGCAATCCGTGCAACGGCGCGCACACCTGGCAAGAACAACTCGGAAGTCGCATGGGGGCGGAGCCTTACGCTCATGGGGGATGCGACGATTGGCAGCGACGAATACGCATTTGATTTCGTTGCTCCCAACTACGTGACGTTCCCGGTCACGCTGAACGGGCATACGCTCACCTTGAAGTCCTCGTACCCGATGAGCAGTCGGCAGCACCCGTTCTTCCTTGCATCAGGTCTGCTCGGAACCGACGAGGGAACATTTGTGGTTGGGGATAACCTATGTTTCTATCCGTACAAAGATAGTGTGAGTGTTCTGCCGAATGTTACGTTCGTCGTTTCGGCAAGAGGCGAGTACCGTACAGATACGGATCCCAACGCGCGAGATATGACGGTGTCGAATCTTGTCTATCGCAGCGAGTCTAATGTGTCGCAGCTGAACCGCACGACCACTGTTCTTGGCGCTTACACGCCAGCTTCCGTCACCTCCGCGCCAAAGGTGCAGTTAGGTGATGAGGGGCATCTTGATGTCGCGCTTGATTTGAGTGAACGTACGACCGAATTCGATACCGCTTTCGGTGGTGGACTCACATTCACAGAGGGTTCTCGCGTCACGGTGAAACTGGGTTCGCGCCAACGCTCCCAGGCAGAGCGTCTTGTGGCGTGGGCGGATAAACCGTCGGGAGTCACGTTCGTGGGCGAATCCCCGCATGAATGTTTCTGGGTACTCAACGATGGTCTTTACCTTGCCAGCGGAACGCTTGTGATCATCCGTTGAGCATGGGCATTCTCCGGTTCGCTCTCTTTACACTGTTACGTGACCCCCGCAGAACACCTTGGCCTGCCCGATGACGATGAGGTTCATTGCGATTGTATCGCCTACGATGCCAGGACCTCGCTTAAAGTTGACACTTCGTTGTTGAGTTGTGTCGCTTGACAACAAGGCGGGAGTTTCGCCCCTGCCGCGCTGTTCCACACGGATAAGCGGGTGTCACCGAAGTGGCGGCGCGGAAAGCGGCAGGTCGGCGGGTCTGTCGAAGTCCATGTCCTTGACGAGGTTCGGCGACGGCGCGAGCGACGGGTCCTGCCTCGTCGTGCGGCAGGCAGTAGAACACCCTTAGCCTCTCGACGAGCAGGCCCTCGCGTTTCAGCAGCGTGCCGAGGCGATTGCGCCCGATCCCGGCCTTGTGAAGTTCGGAGCGGATCGCCGAGAGCACCGTCTTCCGCGTCCCGTCCCGAAGCTCTTTCATGACTTTCTGTTTGAACGCCTCACTATACCGTTTTTTGTCCTTCATGTCACCTGTTTTCCTTTCTCGATTTGAAAAACAAGTGTCAACCTACAAGAAACAGGACAGTTACCCATTTTTTGCAACCGGCATTTGCCGCTTCACTTTTCCCGCTGTTTTTGGTAAATTAGTTGACGAAAGCGAGGTAGTGAACCATGGCAAGCGTAAAACTCTCCGCCGCAAACCGCGATTTTTTCCAACGGCTGACCCAATCAGCCTTTGCAAATCCGTTCAGTGACGAACGGATCGCGTCAGACTTGTTGGCCGCCGGACAGCCCGTTGATTCAAATATCCGGTTGGACGACGCCGTGGTGTGTTTGCTTGACGACCTGAAACACCGGGTGGATGAGTTGGAGCGCAACGGTGCGGCGGATATCCGGCTCTACCCCACCGATGACGCAAAGCGCCTGCAAATCGGGCTGCTGTTCCTGGTATTCCACCTTAATCTGAACGACATGGACCGGATGATTGTCCAACAGGCGAAAACCACCGGCGAAATCGTCTCCGCGCCCTGCACCCACGCAATGTTCCAACGGTTATTGGGTTACGGTATTGCCCCCCAAAACGCCCAACTCGATATCGGGTTCTTTTTCCAACTGCGAAGGGCGTTTTATTTCATCGCCCAACAGCTGGTCGGCGACAGTGCCTGCATGAAACGGTTGCGGATGCAGCTCTGGCGAAACATTTTCACCCACGACACCCAAACCTACATCGATGTCCTGTACGGCAGGCTTGAGGATTTCTCGACCCTGCTGCTCGGCGAAACCGGCACCGGCAAAGGCGCGGCGGCGGCGGCGCTCGGCAAATCCGGTTTTATCCCATACGATGCCGAGAAGCGACGGTTCTCAGACAATTTCACGCGAGCTTTCATCTCTGTAAACCTTTCCCAGTTTTCGGAACAGTTGATTGAGTCGGAACTCTTCGGACACAAAAAGGGCGCGTTCACCGGGGCAGTAGAGAACCACGACGGGGTATTCGCCAGATGCAGCCCGCACGGGGCGATTTTCCTCGATGAAATTGGCGAGGTTTCCGAACCGATCCAAATCAAACTGCTCCAGGTGCTTCAGGAACGGGAGTTCTCCCCGGTCGGATCGCACAACAAACTCCGGTTCGGCGGACGGGTGATTGCCGCCACCAACCGGGAGCTTTCGGAGGAACGCAGGGAAGGACGACTGAGAAACGACTTCTTCTACCGGCTGTGTTCCGACCGGATCGAACTGCCGCCGCTCCGCCAACGGATCGCGGAAAACCCCGCCGAACTGGAATTGCTCACTTCCTCAATCCTATCCCGCATCGCAGGAGAACAGTCAGGCCCGCTTGTCGCACCCACCGTCGAGCGAATAACCAACGGCGTGGGCGACAACTACCCCTGGCCTGGCAACGTGCGCGAATTGGAGCAGGCTGTCCGCTCCGTACTGTTAACCGGCTCCTACCCCGGCGATCCGTCTCTGCAAGATAACAACGCCAACGGCGATTTCCCGAACGAACTCACCAACGGGACCTTCTCCCTTGAGCAACTCGGCTCCTGGTATTGCCGCCGACTCTACAACCGGCACAAATCCTACGGCAAAGTCGCCGAGATCACCCAAACCGACTGGCGGACGGTAAAACGGCTTATCAATCAGGGTTAATTCGTTTTTTGTATATTCATAATGCATATTTTGCAGCACAATCCAAGCATTAATATACTAAACGATGCCACAAATGCCGGTGACGGCGGCAAAAACGCGGTTATTTGCGGCATTTCGCTTTGGCACACCGCTTGCAAAAGATTTTTGTTTTCAAAGAAAGGATTTCTACCATGTTGAACCAGACTTCTTTCAAATGGCTGAACCGGGCGCAGACGATTGGCGCCCTAAACGACAACTTGTTTAAAATGGTTGCCGTGATTTTCGTCTCATCGGTGCTTAAGCAAAGCCTTCCTGACGCGCTAGCGTTTGCCACCGTATTGTTGGTGCTGCCGTTCGTACTGTTCTCCAACATCGCGGGGGCGTTGGCCGACCGTCACAGTAAGCGCTCGCTGGTCATCGCGGCCAAATGGGCGGAACTTTCGCTGATGTTGCTGGCCTTTCCGGCGCTGGCGTCCGAACGCGCCTGGCCGATCTATTCGATGGTTTTTCTGCTGGCCACCCAAAGCACCCTGTTCGGTCCGGTAAAACGCGGCATCGTACCGGAACTGGTGGACGAAACCGATCTGGCGACGGCGAACGGCAAAATGACCGCCTTCACCTACCTTGGCATCATAGTCGGACTGTTTATCCCGTCGCTACTGACCACTTTCTGCGGATTTAACTGCTACGGCGTGTTGGCGGTCGGCGCAGCACTCTCGGTGTATGGGCTTTTCGCGGCTTACCGGATCGACCGGGTACCAGCGCAAAACCCAGCCGCCAGAGTAACGCTACGCTCCGCCCTGATGGTTCCGGACACCGTGGCGGCTTTCCGCTCCGTGCGCGGAAACACGTGGCTGTGGCGGGCGGCCTGGGGCAGTGTGCTGTTCAACGCCATAGCGGCGCTGTTCCAGCAGAACTTGGTACTGTTCGCCGAACAGTCGATGGGACTGACCGTGGAATACGGCGGTTACCTCTTCTTCTTCCTCGCCGTCGGAATCGCGCTGGGCTCATGGTTCACCGCCAAGGTTTCCACCCACCGGCTGGAAAGCGGCGTGATTCCCTGGGGCGTTCTGCTGCTCTCCGCCGGAACGCTCGCTCTGTCGCTGGCGCACACCTGGATCGTTTCCGGAATATTGCTGGTGCTGGCCGGGTTTGGCGCGGGCTGCTGGATTGTCCCGATGACCACCCATCTGCAGAGCGAAGCCCCGGCGGAACGGCACGGCGAGATTTTCGGCGCGGTGGAGTTCGCGAGCTGCGTGGCGATGATCGTTGCGGCGGCATTGGTCTATCTCTTTGCCAAAGTGCTGGGGCTTGGAGCGAATTGGCTGCTGGCGCTGTCCGGGGTTGGCACGCTGCTGGTCGCGTTCTGGGCGTTCTGGCGGCTTTCCTACCAGTCGCTCCGGTTTGCCGTCACCATGCTGACCCATTGCGTGTACAAGGTGGAAATAAAAGGCATGGAGAACCTTCCGGTCTCCGGCGGAGCGATGGTGGTAATGAACCATACCGCATATAGCGATTGCGTGCTGATTCAGGCCATTACCCAGCGCCCGATCCGTTATGTGATGTCCCGCGAAATCTACGGTGACTGGACATGGTGCCGTCTGGTTTTCAATTTCATCGGCGCGATCCTGATCCACACGACAGACGGTCCGCGAAAACTGGTGCAGTCGATTCGGGCGGCGCAGCAATCGCTCAAGAACGGCGAGCTGCTGGCCATCTGGCCGGAGGGACGGCTGACCCGCACCGGCGATATCGAAACCTTCCATAAAGGGTTCGAGAAGATTGCCGAAGGCACCGGTGCGCCAGTCATCCCGATCCACATGTCCAATCTCTGGGGCAGCATCTTCAGCTGCAAAAACGCCAACGGCGAGCCGGGGCTGCGGTTCCCCCGCCATTTCGGTCGCCGCCGGGTGGTCATCAACATCGGCAAACCGCTGCCTCCGAACGCCACGGCTTACGAAGCCCGCGAGGCCGTGATGGAACTGGCGGCCGACACCGCCACCGCCGACGCCGCCCGCAGCGGACAGACTCTGGGGAACCGGTTCATCGCCAACGCCCGCCGCCACTTCTTCCGCCATATCATATCCGATACTCTGGGGATGCGCATGAATTTCGCGCAACTGCTAACCGCCGCGATTATGATCGGCAAGCGGCTTAACGCCGAACTGCGCGACGAGCCCCGCGTGGGGGTGCTGCTCCCGACCACCGTTGCCGGCATCACCGTAAACGCGGCGATTACCCTAACCGGCAAATGCGCGGTTAACCTGAACCATACCATCGCGCCGCAGATGTTGCTCTCCGCTGTGTCCGCGAGCGGCATCAAAACCGTGATAACCTCCAAAAAGGTGCTCGAAAAAATCACACTGCCGGAATTGCCGGTGAGGTTCGTCACTCTTGAAGAGCTGGCCACACATTTCACCGTCGTCGAAAAAGTGAAAGCGTTTCTGTCGGCCGCATTCGCGCCGGCGCGGTGGCTGTGCAAAAACCGCGACCCTCAGGCCGAAGCGTGCGTGATTTTCTCTTCCGGCTCCACCGGCACGCCGAAGGGCGTGGTGCTTACCTACGCCAACCTGCTCGGCAATATTGAGGCCATCCCGCCGCTGCTCAATTTTTCCAAGACCGACTTGCTGCTTGGTTCGCTGCCACTGTTCCACTCCTTCGGTTATTTGGTATGCGTATGGGTACCGTTGCTGGTCAATGTCAGCATCGTCTGCCATCCCAATCCCTTGCAAACGGCAAAAATTATCGACACCATTCGCAAGAACCGCGTTACGCTGATGATCTCCACCCCTACCCTGCTGCAAACCCTTGCCCGCAAAGTAACCCGTGAAGATCTGGCCTCGATGCGAATCATTGTGGCCGGCGGCGAAAAGTTAAACCCCGCACAGGCGGATGCGTTCGAGCGGGATTTCGGAATTCGCCCCCTGGAGGGATTCGGCGCGACCGAACTGTCGCCGGTAGCGGCGCTGTCGCTTCCAAACCAGCGTCTGGCGCGGGAAAAAGTAATCGGCAACAAACCGGGCAGCATTGGGCGTCCTCTACCCAACGTGGCTGTCAAGATTGTCAACCCGGAAACCGGAGCGCCGTGCGGCGTGAACGAATCCGGGCTGATGCTGGTCAAAGGGCCGAATGTGATGAACCGTTACTTGAATGATCCAGAACGCACCGCCGAAGCCATACATGACGGATGGTACAACACCGGCGACATTGCGAAAGTTGACAGCGACGGTTTCATTTTCCTGACCGACCGGCTGTCGCGTTTCAGCAAAATCGGAGCGGAGATGGTTCCCCATGGAGCCGTGGAGGCGGCGCTGCAAGCCGGACTGGAGAACGCCGGCCCCTGCGTGGCGGTGGTGGGCGGCCGCGACGCCAAGACCGACGCGGACATTCTCGCGGTATTCTACACCGCCGCCGCCGGCAATGCGGAGACGCTTTGCGCTAAACTCCGCGCCAACGGCATCCCGAACCTCTGGATTCCCAAACTGGCCAACTTTCACCAAATCCAGAACATCCCGCTGCTGGCCACCGGAAAAATTGACTACGTGGCACTAAAACAGCTACTCTAACATAGAAACAAGGGGCATCCGGAAACTGCGGTTTCCCGAACGCCCCTTTGTCTTTTCCTTGATGCTTTTTAATCTACCACTCCATAACCATCCCAACACCTACCAACCTTTAGCGAAGTTGAGTTTCACAAAAAAGACGCCAGTTGCCACGGTTGATTCGTAAGAAGTAATCCCTGTATCGTCATCGGTCTCAAGTTCGGTCAGGTTGCCCGCCTCATACACACCCTCCAATTCGGTAGAACCAATCGGGGTTACTATGACAGAATCATTAGTGTCTTTATCGGACGGCATAAAATAGAAAGTTGTGCCATAGACAGTAAGCGGGTAAAAGTCGGCATCCGCAGCAAATTCTTTCTCGTAGCAGAAGTCCATTATGGCGTTCGCGTTGGAATGGTCTTCCAACCACACCTCCAAATCTGAGGTAGCGTAAGATGCAGGCTGTTTAACCGTAGAAGCGGAATCTTCCGCTTGCGCTTTCAGCCATGTCACCAACGACTTTGCCTCTATTCGCGTCAACACCCCGTCGGATGGCGTATATGAAACCAAGCGGCCAAGGAATGTGGTTGACTTGTAGGCGGGAGGCGTCACCATCTCCACGACAGTAACAACCGTCGCCTCTTCGGCGGCGAAAGCATATTTTCCGAGCGTAACATCCGAAGAGGCGAATGTCAGTGTCGTGTAAGGTACGCCCGCCAATGCCGCCCGGCCAAAACTCGAACACGACGAAGGATTGAAGGACAATACCGTACATCCTGAGCAAAGCGCATCGGGCAAAGCGTCCGGCACCCCCGTAAGCGAGGTCAACGCCTTACACCCGGCGAACGTTCCCTCGGAAAGTGTCACACTGCTGACATCGGCACTCTTTATGCCACTTCCAGCAAAAGCGTACGCACCACAGATTACGACCGAAGAGAAGGTGGGCAGCGCGGTCAACTTCTCGCACCCCCGAAAGGCATCCGCACCTACAGCTATCACGCCCGATCCAGTAACCGCAGCCAGGGCCGTGCAATCTGCGAACGCATTCGCTCCGATGTTCGTGCATGAAGCTGGCAACACTACCGTCGTAAGCGCCGTGCAACCGGCGAAAGCAGAATCCGGAACCGCGGTTATATGCGTGGCGGAGAGATTAAGCGACGTGAGCGTCGTACAGCCGGCACATACACCTGCCGCAATGTTCGTTACGGCCGATGTAAGAGTCACCGACACCGGACTGGAGAAGCCGGTCCAGACCCCCTCGCGGAGAATACAGCCGGATGCGGTAGTGGTGGCGGCCAGAAAGGTGTCGAAAGTGAACGAGGCCGAACCGCCTCCGCCCGGCTGGTTACCGCCACCCCCCGGCTGATTTCCGCCGCCTCCGGGTCCGCCGCCCGGACCCTGCGCAAGAACCGATACCTCAAGCATTATCGCCAGAACCATGAAAATGTTTTTTTTCATAACAGACTCCTTTATCCCCGAACTATTTGTAAACCCCGTGGAAACCGATGGCGGTACCGGATGCGGATGAGGCGCTGGTTATACCTGGCGTCGAGACGCATCCGTCCGTCGTGCATAGAAGCGTGAGCGTCGTTGAGGAGCTGATCGCCGGAACCTTGACATACGTGACGATCGACGAACCGCTTTTGTCCGTACCCGTCATCTTGAGGTATTTGCCTGCATAGCTTGACGAAGAGACCGTCCCCCTGTATGTGGAAAGCGACCCTGTCGGGGTCGGAAGCATATTCGAGGCGTTGCTGCCGAACGCGGCAACGATTCCGCCGTTGATCTGGAGTTTGCCGGGGCTGTCCACGTCAATGCCGATTTCGGGCGAATAGGCCGTGAAAGCGAGTACCACGCCACCGTTAATCACGATCGCGTCGGTTCCGGTTCCGTTGGAGTCGATCGCGTCATTGTTGGTGGATCCGCAGTAGAGATAGCCACCGTTGATCACGAGACTAGTCTTCGCGTTGATGCAATCATCGTAGCAGGTGGCCTCGAACAGGCCGCCGTTGATGGTAAGCACGGTTTTAGACTCGAACCCCTCGCCGCCTTCGGCCTGCGAGAACCCCCTTATGCGTCCGCCATGCATAGTCAAGGCTCCTTCCGCCTTGATGCACTTCGGATTCGTGTAGTCAACGTTCTCGCCGGAACCGGACCGGATATAACTCGCGGCCGTATAGATGGTGCCGGAGGTAAGGTCCGCGATCTTCGCCGTGCCGATGGACTTATACGAGGTCTGTTTCGCGGCGGCGACGTAAGCCTGCGATCCGTATGTGGAGGTCTGGATGTCCGGATAAAACGCACTGTCAGTCGGGAGGGTGTCCTGCCCCTCCGTACCGACAACCAGCTCGTTTTTGCAGACTATGCACTTGCCACCCGTCCCGTTAGCGACAATGTTGAGGATGCCGCCCGTGATCGTCATTGTAGAATTTGTTCCGGACGTACGCAAACCGGACGCAGTCGCCTTGTCGAGTTCCGTCGTGAGCGCGGTCTCGTCAAGCATCCCAAGAATCGTCGCGGAAGAATCGCCATCGCAAGTGATGTCGAACTGTCCGCCAGAAATGGCGAACGTACCGCTTGCCCCGTCGGAGCAAAGCCCGCGCGACGCGGTACCGGTAGCGCTCACGCGCACCGTCCCGCCCGACACTGCAATATCGCCGCACTTCACGGCGTAGGCGGGCGTGGTATCCTGAACAACGTATGTGCCTGTTTTCGAAAGATACGAGGTGGAAGTCACGGAAACGACATAGTTTGACCCGTCGCCATCTTCGTATGGTTCGATGACCGTCCCGCCCGACACGGCGGCATTGAGGATCCCGTCGGTCATGGTGAACGAACCGTCGCCTTTGATTCCCTTCGCGCCATCGCCGGCAACGTCAAGATTCACCACTCCCCCGGAGAGCGTCATAGCTGCCGTTTTCTTGTCGAGATTGACACACACCCCTTTCTCACCGGCCACTGTCACCGAAAGGCGTCCGCCGGTTATGGTGCAGGCGGTTTTCGCCTTCGAAAGGAAAATCCCGTTTTGCTTGGCGTCCGTTGTGGCGGCTGCGGTGACGATTAGCTCACCGGCAAACTGCGTATAGTCGCCGGAAGTGTAGACGCCGCACGCATTTTTGTCCGTCGAGGCGACGGTCACTGAGGTCGATCCACCCGCCAGAACAAACCCGTCGGCATTGATTACGCCCGTTTTCGATACTGGATAAGCCGTCGCCGTAAGCGAGCCCGTCCCCCCTACCGTCAAAACACCGGAAACCGCTATGGCGCTGGCGTTAGTGGTGGAAACCGTATTCGCCCCCAACAGCCAGAGGTGGGAATCCCCCTCCACGGAAACGGTCCCAGAAAGCGTTGCGTCCGATAGCGTGACCCTGCATGTCTCGGACGCCTTGATCGCGACGTTACCGGTAATCGTTCCTGACAAAACAAAATCCGTGCCTACCGCGGTTGTATTGTATTCGCCCGCCGAAGTTACGCTAACCTTGAATGGAAAAGCGGTACGTTCCGGTCGACTATCGGCAATCGAGACCCCTTTGACGCAGCATGCCAAAATTGCCACCGAAAGAATGTCTCTAACCGTACTGTTATAACATGTAAGACTCACGTCATATCCTCCCATGTACTGCAAAAACGATGGAATTATACCACAACACCCGACTGCGATTGTCATCAGAATGTCATGAAATGTAAAAAAATAAAAATTTTCCTGCCGTTCTATTGATTATGCCGTCCGGAATTGTTAAAATGCTTATTTGAAATGAGGAATAATCCGGCTAAATCATGGCTCTTTATGAAGAGCGACACCAAAAAGTTTCTAGTCGTAATCGTTTCCACGGCAATTCTTCTGGCAGCGTTAGGCACATGGGCACTTTGCGACGTTTGGAGAAAGATGTGGGAGGACGAACAGAAAGACCTTAATATCCACGCAGAACTGATTTCCGATGCGCTCATGGCTCATGCAAGGTTGAATTCTGGTCTTACCGGACCCCCGCCGCAACGACCGCGCAAACCTGGCCAGCCCTGGGATGAAACCCGAATCCAACGACTCAAAAAAACCTGCGACGACTTCCGTAAAATATCTGACGAGAAAAACGAGGAAAGGCCGCTATTTATTATACGATCCGCAAACGGAGATGTAGTGTACGCAGAACCAAACTTTCCCAAACACCCCAAGAAAATAGGCTTGGGACACTTAAAACCGCCTATTGGCAACGCTAAGCTCATCACGGCAAGGGTAGACGGTGGCCTACGGATGCGTTCGAAGGCGATCACGCTGGTTTCAATTTGCGCATGCCTAGTCCTTCTGGTTGTAATATCGGTACTCGTTGGCGGTTGGCAATTCGTTCGGTTGCTGCACCAAGAGCGACTCGATTCGCAACGGAAAACGGATTTCATCGACAATGTTTCCCATGAACTAAAAACCCCCCTGGCCGGGATTCGCCTGAACGCGGAGTTGTTGGCGGAGAACCGTGTTGCCGATGCCGGGAACCGCGGAAAAATGCTCAACGCCATCCTTCTTGAAAGTGACCGCCTTTCGCGAATGGTGGACAAGTTGCTTGATTTCAGCCGCATAGCCAAAGGCCGTCGCAAATACGCGATATTACCGGTTGATCTGGTTGAATTCACGGCAAACCTTCTAACCGATCCGGTAGTGGCAATGATTGCAGGAGAACGGCTAAGCATAAAATGCGCGGAAGACGATACCCCCCGCGAAGTTCTGGCCGATACGGACGCGCTTCGGCAAATAGTCGTGAATCTGATTGACAACGCCGCAAAATACACAAATGGCGACATTGAAATCGGCACCAGCGGCTCCTCAATATCTGTTTCAGACTGCGGGCCGGGCATCCCGCCGGAGTACGGAGAACGGATTTTCGATCGATTCTTCCGAATTGACAATACCAATGACGCAGAAACAATCGGCAGCGGTCTTGGCTTGCCAATTGCCCGAGATCTCGCGCGCGGCATGGGTGGCGACCTTACCTACGCACCGCGCGAATGCGGTGGAAGCATTTTCAAATTAACCCTGCCAACCGTAAACTGAAATGAGCTATATCATTTTCGCAGAAGACGACGCTACTCTACGCAACGGCATTGAAACCACCCTAGCCAGCGAAGGCTACGAAGTGTTAGGCTGCAAAGACGGCAACGAAGCGCTGGAAGCCTTCGCAAGACGACAACCCGATCTGTTGCTGTTAGACGTGATGATGCCCAACAAAAGCGGATATGACGTGTGCGTCGAGATACGCCGCATCAATCCGACCTTGCCAATCATTTTCCTGACCGCGAAATCATCCGAGGCCGACATCGTAATCGGGCTCGGACTCGGCGCGGACGACTTTATCGCCAAACCATTCCGGTTACGGGAACTTTTGGCCAGAGTGGCTTCCGCGTTGCGGAGGTCGCAGCTTTCATCCACCGTTATGCCGGCTCCCGGAATCTTTTGCATCGGTGAAGCAAAAATTGACGCGCGACGTTTTCTTGTATTTGCGCCTGACAAACCCGAACAATCGCTCACTATCCGTGAACTCGGCTTATTGCGGACGCTTGCAGAACACCCCGGCGAGGTAATGACAAGAGACGCACTGCTCAACAAAGTATGGGGATTGGACTATTCCGGTACGAATAGAACGCTGGATCAGCACATCATGCAGATACGGCGCAAACTGGGTTCCTCCGGCAATCTTATCGAAACACTGCGCGGCGTCGGTTACCGTCTTAAAGAAAACAAGCCGTAGTGTGGCAGAAGACCGCCTCTGGCAGATTTCAGATTGTTAGCGACTGGCATCTACTCGCCCAGATTGTATTCCACCGGGAACCACACCCGGTAGGAGTTGGACGGTTGCCAAAGATTGCCTGCCGAAGCGTAGTCGCAAAAACGAATCTCCGGCCAATTGAAGCCTTCCGGGTTCTCATGATGCGAGCCGAGCGGAATGGTGGCGGAGAAGGTCATCCAAATGTCGTCGGACGGACTGCGGACCTGCAGGAAGTATTGCGGAGGCCGGTCTTTGGTGACCATCCCTCGGCGGATTACCTCGTCAAGCGGTCCGTCATTAAAGCGGGAATCTCGCGCCAGCAGTACCGGGCCGCGGGTGAACGCCACATAGTGGTCAAGCTCATGCACTCTCAGCGTAAGCTCAAAATCCGCTTCCACAACATCGCCAATCTTCCAATCGCGGCTGATGTTGCAATAACTCCCCGCCTTGACCGATTGGGCGTCAACCTGCTGGCCGTTGACCTTAACCGTAGCCCTGGCGCACCAAGCCGGAACACGCAGCGACAGCGTAAAAGGCGAACTTTTGGCGGTATGGTTTACAATACGAACATAACCCTTTTTGGGATATTCGGTGTAGGTCTCGAAAATCACCGGTTCGCCGGTTTTCGGCAGGGTGATTTTCTGCTTCCCGGAAGCGTAGAAATTCATAATCGCCCGGTCGCCGTTGGCCTGCAGAAACGCCCGCAGAAACGCCAAGAAACCGCGCGGGCCGTTGGCATTACAGCAGTTGGTGTGCATATAGCAATGGTGGTGGCCGCGGTAACGGTAACCGTTGAGCGGCGTGTAGGCCGCAAACTCGGTGGCGTCCCGGTTCATCGAGGCCAGATAGATGTTGTAAAACGCCCGTTCCAGCTCGTCGGCGTATTTGGGGTCACCGGTGACGGTAAGCAGTTTTTCCACCAGCCGCATCCAGGTGGTGACCACGCAGGTCTCCTGCAACCGCACATACGGGAACTGTTGTTTCGTCGCGCCGTGGAACCACGATTCAGAGCACGCGCTGCCGCCGGCGAGATTGATTTCGTCGCGGATAATCTGGTCCACCGATGCCACCGCAGCCTTTAACAGCTCCTCGCGCCCGGTGACTTCGTAATACTCAATCAACCCCTGATAGCAACTCATCATCTCGTAAGCTTTGGAGCGGTTGCGCTTCATCACATAACCGCGTTTTTCGTCCGGCTTCAATCCGTACTCCGGGTTGTTGCGGTCGGCCACCGAAACCCCCTTCAACGCCAGATCCAGCAGCCTCGGCCCGTCTTCGGCCTCGGTCATGTCTTTGACCAGATATGTCGCGAAATCCAACCACTTCTGTTCCTTGGTCCGCTTGTACAACCACACCACCGGCTCAAGCACCGAGGAACTGGCGTATCCAGCCCAATTGCCGCTTTTGTAGAGGTGGTAACCGCGTTTCCCTTCCGGACCAAGCTGGCCAATAAGATAATCGCACACCCTGCCACAGGCTTCCAAAGCCTTTTTGTCGCCGGTGCCGTCGTAATAGTGCATCAGCCCCATCATGGTGTACTTCATGCCCCACACGTCCCAGCCCTCGCCGCAACGCAACTCGTCCGGATAATTTCCGATGTATCCCGATGGCTCCTGCGAGGCAATAATATTGGCCAAACCGGCGTCGATCTTACGCTTTAACCCTTCATCGCCGGTGTAGGTCCAGAACGGCACGGCGGCGTGCATATACTTGCCCCAAAACTCGGTCTGCCACCAGCCATGGCGTTCGGTCTTTTCCAAGAACGGCGCGGTGATGTACTCGGTGTCGGTGGCGATCACATGATTTTTAATCATCGTTTCCAGCCGCTCGCCCATCGGCCCTTTCAGCTTAACCTCGCCATAAGCCGGCACGGCGTTAGGTTCCGCAAAGGCGGCAGCCGCCGAACACGCAAACAAAACAGCCAAACATTTTTTCATAAACGTCTCCTCCTTAATCAAGACATTACTCTCTTACCAATTCGTAAAGATACGAAGCGTCCGCAGGATCAGCGGCCACATCGGCGGTAAACGACATTTCGCCTCCGGCAAAGCTGCAAGGCAATTCCCGGCGGCGGTTGCCGCCCGACGAAAGCGAATAGACTTTCCATTTTCCACCGGATAACGACAGTCTCACCCCGGCTTTGCCGACCCGCATCAAATGCGGCAAACGTCCCCAGTCCAGCAAAATCCGCATCTTTCGGTCGGCATACTTGATGCCGCTGTTCTGCACGTCGGTGAGATGGGTCACCAGCAAATGCCGCGATTCGCGGATCGGCAAACCGTCCAGAGAACTAGCCCAAATCGTCGCCGAGCTGTCCAACTCCGCGGTAAGCGCGTCGGCGCGAATCATCCCGCCCTCGCCGAACCCGCCGCAAGTGCGCGGGGTTTTCAGCACGAAACGCCCACTATGCCGATCGATCTCGACCGCGCCGTTCCCCGCCGACGGCAAAGGCCCGTCCGTCGATTCCGGCAAGATTTCGCGACGAACTTCATCCGACTTTTTGTCAAGGTATTCCGAGAAACCGACGGTTTTCCAACCAGCGTTTTCCGGCGCGGCATCAGCGACCAAACCGCCGGTTTTAACATACCAGCTGGCCCAGTTCCAATCGCTGCGAAGCCACATGGCGGCCTCCGGACTATGCAAGGCGGGTTCCGGCAGAAGCATCGCGTATGTGCGATCAAGCGGTTTCAAGTCGCGGCGCAGGAACAAACAAATCGAAGCGCGTTCCGAAGCCAGACCCAACGGGTCGCCGCACATATCGAAGTACCCCAGCGGCCGTTGGTCAGGATGCGCCACACCCTGCTGGTTGTGGCTCCAGGCGAAACGCCACAACCCCGCCCAGTTTTGCAGCGCCGCCGCCGTGCCGCAAGCGATCCCGCCCACCCCGCGGAAGTTTCCGGGAGCGGAGAAGTTATACTCGGTTATGGTGAAGGGCTTGTCAAGGATTCGCCGCATCACCAACGCCTGCGCCCCAAGATTGGAGTTTAAAAACGGATTCTCGTTTTTGCACTGGCTGGGCAACCGCCACGAGTGTTCCAAAAACGACGGATGGTCAACATAAAAATGGTCGTCAACATAATCGTAGCTCTTGGCCCGCACCAACTGGAAAGCCGCTGGATAATGCCAGTTGTTCAAATTGGTGGTAAGGGCGCGGCACTTCATCTCATCCCGCAGAAACTTCGTCACCCTTGCGGCGAAACTGGTCTCCAAGTCCTGAAGGAACAATACGTATGCCCATACCTGCGGATCCTTGCGGTTGTCCAACGACTTTGGCAACTCCGGCTTGACATCGGCGTAAACCGCCGGCTCAGCGCGCTTTTTGCCCTCCAACCAGACAGCCCACTTCTCCGCGAACACCGGATGCTTTGCCATCCAAGTCATGCCGTGGTTGCCAAGATTACCCTCATTGACGAAAGACAACCAACTCATCGCCGGTTCCGCCGCCAATGTCCTGCCGGTGTATTGATTGACGTGGCCCAAAAAGTTTCGCGCAAACTTAAGATAGTTTTCGAACGCACCGTCATGCGCCTGAACCAACTCCTTGAATTCGTTCATCTCAACGATACCGGGTTGATCGATGCCGATCGACCGGTATGAAATCGGACGGCGCGACACGAACAAATCGGTGGTCATGTAAATCCCGTTTTCCACGCAAGCCGCCACCAAACCGTCAAAACACTTCATCTTCTCCGGATTCAGCGTCACGCCGTCCGGCTGCACCAAACTGCTTTCGTGGTGGTGAAAGCGTATCGCGTTGTACCCCACCCGCGCCAAGTGGCTGGCGAAGCGACGGGCGGTTTCGTAATCGGGCACGTTGGCGTCGAAACAAACGTTAACCCCGTAAAAACGCTGGCTGATACCCGGCAAACGCTCAAACTCGAAATTCTGGCCGCGGGCCACCACGTAACCGTATTTACCGGCTGGTGATTCCGTACCGCGCAGTTTGGAAAAATCCAACGGCCCGCCCGGAGCGATCTCCGCGTCCAGCTTCATCGGTATCCAATCCTTGCCAGCGCGGATTGTCATTCCGCCCGGCTCCTGGGATAGCACGGTCTTTCCCCCGTCAGTTATGTTAAAGGCGATCCGGTATTCCTCGCCTGTCTTAAGCTCGCAAGATTCCGCCAGAAACACCCGGATCGAAAAGCTGGGGTCATTCCACTCGCGGTTATCCTGCATCGCGATATGCGTCGGCTCGTCAAAATCCATCGTCAGTCGTTTTTTCCCCTTGGCATCGGCAATCGAGAATTTCTTGCCGCGATGGTTGAAAAAATGGGTGAATCCTTTATCGTCGGGAAGCTCAGCGCGATAGTCATCTTGCACCGCCTGGCCGCCAGCGAAGTCGGAATGCTTTAACCGGGCAGTAATGCAAAGCTGATTTATCCTAAAGTCCCGTTCGACAGACAACGCATATTCCACCCGTACCGCGTCGCCGGACTGACGGCAAATCAACGTCCCGCGCAGAGTCGGGGCGTTCTGTCGGTCGGTTCCCATGGAGAAACGGCGGCGACCGTCCGATTCCTCATTAAAATCTCCGCCCGCTCCGTAACTATGCCACTCCGGAGTAAACACAATCGGCGAAAACGAGATTCCGGAATCCACAAGCTCGGCGTTAGCCCCGTAGGTTGTACGCACTTCGCCGGCAAACGCCCCGACACCGATGGCGACAGCCGCCATCACGATTAACCCCCTATTCATTTGTATGCCCTCCTTTTAAAAGTTGACGGTACGCTTCGTACACCGCGATTGAAACGGAGTTGGCCAGATTGATGCTCCGGGCATGCGCTCCCGGCATCGGAATCTTAAAAAGCCGTTCGCGGTACCGGTCGTAATAACTGCCGGGGAGACCGCTCCCCTCGCTGCCGAAGACCAAAGTGTCGTTGGCCTGGAATTCGCATTCGTAAAGCGACCGGTCGCCGTGCGTGCTTAGGAAAAACAGCCGCGACTCCCCGACCGAACGCAAAAAATCCTCCCAGCTGTCGTGAACTGACAATCTCAAAAACTGCCAATAATCCAATCCGGCCCGCTGGACGTAACGGTCGGACAGGTGGAACCCCAACGGTTTGATCAAA
This sequence comes from Kiritimatiellia bacterium, assembly GCA_017454745.1. Lineage (GTDB taxonomy): Bacteria > Verrucomicrobiota > Kiritimatiellia > RFP12 > UBA1067 > UBA1200. The sequence continues at coordinate 19,230 of JAFTCL010000023.1, forward strand.
TGCAGGCTGCAGTCCAACCCCACGCAGAGCCGGCCGATTGCCCCGGTGTTGTGCGGAATTTCCGGATGCACCAGAACCACGTTCAACGGGGTGGTCATACCGGCTCCTTAAGGTAAGCCGCTTCCAAAGACGACCCCTGGGAAATCGACAACACCCCGGTCTGCTTCAGCAAAATCGGCAACAGCGCAGCGTTGATTTTCTCCGGAGCCATGCCACTATCGGAAAAGACGCAAACCAGCGAATTGTCGTTGGGATACCATTTTAAAGTCAAACCGGGCACCGCGTCTTTCAAAACCTCCAAATCACCCGGCACCGCGGTCAACTTGTACACCAAACGGTCGCCCACCTCGGTCAACCGCTCCATCTCCTCAAACCTCGTCACCCGTCCGCGGTCAATCATCACCACATGGGTACACAATATTTCAATGTCGTGAAGATTGTGCGACGAAATTACGATGGTCTGCCGCCCCCGGCGGGACTGGATGAACGCCCGCATCCGTGAAACCTCCAGCGGATCCAACCCGCTCAAAGGCTCGTCGAGCAGCACCAATTCCGGAAAGCCGACAAAGCACTGCGCCACCATCACCCGTTTGCGCATTCCGTGGGAAAGGGTACGGATTTGCGAATCGGCGCGGTCGGAAAGGTTGACCGCTTTCAGCAGCTCCGCCGCCGAAAGCCGGGCGTCACGCGCCGACAACCCTTGCAGAATCCCGTACTGCTCCAGCAACTCTTGCGGTTTGCCCTCTAGCGGCAATTCGGAATCTTGCGGCAGTATTGAAATCCGCCCCGAGTGGACTTCGGCGGAAAACGGTCCGTTACCCAATAGGTTGATGTCGCCGGAGGTAGGCTGGACAAAACCGACAACCGTCATCATGAAGGTCGTTTTTCCCGCCCCGTTCGGGCCAACCAATCCCACCGATGAAAACTCCGGAACGGCTAAGCTGAACCGATCCAATACCGTGCGTCTTCCGTAACGTTTCACCAAATCTTTAACTTCAAGCGCGTAATCCATTTAGCAATCCCTTTTTCGGAAAAACCAGAAACCGGCGGAAAGATAGCAGCCGCCCAAAGCAATCAGGAAAAGACTGGCGTGGATGAATACCGGGAGCGAACTCCGTGAGATTGAACTTTTGTGTCCGCCCGGCACCAACTGCGCCAACTGCGGCAAATACGACTGCCAGCCTACCGGCTCCGCAAAGAAATCGCAACAGGCGGGTACAAGGGCAAAGAGCGCCATCACCAAAATCCCCAGCGCGGTGGCTTTGCTGCCGGATCTGGTGAGATGCGACACCCCTAACGCCATGCCGAGGTAGGCAAACGAATAAACCCACGCCCGAAACGACCAGTTGAACATAGGCAGCAGCAAATCGTACGACCCCGCCGCCGAATATAGCCTAATTCTGGCGGTAATATACGCTCCGATCGTTCCGGCCGCGAGAGCCAGACCGATCATCAACGCCTGACCGGCGAATTTTCCGCACGACCAGCAACCCCGCGAGACCCGCGAAATCATATAGCGCACCGCACCCGAACGAACGTCGTCGGCAATCCGGTTGCCCGCCACCAATATCACCAGCAACGGCGCGTAAGTCAACGTGAACCAAGCGTAAATCAGTTCAACTGGGTGTTTGCCGACAATGTCATTGTAAACCATGTCATCGCGCACCGCACCACGAACCATGTGCTGAAACGGTTTCGATTTCCAAAGCGTGGTGGAAACCACCCCGGTTTTTTGCGAGGCTGGCAACTGCAGCATCTTCGCCAGATCGGCCTCCAACCGCCCCAACAGGGAAATCGACCCGTACATACATCCGACCGCCGCCACCAGATAAAGCGCCAGCACCACAATTGCGCGGCGGCTCCTGACCGCATCACGCAACTCGTACACCGCCACCCGCCAGATTTGCGTTAAATGCCACATCGCTTACCTCCCGCGTATCCGCCGGTGCGGGCCCGGCAAGTTTTCGAGTTTACCCTGAACCGCAATCAACGGTTCAATTACCCCCGGATCGATAAAATCATAAACCTCCATTTTTGAAACGTCGCCGCGCCGTTCCGCCGGCACGACCTGACCCAATTTATCATAGGTTTCCGCCAGCACACCGGTGAAGTTACTCATAAACCGCAATCCCAATTCGGGCGACATCTCGTCCTCGTTGACTAGTTGGTCGGCCAGTCCCTGCATTTGGTCGTAAAGCTGTTCGTTCATCTGGTTAAGGGTTTCGTCGAACGCCGCGATCGCGTCACCCTCAAGCCCAAACTCCGCGATCCATTGCGACCGCGCCACATCCACCCGGGTCTGCCACAGTTCTTTGGCCTCGTCAATGCGGGCACGCAAATCCTCGGTATGGCGGCGGCGGAAATGCGGCGGCGCGTCCGGGCCCTTACGCACCACTTGGGTTTCGTTGGTACCGGTCGCCGTTCCGTCGGATTCGACCTGTACCACAACATTGGTTTCCGCCTCCTTCGACGGCGGACGCACCCGCGCGCGATCCGGGATATGCGTCATTTGGGTCAATACCCCAAACCCGCCAATGTTGTCGCTATTGGCATGGATGCGCAATTCTTCAATCTCATTCTTGAGATTTTTTATTTTTTCGTTTGGACCCCAACTGCCAACCAAAAGCCCCAGCAAACACGCCAAAGGCACCCAAATGATATGTTTCATTCCGTTCTCCTGAATTAAGGGGCGCCCCCCAACACGGCGACGCCCTATTGATTTACCCTGATCTCCAACATCCCCGACGAAAGTTTCGGACGGCTCTTCACCACTATACGAAACGACTCGGACTCTATCGGCTTATTGAACGTGGCAGCCGAAAAACCGTCCAGCTCCGTAGTGTACGAAGCACCTTCAACATCCGTCCACGGCAGTCCTGGGAAAAGACGGCTCTGTACCCGCCACCGTTCAGGCAAAGCGCACTCGCCGCGGTGAACGTGTTTGTCGTCAAACCAGTAAACCTCGATGGACTTCACCGGCTTGCGCATCGGAAGCTCCAGCTCCACCCACTCTTCGGTCCCGGTGTGATTCCAAAAAGTGAATCGCGGAATCGATTCATCCGCCGACGATGCGGGCAATTTACCGTCGAACAACGCCGCCGTGGAGTCCAGTCGCCAGCAGTGCGATGCGGACACGATCACGCCTTGACTGTTACCGCTGACCACTTCGCGGCTGGTGGCGAACCAGGTCTGCATCTCGCCAGCGCCACGGTGGCACCAGGCGAAAAACGGCACCAGGGTTATCCCGCCGCCCTTAAGCGCGGTCATCTTGGTATTGGCGATCACAATCGGCCCGGCGGTAAATTCCGTGTTAGCCGGCAACACGGCGTTAAACGCCTTGCCTCCGTTGTCCGCGCCTTCCGCGCAGTACACCAACGGACCGCGTTCTACCGCCAACCGTCCGCGATCCTGCTCCACCCGGTCATCGGCCTTGATGCGCTTAACTTCCAGCGGCAAACTTAACGACACCGTGTCTCCCTTCCGCCACGCCCTGGTGATGGTAATGTAGCCGTCTCGTCCCGGTTTGGCATCAACGTCTTCACCATTCACCCGGCAGCGGACATCTTCCGCACGGGAAGGTTTCGTTTGAGTGTAAAGCCCTCCGGGGACGGGTTCTCCTTTCGCCCAACCGGGAATGCGGACTTTGACCGAGAATTCATCACCGTCTTTGGCCGGGTTGACCGTTAGCACCGAATCGCCGCTCCACGGATAGTCGGTTTTCTGCGAAAATTTCACCCGCCCGAGATCGGCTTTGGACTCGATAAAGAAGTTCCAATAGAAAACCCCGGACTTTGCGTCGGACGCATACGCCCAGTCGATAAACTGCGGAATGAAGCGCACCACGTTCGGCGGGCAACAGGCGCATCCGAACCACTTGGAACGCTTGTATCCGCCACGCGAAGCCATCGGGTTGGGATAAAAGAACTCATCGCCAGAAATGGAAATTGAACAGAGCGAACCGTTGTAGGCGATGCGTTCAACGATGTCGAGGTATTTGCTTTCGCCGGTACGCAGGAACATCCGCTCGTTGAAAAACGCATTGGCGATTGCCGCGCAAGTCTCAAGGCAAACCCGCTCGTTAGGCAGATCATAAGCCGGGCCAAACCCCTCGATTTCCGGCCTAGCCCCGACACCGCCGCTCAAGTAAAGCTTCTTCGATACGATATCGTTCCAAAGCGCGTCCACCGCGTCCAACAGCGTCTGATCGCCGGCCAGCATACCAACGTCGCACATTCCGGTGTACAGGTAACCCGCGCGCACGGAGTGCCCTACCGCCTCCTTTTGTTCCCGCACCGGAAGATGATCCTGATAATAGGCGTGATTTTTGGGAAAGCCGCGTTTAACCTCCCCCACCCTTTTATCATGGGGCATCCCGCGGGTCGATAGGAAATCCAGCGCCATATCAAGATACTCTTTCTTGCCGGTCACCCGGTAGAGCTTGCACAACGCCAGTTCCACCTCTTCGTGACCGGGCATAAACCAGATCTGCCCTTCGCCGGGGCCAAAGGTGCGACGCATCATGTCCGCCGCCTTGCAGGCAACCTTCAAAAAATTGTCCTTGCCGGTGGTTTCGTAATGCGCCACCGCCGCCTCAATCATGTGGCCCATGCAGTACAGCTCGTGCGCGTCGTCGCAGTACCAACGATGCCCACCGACCCGCTCGTGGCGGTCACCCAACGTCCGGGCGGTGTACAAGTACCCGTCCGGCTCCTGCGCGGCCGCAAATTTTTCAATCAGCTCTTCCAACTCGCGCGCGGATTCGGCATCCGGGGACATAGCCAGTTCGTATGCCATCCCTTCCGCGATTTTATAGACATCGCTATCGTTGAAGAAGATCCCCTTGAACGGCCCGTGCGCCTCACCGCGAATTTTTTTGGCGGCGTTTACAAAGTTCTCAATACGACCTGTGTCGCGACTCTGCTTCAGGTTGGCCTTGGCGGTAACCAAACGGTTGGTTGCCTCGCGTGCGGCCCAAAATCCGCCGGTAGTCTGAACGCTGCCCATGCGGGGCATGACGATGGGATAGTCGCCTGCACCGCACCAACCGTTAATGCCAACAACCATAACCGCCATTGCCGATAACCTGACCGCCAAATTTGAGTTATTCGTCATATTCGCGTACCCCGTTTAAACAACACCCTTACGCAGATTAGCATAACAGTTTTGCATTGCCGGATTCAAGGAGAAAAGTGAAAAAAAAAAGCGGCCCGCCAATGCGGGCCGCTTTTTTCAGACAAATCCGTTAACGGGATTACTTCGCAATGACGCGGGCCATCTCCAACACCTTGTTGGAATAACCCCACTCGTTATCGTACCAGGAGCAAACCTTGACGAAGGTCGGATCCAGCTGGATGCCAGCCTTGACGTCGAAGATCGAGGTACGGGCGTCACCGCGGAAGTCGGTGGAGACCACCGCTTCGTCGGTGTAACCGAGGATACCCTTCAGCTCGCCTTCGGAGGCAGCCTTCATCGCCGCGCAGATCTCTTCGTAGGTCGCCGGCTTTTCGAGCTCGACCGTCAGATCGACGAAGGAGACATCGGAAGTCGGGACGCGCACGGACATGCCGGTGAGCTTACCGTTGAGGGACGGAAGAACCTTGCCGACCGCCTTTGCCGCGCCGGTGGAGGACGGGATCATGTTCTCGAGGATGCCACGGCCGCCGCGCCAATCCTTCTTGGACGGGCCGTCAACGGTCTTCTGCGTCGCGGTAGCGGCGTGGATGGTGGTCATCAGACCGCGCTTGATACCGAAGGTGTCATTCAGAACCTTGGAAATCGGGGCCAAGCAGTTGGTCGTGCAGGAAGCGTTGGAGATGATGTCCTGACCGGCGTAGGTCTTGTCGTTCACGCCATAGACGAACATCGGGGTGGCGTCCTTCGAAGGAGCCGACATAATGACCTTCTTAGCGCCGGCGGTGATGTGGGCGCGGGCCTTCTCGTCCGTGAGGAAGAGGCCGGTGGACTCGACGACAACGTCAGCCTGGAGTTCGCCCCAAGGAAGGAGAGCGGGGTCCTTCTCGGAGAAAACGCGGATCTTCTTGCCATCGACGCAAAGGATCTTCGACTCGTTGCAGCCGCTGACTTCGTGCTGGAAGATGCCGTGGACGGAGTCATACTTCAGCATGTACGCCAAATAATCAGGATCCAGCAGATCGTTGATGCCGACGATCTCAATGTCATCCGCGAAATTCTCAATCGCCGCGCGGAAAACCATACGGCCAATGCGGCCGAAACCATTGATACCAACCTTGATAGCCATTTTTTACAATCTCCTTCGTAGTTGAAGTCTCTTCGGGGAACTTCCCCATCTGCAAAAAGGGATATCTCCCCTACAGAATTGGCGCAATATTTTACTATTTTCCCGCCACAGAGTCAACAGTGAAAATTGAAAAAATCAATTCGCGGAGAAAAAGAGTGCAAACCGTTTATCCTTTGCGGTTGCGGCGGACTATGATCAGGGCAAAGACAGACCACAAGGCCAGCATCGCGAGGGAAATCAACCATACCGGCAACCAGCCCAGTTTGTAAACCAACGGCACCGCAAGGGCAGTCCAAAGCCCGCCCCCCATGAAGGGTTCGTGCAACAGCTGCTTGTACCCGAAACTGATCACCGCCGGAGTGCGGTTTTCCGGGTCAACCGTGCGCAGCAGCATAAGCCCGGTGGCAGTAACGCCGGTTGACTGTCCAAACTCGGCGATCGCCCGCTCGAACCAAAACGTGCGGAACACCCGGCGGGCCACAAAAAGCACGATGAAAACGCTGTACAAAGTTCCGCATACCGCAAGAATCGCGAGCGGTAACCAGTTGGCGGCCACCACCGAAAGTTTGATGGTGGATATGGCGGACACCACCAAAAAGTCAAGTGCAGCACCGGATATCCGCTCCATTTGCACCCGGTCCACCAACAGGGTTTTACGCAATTTCTTGGTGATTAATTGCAACAGTACGCCGCCAATCATGCAGAAAGGAAAGAGCGGGAACCCCCTTATGTTCAGACAGCGATGCATTACGTAACCGATCAAAACCGCAATGCCAACCACCACAATGTGCCAGGCCAAGGAGTCGATCGAATCGCTCATAACGGTTTGCAGCCCGGCCGACGGGCGCTGGTTCTTAAGGTGGAAGCCACGGCGCTCAAAAATACGGCGATCTTCAAAAGCCCGCACTTCCTTTACGTAACCGTGACGGTGCGCCCATTGTATCAGCACCATACCCAGCACAACGCCGACCACCATACCGATGGTCGCCATAGTGAAACCGAGCGCCACACCGTCCGTCCAACCGATTTCCGAAAAACTCTCCGCCATGCCGCCGGCAGTACCGTGCCCGCCCTGAAAACCGATCTCCAGCAGATTGCCGAAGGTCTCCGGTACCCCGAACGCCTTTACCAGCACAAAACCGGCCAGCCCTAAACCGACCACATACTGGCCCCACGCCAACAGTTGCCCAACCACCAGCTGCGGGAACGCCAAACGGAACACATCCCTGATTTTCGGGGTTGCAGCGCCAAGAAAAATCGTCGCGAAAATAATGTTGATCAAAAATCCCGGCAGCTTACCGGCGACTTTAACGCATTCCTCCGGAATCCACCGGCCGCATACGGAAACCACGGCCAAGCCGACCAGTCCGCCAATCACCGAACTGGGCAAATATAACCGCTGAAAAAGCGAACAATTTACCCGCAGTAATTTTCCTACGAACAACAACGCGCACAGCGCGATAAAACAAACAACACCATTTTCCAAAACCTAAACCCTTTGACGCTTGTTATAAGTCAAATTACCACCTCTGAAATCAATCATCATCCCTGCCGATATCCAGAATTCCCAATTTCCCCAACTTGTAATTCATCATACGCGAACTAACACCCAATTCCCGCCCGGCGGCCGCGCGGTTTCCGTTGTGACGCTTTACCGCGTTCTCCAAAATCCGGCGCTCGGCAATTGCGAGCTGCTCCCGAAGCGAAAGTTTCTCATCAGGGCGAAACGGGTCTTCCGCAAATTCCGGGGTTTGCAGCGCGGCCGGGAGGTTATAGCTGTGAATAGTGTCATCTTTGGCGGTAAGCACCGCACGCTCGATACAATTCTCAAGCTCGCGGACATTGCCCGGCCAATTGTAGGATTGAAGCATGTTCATCGCCGGAGATGAAATACGGGTAACGTGCCGACCGTGCTGCGCGCTCTTCTTGGCCAGGAAATGGTGGGCAAGCAACACGATATCCCCGCCGCGGGCGGACAAATCGGGCATCATGATCGGAAACACCGAAAGTCGGTAGTACAAGTCTTCGCGGAAAAGTTTTTTGGACATCAAGTCTTCAAGGTTGCGCGAGGTAGCCGCAATAAAACGGACATCACTCCGGATAACCTCGTTAGATCCGACCCGAGAGAATGTACGGTCCTGCAAAAAGCGCAGCAGCTTTACCTGAACGGCAATGGATAAATCGCCGAATTCGTCCAAAAACAGCGTTCCCCCGTTGGCCGCCTCGGCCCTACCGATACGGCGTTCGCGCGCATCGGTGAACGCCCCTTTCTCATGTCCGAACAGCTCCGACTCCACCAGCATCTCGGGCATGGCGGCACAGTTCAGCACCACGAACGGCTTGTCCTTGCGGGCAGACAGCGACTGGATTTCCTGCGCGACCAATTCCTTGCCGGTGCCGCTCGCCCCGCGAATCAGCACAGTAACCTCGCTGGACGCCACTTGGCGTATCTGCTCGTACACCGACCGCATCTCGGTACAGTCGCCTATCATCCGTTTGGGAAGGCCGTCGGCCAGCATCCCGCGAAGCTTCCGGTTTTCGTTTACCAACGCCTCGCGCTCGGTGCATTCCTCGCGGAATGTCGCCGCCGCCTCGGCCGTGATGTTGGCGATAATCTCCAACAGCGCGACATCCTTGGCCAACGCGGCGGGATTGTCGCGCATTTCGCGGTCGACGGAAAGAGTGCCAATAACCTGCCCCTGCCGAATCAACGGCACACAAATGAAGGAAAGCGCCTCGTCGGCCCCGCGGGACTTAGTGCGGTTGAGGAACCGACGGTCCTTTCGGACATCGCGGACAATTTCCGCCTTGCCGCTTTTTGCGACCAATCCCGTGATACCCTCGCCTATGCGATAACGCCCCAGCGCCCGCTCCTCGGCGTTCAGCTGCTTTGACGATGCCTCAATCCGCAACTCATCGCCTTCCAGAAGCGTGAAGGTACCCCGCAACATTCCCATGCTGCGGTCCAGAATGTCAATAACCTGCTCCAAAAGCCGGCGGAGGTCCCGTTCGCGGACAACCGCCGTTGATATCTCCTGCAACACCGCGATATCGCACGGCACTTTGGCACTCTTACCTTCCATACGCCAGCGTCACCCTTTCCTCCCCTATTTATCCAACAGCCGCAACGCTCCAGTCGGGCAGTTGTCCACGCAAAGGTGGCAGTCACGGCATCCGGCAATGGCGGAAGGATCGTTAAATTCAGGCTTGATGACGGTTTTGAAACCACGCCCGACAAGTCCCAGCAGCCCCTTCTTGGCAATCTGCTCACACACCCGCACGCATTGGTTGCAGGTGATGCACTTGCGCTGGTTCCGCTCGATGGCAACTAAATCGGTCTCCACATATCCGGTGTGGAAATCACCGCGCAACCGCTGGGTGTCGGTACGCAACAGGTTGGCGTAACGGATAAGCTTGCAGTCCGCGTAATCGTGGCAACCGCACTTTAGACACCGCTTGGCTTCCGCCATCGCCGTCTCGGCGGTCAATCCAAGATTAACCTCCTTGAAATCACGGCGGCGCTCTTCTGCCGAACGCTGCGACATCTTAACCCGCGGAATCCGAGACTCGTCTTTGAAATTATCCGCCGTAAGATTACGCTCCGACACCACCGGCTCGACCGGCTCGTAATGTCCGCCGGCGAGAAACGCATTGACCGCCAACGCGGCTTCGTTCGCCTGGGCGATGGCGGCAATGGCGATTCCGGCGCCCCGATTGACAGTGTCGCCGCAAGCGAAAACGCCGGGAAGCGATGTTTCAAAATTCTTCGGATCGGCGGCGATGGTGCCTTTTTCGGTTTTCGGCATCAACTCAAAACCCTCTGGGTCGTTGCGCTGGCCGACCGCGATAATCACCGTATCCAGTTCGATGGTATCGAACTTGCCCGGCACCGGGACCGGCTTGCGACGGCCGCGCTCATCCGGCTCGCCAAGCTCCATCACCTGTAATTTCGCGCCGACCACATGGCCGTCGCGTCCCAAGATTTCGTCCGGGGTGCAGAGGAATTTAAAGACCACGCCCTCTTCCTCCGCCTCGGCGATCTCGATATCCTCCGCCGGCATTTCCTTGCGGGTACGGCGATAAACCACATAAACCTCTTTGGCACCGCAACGTACTGCGGTACGGCAAGCGTCCATCGCGGTATTGCCGCCGCCGACAATCGCCACGCGGTTGCCGATTTCCACCGACTGCCCGGTTACCACGGCGCGAAGGAAGTCAATGCCACCCCACACGCCTTGCAGATCTTCGCCCTTTACGCGCATCGGAGTGGATTTCCAAGCGCCGTTGGCAACGACCAGGGCATCAAACTGTCCGCGCAAATCCTCTAACTGGGCATCGCGTCCAATTTTAAAGTTGTTTACAAACTTAACCCCGAGCGCGGCAATCGCATCCGTCTCGCACTTCAAAATGCTCTTCGGCAACCGGTATTCGGGAATCCCGTAGCGGAGCATCCCGCCCATCTCCGGCATCTGGTCGTAAACGGTTACCGCATGGCCATACTGCGCCAGCTTGAACGCAGCGGACAAACCGGCCGGCCCGCCACCAACTATACCGACTTTTTTGCCGGTCGGCGACGACACCGGAATCGGGTGCTCGTTACCGTCGGCCCGAACCTTGTCGGCGGCGAAATACTTAAGATGCGCAATGGAAATCGGGGACTCCACCAAACCGCGCCGGCAATGCTTTTCGCAGGGATGCGGGCATACGCGGCCAATCGCCGCCGGCAAGGGGAAGGTCTCCTTGATTGTGGCGACCGCATCGGCGAAACGCCCCTCGGAGATTTCCTTGACGTACTTTTGGCAATCGGTGTGTGCCGGACAGTTAAGCTTGCATGGACCAAGGCAATCACCGTCGTGATCGCCCATCAACAGTTCCATCGCCAACTTGCGCGCCCGTATGGCGCGTTCGCCATTTGTGGTCACCACCATGCCGTCAGTGGCCTTGGTAGCGCAGGCGCGGAGAAGCTTCGGACATTTCTCAACCTCAACCACGCAAATCCCGCACGCTCCGTACGGACTCAGCTCTTTCATAAAACAGAGGTTGGGGATTTCTATACCGGCCTTTTCCGCCGCAGCCAAGACGGTGGTACCCTCTTCCACCTCGACCGCCACTCCATCAATAGTAAGCTTAATCATTGATCGCTCCAAATTTGCAGGTTGCTTTGCATGCACCGCACTTGATGCACTTCGTCTGGTCGATGACGTGCGGGTTCTTCACCGTTCCGGTAATCGCACCCACCGGGCAATTTCTCGCGCACATGGTGCAGCCACGGCACTTAACGGGGTCAATCGTAAACCGCCGCAACGCCGCGCATTCTTTAGCCGGGCACTGCTGCTGGCGGATGTGCGCGTCGTACTCGTCGCGGAAATAGCGGATGGTGGTCAGCACCGGATTCGGCGCGGTCTGTCCAAGACCGCACAACGCGCCGTCTTTGATGCCTCGGCAAAGCTCTTCCAGCAACTCCACGTCGCCCTCTTTGCCCTTGCCCTCGGTAATCCGCACCAGCGTTTCATGCAAGCGCTTGGTGCCGATCCGGCAATGCACGCACTTACCGCAACTCTCCTTGGCAGTGAAGTCGAGGAAGAAACGGGCCATGTTGACCATACAGGTTGAATCGTCCATGACCACCATGCCGCCGGACCCCATGATGGCTCCGGTCGCGCTCAATTCTTTGTAATCGATGCGGGTATCAAGCAGCGATTCCGGGATGCAACCGCCTGACGGGCCGCCCATCTGCACCGCCTTGAACTTTTTGCCATCGCGAATGCCACCGCCAATGTCGAATATGACATCGCGCAGGGTAAGCCCCATCGGGATTTCCACCAAGCCGCCGCGCCGGATTTTTCCGGTAAGGGCGAACACCTTGGTGCCTTTGGAGTTCTCGGTTCCCATCGCGGCAAACGCCTTACCGCCATTGAGATTAATCCAAGCGACGTTGGCAAAGGTTTCGACGTTGTTGATGTTAGACGGTTTCTGGATGTACCCCTTCTCGGCTGGGAACGGGGGTTTCAGGCGCGGCATACCGCGGTTACCCTCCAGCGACTCGATCAGGGCGGTCTCTTCGCCGCAAACGAACGCTCCCGCGCCAGCCTTGATGCGGATCTCGCAATCACCCATAATGCCGGCGGCGGTCGCGTCGGCAATCGCCTTTTCCAGACGGATAATCGCCAGCGGGTACTCGGCGCGGACATAAACGAAAGCGCGTTTCGCCCCGATCGCGTATGCCGCGATCAGCATTCCTTCCAAAAGCGAGTGCGGATCGGATTCAATAACCGCGCGATCCATGAACGCGCCGGGGTCGCCCTCGTCGGCGTTGCAAATCAGGTACTTTTCGTCGCCTTTGGAATTGCGGGCGGCGTTCCACTTGAACCAGGTCGGGAAACCCGCGCCGCCGCGCCCGGCCAAACCGGAAATCTTGATCTCCTCGATTACCTCTTCCGGAGTCATGCTCTCGCGGACTTTGGCAATGGCCTTGTAACCGTCCGCCGCCCGGTAGCTGTCAATCGATTCCGGGTCAATAATTCCGCAATGGCGAAGCGCGATACGGGTCTGCTTGGAAAGGAAACTCTCGTCATCGCAGGAAATCCTCAAATCCTCAACGCCGGAAAGGTCGCCGCTCTTCGCCGCATCAACAATCCGCTGGGCATCCTTATCCTGAACACGGACCAGGCGGGCTTTCAAATCCTGACCTTCGTACAGATCGATAATCGGCTCCAGGTAACACATGCCGATACAGCCGGTGATTCCGACCTCCGCGCCAAGCTGCGACAGGGCACTGTGGAGCTTTTTCGCCCCCGCCGCGATACCGCAACTGCCTTCTCCGATAACTATTCGCATATCAAGCACCTTTCAAAACTTAACAAAACGTCTACTCAACCACGAGTCCGCTACCGCATTCCCCGATACGGCAACGGCACCGTCATTTGCCCTCGTCGCGAATCCCGCGCAGTATAGCCTTGGCCTTGGCGGGAGTGAGCGAACCGTACGCGGTTTCGTTAACCATCATCACCGGCGAAAGCGAGCAACAACCCAAGCAAGCCACTTCTTTGAGCGAGAACACCCCGTCTGCGGTGGTTTCACCATCGCCAATTCCCAATTCCTCCTTGATGGCCTTGGCGATAGTGTCCGCCCCGTTAACATGGCAGGCGGTACCTTTGCACAACAGAATCAGGTTCTTGCCCACTGGTTGCAGCCGGAACTGGGAATAGAAAGTCGCCACGCCCAGCACCTTGGCAGGCGACACCTTTTGGTGTTCGGCGATTCTGTAAACCGCGTCAATCGGCAGGTACCCGTAAACCTCCTGCGCCTTCTGCAAAATCGAAACCAGAGCGTGTTCGTCGCCTTCAAACTCCCGGAACACCGGTTCTAGAAGCGACAGGTCGCTCTTAACGCAATTTTCACACATGGTGACTCCTTCTTTTACAACAAAAAAAACGACGGGCGCCAAAGGGTATATATGATACTCTTGGCACCCGTTGTTTGTCAATGGCTAATGTTTAGCAAACGCCTTGGGCCACCATTGCGTCCGCAACCTTGGTGAAGCCGGCAATGTTCGCGCCAACCATGTAATTGCCCTTCTTGCCGTACTTGGCGGCGGCTTCCCACGCGTTGTCGTGGATCGACTTCATGATGCCTTTGAGTTTGGCGTCGACCTCTTCGCGCGTCCAGCTGAGGCGCTCGGAGTTCTGCGACATCTCAAGGCCGGAGGTCGCCACGCCGCCCGCGTTGGACGCCTTGCCCGGGGAGTACATGATCTTCGCGCGGACAAACTTGTCGATCGCTTCCGGGGTCGAAGGCATGTTGGCACCCTCGCCGACCAGCGTACAGCCATGCTTGAGCAGGTATTCGGCATCCTCGCCATTCAGCTCATTCTGGCGGGCGCACGGGAAGGCGGCGTCAATCTTGTCCGCAATCTGCCAGCTGTTCTTCTTGGCTACGAACTGGACGCCCTTGGCCTTGATCTCGGAAAGCTCGCCGCGTTTGACGGTCTTGAGTTCCATAACCTCGGCCAGCAATTCCGGCGTGATACCGTCCTTGACGTAAATGGAGCCAGAACGGTCGGAGAGCGTAAGCACCTTGGCGCCCAACTGCAACAGCTTCTGCGCCGCGAAGGATGCGACGTTGCCGGAACCGGAAATCACGCACAGTTTGCCCTCGAAATTCTGCTTGCGCATCGCCAGCATATTCTCGGCGAAATAAATGTTGCCGTAACCGGTCGCCTCGGGACGGATCAGCGAGCCGCCGTAGGAGAGCCCTTTGCCGGTCAGAACCCCGGTCCACTCGTTGGCGAGACGCTTGTACTGTCCAAAAAGATAACCGATTTCGCGGCCGCCCACGTTCATATCGCCGGCGGGAACATCGGTGTCCGGGCCGATGTGGCGGAACAGCTCCGTCATGAAGCTCTGGCAGAACCGCATCACCTCGGCGTCGCTGCACCGCTTGCCGGGGGTATGGGGGCTCTGTTTAGGGTTGAAGTCCGAACCGCCCTTGCCGCCGCCCATCGGCAGCGTGGTGAGGGAGTTTTTGAACACCTGCTCAAAACCAAGGAACTTAAGGACCGACAGGTTGACCGACGGATCAAAACGCAGGCCGCCTTTGTACGGGCCGATTGCCGAGTTGTACTGCACGCGGTAACCGCGGTTAACCCGCACGCCCCCTTTGTCGTCCACCCACGGAACCCGGAAAATCACCACCCGCTCCGGCTCAACGATCCGCTCCAGAATCGCGTTCTCTTTATACTGCGGGTTGGCATCCAGCACCGGACCCAGGGTCGAAAGGACTTCCTCGGCCGCCTGCAGGAATTCGGGTTCGTTCGGGTTCTTCGCCCGAAGGTCTTTCAGCACTTGATCAGCATACTTGTTCATCTTTTCCTCTGTTACAAAATCGGCAGTCGCATTACATATCATGTAACTCATCACGGCATAAAGTTACATTTCGTGTAATTGCGAACACATCCCTAACGTCGCGTCCGCTTAACGCCGCAAACGCTTAAAAACGGGCAATAAAAACGCATTATCCGCATTTTATCGCCAACATTTGTTCAGTAACCATGGCTACGCTATCTGCCGTGCGATATCGCACCACCACGGTATGTAAGCATTCGCCATGCCAATCCGTTTTATCGGTGAGGGATTAGGGGGGCGGCCGGAGGCTTGTCGCTTGTTGCCGGCCGCTTGTCAACCGTCTAACCGTCAAAACATCTTCCCCCACGGCTATTTTATTTCTGGAATACAGCTCCAACGCGTCAAAAGCGTTGTTGTGATGGAATTTGCAAAAGTTAGACGATGTCTCCGCTGCGGAAACATTTCATATACGAGTGCAGATTTTTATTGAAAACACACCGTCAAGATATTGCGACTATGATTTCTTTCACAGATACCGCCCGGATATTCGCTCCTGCAGTATGGGTAGCTCTGCCAGACTTTAATGGGTTGTGGATAAGGTACATGGATATGTTGTCCAGTTTACCCATTAGCTCCGACGCAAGACGCCGCATGGGAACGGACATGTCTGGCGTAACGGTTTTAGACATCTTACATTCCGCGAGTACCGCTTTTACCTCTTGTGGCGAAAGCACAATATCCACCCCAAGGCCTTGTTCATTGCGGAAATAATACACATCTCTCTCCAACCCGGCCGCCTGCTGGGCCTTCATTACTTCGGACACAACAAATCCCTCAAATACCGCCCCGGCGAACGGAGATGCCTCAAGTTCTGCCGTTGAGTGGATACCAAGCAAATGGCAAACAAGTCCTGAATCTGCGAAATAGATTTTGGGCATCTTAACAAGTCGCTTACCCGCATTACGGTAATACGGAGCAACTTTAATGATAAGACCAGACATTTCAAGCACATTCAGCCATTCCGTCACGGTGGGAACAGACACGCCAAGCGGAGCGGCAATGTCCGTCTTGTTCAACATCTGTCCATGCCGTGTCGCCAATATCCGCAGAAAGCGATGGAACGTCATAAGATTCCTAACTGCGACGATTGAACGCACATCTCGCTCAAGATAGGTCTGAATGTAGGACGAATACCATAGTGAAGCGTCCTTTCCGGCGGCCAACGCCTCAGGATAACCGCCCGTGAACGGCGTGACGGCGGCCGTCTCAAGCTGCGAAAACGGCGAAAGCCGCAGAATACCGGCTCTGCCTGCCATGGATTCGCCAACACTGCGCATCAACAGCGGCTCGTGAGAACCGGTGAGAATCCAACGCCCCTTTGCATAGGGGCCAGCATCTATTTTCGACCGGATATAGTTGAACAGCTCCGGAACCTGCTGGATTTCGTCAATCACTACAGGGAGTGACAGACTATCAAGGAAACCTCGCGGGTCGGCCTTGACCGAAAGAAGTATATCAGGATCTTCTAGTTGAACGTATGAGGTGTTTTTCAGAACATTCCGCAACATGAAGGTCTTCCCGGCGCGGCGCGGACCCGTCAGCACCAGGGAACATCTTCAACATACGCATGAGACACGGCTCAATCTTTCGCTTAATGTATTTCATGGCGAACATTATACTATTTACCGGTTTGTCAAAGTAACCCAAATTTTTGAGAATTCTAAACTAAAACTTTAGGATTCTCAAAAATTGAAATCGCGTTATCTTAAAATTTCGATCGTTTCAAGTACGGCAGCATTGCCGGGTATGACGGCTCAACGGGAATCCGCGCACCTAGCGCGAGATAATACCCTCTCGACACCATGAACTTGGCAAAGTCAAGCGCACGAAAGAAGTTCGCCTTTCCGCTGGCATTTCTTCCGAAAAGCATAACATTGGGCAAGAATTACCCAACCACGATTTCACCGTCGGGATAGACGATTCGGCCGCGCTGGTAATCGTCGCCGGAACCGATCATGAAGGCGATGGCGAGCGGGCCTATCCTCCCGATGTACATGCAGCAAATTATGATGCAACGGCCGGCGGCAGAAAGCATTTCGGTCTGGTTGGTGGACATGCCCGCCGTGGAGGTGGCTGCCACCGTTTCAAACAACAACCGGCCGCCATGAGTGTCACCGGCGGAAGCCTCGGTGAACAACAGCAACCCATAGGCGACAAATATCGTGGTAAGCGCCAGCAGCACGATGACAATCGCTTCACGCACAATGGACTGCGGAATGGTCCGCGAAAAAATCACCGTGTTGGGGTTGTTGCGGCACATGGAGATAACCGTCATCGCCAAAACCACGAGCGTGGTGGTTTTTATCCCGCCGGCGGATGAACCGGGCGACCCGCCGACCAGCATCATAAATGCGGTGATGTGGCGGGAAAACTCGGTGGTGGAGGCCATGTCCAGCGCCGAGAATCCGGCGGTGCGCGATGAGACCGCGTGGAAAAGCGCACCGTACCACCGGTGACCGGGCGGCATCGCCGCCAAGGCGTGGTTCCACTCCGCCCACAAGAATGTGGCGGCGGAAAACAAAACCAATACTGCAGTGGCGGACAAGACCACTTTGCTGTGCATGGAAAGCGCACCGCGCTCCAGAAGGTTTTTACGCCAGAACTTGATGGTCACCAGATTGAACAACACCAAAAAGCCAAGGCTCCCCAGCAACACCAACGTCCCGATAACCCCAAGGTACACCGGATCGTCCATGAAATAGGCCAACCCGTTGGAATGCAATGACACGCCAGCATTGCAAAACGCACTCACCGCATGGAAGAAGGCGTAGAAAACGGCTCTTCTAAAAGACATCGGAGGCAATTCCGGACACATCGGGTGCAAATAGCAGGGAAGCAGAACGGCGGTGCCGGCCAACTCAAAAAATAGCGTAATGCCGATTACCCAGCACACCAGACCGCGTACGCCGTAAACGCCCTTGGATCCGATGGCGTCCATTACCGCGAACTCGCTCTGAAGACTCAGCCGACGGCCAAATATCACCAACAGGAAGGTGGTTGCCGCCATCAATCCGATGCCGCAAATCTGTACCAGAGCCAATAGCACACACTGTCCCGCCACCGACAACCGAGTT
This sequence comes from Kiritimatiellia bacterium, assembly GCA_017454745.1. Classification (GTDB taxonomy): domain Bacteria; phylum Verrucomicrobiota; class Kiritimatiellia; order RFP12; family UBA1067; genus UBA1200. The sequence goes on from JAFTCL010000023.1 coordinate 37,466, forward strand.
CCGATGTCAATCACCATCAGCCCAGTGACGCAGGCGGATGTGGCGGAAGTGAACAGTGCCTCGGAAAAGGAGAGCGGCTTCGCACCGCTGGCCACCGAAAACGGCATCAGGAACAAACCGGTACCGATCAGAATTATGGTAAGAAAACCGATGGCCACCAGCCACTGCGGACGGTAAAACGGGGATACCTCGCCGCTGCCGCCATTTTCCCGAAACAATCCCAAGACAATCCTCCTCAAAAAATCGCGTTAGAAGTTGCGTTAGAAATGGCTGCCACGCACCAAAACCGTGTCGTGCGGGATTCGGCGGGTTTCGGGATAATCCAGCGTGTAGTGGAGCCCGCGCGATTCATGCCGACGCATCGCGCTTTTGATAATCAACTCCCCCACCAAAGCGATGTTGCGAAGTTCAAGCGTGTCCGGGGTGACGAGATAGTCGAAGTAATACTCGCGGATTTCCTTACGAAGGTTGGCGATCCGGTTCCGAGCACGCGCGAGCCGTTTGTTGGTACGCACGATACCAACGTAGTCCCACATGCAGGAACGCACTTCCTGCCAGTTGTGCGCAATCAGCACATACTCATCCTGCGCCACCGCAGTGCCGTACTGCCAATCCGGAATGTTAAGATGGTCGGGCAACGTGGATTTGTCCCCGACGATCCGCTCGGCATTTCCGTAAGCCGCCACCAGCGCCTCAAGCAGGGAATTGCTAGCCAGCCGGTTCGCGCCGTGTAGACCAGTACAGGCGGTTTCGCCGACCGCGGAAAGTCCGGGCAGCGAGGTTTCACCCGCCACCGTGGCCTGAATGCCGCCGCAACAGTAGTGCGCCGACGGAACGATCGGGATCAAGTCGGTTGCCATGTCGATGCCGAACTTGAGACAGGTGTCATAAATGTTCGGAAAACGTTCCTTAAGGAATGTCTTGCCTTTGTGGCGGATGTCCAGACAGCAATAAGGCGCACCGGTGCGCTTCATCTCGGAGTCGATGGCGCGGGCCACAACGTCACGCGGCGCCAGTGCCCCGCGCTCGTCGTATTTCTTCATGAACGGACGACCGTCCGGATCGACCAGCTCCGCGCCCTCGCCGCGCACCGCCTCGCTGATCAGAAAGCGTTTGGCCTGGGGATGGTAAAGGCAGGTGGGATGGAACTGGATAAACTCCATGTTTGCTATTTTCGCGCCCGCGCGCCAAGCCAAGGCAATGCCGTCGCCGGTGGCGATATCGGGATTGCAGGTGTATAGATACACCTTGCCGGCGCCGCCGGTGGCCAGAATCGTGTGCGGCGAACGAACGGCATAAATCTCCCCGGACACCGTGTCCAGCACGTAGGCTCCGAAACAACGGTTCTCGCCGGGAAGCTTCAAGAAATGGGAGGTAATGAGATCAATCACCATCGAATCTTCGCTCACGCGGATGTTAGGGTTGCTACGCACCTGTTCAACCAACACCGCCTCCACCCGTTGACCGGTGATGTCGCCAGCGTGAAGGATGCGGCGCTGCGAATGGCCACCCTCGCGGCCAAGGTCGTAACCCGGCGCACCGTCGGTACGGGGATTGAAACACACCCCAAGCCGTTCCAAATCCGCGATGCGGGCCGGACCGTCGGATACGATTTGGCGAACAACCGCCTCGTTACACAAACCGGCACCGGCGATCAAGGTGTCGCGCACGTGCTGCTCAAAACTGTCGCCCGGTTCCATTACACAGGCAATGCCGCCTTGGGCACGATTGGTGTTGCAGTCATCAAGCTTCTTTTTGGTGACCAGCAGCACCCGTCCGTGGGGTGCCAGATAAAGGGCGCTCATCAGACCGGCAATGCCGCTTCCCACCACAAAATAATCGCAAGACTCTATTCGCATTTCCTAATCCCCGCCATTATCCGCAAAGGCGCCAGATGCCGAAACTCGGTAAAAGAGTCGGATCGGGCCGCCCGGCACAACAACTTCGGTTTCTCCCGCAACACCGTTGACCGAGGTCACCGGATGCCAATAATCCACCCCGGCGGACTCGCAACTCTGCACCGTGTAAACCGCATCCTTAATCGAAACGAAACGGATCTTCCATTCCGCGTCGCCGACGCGGGAGACGGACAAAATATCGGGCGGCGGAATTATCCGCACCCCTTCCCCGCCGAGAGTCAGCGTCTCCGCGCCAATGATATTCTGATAACCGCTGCCAAAGTTAACCTCGCCAGCCAAATCGTAAACGCCGTCCGGACCGCTTACGGTGTATGTGATGGTTACCGGCGTCTCACCGCGTGCATTCAGCACGATTTCGCGATATTCGGGATCCCATTCGGCACCGCTACCAACCAACGAAGTTACAATCAACCCGTCCGCAACCATTTCCGATCCTAACCAACGTCTGGTTCCCTCCGGCGGATTGAAGTAAAGCGTTATGGTGTTGCCGCTCACCACCCGCAACGCCTCAACCGCAGTGGTGGAATAGTACTCGGCAGACTCGGTACGTTCCACCCCGCGAGACATCAAAACCCCGATAATCGGTTCCGGAGCGGCATACCCGTCCACCGATTTGAAGATAACATTGTAGCGGCCATCCTCCAGCGAAACGGTGGCACCGGATTCGTTCCACGTGTGACCGCAATCCACACTCCACGCGCCGCCGCAATCGGCAGGGGTCAGATTTACCGACAACTGTCCCAACGGACGCTGGTTAACCGTCAACAGCACTTCGGAACTGATGACAACCCCGGATTGGTTGGAACATACGCAGTAAAACAGCGAACCGTTGTCCTGAAGCAATACGCTGTTTATGGAGTATTCCGAACCGTCAGCGTCCGCGATAGGTTCGCCGTTACGATACCAAGTGTAATACAGCGGGGCACTACCACCGTCAACGGAAAACTCGAAACGGGCATCCTGCAACTCCACCACCGTAACGCTTTCTACGTCCGCCACCACCACCGGCGGCCGGTTGGTCACGGTAAGAGTGACCACCGGGCTGGTGACGGAGCCGACCCCGTTCGTGACCACGCAATAAAACGTACTGCCGTCCATATTGTCGGTAACTGTCGCTATTGTCAGGGAATTGCCCGTCGCGTCGGGATAAAACACATCATTCCAATACCAGAAATAACTCAACGTCTGGGTACCGGAAAGCATCATCGAGAACACAGCCGACTCGCCGTCCATCACCGTAAGATCCTGCAAATCGCTTGAAAAGGACGGCGGCATCGGCGGTGCCCACACTTTGATGTAACCCATCTCCGACCCGGTGGAAAAGTCATCATCCTCCCAGTCGTCCTTAAAACCGCCCTGGACCCAGTTTTTGGATTTGGTGACGCCGCCGGTCAATAGTCCCGCCGAGGAAAAATCGAGCGCAAGTGTTGAGTCGCTGTCATTCCCACCCTGGTAACTCCACCACATGTGCGCCAATCCGTTGGAGGGGAAAAACGCGGCGAATCCGTCTTTCCCGCCGGAAAACGCACTGCCGTCATCGGTGGAAACGGCAACCTCGCTGGAGACGGTGCCGCCCACCGCCACCTGACCTTCCCGACCGATAACAACCGCAGACACGGAGTCATTGCCGGCGCCGCCGATCAACCTCCCCCAGTCCACCGAAAAGGCTGATTCGTTCTCGCTCAACCGCAGCAGAAATCCGTCCGTCCCGCCGGCGAAACCATTGCGGAAACGCACCGAGTTGATCATCAGGAAAGTGCTGGACGCGGTAACCCCGCCCACATAGATCGTACCGTATTGCGATGAACTGTCGGCTGTCAGTGCCGAAACGGACACCGCATCCGCGCCAGCGAGATAACTGGTCCAGAGATGTTCACCATCGGCAGTGAGCTTGGTGATGAACCCGGATTTGTATAAAGCGGACTGGGTGTCGGAACCGATGTTGGTCCAACCGCCCGCGGTGTAGGTCTCCCCGCCCAGCACCAACCCGCCATCGGCGCAAACCGCGCAAGCGGTGGCGGAATCCCAACCCAATCCGCCGATGTAACGCAACCACAGTAACTCGCCGGAAGACGAAAACTTCATCGCCACCGCATCCACCCCGCCACGAGGCTGCAAACCGTAATCCACCCCGCGAATGGTCGCGGCTGTGACGTTGCAGGCGAGATTCGCCGCCGAAGCGTGGCCGACTGCGTAAACCGCGCCGTCCGCCGCCACGCACACCGCGTTCAACGAATTGGTCGACCCCCACTGCCCCAGCATCGACCATTGCCAATTCTGTTCACCAGTAGTACCGTCCAGCTTGGTGATGAAACCGTAGGTTGCGGATCGGTCGGCGCGGGTAGTCTGGCAACGCCCTACCGCATAAACGCATTCGTCAGCGTCCACCGCCAACCCGCACATTCGATCAAGGTACAAATCGCCCAGCGCGGCGGCCCACTGCAACACCCCGTCGGAATCGGTACGGATCACGAAACCGTCCCGTCCGCCCAAACTGGAAAAATCGATCCCGTCGTCGTTTTCCAACACCCCCAGTCCAAGCGAACCGGCGGCATAGACCGCGCCGTTGCCGGCTGCCACCGCAGTTACCTCGTCACCGTCGGAAAAAACGCTGCCCACATACGACGCCCAAGCCGGCAAGAGCGAATTGGCATCGTAACCGAAAGCCGCCACCGCGGAAAACGCCGCCGCGACCAACAGCCCCCGGAAAAAACTTAGCCAAGTTTTACGATATCCGCCCATGCCGCACCCCGCAATCGTCAGGCCGGGTCAGAGACCGGAGATCCCGCCACACCTTTGGCGATCCATTCGCGCATCGCGCTCAAAGTCCGGTTCCACGCTTTCGCGTCCGTCCGCAAATCCAAAAACCGGTCAAAAAGCGTAAACCAAGCATCGCAGAACAGCTCGATCCTCATCATCCGCTCTTCGAACTGCCCCTCTTCCTCCTCCATCTCGCTCTTTGGCAGTTTCACGGAACGGAAAGAGAAATCCGCGTCCACGGTGGCGGAGATGGCATCTTTGTCCACCGCCAGCACGAATTTGGCGCGTTTCAGCTTCTTGCCGCAAAACAGCGCCACCATCGCCTCGTCGCCGTCCAGCGGCTGTCCGTTGCGCAGCAACGCCTCGTGAGCGCCCTCGCCGTCGCGGAAAAAGGTTACCGGACCTTCCAACATATACCCCGCCTCGTGGCCGTTCGGCAAATGGAATACCGAACCGTTAACCTCCCAATTGAACCACAGCCAAGTGAAGAAATCCATCCCCAAAGTACATTCCACCGGCGGTTCGACATTGGGGTCTGGTGAAAAGCTTACTCCTTCCAAATCCCGCACGTTAACCTGTTTGCGTTTCATGGCGGCGGTGGAGGCGGTAACCAAAATCGGCATCGTTCCGGCGGCTTCCTTGAACGCCGGGGAGAGCCGGTCGATCTGCTGGTCGCTTAGCGCGCCCGCCACAAGACGGTCATTGCGGAAGTCCACCACCACCGGAATACCGCTCAACGTCGGCGGCATCTGCGGCATCAGCGAGGCAATCACCCGCTGCTTGACCTCGGACTTCGCTTTGCGGGAGAGGGTGTGGACCTCGCGGGCCTTCATCTCGACCTCTTCCTCCATTTTGCGATGCGCGGTCAACAGCGAGCCGGGGATCTTCTTCTCGGCCTTAAGCAGCTGCAAATGAAGATACGGACCGATCACGCACCGCTCGTCGGTAATATTGCGGTCCAGCAAATGCCGCCCGGTCACCCAGCCGGTGATTGGCTCGGTTTTAATGGTGGAAAGCGGTTGCACGGCGTGCTTGGCGAACTCCTCCACCAGACTAGAATCGTATTGTTGCTGCAGATAAAACAGACGGAATGACGGTCTCCCGGTGTCAAATGCCATAAAACGCCTCCGTTCAGCACCACCCGGCGTCCATAAATCCACGACGGGAAAAAATCATGAAAAACCTTCCTTGGTCACGGCGCACCACCTTTTACGCCCGAACTGGTTAAAAATTATACCTTATCCGCCCTGTAAAAGAAAAGCACAAATTTGCACCGTGCGCAGGGCGGTTGGGAAACGGCACGGAACCGTTTCTCATTGACTTGGCACAAGTGGTTGTGGTATGTTACTTATCACTTCAATCGGTTTAATGAGGTAAGCGCTTATAAGGATTTGGGAATCATGAAGTTCATCAGCATGGCATGTCAGTTGCTGGCGGTGGCGATTGCGGCATCCGCCGCGCCAACGGACGCAAATTTTAAAGCGGTCTTGACCGATCCGCTCGCGTGGCTGTACGCCGACTCTAAAACGGAGGCCGTAGAACGCATGGACGAGATCGATGTCCCGTCGAATGGCGTGATCGATGTCAATGTCCTGATCAACGGTCTGATGCCCGGCGATCCGCTCACGATCTCCGCGTCATACTCCGACGGCGAATGGTACCAGATGCGGGCGGTGCCGGTGAAGCGCAATACTGGCGTGCGAGGTTTCCTTGAAAAGAATCCGGGCGACAACCCGCATGTGGCGCGTCGCGCCCCGTTCGAGGTTTTTGATGTGCTGGAACCCCTACCCGTCACGAGGGTCGCGCTGTACCCTGATAGCCCCGCGCTCGGGACGGCGGCGACCATCCCATCGCCGGCCGAAACGGAGGCGTTGCGCTTCCGGCTGGATCGCGCCGCAGAGGGGTCGATGCGGCGGTTCCCGATCCGGATCCGCGTCGCGCAGGGCGGGATTACGCGCGAACTGCCGCTCACGGTAAACATCCACGCCGTCGCGTTGCCGCCGGTCGGCAAGGACAGTTTCAAGTACACCAACTGGATGGACTTCGGTAGCATGGCCGCCTCGCACGGGCTGAAGATGTGGAGCGAGGAGCATTGGGCGATGATCGAGAAGTATGTTCGGCTCGCCGCGCGCGGACGCCAGAATGTCGGGCTTGTCCGTGACGTGTTCGAAAAGGATGCGGCCGGTAACGTGGTCATGAACAAGGAACGTTTCACCCGCGTCCTCGACATCTACAACCGCGCCGGGCTTTGGTATCTGGAAGGTTCCCACCTCGCCAGTTTCACGAGTGGCTGGGGTTCATCCGCGTTCAAAACCTCCTTCACCACAAACATCACCACCACCGTGCCCGGCGCACTCGCCCTATCGAAAATGGCCCGCGCCTACATGGAGGAAATCAATGCTCGCAAACTAAAAGACCGTTGGTATCAGCACGTTGCAGACGAACCGGGCGGCAAGAATGTCGCCGAATACCGGATTACCTCCGGCATCGTGCGCCGCTACATGCCCGGCATCCGCACGGTCGACGCAGTGGAAGAGCCATCCTTCGCCGGAGCGCTGGACGTGTGGTGCCCTAAAGTGGACGCTTTCGAACGCCATCATGCCCTTTACGACAGTTTTCGAACCAACTTCGGCGACCGCGTCTGGTGCTACACCTGCTGCATCCCGGGCGGGAAGTGGATGAACCGAACAATGGACGGAGAATTGTTGCGCCCGACGCTCATCCCGTGGGTTGCGGTGATGTGGGATATCGACGGATTCCTCCACTGGGGTTACAACCGCTGGCAGCGCAACCAGGGGCAAGATCCGTTCAAAGAGCCTTACCCCAAGAAATGGGGCGGATCGAACGACGGACATTCGCTCCCACCGGGTGACACGCACATCGTATATCCTGGAACCGACGGCCCGTGGCCGAGCGCACGTCTGGAAGCGACGCGCACAGGTATGGAAGACGCGGATTTGATCTCCGCCTTGCGCCGCCGAGACAGGGACAAAGCCTACGCTTTAGTGAAACGCATCGCGAGAGGATTCGACGACTACGACCCGTCATGTAAGTTGTATCGTAAGGTGCGTCGGGATATCCTTAATGCCCTCGATTCTATAAACAATTGACCTTCAATAACGGTAACCCGAAGAAAATCAATTAGGCACTATTTAAGAGAAATCATGGAAATTAAGTTTGGCACAATCCTCCTATTGGCAACTGTTCTTCCGCTCTGCACTGTGCGCGGAGATGCGGTGGAAAAGTGTGCACAGATATTTGATGCGGAAATCCGCGATGGCGTAGTGCATGGAGCCACGGTGATTGCGGGAGGCATGGAGGGCAACGACATCGTGGCATCGTGGGGGTGGGCGGATGCAAAACACACTGTCCCCATGACACCGCGTACGGTAATCGACATGGCGAGCGTAACGAAAACCGCAGCCGGGGTTACGGCGTATCTAATCGCCCATGCGCACGGCAAGATCGATTTCAACGCGCCGTTAACAAACGTTTTGAACACCTATTCCGCGCCCTTAACGCGAAAAATCACGCTGCGGGATTTGGCGAACCATGTCTCGGGTTTTGGCGAAGCCGACGGCCGGGCACCACGGGTATATTTCAATTCCGACGCCAAGAAAATGCTCCAGAACGTCCTATCACTCCCGCCGAAGAACCCTAAACCGGGCAGCGTGGTCTATTCCTGCCGAAATTACATCCTACTGGGTCAAGCCTTCGAAGTCATCGCCGGATGCCGAGCGGCGGACTTTTGCCGCCGGGAGATTTTCCTGCCCGCCGGCATGAACGACACGGCTCTCGGCGCGCCTCCGCCGACAATTAAACGGGAACGACTGGCGCAAACGTTCGGCACAAAAAAAGCGGGCGTAATATCGGATTATGTAGCCCGACCTCTCTGGGCGGCCGACATCAGCACTTTTAACGCGGGGCTGTTCTCGACCGCAGAAGACATGGCCAAACTGATGCGCATCTACCTGCGCGGCGGAGTATGCGGCAACGGCACACGACTGTTCGGCGCTGACGAGATGGCTCTAATTGCCCCGTCCACGACAAACCGTACGGATGGCGCCCGGTCGTTTGGCTGGCAGTACGCCGCCGAAGATCTGCCGGAAACATTGGCCGGGACATCGCTTTTCCATACCGGATGGAGCGGGCAAACCGTGCTATTCGACCTGAAACGCAGTCGATTCGCGGTAGTCCTTACCACTCGCTGCGGTGACTATAAACGAGCCAAACGCGACCGTTTCGCCGCTATCGCCGCCCTTTTGGACAACACCGTCGAACGTCAACCGAAGAAAGCAAAACAAAATGAATAAGACTATGAAAAACAATGGCTTGAAACTGTTAGCAATTGCATTGCTGACGGGCGGAATGGCACATGCCGCGATGCGTCCCACCCCGGAGTATCTCAAACGCGCGGTCGTCTATCAGATGGTGTTGCGCAACTTCACCCGTGACGGCAATTTCCGGGCTGCCACCGAAATGCTGGAGCATGTGAGATCCGCCGGGATAGATGTAGTCTATCTAACGCCGTTCGTGGAGATGGACTGCGACATGAACGAGAGTGGCTGGAGTACGCGTCAGAAAGCAAGCGGCTACCATACGCCCAAGAACCCATACCGTATCTCCAACTATGACAAGATCGACCCCGAGTACGGCCACGACGCGGACTTCAAGGCGTTCAACGACAAAGCTCACGCGCTCGGCATGAAGGTTTACATGGATCTCGTCTATCTCCATTGCGGGCCGAGCAACGTAATGAAAGACCTCTTTACCGATGCGTTCCAGAAGAACCCCGACGGCACGGTACGCATGACGAAATGGCACTTCCCGTATGTCAACTTCGAGTCGAAGGACGTGCGCAAGTATCTCATAGACTCGATGCTCCACTGGATACAACTCGGATGCGACGGGTTCCGTTGCGATGTGGGCGACGCCGTACCGATCGACTTCTGGGTAGAGGCCGTTACAGCATGCCAAAAAGTGAAACCCGAACTTGTTATGATCAACGAAGGAACCAAAACGGAATGGCTCGAAAAGGCGTTTGACGCCTGTTACGCCTGGCCGTGGAGTTTCTCGATCCGCAACTTCCTCACGCCGGCTCTGCCTGGTCAGGTGACCGCGAAGAATAAGACGCTCGACCAGAAGATGCCGGGCGTTCGCAAATACGAAGAAAGTATTCCGAAAAACGCTTTGATGTTCTGTTTCATGGACAACCACGACACGGCGGCAGACGACGGAGCGAACCGTTTCGACAGAGTAAATCCAGTCGAGGCTGGTAACGCGGCGTTCGTTCTCACCTTCTTGCGGCGCGGTTTGCCGCTCGTATTCAACGGGAACGAAATCGCGGACAATTCGCTCAACACTTTCTTCGCCCCGGTTGAGGACGTGGCTCGGGCTAGAAAGACCATAGATTGGGCGCGCGCCCTTCAGCCTGCCGGTCAGAAGCGTCTGGCGTTAATCCGCGCACTCGCCAAACTGCGCCATGATGATCCGGTGTTCTACGACGGCACTCAGGAATGGGTGACCAACGGCGAAGCGAAAAACGTGGTCGCTTTTGTGCGGCGGCATGGTGACCGCGCCGTGTTCGTGGCAGCCAACCTGCGTCCGGGAACCGCCGAGTTCATTCCGGACGGGGTAAGCCTGGATGCCGGGAAAAAACCGCTCCTGTCAGAAAATGTGAAAGTCGAAAAAGACGGCACCTGCCGTTTCGGCGCGTATGGTTTTATCGCGCAGGAATTCTAGAAAAGCATAGGCAAAAAAATGGCGGAGAGGGAGGGATTTGAACCCTCGGTACCCTTTTGGAGCACACAGCATTTCCAGTGCTGCACCTTCGACCACTCGGACACCTCTCCGCAAAAACGGGGGAGATATTACCAAAAGCGTACGGTAAAAACAACAACAAAATGAATATTTTTTTGTTCGTTGCCGCACAGCCGCCTTTACGTTATCGGCGATGGTTAACGCCCAAGAGTAACCACCAATGACTCGCGTTGCCAAAACAGCAGGAAACGCTGGCGCTCAATTACCTGAAAGACCACCTGCCAACCGTCTTTCGCCTCTTTGTTCAACCGCGACTGCAAAACGTCCACCGGGATAATAGAAGCACCGAACAGAATCGAAGCGCAACCGTTTTCGCTGATCCGAATCACCTTGTATTCATGAAACATCGTTTGTCTCCTCATTCAGTCAAGAGATCGAAGCGGTCGGATAAGTCTGCCAACCATTTCTCGCCTCATTGAAAAACGGGTTTAGTATCTCACAGCGTCATGGATTTATCAAGCGCAAACATAAGCCGCTTTTGAAGCGGCAAAAATCATAATTACACTTGCACGGCCAAAGGTTTTGTGCGATAATAAATGCGTTTTGTTTCACGGTGAAACAGAAGATTGGGTTTTATTTAATAGGAGTTCTGCAATGAGTTTCTCGTCTTTCTCCAGAAGAAGTTTTTTAAAGTCAGCAGCGTTTGGCGCGGCAGCCTGCGCGGTTCCTGAATTTGCGGCGGCGGCGCCAGTTAAAGCCAAAGTGGCAGTGCAGCTGTATTCAATCCGCGACTACATTAAAAACAACGGGCTGGAAAAATCGCTGGCTGAGGTGGCGGCTATTGGCTACAAGGGCGTGGAATTCGCAGGATACTACGGCAAGAACGCGGCGGAACTGAAAAAGATTCTGGATGATAACGGACTGATCGCGTGCGGTACCCATGTGGGTCGCGGCGAGTTCTCCCCGGAGAAAGTCAATAAGACCTGCGAATTCAACCTCGGATACGGCAACAAGTTCATCTGCTGCCCCGGCGGCGGCAACTTCCCGGGCAAGGGCGAAAATCTTGACGAGTTCATGAAGAAACTGGTAGAGTACTACAACAAGGCGGCCGAGGATGCCGGCAAGCTGGGATGCTTGATCGGGTTGCACAACCACCAGAATGAATTCAAAATGAAGCTCTCCGACGGAACAACCTATTGGGATTACTTCTTCTCCAACACGTCCAAGGCGGTTCAGATGGAGCAGGATGTGGGCTGGACCACCACCGCCGGCTGTGATCCCTGCGCCCAGTACATCAAATATCCGCACCGTTCATTCGCCCTCCACGCCAAAGAAAACGGCCAGTCCAATGACGGATACGAGGGTATCCTCGGACAGCCCGGCAAGGGCGCGAAGTGCGTCGAGTGGGACCGGCTCTTCCCGGTGACCGACGCCGACGGAGTGCAATGGTACATCGTGGAGTGCGAACGCAACGCGTCCAACCTTAAGTCGATCACCGAGTCCTTCAAGTTCCTCAAGAGCAAGGGCCGCTGCTAAACCCGTCAACCGAGGTTTTTATATGTCTCTCTACGAGTATGCGACTGACATGGACACGCCAGTGCATCCGGTAAGTGCGCCTGACTATATGCCGCGCGAACAGATGTCGGCACTGCAACTTCACCGGCTGCAGGCTACGGTCAAGCGGGCTTATGACAATGTGCCGCTGTTCCGCAAACGGATGGATGAGCGCGGAGTGCGTCCGGAACACGTGAAAACGCTGAAGGACATCGCGCTGCTGCCGTTCATGAAAAAGGTTGACCTGCGCGACGAATATCCGTTCGGGCTGATGGCCTGCCCGATGAACGAGGTAATCCGGTTCCAGTGCTCCAGCGGTACTACCGGAAAACCGATCGTGCTGGCCAACACCGAAAACGACATTCTGGTGTGGCAGAACGGTACCATGCGGGCTTTGGCGATGTTCGGAATCCGCAGTTCCGACATCATGCAGGTCTCTTACGGTTACGGCCTGTTCACCGGCGGGTTGGGGCTGCATTACGGCGGCGAGGGAATCGGCTGCACGGTGCTCCCGACTTCCGGCGGCAACACCGACCGCCAGCTGATGCTGATGCGGGATTTGGGCGTGACGGCCATCGCCTGTACCCCCAGCTATTTCCTTCACCTGCTTGACGAAGGCATGAAGAAGGGGATGGATTTCCGCAAGGACACCAAACTCCGCCACGGTATCTTCGGGGCGGAACCATGGTCAACGGAAATGCGAGAAAAAATGGAGGACATTACCGGAATCATCGCCCACGACATCTACGGATTGACCGAGATTTCCGGACCCGGCGTGGCTGGCGACTGCCAGTACCGTTGCGGGCTTCATGTTTTTGAGGATCACTTCTATCCCGAAATCATCGACCCTGACACGCTGGAGCCGTTGCCGGACGGCGAGTCCGGCGAACTGGTGTTCACCACCCTCGACCGTACCGGAATGCCGATGATCCGCTACCGGACTCGCGATATTTCGAGAATCCTTCCCGAAGTCTGCAAATGCGGACGGACCATCCGCCGTATCGAGCGCGTCAGCGCCCGCAGCGATGACATGCTTATCATCCGCGGCGTCAACGTTTTCCCGTCCCAGATCGAGGCCGGGCTGCTCAGCATCGACTCCGTCCTGCCACATTACCACATTGTGGTGGACCGGCAGGGCGATCTCGATACACTGGAGGTTAAAGTGGAAGTCACCCAAGAAACCTTCAGCGACGATATCCGCTCGCTGGAAAACCTTCGCCGCCGCATCGGCCAGGCCATCCAGCGCATCATCAACATCAACGCCAAGATTACGCTGGTTGAACCGCACACCCTGCCCCGCAGCGAGGGCAAGATCAAGCGCGTGACCGACCTGCGCAAGAAATAGGAGGACGACATGAAGATTCAGCAGCTTTCGCTCTTTATGGAGAACAAGCCGGGCCACCTGAAGGGCATTTGCAAAACCCTTGCCGACGCCGGAATCAACATCGTCACACTCTCGCTGGCCGACACCCAGCAGTTTGGCATCGTGCGGTTGATCGTCGAGGAGTGGGAAAAGGCTAAAGCCGCGCTGGAAGCCGCCGGTTTGGTGGTGAACGTGCGCGAAGTGGTGGCCGCCACCGTGCCTGACAAACCCGGCGGCATCGCCGAGGTTCTCGCCGTTATCGACAACGCCGGGGTGAACATCGAGTACATGTACGCCTTCGCGTTCCGCCACAAAAACGAGGCCGTGCTGGTATTCCGGTTTGACGACACCGATAAAGCCCGCGCCGCGTTGCAAAGCGCCGGACGTTGCGTATTGGACTTTGACACGCTTTTCGCCGAGGCGAAATAACGGCCCTAAAGCTAAAAGGCGCGGGATTGCCGTACCGGCAGTCCCGCGTTTTTTGTTTACCGATTACCGTTTGCGCGGGATAAGCATGGCCCAAAGCACCGCCAATGCCAACAGCGGCGGATAATAAAGCGACTTAACCAACTCCAGCGAGCCAAACGGGACCTGCGCCGCTTTCGCCACTCCGGCCGCGATTAAGATTTGCGCTCCGTACGGAATGATGCCTTGAACCACGCATGACGCGGTATCCAACACCGATGCTATCCTTGCCGGGGACGCGCCAAACTTGTCCGAACATTCCTTGGCCACGGGTCCGGCAATAACAATCGCCACCGTGTTGTTTGCGGTAAACAGGTTAACCGCCGAGACCAACAAGAACACCCCTAATTCACATGTACGCGGACCGCGAACCAACCGAGAAATCTTCTCCGTAAGCCAGCTAATGCCGCCGTTGGCTTTGATGGTGCGAAACATCCCGCCCGCCAATATCGCGACAATCAAGGTCTCGCTCATACCCAACGCGCCCTTGCCGATCAAATCCAATACCGACCACATATCGAATTTTCCCAAAACCGCCCCGATTACCGAGGCCAATATGGTTCCGGCAAACAGCAGCAACATAACATTGAGGCCGATCAAGGCCAAAACCAAAATCAGCGCGTAAGGCATTATCAACAGCAGATGCCGCCAAGTAACGGATACCGCCACCGCGGACACTGCGGTACCGTTGGAATAACCAACCAGCGCGTACGCGAATAGGCACACCAGCGCCGCCGGCGCGACAATCGCGGAATTGGCAATGAACTTCTCGCGCATCGCAATCCCTTGGGTTCGCGTGGCTGCGATCGTGGTGTCGGATATCATCGAAAGGTTGTCTCCAAACATCGCACCGCCCACCACCGCGCCAGCCAACAATGCCGGGCTTAACCCCAAGGGAAGCGCAAAACCCAACGCAATCGGGGTCACGGCGGCAATCGTACCGCAACTGGTACCGATAGCGAGCGAAACCAAGCAGGAGACCAAAAATACCCCCGCCAACATCAGACGGGCCGGAATCAGCGACCTCGCCACCGCCACCGCCGCATCGACCGCGCCCGAACCCTTGGCCACGCTGGCAAACGCCCCGGCCAATATGAAGATCAGACACATAATCATAATGTTGGACTCCCCCATCCCGGACGCGTAAATCTCAATCCGTTCCGCCAACTTGCCGCGACCAAAAGACAGCGCAGTGGCCGATGCCACCAAAAACGCAATGGTCATCGGGACCTTGTAGAAATCGCCCGCCGCCAACGACAGCCCCACGTAAAACACGGCAAACACCAAAAATGGTATCAACGCCAACGCACTGGCCTTTCCAGAAAAATCCTGACTCATTTCCATAACAATCACCACCACCTAACAATCAACTGGATGAATCAAAACATCTCGCACACCCGGTTTTGAAACTTCCGGTAAAGTGCGGAATCCCGCAACGATTCCCAACTGTCCTCCGAGATATTACCCAACCGCCATTCATCAGCAACGTAAAAATCGCAGGGATAAACACTGCCGTCATGTTCCACCACCAGATAACTTCCGCAGCAACGCTCAGGCAATTCGTATCCGACCCGGCAGGCGAATTCACGGTACTCTAGCAATGACACCTCTGCGGCGCAGCGGATATACTGACGGAAAGGCGCGGAAAAATTGTCACGCAGATAACGGTCGGTTGCCTCCGGTTCCCCAACATTTTCCCGCGACACCACGCAAAGGATGCTGTAGTCCGCGCCATACCGTTCCAACAGCCGAATGCCTCGCATCGCCTCGGAGGTTTTACCGCGGGTAACATCGTTCACCTTCGGAGAACCGTCCAGCGACACCCCAACCAGCCAACGTTTTCGCGCGAAAAATTCCGCCCATTCCGGAGTAATCAACGTGGCGTTGGTTTGGACGGAAACCGCGCATCCAAACAAATCCAGACATTCGTAAAACGAACGCGGCAATAGCAACGGTTCGCCGCCTTGAAAACAAATCTCATGGTCAAGCATCGGCAATGCCATATAGGAGTTGACCATGCGAACTGCCAAAATGTCGGACATCCGGCCCGGCGGATGTCGGCGATAAAAACAGTAGCGGCAATTCATGTTGCAATCGCCGCCCACCGGTTTCACAAGCAAAGAAAACGACTTCAGAACGAGTACTCCTTGCAATTCTGGTAACGGTCGTCGTCCTGATATTTTTCCCGCAGATTTTTCAACACCACTTTCAGCGCGCCAATGCGGGTAGCGTATTCAGAATTACCGTAACCGTTGTGCAACTCCTCCGGATCCTTAACCATATCGAAGTATTCCCATTCATCGCGCTTGTAGTAGTAAACCAGTTTATCAGTCTTGGTGCGGACTCCGTACCAGGCTGCGGTATGGTGTTCACCGCCTTCCACGTAATACCGGCAATACAACGAATCGCGCCACTCTTTCGACGGCTGTCCGCACACGTTGCCGAGGAACGACTCACCCTGCATGGCGTCCGGCTTACGAACACCGGCCAAATCAAGGAAGGTGGGCGCAAAATCGATGTTGGCGATAAGATCCGAATTCACGCTGCCAGGCTTGATAAACGCCGGACATTTGGCGATAAACGGCATTTTAAGCGTCTCTTCCATGATGAAGCGTTTGTCATACAGCCCGTGGTCGCCAAGAAAGAATCCCTGATCTGAAGTGTAAATAACCAAAGTGTTCCGTTCAACGCCTTTCGCCTTAAGGTACTCTACCATATCGCCGATCGAGTCATCGACCGACTGAACGCAAGCCAGATAATCCTGCATATAACGAAGGTAACTGAGCGCGGTCTTGGCGCGGTCATCCATGCCGTCGGGCCACTCGTTAACGAATTTCCCTTCGGCGTTCTTTTTGCCTGTATAGATCTTGCCTTCGAACTCGAAAACATGTCCAGCTTTGAAAAATTCGGCAAGTTTCAAATCCGGACCGATACGCATGTGCCGAAGCAAAGTCATGGTGGTTGTTTTAATCGGCGAAGCGCGCCCGGCGTAATCGTCGAAAATCGTGTCGGGCATCGGAATGTCCTTCAACGTCATGGAACGGAATTTCTCGCGGTACTTTTTGGAAGGCAACCAGTTGCGGTGCGGAGCCTTGTGGTGCATCATCATGAAAAACGGCTTGCCGCTCGCCAAAGCGTCATCAAGGGTGGTGCAACAAACGCGGGTAAGATTTTCCGTGGCGTACTCGCCGGGGAAGCTCTGTTTGCCGATGGTGCCGTCCGGTTTGCGCACCCAAAACCAGGGGTCGAAATATACGCCCTGGTTTTCGTAAATCATCCACTTGTCCCAATCGGAATCCCGGACGGTACGCGGGCCGCCGCAGTGCCACTTGCCGATGAACGCGGTATAATAGCCGGCTTCGCGCATATATCCGCCGACGGTCTCGATTTCCGAGGAAATGGCGTTGAACGACGGCACCCCGTTTTTGTGACTGTAACGCCCGGTGAGAATACCAGCGCGCGACGGGGCGCAAATCGGGTTGGTACACATGACATCGGAAAAGATCATGCCCTCTGCGGCCAACCGGTCCATGTTTGGAGTTTTATTTATCCGACTGCCATACGCGGAAATAGCGTGAGCTGCGTGGTCGTCGGTCATGATGAACAAGATATTGAGCTTTCGCTCCTTTGCCAACCGCATTAGCGAAGTCGAACATCCGGCCAGCAACGCCGAAGCCCCCGCCCCGGTCAAAAACGATCTGCGCGTATTCATCATAACGCCAATCTCCCCGTTTAAAGTCATGAAAACGATAGACGCATCTCAAAAAACGATAAAATTGTAACACGCCACGATACCGCGAATCAAGGCGATTCTAAAAAAGGCACATAATTCGTCTAGAAAATAAATCAGCTAAATCATCCTCCTTATCAAACGGCAGTATCAATACAAATTGTGGCCGCCGCGCTCGAAGATCGGATCCTGCGACAGCCAGCGAGCCGTATCCGGGGCGTATTCGCGGTACGCGAAACGGTAGGTGTTAAGCACCTCGTTGTAGGGCTTGGTGGAGAAACGGTAGTCGAAGTCCTGACCGGTGCGGGATACGGTTTCGCCGTAGGGGCCGTAGGCGTAGGCCGCTGCAACCGCTCCATAACCAAAATTAATATGATTGCTGTAAGTTTTATGCATATGGCATTTCCTATCAATATGAAAATGGTGATAATCCTAGGTCAACACCTACGTTTTCGAAAACATCGGAAAACTTCTTGCCGTTGTTTAACATATCGACAAACTTTTTTCTCGTTTCAGACGAAAAATATTCCCCCACGGCAAAATCATCCTCTTTGAAAACGATGTCAGGGACTTTTTTGTAAACTGATTACCGTTTGGTGTTGGGATATTCGTACCAATCAATTAAACGCTCGTCGTGACTCCTAAGGTAACTGTCCATTTTATAATTAAGGTATTTTATTTTGCCGGCGGCGGCAAATTTCTTTACATAAGACACTGAAATTTCTAACTCTTCCATCGGGCTCATAGGGGAAACCGTTTTGACAAGATCTTTTCCGCGGAAATAATATCTTGAGCCGTCAAAAAAATATTGGTTTATAAAATAGGGTAGCCTATAAAAATCATCTATATGCAAAAGCCCGTCACTGGGACTCTTATCGAAGGCAAACGCATCTCCGTACCGGTTGATCATTATATACGATTTTTCTATGGTTTTGCGATCTTCTTCAAATGGGTCTTCGTCGCAGTACAGCCCGGATATTGCAGCGAAGTAATCGTCCAGCACAGGAAATTTCTCTTTGGTATGTTTGCCTGGGACAAGATTCGGAATACTAGTAACCTTTGGGTTGCTAAAAACAGCCGATACAAGTTCCTTGGTATTTAACGGACGTTTCTTTACGAATCGAATCCGCTGCTGCAACCCGTTCGGGCTGAACAGAGAATAAATGCGGTTCGACGCCATAACATATTCGAACAGCAACCCGTTATGTTCGGGCCCAAGAAAGATTGTCCGTGAGGTGATGAAGCCCCCGTCACTGTCCGGAGCGGTGGCATGGCTGCCATCTGGCCTAACCAGCTCCAACCTCACGTCTGCCGCACTTAACACTTTCAGGCAAAGTTTTTTTGTCCCACGCCATTCGCTGAAATCGGAAAAGTCCAGCTCATCGCTCTCCCACACTCCCAATCGCCTATCCAGCATCAACGGCAACTGCGATCGATAGAATTCTTTTGCCTTTCCCACATCTTTGTCTCCTATATATTTCGGGAAAGGATAGCTGTCGGTAAAATTAACGAAATCCTTTGTATATCCAAAATTGATTGACGAAATATCCTGACGAACAATAACATTGGGATCGTTGCGGACAATAAATGCGCAACCACATCCAAATAAAGTTAATGACAAAAATATTAATCTGATTCTCATTTGTCTTCATCCTCGTCATACCAATTAATATAATGAAAAGGGGTGACGCCTTCTTCATTTTCCTTGCCAACTTTGCGTTTCTGTCCATTTTTATCAAGACGGTGATTGTAAGAATGACTTAAGCCAGAAATTTTGTAATATTCGAAGTTTGTTGCTTTACCGCATTCAATTTTTAGTTTCATTTCAAGAGTTGCTGAAGATGAAAAATTAAAGTCGAATTCGTCATTGTCCTTATAGTAAGTATTGTAGCTATGCTCTTTATCTTCTGGACTGTAGGACGCGCCAACATTCTTCTCGTATTTAACCGAAGCTCCAAGTTTTTTTGTTACACCGACAGTAAATTTGAGGAATACCTCACCTTTTTTGTCCATTTTTTCACTATAATTTGCGAGACTAGCTAATTCAAAATAGGGGCGTTCAAAAGTACGCTTCCCGTTGATTTCAAAATTCGATATATGCTGCCATGAAGAAGCAGAAGATACGCTGAACATCAAAAAGTCTTTACGTGGAGGATTGTCGGGTTTGCTTTGAACACTCGCATTGTTGCAGTCGCACAAGTCTTCTTTAATTTCTTTTCTAATTATCAACCAAGGGCCGTCCCCTTTTTCAAATTCTAAATATACTCCAAACCAAAAATCTGACATGGTTGCGTAGTTTGGAGAGTCTTCAACCGGAAATACCTTCAGCAACCCCAGCGGGTCATACGCGTTCACCGGGTCGTTGCCGCAATAACAATACAAATTGTAGCCGCCGCGCTCGAAGATCGGGTCCTGCGACAGCCAGCGACCCGTATCCGGGGCGTATTCGCGGTACGCGAAACGGTAGGTGTTAAGCACCTCGTTGTAGGGACGGGTGCTGAAGCGGTAGTCGAAGTCCTGGCCGGTGTGGGCGACTATTTCACCGTAGGGGCCGTAGGCGTAAGTGGCGGCAACCACTCCGGCCTCGGAGACGTAG
>JAFTCL010000024.1 GCA_017454745.1 Kiritimatiellia bacterium
AGTTCATGGTGTGCTATTATGCGCCGGACATCAAGCGGTTTCGCGGCACGGCGTGGGGCGTCATCAACGCCGCGAGCGACCTTGCCACGCACTCGATGCCCCATCGGAACACCAAGAACTACGCCGAAAACAACTGGTCGCGGGTGATGGACGGTCACGCGATCATCGACAAGACTGTGCGGCTGTGCGGGGTGGCGGCTTGAGCTATCAAGTCCTGGTCTCCACCGAGAATATGCCCTATGAGGACTGGTTGAAATACCGCAAGCGCGGCATTGGCGGCTCCGATGCCTCGGTGGTCTGCGGCATCAACCGCTACAAGTCCCCAGTCGAGTTGTGGATGGAGAAAACAAACCAACTTCCCTACCAAGAGGCGAGCGAGGCGGCGTATTGGGGAACGCAGCTTGAAAGCATCGTCCGCGCCGAGTTCACGAAGCGCACGGGGATTGAGGTGGAGATCGTCAAGCAGCTGCTCCAGAATACGGAAAATCCGTTCATGCTCGCCAATCTGGACGGTCTCTGTCATCATCCCGACTACGGCGATTGCATCTTTGAGGCAAAGACCGCTACGGCGTACAAAACAGGTGAATGGGACGATGCCATCCCCGACGAATATGCCCTGCAAATCCAACACTACATGGCGGTTACGGGTTTTCGTGCCGCCTTTATTGCTGTCCTGATCGGCGGCAATACCTTCAAATGGAAGCTGGTGGAGCGCGACGACGAGCTGATCGACATGCTGATTCCCTTTGAATCCGTCTTCTGGCGGCACGTTCAGGACAAGACTCCGCCGCCGCTGGATGGCTCCGACGCCTCGGCCAAGTTCCTCGCCGAGCGGTTTCCAAACAGCGTGCCGCAATCGCAGATCGCGCTGCCGCCGTCCGCAACTGAGCTGTTGGCGCAGTATGACGAGGCTGGCGAAGACCTCGACACCGCTACCGAGCGGAAACAGAAAGCCGAAAACCTGCTCAAGGAAATGCTGGGTGAGAACGAAATCGGCACCGTGGGCGATAAAATCATCACATGGAAGTCGATCTCGCAGGAACGCTTGGACAGTAAGACACTGAAAGCGGAACATCCCACACTCTACCAGAAATACACCAACAAAATTTCATACCGCCGCTTCTCCGTGAAGGCGGCAAGTTAGGAGGAAAATATGGATAGCGCCAAACTGAAAACCCGTATGAATTCGAAAATGTCGGAGCTGGAAACACCGGCTCCGCTGCCCTTTGAGATGGGGCTGGCGCCGGTCAACGCCGACTTCGCGGCCCTGTCGAACAACGCACTTTCCGTCATCCGCGAGAATTTGAAAAACCAGCCGCTTGCGCTGGACTTCTTCGACGTGGTCAAATCGCCGTCCGGCGGCTCGACCGTGTTCTCCGTGCCGGGGCTGAACGGCGACGAGCCGGAAACCGAGCTGACGGGTATCATCCTCGACTACACCACGCCCCGCGCCTACTGGCATACGCCGGAGCCGGTGGAAGGCACACCGCCCGACTGCATGAGCGTCAACAGCATCATCAGCGCCGATGGGAAGTCCTGCGCCCACTGCCCCTACAACGATTTCGGCAGCAAAGACGGCGAGAGCAACGCCAAGGCCTGCAAAGAAAGTGTG
>JAFTCL010000025.1 GCA_017454745.1 Kiritimatiellia bacterium
ATTATCGCTGATGCGAAGGAACCCAATACCATTACTATTCTTCACATCAACATAATCAACCTGGACCTTCCATGCTCCAGCATCAAGTGCATTCTTGAAAAGTTCACCTGTTGCAGTAGGTGCATCAGCGATCTGCTGCCGTCCCAACAGGTCAATTACGCGAGCCCTACTTCTGAATGTCTCAATGGCCATGATGAGAGAGACTCCTTGTTAACTTCCATACTGTATTTGATGCCGGCGCCTTGGATTGGCAATGAAACATATGGCCGACAAAGCACATCTCCGTTAAAATCTGACCCGCCAATTCACCGAACAACGGTGGAATGGCATTGCCTATCTGGGAATATCGTGGCACTTCCTTTACACGTTGCTTTCCGCCAGTCGTGTATTTTCCCTTGAACTCATAGTCATCCGGGAAGGACTGAATACGCGCATATTCGCGAACCGTCAAGATTCGCGGCTCGCAATAGTGAATGTAGTCATCGGGTAATGTGGTCAGTGTTGGCGTGGGCGACCTCGGAAGCAAACGTTTCGTGCTTGACTTATTGAGACCAAATCTTTCCCGATATTCCGTGGGTGACATTCTTTCGTCTATCGCCGCTTGAAAACGATTTCGAATATCTTCCGTGTGCCGTGCAAAGCGATGGCTGTCAGGCCTTACTCCCCGCGCAACGGCATGGCGCATCAATCTCTGATACGATGTCGTACAACGGCCATACTCACCAAACTCGAACCCCTTGAACTCATCAGAATGATAACATCCGTTGGACTGACGCAAATCAGAAATTGCCGCGCGCACAGATACGCCTTTCGATGGTAACCCGTGTTCATTTAGGAATACCTCACGACGATTCTCAATTGTCGTGAAGAAATCCTGAGCATGAACGCCCCTCGCCTGTAATTCTTGTGAAACCCCAATCAAAATAAAACGAGTCCGTTTCTGAGGGACCCCGAAACGAGAGAAATCTACCAATTGAAACGCCACATCATAATTTTGCTGCCTAAGTTCTTCAACAACCAAAGACGAATACTGCCGCTTCTCACCTTTCACCTTGAAGGGAATAGTAAAGCCTTTGACATTCTCCAGAAGTAAACATTTCGGCTGGATGGCATCAACCATAGCAATGTACGAATGAACAAGGGAATTACGCTTGTCCCCATGTCGGCGACGCCCCGCAAGAGAAAACCCCTGACACGGCGGACCTCCAGCAAGCAAATCAACATGTCCGCGCATTGCTTCAAGCTCATCCTTATGATTCTTCAAGACCTTATTGATGTCATGAGCTTTACGCGGCAACCAGTCTGGCCAATCAAAGTGATTAAGGCGATCAATCAAGTTGTACCGTAACGTTTCAAATGCATCTACACTCTTCTCGATTGCAAAAGTTCCACGAACGCCAGCCTTGTGTAAGCCAAGCGTCAAACCTCCGCATCCAGAAAAGATATCGACACAATTCATTTCATATCTCCATGGATAGAAACAAGATCGATAATAAAATACACACCACCAACGGAGTCGCATTCGGCCCCGTTTCTGTTCTTCGTCATGAAGAACATCTCTACCATCTATGTCTCTCTTTCTCTCGCTTGCAAACAGAAAGGCGCGCCTCTCTGTTTCCTGATTAGAGGGGCGCGCCCGACCATGTACTCTTGAAGGCTCACTACAGCCCGCTTAACTACATGACAAGGCGACACCCCCAGATTAAAAGAGTACCGTCTTGCAAGCCATGCGTCAGCGTTTCGAGGTAGTGATTCTCAAGAGACAAGCTTTGCAACCAACTGGCCGATCCTGTCGGCCTATCCGGGCGGCGGATCTCGTCGTCCGGCGATCATTTTACGCTCGTTCCCGAACGTAACAGGCAAAATTATGCCACAATTGGCATAGCTTGGTCAAGACGAAGATTGGTAGAAGGAAAACAAAAAGCCGCCGGGACGGCTTCTAAACGAGACACCTGTTGTCCCCTCCTGTCGACACCTGTCGTCACCATCGACCTTTGGGAGAATGCGTTTTGCGCGGAAAGTGTGACAAAAACGCGCCAACTGACGGGTCGAAAACGCGCCAACTGACGGGTCGAAAACGCGCCAACTGACGGGTCGAAAACGCGCCAACTGACGGGTCGAAAACGCGCCAACTGACGGGTCGGCTTGACATAGCGGGGTGAATATGTAATAATATCATCCGCTATGAAAAATTATAGGAAACGAGTATCTGACGACATTCTGGCGTTCAAACTTGAGAGTGCGGGAGCTGTATTGGTTGAAGGTGTCAAATGGTGCGGAAAGACAACCACTTCCGAACAGATAGCGAAAAGTGTCGTGTATCTTGATGAGGTGCGCGAACAGATTGGCAACCTTGATATCTTAAAGGTGAATCCTGCATTGGTATTGGAGGGGGAGACACCGCGGTTGATTGACGAATGGCAACTTGCTCCTTTTATTTGGGATTCCGTTAGGCATCGTGTTGACCATGTGGATGGATTGGGGTGTTTCATCTTGACCGGATCTTCCGTTCCAACGGATGAGTCGGAAATCAGCCATAGCGGTACGGGGCGTTTTGCTTGGATGAAAATGCGCCCAATGTCGCTTTGGGAGTCGGGCGAGTCGTCTGGAACTGTTTCGCTTGAGGTGATGTTCTCCGGTGACGAGTTCCCGGTTGCCGCCTCGAACAGAATGACCTTGGAAGATGTCGCTTTCGCCACATGCCGAGGCGGATGGCCGTTATCGATTGGTTTGTCACGCCGCGCAGCCTTGCAGCAGGCGTATAACTACGTTGACGCGCTGGTAGAAAAGGATATTTCGCGTGTTGACGGGACATTGCGTGATCCCGTACGGGCACGGCGGCTGTTGAGATCCTACGCGCGACTTCAAGGAACACAAGCGACGGCCTCTGTCGTACGTGCGGATTTGGTAGCCAATGCCGACGGCGACAACATTCGAGAGGATACGATCTATTCTTATATGTCGGCGCTTAGGAAACTGTTCGCAATTGAAGATGCTAAAGCTTGGTGCGCGAATCTACGGTGTAAAACACCGATTCGTACCACAGATACGCGTTACTTCGTCGATCCGTCCATTGCCGTCGCGGCACTTGAACTGGGGCCGAACGATTTGATGTCCGACCTTGCCACATTCGGACTTCTTTTCGAGACCTTGTCTATACGCGATCTTCGCGTGTATGCCGAACCACTTTTCGGCGATGTCTTACATTTCCGCGACAAACAAGGGCACGAGTGCGATGCCGTCATCAAAATCCGAGGCGGCAAATACGGGCTTGTAGAAGTGAAGCTTGGTGGCGAAGCGCTTGTGGAAGAGGGAGCGAAGACCCTCAACAAGCTTGAGCAACTGATCGATACTGGCAAGGGCGGCGCTCCTGCGTTCAAAATGGTCTTGACGGCCGTGGGAGATTTTGCCTACCGGCGCCCAGACGGCGTAATAGTCTGTCCCATCGGTTGCCTGCGCCCTTAAGGTTTGCAACCGTCAAACCGTTTTGGAGAGAAATGTAAAGAGTGACGAGGGGTTAGGGAAGTTACGAGTTACGAGTGACGAGTTGGGGAATGAAAAATGAAGAGAGAAGAATGAAGAGTTGAGGCTGATTCTACGGCTCGCCGGGACGGCTCGCCCTCTTGACCACCGTAGCCTCTTGACCGCCGTAGCCTGAGCGTAGGCGGTTGGCGTTGGCGGAACGGTCAAACCGTCAAACTGTCAAACCACCAAACCGCCAAAACGTCAAAAATTTCTATTTTTACGAATCGGACTTTACGAAACGGATACGATTTGGTATAATCTGCTGCATGAAATTGAACAACCCTTTTATTACCGCCGGCTATGAAAGCCCGGATTATTTCTGCGACCGCGACAAAGAAACGGCCGACCTGGTGAACGCGCTTGAAAACGACCGGAATGTTACGCTGATGGCACCCAGACGCTATGGGAAAACCGGGCTTATTGAAAACGTATTCTGGAAACTGCGCAAGGAACTTGGATATCAGACCGTAATTTTGGATGTATTTTCGGCGCAGGATCTTACCGGGTTCACGAGGATGTTCGCTTCTGCCGTGTTCAGGTCGCTTGAAATGTCTGTCGAAAAGGCACTTTCCGCCGCTACGACGTTTCTGAAATCATGCCGCCCCTCGCTGACCATCGATCCGCGTGACATGTCCCACAAGTTCTCGTTCGACATTGCCCCGTCATACGCTGAGTCTACCCTGGAAGAGGTGTTCGGATATCTTGCCAAGCACAAGGGGCGCGTGGCAATCGCGCTTGACGAATTCCAGCAGATACTTGAGTTTCCAGAGAAGGGTGTGGAAGCACTCCTCCGCAACCACATGCAGCGGGTTCCTGGCGTAGGCTTTATTTTCGCCGGATCGCGCCAACATCTTATGCGCGATATGTTTTCGTCTGCCCGGCGGCCCTTTTTCCAGTCCACGCAAAAACTGCACCTTGACGTCATCAACAAAGCTAAGTACATGGCCTTCGCTGTAGAAAAGTTCGCGGCAGCCGGAATGCGGCTCGATGAGGATGTCTTCGCTGCAACCTATGACCGATTCGACGGAATCACATGGTATGTGCAAGCCGTCATGAACAGATTGTACGGTCTTAAGTCTCCCGTCCCGACAAAAGCCGACGTATCGGCAATTGTTGAGACGATGATTGGCGAGAATTCTTACGACTATCGCGCTCTAATCGAGGCCCTACCGGACGGGGCTGTGCGGCTTCTCCGGGCCATTGCGTCAGAAGGTACCGCCGAGGGCGTGACTTCTTCCGCGTTCATAACAAAGCATTCTCTCAAGGCGCCGTCATCGACTTCGGAATCACTGACCCGTCTTCTGAACATGGAACTTGTGTACAAGACATCGCGGGGTTATGTCGTGTATGACCGGCTTTTGGGCGAATGGCTCGCGCGATCAATGTAGAAATTATTGCAGCTTTTCCAGCAGTTTCTTCAAGGTGAAATCCACCCAGATGATTCCGCAGTTCTGGTTCTCTTGCACCCCGGCCGCGAAACTGTCCCCCAACGCTTTTACCGGCAGGTCGAATTGATCCCAAATCTTGGTGTCCGCCTTGTAACCGATCTGGTAAACAACGGTGTTCGGCGCAAAATAATTCGCCCAGCTCTTGAACTCGTTTTTCATTGACGCAAAAGAATGGTGCTGCTGGCTGTCGTCCACAAAGATCATGTCGGAGCGGTATGTTTTCGGGAGCCATTTTTTGTTCCAATGTTTCACAAAGCAATTGAAACGCTGATCGACCTTTTTTACGGCCTTATCAATGGCTTCGGCGACTTCATCAGAGAGCGGCGTCCCGCACCCGTTGGTGTTCCCGGTCTTGTACCACTCGACGTCAACCCCGAAACCTTTCACGCTCGGATGTTGTTTGTACCGCGCCATCGTCCGGGTGGCCAGCGCCACGATATCCGCATCGCCGGGTTCCACCTGAAGCCACACTTGGCAACCTTTTTCGTCGCAAAGGGTAAGGAATTCCTCGTTTTTATCTACGGACGAACCGGAGGCTTTTTCCAACGGCGCTCCCAGCGGGAAGTTCAGATAGCAGTGGCCGTTGTTCCCAATGCAGCCGACGATCCAAATGAACGACGGCACGCTCCCCGGAAACTGATCCCGGATCTTTTCCGCATAACTTATCCACTCCCCACCCGAAGGGAACGGGCGGATGCCGTAGCTTGAACAGCGGCATCCGGCGATTGTGACAGGGGGCTTTTTCGCCTGGCGGTCTGGTTTGTGAGCACTTGGCAAATTTTCCGACGACGCAACCAGAGCCGACAGTGCCACAACCGCCACCGAAAATATCAAACGTTTTTTCATTTAGTCCCCCGTAGAAATCCCGCCGCAAGGAACCGTACACAGTTGGACGGTCGAATGGTCGGGAAAATGAAAAACTAAGAATTAAGAGTGAAAAATTTTTGCCTCAATTCTTCATTCTTCTCTCTTCATTTTTCATTCTTTTCCCGGCAAATCCGCCGCTTTTTTCTTCCGGGCCGGCTTCCCATTGCGCATAACAGGCGGCTCTTTGAGATAGTGGTAACCGCAAATGAAATTTTCCGGCACGGGCCTTCCGCCATCGCACCACTTGCCCTTGACCACCGTGTATGTGGTGGCGGTGCGGCGGATGGAGGAGTTGCAGTTGCCGTCGATCATGCTCAACTTTTCGCCGTCGCGGTACAAGACCGCCATAAAATGGCCCTTCAGCGCCAGCACGTCACCGGCGCGGATTTCGCTGGCGTCGGTGTAGCGCTCGCCCCGATCGAAATTCCCGGCGCCAAACAGATATTTGGCGAAATCCGTGACAAAAGCGGCGCAACCGCCGTTGCCGCTTCTGACCAGCAGCGGGTGGGTGCTGTTATCCCAATGCCGGCCGGGCTGGTACGGTTCCTCGGCCAGCAGACTGTCCACCCGGTCGGGATAGGTGGACTCGTCGTCCAGCGGGCCTTGGTCGCGGGCGTACGCGAGCCGCCCCGCCAGCCGGTAGCCGAACACCTCCCTGCCGCCGCCGTCGGCAAGGGCCAAAACAAACTCTTCGCGGCCAACCTTGCGCTTGCCGAAACTCGCGTAGGGTTCGCCCTTATCCACGCAGCCGATCAACGTGGGGCGACGCTCGCCGTACGGGGAGTAAAGGAACAGATTTCCGGTCGAAGTGACGTCGGACGGAACGTCTTTGCCGATATTCAGCACGTCCTCCGCCATGAACCAACCGTTGGTGAACTGGCTTTTGTTTTTAGGCAAAGGGTAAACCAGTTCGACGCACTTTTCGTCGTCGGAAAACTGAAGCAGCACGAGCTGGTCAACCTTCAGATCCACGGTGACGCGGCGGTCGCGCATCCGCTGTTTCTCGGACGCCACCGGATTGGCTTTCAATATTCTGCCGTTGGGGAAGCCGTAAAACGCCACCGGAACGCTGGACTTAAGCCGTTCCACCGCATCGTGGGAAATAACGCCCGACGCGGTAGTAGCATACAACCCGGCCAACATCCCGCAAAACAGCGGGAAAACTTTCCATGAAGCCCTAAATTTCACCATACGCACCTCTTTTTGGTTTATTAACTTCCGGGGTCGGCGGTTGGCTCCATATTCCCCGGGTCACTGCCCGGATCGGCGCGATCGCCAAAACGGGTTAGCGAATCGTCGAAATCCAGGCGCACTTCACCGGTGGGTCCGTTACGATGCTTCGCCACATCTACAATCGCCAGCCGCAAATCCTCGAACTCCGGATCGCCGGAAGATTTGCACGGCCGCCGCAACAGCAGCGCGACATCCGCGTCCTGCTCGATGGCGCCGGAATCGCGGAGGTCGGAAAGTTTCGGCTTGTTGTCGCCGCCGCGCCGCTGTTCCGGGGCGCGGCTGAGCTGGCTTAAAACAATAACCGGCAGATTCAGCTCTTTGGCCATCGCTTTGATCTGGCCGGAGATCTGCGAGGTCTCGATCTGCCGTCCCTGTTTGGCGAACTCCCGACAGTTGCAGAGCTGGAGATAATCGATCACGATCAGCTCGATCTTGCGCTGACGCTTCATGCGACGGGCGCGCGCCCGCATATCCATTACATCCAAGCCGCCGGTGTCATCCACAAAGATCGGGGCCTTTTGCAGTATGGTCGCGGCCTTGCTGAGTTTTTGGGTTACCGCCTTGGTGTTGACGAAAGTGGAGCCGCCGCTGATCTCGAACCCAGAAACCCCGGCTTTGCCGCAAAGCATGCGCATCGCCAGTGCCTCGGTTGACATTTCCAGCGAAAACACCCCCACCCCGTGCGGGCGGTTGTGCTCGCCCTTCATCGGGCGGCCGTAGATATCCTGCCCCAACGCCACACACTCGGCGATGTTCATCGCCAGCGAGGTTTTTCCCATCGAGGGGCGGGCCGCGAGTACGATCATTTCTCCGTTGCGCAAACCCTTTAACTTCCGGTCGAGATTGGCCAGCCCGGTCGGCATGCCGGCCACCTCGCCGCTGAAAATGCGGTCGATGTGCTCCATCGTGTTGGTCAAAGCCTGCGGCCACGTCACGCGGGTGCCGTCGTTCTGACCGGAAATCCCCATGAAATGCTGCTCGACTTCGCCGACTATTATATTCGCGCTCACCGCGTCTTCAAAACAGCGGCGCTCCGCGTCGTGCGCGCATTCGATCACCCGGCGCAGCATGTGTTTGTCGCGCAGGATATTGATGTAGTATTCGGCGTGGGCCGCAGTCGGGGTACGGTCGATCAAGTTCTGCAATGCCGCCGTTCCGCCCACCTGATCCAAACGGTTAAGCGCCCGCAAACGCTCGTTTAGCGTAAGCACGTCTATCGCCAGCCCGCCGTTGGCCATTTCCAGCAAAGTGGAATAAATCAACTGGTTCGCGGGCGAGAAGAACGATTCCTCGGTGATGCCGTTCCGCACGCACAGATCCATCACCCGCGTGTCGCCAGTGGAAGCGTCGAGCAAAATCGAACCCAGCACACCAAGTTCGGCGTCCTCGCTGTGCGGCGGAACCCGCATTTTGGATTTTGCAGCCATTGCAGTGCCTCGCCTAAACCAAAGCCTTTAGAATCAGCGTCGCCCACATCATCGAATCCAGGAACTGGTCCAGACCGAACGATTCGTTGGGGCTGTGGATGTTGTCGCACTCGCGTCCGAAACCGACCAGCAGCGGGGCCGCGCCGGACACCTGTTTCAGTCTGGAGACGATAGGGATAGAGGCCCCTTCCCAGACAAACACCGGCCCGCGCTGGTCAAGCTTCGCCAACGCATCGGCAGCCAGACGGAAAACCGGGGAATGGATCGGCAGCCGGAAGCCCGGCAAACCCTCGAACACCTCCAGAATCTCCAGTTTCATCCCCTTCGGGCAGTGGGACTCCAGACGCGCCTTGATGGCGTTAAACACGTGCGCCGGCGACTGGTCCGGCACAAGCCGCACGCTAAGCTTGGCAAAAGCGGACGAAGGGATGACGGTTTTAGAACCCGGTCCGCCATACCCGCCGTGGATGCCGTTAACCTCAAGCGTCGGCTCGAAACTGCCCCGCATCACCATCGGCAGACCCTCGGTGCCGCCAACCGGCGGACATCCGACCTCTATTTCGTACTGTTCGGGATCGAAAGTGCTCTCCGTGGCGTAACACACCTCTTCCTCCGTGGGCGGGGCGATGCCATCGCGGAACCCCTCTACCGCCACCGAACCGTCTGGGTTGAACATCGAGGCGAGCAACCGGGCGATGCCCAACGCGGGATTCGGGGCCAAACCGCCGTGCATCCCCGAATGCACGTCCTTGCTCGGTCCAGTGAGCTTCACCATGAAATGTTGCACCCCACGCATTCCGGCGATAATCGCCGGACGGAAATCCGGCGCCGAATGCGTGTCCGCCACCAGCAGCACGTCAGCCGCGATGCGGGGAGCCAACTCCGGCAACAACGCCGCGATGGCCCCGCTGCCGCTCTCCTCCTGGCCTTCCAGCAGGATCTTAATCGTGGGCAGGTCTTCGCCCGCCTCGACCAAGGCGCGAAGACCGTAAAGGAAACTGAAAAACTGTCCTTTGTCATCCTGCGCCCCGCGGGCGTAAACCCGGTTGTCGATCAGCGTCGGCTCGAAAGGCGGGGTTTTCCATTCGTCAACCGGATCTTCGGGCTGAACATCGTAATGGCCGTAGAACAGCACCGTGGATGAACCGGGGCGCCCGGGGCGCTCGGCGAAAAGCACCGGCACCGGCAAACCGGTGGCCGGTGTCAACAACTCGCAGGAAAAGCCCATCGGCTTGAGGAACTGCTTAAGCCACGCCGCCGCCTTGGCGCAGTCGCCCAGATGCTTCGAGTCGGCCCCCACCGTCGGGAATCGAATCAAGGTAAAATAATCCGCCAAAATGCGTTCGCGGTTGCGCTCAAAATAAACTCCGGCGAACCCGGTGTCAATCTCGGAAGAAACCATTTTTGAGTCCTTTAAACTGATTTTTTTACGAAAAACGACCGCCCGCCCGAAACCGGCGGGTTTCGATAAACTCAAAGAATAAAGATTAGGTTCGCGGCGAACGCTTTAACGCCCGCCGCACGAATAATTACGCTTCGGACTCGTGGTGCTCTTTACGGGCGGCTTTGGCCGATTTTACCGGTTTGGGCGCCAACATGCACCCAAGCGTCCGCCCCTGCAGTTTCGGTGGCTGCTCAAGTACCGCCACATCGGAACAGGCGGCGATGACGTTGTTGACCACCTCGGTGCCAAGCTCCTTATGGGCATTCTCGCGCCCGCGGTACTGAAGGGTGACCTTGACCTTGTTGCCGTCCGCGATGAACTCGTGGATCTGGCGGACCTTGTGGTCAAGGTCGTTGCGATCCACCCCGGGATGGAACTTAATCTCCTTGGTCTGGACTTCCTTCTGGTTTTTGCGGGCCAGCTTGCGCTTGATACTCTCCTCATAGCGAAACTTGCCGTAATCCATGATCTTGCACACTGGCGGATCCGCATTCGGCGAGACCTCGACAAGGTCCAGCTCCTGCGCGTCCGCCATCCGCTGGGCTTCACGGGTATCCATGACGCCCAACATCTGTCCGTCCGAGTTGATTACCCGGACTTTCGGGACACGGATCTTAAAGTTTACTCGAGTGTACGAGGCGATAACACACCTACTTTCTTTTCCTTTGGTTTGGTTAACAATCTTTCCAAGGCTACGCCTTAAGCGCCTCCTTGAAAAGCTTTACAAAGTCATCTAACGGCATCGCGCCCAGATCACCCTGCTCGCGGGAACGTACGGAAACGTTGCCAGCCTCTTCGTCGCGACCGCCCACCACCAGCATGAACGGGACTTTTTTGAGCTGAGCCTGACGGATCTTCGCGCCCAGCTTCTCGTTCTCGGCGTCCACCTCCACGCGGACATCCTCATCCATCAACTGCGCCTTGATCTTGTTGGCGTAATCGATCTGGCGGCTGGTGATCGGGAGGATGCGCACCTGTTCCGGCGCCAGCCACACCGGGAACGCCCCAGCGTAATGCTCGATCAGGATGCCGAAGAAACGCTCCAGCGACCCGAGCAGCGCCCGGTGCACCATGTAGGGCTGGTGTTCGCGGCCGTCCTCGCCCACGTAGGTGAGGTTGAACCGCTCGGGCAGGTTGAAGTCGAACTGCACCGTGCCGAGCTGCCACGGGCGCCCCAGCGCGTCCTTGATCTTCATGTCGATCTTCGGGCCGTAAAACGCGCCGCCGCCCTCGTCCACCTCGTATGAGAGGCCTTCCGCCTTCAGGGCGTTCTCCAACGACCGGGTGGCCTGCTCCCAACGCTCGGGCAACCCCACCGCCTTTTCGGGGCGCGTGGAGAGATACGCCGAGACATCGGTGAAGCCGAAACGGCGCAGGATCTTCAGGCAAAAGTTCACCGTGAAGCGGATTTCGTCCTCGATCTGCTCCGGGGTACAGAAGATATGAGCGTCGTCCTGCGTGAAACCGCGGACCCGGAACAGCCCGTGGCGCACCCCGTCCTTCTCGTAACGGTAAACTGTACCCAACTCCGCGAAGCGGGCCGGCAGATCGCGGTAGGAATAGCGGCGGGTGTTATACACCTGGATATGGAACGGGCAGTTCATCGGCTTGACGTAATACTGCTCGATGGTCTGATGTTCGCCCTCGCCCTCCGCAACGTTCATGCAGGGGAACATACCGTCGCGGTAGAACCCCAGGTGGCCGGAAGTCTCCCAAAGGTGGGCGCGCCCGACGTGCGGGGTGAAGACCATCTCATAACCGTTCTTGAAGTGCTCCTTGCGCCAGTAATCCTCAATCGCGATCCGGACGCGCGCCCCTTTGGGGTGCCAATGCGCCAAGCCGGGGCCGACATCGTCGCTGATGCTGAACAGATCCAGCTCGCGCCCCAACTTGCGGTGGTCGCGCTTCTTGGCCTCCTCGATCATCGCCAAACGGGAGTCCAGCTCCTCTTGGGTGCGGGCGACAATCCCGTACAGACGCTGCAACATCTTGTTTTTCTCGTCGCCGCGGTAGTAGGAGCCGGCGACCGACATAATCTTAACCGCGCCGACACACCCGGTGGACGCCACATGGGGGCCGCGGCAAAGGTCGGTGAAATCGCCGCAAGTGTAAAGCGACACCGTGTCGCCCTCGGGGATGTCCGCCAGACGCTCCAGCTTGTAAGGCTGGTTGGCGAAAACCTTCGCCGCCTCCTCGCGGGACACCTCTTGGCGGACAAACGGCGCGTCCGCCTTGATCAAAGCCCGCATTTCCTCCTCTATCTTCGGAAAATCTTCCGGGGATATGCGGTGGTCCAGGTCAAAATCATAATAAAACCCCTCGTCGGTGGCGGGGCCGATATCCAGTTTGACACCGTCAAACAGCTTGCAAACCGCGGCGGCCATCACATGTGCCGCGCTATGGCGCATTGTCTCAATCGCTTCCACAATAACCTCCTCTCCGGGGAGCACACAAACGCCCACCGGAAACTTCACTAATAACGGACACAAATTTTCCTTTATCCCCCGTAGAAAGTCAAGCGCGAAAGTAATGTAATTGAAAAATTGCCCCCCTAAACGGTTAGGCATTACGAACTTATGTCCCTAACGGCATAACTTCGAGCAACACCCCCTCCGCCGGCCTCGCCCGCGCCGCCTCCGGCATCCTCCGGGCCGCCGCCGACGTCGACCGCCTCAACTCCGGCGGCGACGCCGCCTACTCCCTGGCGGAGCCGCTCGCCCGCGCCGCGTGGGAGTACGCCCAGTGGCGCGCCCGCCGCCGCGAGCAGAAGCGCCGCAACCCCAACTCCCGCGAGACCGACGCCGAGAGCCTCGCCGCCTACCTCGCCCAGCGCGAGATCTCCGGGGTCGGCTCCGAGGCCGACCCCTTCGAGAAGGCCCTCGTGCGCCTGCTCGCCGACCCCAGCGGCGAGCGGATCGGCGCGGCCCTGCGCGGCTACTGCTCCGCCGCCATGGCCGCCAGCGGCCCCAGCCTCTTCGGCGAGGGCTCCAAGCCCGCCCGCGAGGACCTGCTCGCCGACGCCTTCGCCCGCGCGAACGACGACGCCCGCTACAGCGTCGGCGGCCTCTCCGCGGAGGGCCTGCGCCAGTACGACGCCGTCGTGGCCCGCTACACCAACCCCGACGGCTCCCGCAAGCCCGGCTGGATGAAGGCCCCCAACGGCAGGCCCACCAGCCTCACGGAGCGCCAGTGGGTGCAGGTAAACACGCCGAATTTCCGCGCAAATTTCTTCGGGTTCTACAACCTCCCGAAGCACGAGTTCTGGATTGTGGAGTGCGAAGCGGCACCATTCGGGAATACCAAGGATGCGCTCGAATGGACGGAACGCAATGGCATAATCGGAATAATGACGCCGGATGAAACAAACGGCAAGGGCGAGATCAACATATCGAAATCGTCCGTGCGGGAAATGCTCAACCCGTCGCAGCGCGAAAAGTCTGTTAGCCCCGAGGCGCACTATGCAGCATTGTCGCACTTGCGCGACATCATTCGCGAGAGCGAACTTGCGGACCGCCACCCGGACTACAAGAAGGGGGAGGACGGCAAACGCGATCCGGAGAACGGTGTCAACCCGGACGTGACCATCGACGTTCTCTACGGCGCGATGCGCTTCAGCGGACAGACATACCGCGTGAAGACCACTCTCAAGCGGTATGCCGACACGGAACGCAAGACGAAAGCGTATGCTTATGACGTAAGCGAAATCGAGGTGCTGACAGGCAATTTAGTTGGTCCCGGAGACGGAAGCAACCCCAATGCCAACACCTCGATTACGGGGGATATGCTACTACAAGGCGTCCGGAATAGCAAGGGAAATCTTATCCTCGAGGATTTTTCCAAAGTCGTCGACGCCAACGGCGAGCCGAAGGTCGTGTACCACGGAACCCCGAAGTCCAACGGCGATTTCGCGGAGTTCAAGCGCCAGCCCCGCGGAGCCAGCCAGTTCGACATCGACGGTTTCTACTTTTCGCCGGACGCGTCATCCTACATTTTCGGCGAGGGCGACCGCTCGATCCCGGTCTTCCTAAACATTCGCAACCCCGCCCGCCAAGGGCGGAAACTGGTCGGAAAGACGGCTGACGGCAAGCACAATAGATATGTTTCCACCTTCGGCAAAGACAGGGATTACAAGCGGGCGGAAGGACGCGCCCGCCTTGTTGAGGACGGGTTCGACGGCGCGTTCAGGGGCGATGGGAACGATGGCGTTCCGGGAGAGTATATCGCCCTTTATCCCTCCCAGATCAAGTCCGCCACGGACAACAGCGGCGGCTTCTCCGGCGAGAACCCCGACATCCGCTACTCCGTCGCGCTACCCGGCGGACGCCTTTCCGCTCTTGAAGACAAACATAAATATAGCGTAGCACAGCGCGGCGGAGAAGTCAAGGGGGTGTCCGCGGAAGAGGACGCGGCGTACATGGACGCGGTGCGGCGCGGCGACACGGAGACGGCGGAGCGCATGGTGCGCGAGGCGGCGGCGAGGGTCGGATATGTTATCGAGGCATGGCACGGAACAAAGGGCGAGGTGAGCCTTGAACGACTCCCGGCGCGAGTATTGACGGAAACAGAGAGGCGTCAATATGAGAATGAAAGAAAGGATGTTAAGGGCGCGACTCTAGAATGGCATCAAAAAAGAAATGTTCGCTCGTATTGCGAATACAAAGGAATTGACTTTGACAGCCTTTCCGATGAAGAAATCAACGCCATGCACGACGAGGCGTTTGAGTTTCTAAAAAACGTCGGATTTCTTTCGAATGAAGAAAGGCAAAAATATTACGCGGCAGATGACAGAGCATACAAAAAACACATCGAAGAATTTGGACGAGAACCATCTCCACTCGACGTGGATAGAAAATGGGGGCAATGGCCTGAAGATAAGTGGACCGTGACCAAGCCATCCACCTTCACCGTGTTTGATGCGGATAAGAGCAGGGACGTAGGCTTCCATTTTTCAGACGAACCAACAACGGCAGAAGAGTTCGCGTTCAAAAACCAGGTCGCAAACGAAGGCCGCTTGATTCATGTGTTTCTCAAAGGCGAAATCATTGATTTCAGTGATGTGTTTTCAAGATACCTCGGACTAGAGGACGCATTGCGAGAATTCTACCGTGTCGGCTTGTTAACCAGAGGGTCTTGGAACAAGCTGATTGACCGTGCGAAGCGTTACGACGCGGAAACAGAAATAGAAGAACGAGACTGGGGGGACCGGCCGAAGGTAATCAACTGGTGGAGACATTTGCGGAAGGCTGTCGAAAAGACGGCCAGAAAGGAAAATGATATCGTTCTAAAATACGATAACGAGGTTGAGGGCGGTGGCGCGTTTGCTGTTCTGAAGCCCTCCCAGATCAAGTCCGCCGACCCCGTGACCTACGACGACGCGGGGAACGTCATCCCGCTCTCGCGGCGGTTCGACGAAGAGCACGAGGACATAAACTACTCCGTCGGCGGCGTGCCGCCGCGGGAGGCGGAGGCCGCGCGCACCGCCCGCGCCGGGGCGATGGAGCTGCTGCGGGGCGTCGGC
>JAFTCL010000026.1 GCA_017454745.1 Kiritimatiellia bacterium
GGGTGAACACCGATAGGTTTACTTTCTTTGAGCAGTTGAACATGAACACCGACATTGGCAGACGCGCCCCCGTGGTCGTGGCTTTTCCCGCCGCCCCGTCCGTTCAGGCCGCCCCGTTGCCGATAGCCCCCGACGCGCCGGTCCCGGCGGCGCAGCCCATCCCCGTCGCGCAGCCCGCAGCGGTTGCCGCAGAAGCCCCCGCCCCCGTGGTCGTGGCTTTTCCCGCCGCCCCGTCCGTTCAGGCTTCCCCGTCGCCAATCACCCCCGACGCGCCGGTCCCGGCGGCGCAGCCCATCCCCGTCGCGCAGCCCGCAGTGGTTGCCGCGGAATCCTCTGTTCCTGTGGCGGCTGATTCTTCAGCCGCTCCGCTCGTCCAGTCTCCCCGTCCGTCGGTAGCCTCTGACGCGCCGGCGTTGCGGCCGTCAATCGAGAAGGGCCCCAAGCGTCCGGAAGAGATGGACGCGCCTCAAATCATCATCACGCCCGTCGTGACCGAAGCGGTTGCAACGCAAGCCATGCCGGCGGTTGCCGACGTGTCCGCCCCGTCGGTTCGCACCGAACTCCTGGTTGAGACGGTCAACCAGATTGTCGAGGCCGTTTCCGAACAGATTCTCGTCACCCCATCCCTTACGCATGGTGAGGGCGAGGTGCGCATTTTGCTCAAGCCGACCGTCCTTGACGGATCGGCCATCACATTGTCCGCGAAGGAGGGGACGCTTACCGTCGCCGTGGCGCCCGCCACGCAGGAAGCCGAGCAGACCGCGCTCGCCGCGTTGCCGCGCCTTGAAGCCGCGCTCGCCGTCCACGCCCCAACCTTCCGCCATGTCGCGGTAACACTCATCGCCAGGAAAGGAAAGACTGATGAAACCGCTTGAAATCCTAACCGCGTTCCCCAAGTGGGCTAAAGCCACGCCGGATCAGATTATCGACTCACCCGCGTTTGCGATGCCCTGCCGTCTCGGCGAGGAGACGGAAACCCTCCGGTTCGATGCCGTTCAAGGCGGCGACACGCTTGATCTCACGATTCTTTTTGGGGACGAGCCGCATTTACTCAGGCTGTCGCGTTCGCCGCATTTCCCTGAACTAAGCAAACTGTGGGACAACCGTGCCGCCGTTCCCGAACCCATCCTGCTCGCGCTTGTGGAACGGGAGTGCGGTCCCCTTTTCCAGTTGCTTGAAAACGCGGTGCGCCGGCAGGTGCGTCTGGCCGGATTGGCTGGAACCGCATCGCTTACCGAAGTTCGGACGGTTTTCGCGCAAGTTGCGGATATCCCTTTCGCGTTGACCCGGTCAGCCACGGTGGTCAACGCGCTCGGCATCATCCGCCATCTTGACGTCACGCATCCGTCGCTTCGCGCCGAGACGCTTACGGCCGAGACGGAGTATGCGGCGTTTGCGCTTCAGCCGACGGATCTGGCGGCGCTGACGGTAGGCGACGCCCTCCTGCTCCCGGAAATCGGCACCGTTCCGCCGCGTCTCATTGTTGACGGCCGCTTGGTTGCGGATGAGGCCGGTGTCGCGCCGTTTGCAGAAGACGGGCGTTGCCGCATTGTTGGCGCGGAACCGAGTTCCGTGACGATGGGCGAACTGCTCGACGCTGCGGAAAAACCGCATCGTACCGATGGAGCGCCGCCGAACCAGCTTCGCCTGCTGCAAAACGGCAAAACCATTGCGCGAGGCCGCCTAGACCGGCTTGGCGAACAACCCGCGTTCATTGTTGAATCACCAACCACCTAACCACCGCACGACTTATGTTCCAGACCGATCCATTTACACTGATTGTCCTTTTCGTAGGGCTTTCCCTTTTGCCGTTTGTGGCTATGATCGCGACCTCCTATCTGAAGATCGTTATCGTCATGTCGCTCATCCGCAATGCGCTTGGCATCCAGTCCATCCCGCCGAATATGGTCCTCAACGCGCTTGCGATGATTCTTTCGTTTTACATTATGGCACCGGTGATGAGTGAATCGTGGTCGATCGCCCAGAAGGAGCTGGCCGTGCCGGCCGCCGTCCAGGTCGGCGCTCCCGCCGCCAATCCGGCGGCCGCCTCGACCAACCAAACCTTAAGCGCCCTGTCGTTGAACACGGATGCCGTGGCGAAAGCGGCGGAACCGTTCCGGAAATTTCTTTCCGCCCACACCTCGGCGCGGGAACGCACTTTTTTCGTCAGCACGGCGGAGACGCTATGGGGCAAAGATGGCAAACCGGCGACCGTCGATCCCGAAAGCTTTTACATCCTGATTCCGTCGTTCTGCGTTTCCGAACTCACCAAGGCATTCCAGATCGGATTTCTCGTTTACCTGCCCTTTATCGCGATTGACATCATTGTTTCCAACATTCTGCTTGCGATGGGTATGATGATGGTCTCGCCGGTTACGATTTCGCTTCCGTTTAAGCTGCTCCTGTTCGTCATGGTCAACGGTTGGACGTTGCTCATTCAGGGGCTTGTCAGGGGGTATATCCTATGAGCCATGCGCAAATCCTTGACTATGCGAAAATGTGCCTCATTCTCGTGTTGAGGCTCTCGCTGATCCCGATTATCGTGGCGACGGTCATCGGTATCATCGTCTCGTTGCTTCAGGCACTCACCCAGATTCAGGAGCAGACTCTGGGCTTCGCGGTGAAACTGATCGCGATTTCCTTAACCCTTTTGGCCTGCGCCTCTTGGCTAGGCTCCTCTCTTCTTCTCTACACCCAGGACATCTTTAGTCACATCGCGTTGTTGAGATAGTTAAGAGGGCCCACCACCTAACCGATTATGTCCTACATCGAATTCCATAGATGGATCCTGGCGGCGATTCTCGCAATGGCGAGAATCGGGGGGGCGTTTGCGATTTGCCCGGCGCTTACGGAATCGATGATCCCGGGCGTGGCGCGTCGGGCGGCGACGCTTGGTTTCGCCTTTTTGGCGATCCCGTTCATCCATGCGGGAATGCCGCCGGGCGAGCCGAACGTTTGGATGTTCGGCGCGTTGGCGGTCAAGGAGGCGCTGATCGGCTTCCTGATCGGTTTCTTTGCGGCGATCCCGTTCTGGATTGCGGAAAATGTTGGTAACTTCATCGACAACCAGCGTGGCGCGACGATGGGTGAAGTTTATTCCCCGCTAAGCGGTGCCCAAGTCTCAACCACCGGCATCTTCTTCACGCAGCTCGTCTCGACGATCTTCTTCGTCGGCGGAGCGGTACTCATTTTTATCGGCGCGCTCTATAGGAGCTACCACATTTGGCCGGTCTTCTCCGGATGGGTAACTTTACAGCCGGACACTCCCGCCCAAATCCTTGGCGCGTTGGACGGAATGCTCAAGACGACGGTCATTATCGCCGCGCCGGTGATTATCGTGATGTTTCTTGCGACGCTCGGCCTGGGTCTCGTGAACCGCACCGCTCCGCAGCTCAACGTCTTCTTCCTCTCGATGCCGGTTAAATCGGCGCTCGGCATCGCCATGCTGATTATCTATCTGCCCTTTATCATGGATATGCTGATGTACACGAAAGACACCGCGATCCTAAATCCGGTAATGCGTTTTTTGGGAGGGTGACTTTTTTCATGAGGCGCGACACGACAGCCGTAAGGGGTTTTGGTCCAAGGCACGAGCCGTTAGCCGTGTCTCGTGTCGTACGTCGCATGTCGTCTCGCGTATTCCCCATCCCTTTGCGAAAGGTCGGCGTCCATGGCTGAATCAAGCGGCGAAAAAACCGAGATGCCGACCCAGAAGAAGTTGCGCGACGCGCGGCAGAAGGGACAGGTTTGCACCAGCAAGGACGTGGTTTCCACCGCCATCCTGATCGTCCTGTTTTGCGTCTTGGGCTGGATGGGCGTAGCGCTGATGGATGATGCCTCGATGCTGGTCTCATTCGTAGGGCAGCGTCTTGCCGGCGATCCGTTCGCCTCCACGCAGGAGGCGATGGGCTTGACTATGTTCGTTATTTGCAAGCATTCATTTATCTTTGTGCTGATTGCCGCCATTATCGGGATTGTGGCGAACACTGCCCAAATCGGTTTTCTCTTCACCTTTGAGCCGATCATTCCCAAACTGGAAAAACTTAACCCCGTCGAAGGCGCGAAGAAAATCTTCTCCATGAAGAACCTTTTCGAGTTCCTGAAGAATGTCGTCAAGGTCTGTTTTCTCGGCTACCTCCTTTACAAAATCATTTGGGCGAGCATTCCCGAACTGCTGACGATGTGCTATGGCACGGTGGACGATATCTTCCCAAGTCTGAAATTAATGCTTAAAAGGCTTGCCATCTATACTGGATTCGGTTACATTATTATTGCTGTGGTGGATCGTCTTTTCCAAGGACGCAATTTCACCAAAGAAATGATGATGACGAAGGACGAAGTCAAGCGCGAGTACAAGGAGATGGAGGGTTCCGCCGAGATTAAACAGGCCCAGCGCCAGTTCCGTGACGAGATTATGAACGGCCCCAATCCTGTGAAGGCGGCGAAGAAGGCCAATGTTGTCGTCACCAACCCGACGCGCCTTGCCGTAGGCATCCGTTACAAGGCGGAGGAAGCGCCTTTGCCGCGCATCTGCGCCCTCGGTTCCGGCGAAACGGCGCGGATCATCCGGGAAACCGCCCTTGAGGAGGGCATCCCCGTGATGGAAGACCGTCCCCTGGCGCGCGCCCTGTACGCCAAGGGAAAGCTGGAGGATTTCATCCCCGACTCGCTGATCGAGCCGGTCGCCGAGATCCTGAAGTGGGCCAAACAGATCCAGGACGCCCGCCGGGAGGAGGCGGAGCTTGACAGCGTTTCGCTTGACGAACTATCTCCGCCCGTCGCCGACGACGGCAAAGAAACGAAGCCGGAAAATGAGTTGTTATGAAGACGATTGAAGAATGTTACACGACGCTCGCCCCGAAATTGACCAATTGGCTGGTCGCCACCGGCAGCACTTATCATGAGGCGTGTGACCTGGTTCAGGAAGTGTTCCTGAAGATTTGGAAGATGAGGGACAGTCTGCGGGATGACGATTCCTCCGTTTCCGGGCTGGTTTTTACCATCGCCCGAAATTTGCGCAAGAACCTTGCCCGCGACAACCGCCGCCTGGTTTTCGTTGACGAAATCAAAGACGAAGACGCCGGCTCTGTGGACGCGGCTCCGTTACCGTCGGATGCCGCCTACCTGCGCCGCCGCCTGACCGAGGCATTTGCCCAGCTTCCCCCCATTTTGCGCGATGCCTACACCCTTTTCCAGATCGGCGAACTCTCCATTCGGGAAATCGCCTCCCAGACCGGAGTTTCCGAAAATCTCGTGAAAGTGCGCATCCACCGGGCAAAAGAAAAACTTAAGGAAATTCTTGCGGATCTGCGTGTAACCTTTTAGTCCGCTGCGTGTAAATAGGGCAGACACAGCATAAGGAGAACGACGATGGATTTGACCGTAAACCAGAATGGTTTCAGGAATTTGGGCGCGGGCGGCGAAATGCCGAGCGTCGGGGACATTGGCGCCAAAAATGCGGCTTCGGGGCGGGACGGCGGTTTTGACGTCAACCTCACCGTTACCACCCCGCCGTCCGGCTTGCAGAACGGAGAACCGGTTGCCGACATTCCCGCCGGCGCGCTTGCGCGTGACGACGCGCTCGGGAATCTCGTGAGTTCGGCGTTTAATCTTCCGCCGCCGCCGATGCCGGAATTCAAGTAGCGTCCATCCGGACTTTTTTGTGGCGGTTTTTACCATCAAAGTAATAAGGAGTAAAAAATGCCTATCGACAGCATCAGCAGCAGTCAGTTTGACCAATTCGTCAAGTTCGCCAACGATGCTATGACCAGCACCGGCGAAAAAAGCGTGGCGAAACTCGAAGGGACAACTACCGCGCAGGGCGATCGCAAGATTGATGTGCGAACCGAAGACAGAGTGGGAGCTCTTTTCCGCAAGGGCACCACCAAGACGGAGAATGACGCGGTTCGTGATATATTCAGAGACTCCGTCTATGAAATGTTCGGAGGCGAAAGCAAGGTTCCCGCATCGGTCAAGGACGCGATGTTGATGGGTGATTACCGTAAAGGCAAGCCGCTCACCGCCCGCCGTATCCTGGCCGTCAAACAGGC
Organism: Kiritimatiellia bacterium; assembly: GCA_017454745.1. GTDB lineage: Bacteria > Verrucomicrobiota > Kiritimatiellia > RFP12 > UBA1067 > UBA1200. Next base: position 6,051 of record JAFTCL010000026.1, read on the forward strand.
CGTTGACAGCGTTGTGACCGATTTCAATACCGCTCTCGCCCAGGCTAAGGCCACGGCCAGCACCAAACGCGCGTACAATGGGCTTGATGCCGCCGGCCGCGCTCAAGCGGACGTGTTGGTGGGCGTGGCGATCAAGTCTTGTATCGCGGATAAAGACGCTCTCGCGGTGGTAATGAAAAACATCGATCGCATCATCGCTTTCGGCGATGGGTCGCTGCGTTCAGAAGCTGGAATTAAACAGAAAGTCGCTGAAATCGTTGCCAACTTCAACGAGATTCGCACTCTGGCCAAGAAGAATCCCGCGGTCATGTCGGCCGGTCGGGATTTTATGAGTTCGCTTGAGGGCAAGAGCATGCCGCCGGGTATGATCGGGAGCATCGTCGGCGCGATATCCGGGCTCAAAGTCGATAGCATGAAGAAATTAACCCCGTCCGCCTCCGGTATCGCCATCCACAAAGCCATTGTGCAGTTCGATACCAATATTGAAAAGGTTATGACTTCCTCTGGCGCGGCGCGTGCGCTCGAAGGCGGGGACGAGTTGGAGCCTGCCCGCACTTTCGTTGCCGACCTTATGCTGTCCAAGTGCGGCAGTTCCGCCGTTGCCAAAATGCAGCAGGCTTTCAATACGGATACAATGAAGAAACTTGTCACCTTCTATGGCGATGTTTCCGCCGGAATCATAAATGAGCCGCCGAATGCGTCGTACAATCAAGTTCGCGCAAGGGATGACCAGGCTTCCCTGTACCGTAAGACGCTTCAGGCGTTTAAGTATGTTGTTGACCTAAAGTGCGGTGTTCCCAACAGTCAAAAGTCGGAGGTGCCGGAATACAACGGACGGCTCAATTATTCCGATGTCGATGGGGACCAGGTTGTGGACCAGATTTTTACCGCCGGCAAGGAGCGTCTTCATATTGACCGTCAGAAGTTCCTCGACAATGTGGTACAGGGGAATAGTGATGGCGCCACGTTTTTGCGCAGCCTTTACGATAGGATCCTTGGGCCGGAACAGTACCATCCGAGGGAATTTTTGGAAGATCAGACTTCGGCGGTCACGACGGCTAACTTGAACTGGACAATGGCGTTGGCCTGTAAACGTTTCGCTACAGGAGATGCATTGAATACGCCCTTTGCGAGAGACGTTGTCCGGGGAATGGAGTTTCATCTTTCCAACGGAGTAACCCTTCCGCCTGATTTCAATCAGGCTCGCGAGGAACTGGCTAAGTTTGTCGCTGACGATCCCAACGCCACATACGCTGGACTTGACGTAAAGTCGCAGCGAAAAGTCCACATCGCCATGTCGTTGCTTTCCCAAGAGTCCGTAAAGGCCGGTTATGATAGCCACGCCACAGTGCTTGACCCGAACAAGTCCACGCAAGCGTTTGGTTTAGGAGGACCGCAGAATGCCCGCCGGGTATTCAATCTGTCTTTCGAAAACAACGGTGAATTGGTCTTGAGATTCGAAGGCGAACAACCAACCGATGCTATCGTAACACCTGATGGAGGTTTATTACGTACGGGTCCTGGAAGCAAGGTTGAATCAAGCTACTCCTTTAAAATTAAGCCCGAAGAATTGGATCGTCTTGCCGATGTTGACTTTTCGACGTTTGACGATACCGCAGCCAATGCGGTGCTTGACGATCCTAATGTCAAGAGTAAACCGGTAAATGCGGTCAAGGCCTTTGCCCCGCAGTTCCGGTTTACAGCCGAGAAAACCACCTGTTACTCCCACTTCGGGGCCACGATTAACTAATTCAAGGAGAAAACGAGATGGAATTCGAGGAAATCATTAGCGGATTTGCGCAGAAATTCGGAATTGAGGGGCTTGCGCCAAACGAAGAGGGTTCGGTTCTGCTGGACATTGACGGTATGGCCGTGGAGCTGTTGCACGATGCCGACGCCGGCGACGTGCTTATCTGTGCGGAGATTGGCGAACCGCCTCCGGAAGGGGAAAAACATTTCGCCGAGATGCTGCTTCGCGCGAACTTCCTCTTTCAAGGCACGGGCGGGGCGACCTTCGCGCAAAACCCCGAATCGAAAGCCTACGCGCTGATTCGCCCGTTTGCCCTTGCCGGGCTGGACCTGGAGGATTTCTGTGCGCAGGTGGGGAAGTTTGTGGACGGGCTGGAGCGTTGGCGCCAACTTCTGGAGGACTTCCGCGAAGTTGGCGAATCCGTGAGCGACGACGATTCCGACGGTTTCAATCCGCTTGGCGGTAGCGGTTTCATGTCGGTTTAAAATTGGCTGTAACCTTTTGGTGTTTTATGTGAATACAAGGTGAAGGTCAATTACGACGAAAGGAGAATGAAATGCCAGGTTTTCCAGGACAAATTAATCCGTTTCAGAATCGGCTGATGAATCCGCTCGCCCCTCCGCGGACGGATGCCACTACGGCTACCAACGCCCCGGCGACGCCCGCGCCGGGAGGAGCTGCGCGGACTGCATCGCCTGCCGCCGCCGCCGCCGCGCGGTTGCCGACCCGCGCGAATGTCCAGGTTGTCTATGCCCAGAATAATACCGAGCTCGACACCGGGTTGCTCGGCCGCATCAAGTCGGGGCTGTCCGAGTTCAAGGCTGCCGTTGCCCGCATCTTTACGCGCCCGGCGCCGCCTCCGCCCGTGAACATACCGCCAATGGTAACAATTACGGTCAACGGGCAGTCGATCACATTTCGGAAGGCGCAGTATGAGCAGATGATTATGGCGCTCCCCGATTCGCAGCGCGCGTCTGCCGTTGCCCGCCTCACCCAGACGCTGGAAGGGCGCGTAACGAACGGCCTCTTCATTCTGCAGAATCTGCAGAATCTCCCGCCCGGCGCATTTACGCTTTCTGCAACCACGGAAAGAGTGGCGGACCTGACGCTTGCGCTTTACGCGCGCGCCGAAGCCCAGGGCGACGGCTTCACGAACGGATCGTTCTCGGTGGCGGATCCGAACGGCAGTATCGCCCAGTGGCTAGACTCTTCTTCGGAAGTGTATTTGCGCAGCTCTTCGCACCTTGAGGCATATCAGGGTAAAATGGTTGACGGGCACGTCAACATGCAGCGGGGAATTGACATCCCTGAGGGTGTCACGTCTGGACTTCCCAACGGCCATCGCACCGTTCTTTACGGAACCATCCCCGCCCAGGACGCGCGAACCCCCCGCCGCCTCTTCCTCAAGACCGAATCCGCCGGCTGCCGCATCAGTACGGCTTGTTTAAGAAGCGCTTCGGCTGCGCTGGGTTCCGCGCATACCCGCGGTATACATCTTTCCGACATCGACGAGATGGCGCGGCATTTGCTCAGCTTCATCAAGACCCGCGGGCAGCAGGGCAACACTACCGCCCGCAAAGAACACTTCCCGAAAAACGTTTCCGATGCCTACAAAAATGCGGTTAAACAGTTTGAGACTTTGGCGAAACAGGGCGGTAAGAACTCGCCCGCCGCTACCGCGCTGAAACTGTTGACGCAGGACGGCCCTGCCAAAGGCGGCGGCGTGTGTATGCTTCGGCGGAATATTGCCGAGATTGGCCGGCAATTGCCGAATGTCGATTTCTCCGCCGTCCTTGGTCCCCTGAATACGGCAATCACCTCTATGCCGAATCATGACCACCTTGACATCCGCCTCGGCAACGAGGTCATCATCGATTAATCAGAAAAGGAATTAGCTATGACAACTGAAAACACCGAAAACTTTAACGGACTCGTCTCCGCGCTCGCCGAGACTGCCGGCGTGGAATCCCTCACTTCCGAAGATGGCGGCGTGTTCTTCGCGATCGACGATGACATGGGGGTCGCCATCACTTCGGCTGACGCTGAGGAGGTTGGCGTTGACTTGCTGGTGGCGACAATCATCGTGGACGCGGCGCCGACGGATGCCGAGGCCCTGACCTTCCTGCTTGAGCAGAATTATCTTGGCGTCGGGGCAGGTGACGGGTCGTTCGCTATCGAGCACGAAACAGGCGTCGCGGTCCTGTACCGGGCTTTCCCGCTGCCGATGGACGCTGAAACGTTCGTGGACGCTTTCTCGCGGCTGGCCGGCGCCGCGCGCGCGGCCCGTGCCCGGCTTGTAAATACCCGCGAAACACCCGATCTGATGTCTGAATTCATCGTCTGACATAAAAAGGGGACTACGCTTAACAAGGAATGACCAGATGAACATCGATAAGAAACTTGAGGACGGCAAACTGACGCTGGCGCTTTCGGGTCGGCTCGACACTAACACCGCGCCGGAGCTGGAGTCGGCGTTGAACCTTGACGGGGTCACGGAGGTGACATTCGACTTCACGGAGCTTGAATACATCTCTTCCGCCGGGCTTCGCATACTCATGATGGCCCAGAAGTCGATGATGGCCTGCGGCGGCACAATGACGGTTGCCAACCCCAACAAGACCGTAAGGGATGTCTTCGACATCACCGGCATGAGCAGCGTTTTTACCGTTAGGTAGTTGTTGCGCTTATCTTACGGTTTAATCCGGAATTATGACTTCTAAGTCGCAGTTCCCCAACCCGTTCTTCACTCTTCACTCTTCACTCGTAACTTCTCTTAATCCCTAATCCATTCATGTTCGTGAAAAGACGCCTATTGATTTTTGGAACCGCGCTGGCGTTATACGTCGCCCTGATCGCGGTAATTTGGGCAATCGGCACCCGGCAGGCTGCCCAGAAGACGGAATCCCAGCTGGATTTCGCTTTGCTTGATTTTCACGACACCGTTGCGGGCGCTATTGACACCATGCTCGGCCATGTGGCCGCCACCGCCGTTCGGCATATCGGCAAAGTTCAGGCTTTGCCCCGGGAGAAAATGGTGGCGGTCGCGGACGAGTACGACATCGACGAAGTGAACATCGTTAGTCGCGAGGGCGTTATTGTCGCCTCGAACGACCCCACCTGCCCCGGCACGGTAATGGCTGGCAATCCGGTTATGGACCCCTTTATGGATTTGACCAATGGCGTCACCGCTACCGTCTCGCAACCTTTCCGCACCAGCACCCGCAACGCGGAATTCCGCGCCAAGTACCTCGGCGCGGCGTTTCCCGGTGGCGACGGCTTCGTCCAGGTCGGCCTCGCCGAACGCCGCCTCGCGAAGATGCTCCCCACGATCCTCGGCTACATCTTCGACCAGTGGCTCCTCGGCAATACCGGCTTCTTCCTTTGCGCCGATATGGAAACGGGGCGACTCATCTCCAATCCCTCCCGCCATCGCGACCAGGCCCGGACGCTTCAGGAAACCGGCTACGACGTAAAGACGGCTAGCCGCTATGAGGTCATATTGGACGGAAAGGTGCGCGGCCGTACTTTCGTCCAGCGCCTGTTCGGCGAAAAATGCTACTGCCGCGCCTACCGCTTCGGCGGCCACCGCTTTGTCGCCGCCTTGCCGGCCCGCGAGTTTTACAGCACGCGGTCGGTGTTCGTGGGCGTTTTCGGCGTCCTTTTCTTCGGCATTATTGCCGCGTTTGCGTTTTTTATCGACCGCATCTTCCGCGATTCCGACCGTTTGAAAGCTTTTTACGCCGCCGAGGACGCCCGCCGCGCTAAGGACATGGAAATCGCCAAGACCATTCAGACCGCCGCCCTTCCTCCCGCGCTTCCGGAAACCCTCTGCTACCGCCTCGACGCCGCCATGCAGGCGGCGCGTAACGTCGGCGGCGACTTCTACGACTACTTCGCGCTTGACGCTACCCACATCGCGTTCCTCGTCGCCGACGTCTCCGGCAAGGGCGTCACCGCCGCGCTCTACATGATGACCGCCAAGACTCTCATCAAAGATACCCTCCTCGCACTCCACGACCCTGCCGCCGCGTTCACCAAGGTCAACGCCGAACTCTGCGAGAACAACCCCGCCAATATGTTCCTCACCGCCTGGGTAGGCGTGCTGGACCTTGAAACCGGCGTGTTGTCCTTCGCCAACGCCGGGCATAATCCGCCGGCGTTTATCGCCGCCGCCGGCGGGGGCGCTAGCTTCGTCACCGAAAAATCCGGTCCCGTGCTTGCCTTTATGGACGGCATAAGCTACAAGTCTTGCACCATGCGCATAGTGCCCGGCGACGCCCTCTTCCTTTATACCGATGGCGTGACCGAGGCGCTCGACGCAAAATCCGAGTTTTTTGGCGAAGAGCGGCTTGTCGCGGCGTTGAACGCCGCGCCGTCGAATCCCAGATCGCTGTGTACCGTGGTCCGCGCCGCCGTTGCCGCCTTTTCCGAGGGTGTCCCGCAGGCCGACGATATCACCGTGTTGGCCATCCGTTATTTGGCCCCGCCGCGCACTCATTCGTGTTCGTTCCCTCCTACGCGCGAGGGAACCGCCGCCGCATCGGATTGGCTGGACGAGACAGTCTCCGCGCTCTCGGTGACCAATCCTCGCGTTGCTGCGCTCACCCCCACTCTTCACATTATCACCGACGAAATCGCCTCCAACATCGTCCGGTATTCCGGCGCTTCCGGTTTCGAGCTGGACATCACCCAGGACGACGACGAACTGCGGTTGGTCTTCATCGATGACGGCTCGCCCTACGATCCGCTCTCCGCCCCTTCGCCCGACATTACGTTGGGCGCCGCCGACCGCCCCATCGGGGGTCTAGGTGTCTTAATGGTAAAGAAAATGTCCGATTCCGTTTCGTACCGCCGCGCCCACAACCGCAATTTCCTAACCATAACAAAACACCTCTAACCTGCGATTGGGTAGTGCGGCGGCCGGGAGAATGAAAAGCTAAGAATTAAGAGTGAGAAATTGTGGCATAACCCGTCACTCGTCACTCTTATCTCGTCACTCGTCACTCGTATCTCGTCACTTCTTTTCCCTTCCCTTCCTCTAACCCATCTTTTTTCTTCTAGACTAAAATAAGACCGTTGTATATAATATTGCGCATCAATGGTTGAAAAAGGAGCTGTTATGGTTATCGGGACTAAAAAAGAACTGCTGCAACATATCGGCGAGAGCTTGCGGGCGGCGCGGCTGCGGGCTAATCTCACCCAAGCCACAGTTTGCGAGCGGAGCGGAATTGGGCTGACCGCGCTCAAGCGGCTTGAGAACGGCCGCGGCGGTACTCTTGGCACATTCGTCCAAGTGTGCCGAACCCTTAACCGGGCGGATTGGATCAACACCTTGGCGCCAGAAGCGGTTGAGCTAAGCCCCATCGCATACGCCGACGCGCTTAAGAAATCCCGCCGCGTCATCGATCGGCGCCGGGCCAGTCCCGCCGCAAGCCTTCCGGGAAAGGGGAATAGCCATGTATAGGGTGCGCCCGGTAAAGGTATTGGAAGTTTACCTGTGGGGACGGCGGTTGGGGGCATTGACTCTCGACTCGCCATACGGCACTGTTTTCCAGTACGATCCGGCTTTCGTTAAGTCCGGTTTTGAGATCGCGCCGTTTGAAATGCCGCTAAACGGCGCACCTTACCGTTTCGCTGATTTCAACTTGCCGCGGGGTGTGTTTTCCGGTTTGCCGGGGGTGTTTGCGGATTCGTTGCCCGATTCGTTCGGCAACGCTTTGGTACGGCAGTGGATGGCCGAAAACGGCGTATCGGACACTCGGTTGTCCGCGCTCGACCGGTTGGCCTACATCGGATCGCGCGGCATGGGCGCATTGACCTATGAACCGGATTTCAAGCCGTATGCGGGCCCGCCGTTCGCTTTGGATATGCGCAAGCTCACGCAGACTGCCCGGGCTGCCCTTAACGGGTCGTTGTCGTCCCTTTCGGGGCCTGACGCCCTTCGCGAGATAATCCGCGTCGGGACGTCGGCCGGCGGCGCCCAAGCGAAGGCGATTGTCGCATGGAATCCCGCCACCTCCACTTTCCTTGCCGGCCAAGACAATTTGCCGGACGGGTTCGAGCATTGGCTGGTTAAGTTCTCGCCGGAGGAAGACCCCGCCCAGGGCGAACGCGAGTTCGCGGTATACGAAAGGGCTGTTGCGTCGGGGATTAACATGAGTGAATCGCGGTTGTTTGAGCTGGACGGAGTGAAACACTTCATGACTCGCCGGTTCGACCGCAACGGATCCCGTCGGCACTTGGTGCAGACCTACTGCGCGCTCCGGCACTTGCCTCCTGCCGCCCCGGCGCGGCTCTCCACCTACGAGGGATTGTTTGACACCGCCGTGGGACTTGGCCTTGACTATCCGAGCCTCGAAGAACTGTTTCGCCGGATGGCGTTCAACGTATTAATAAACGAATGCGATGACCATTCCAAGAACTTCTCTTTTATGCGTCGCGAGGGCGGCGAGTGGGAGCTTGCCCCGGCGTATGACCTGACCGGAGTGCACGACTCCTCCGAATGGGGGGATTTCACCAGTCGACACGCCCTATCCGTAAACGGAAAATTCTCCTCCATCACCGATGACGACCTCCTTACCGTGGCCGCGCGTTTCGGCATCAACACCGCCCCAAAAATCTTGCGACAACTCACCTAATCCCTCTTTCACCCCCTCTTTTTACCCGTTTCTACCCTGTTCCCGAATATTAAAACCGTGTAGAACATGCAGATCGTGCAGAAATTGGTTAAACCGTTATTTTTATCCGCAAATAACGCGGAGAATCACAAAGACCTACCGGGTTTTTCTTCCGCCCTAACCACAAATTCGTCACTCATAACTCTTCACTCATAACTCGTCCCTCGTCCCTTCCCCGCTCTATCCTTCTACCCGTTTCTACACGATCTCCACGGCTACCGATATTAAAACCGTGTAGAACATGCAGATCGTGCAGAAATTGGTTAAACCGTTATTTCTTAACCGTAAATAACGCGGAGAATCACAAAGACCTACCCGGTTTTTCTTCCGCCCTAACCACAAATTCGTCACTCATAACTCTTCACTCATAACTCGTCCCTTGTCCCTTCCCCGCTCTATCCTTCTACCCGTTTCTACACGTTCTCCACGGTTTTTTCTTCCGCCCTAACCCCGTTCTCCCCGGTTCCCACCTCTCGTCACTCGTCACTCGTATCTCGTCACTCCCTTTCCCTCTTCCCTCGTCCCTCCTCATTATCTTACTGTTGCCCTTGATTTAAATTAATAGTTTTTTCATTGTTTATGCTTGACTGTCTGGGGCGGTTGGAATTATTATGCATCCGGTTTTAAAGAAACTTTGTCTTGTGTGTTCCAAACGGCAAAAGCGGTTAGTATCGGTTTCATCGGAGATTGCGTATGAGTTTCGACATTGATAATATCCCATCGGCTGGCGGGGCTACTGGGAGTTCCGCTGAATCGTCCGGGCGCTCGGTCGGCTTTACGTATTGGAGGGAGCCGGACGGCATGTGGCTAGGTTATATGGACGATTATCCGGAATACACGACAGAGGGATATACCCTCGACGACTTGAAACGGATGCTGCTTTCGCTGCGGCGGGACATTGAATCGGGCGAAGTGCCCGGTGTACGCCGGCATTCCGCTTTGGAGTTGGCGTGAAGTTTCGAGATCTCATTGCGAAGCTTGAGGCCGCTGGAGCGGTATTGGTCAGGCATGGCGCTGACCACGACTGGTATCGCAACCCGCGCACTGGGGTGGCTCAGCCCGTCCCCCGCCATTGCGAGGTGAACGAGCACACCGCCCGCTCCATCATTAGACGTCTGTCAGATGAGCCAAGGTAAAATTGCGGTTAGGCGGTCGTTGGTCTCCCACTCTCTCCTTCTACCCGTTCTACCCGTTCTCCACGGTTCCCATCCCCTTTCGCTCTTCATTCTTATCTCTTCATTCTTCATTTCCCATCACTCTTATCTCTTCCCTTCCCCGTGCCCAATTTCGCGCTTGATTCCTGCCGCCGTTTTTGGCATAATTTACGGCACTTGGAGAAAATGCCATGATACGGTATCTGAAAAGAGCGGTCGAGACACTTATTCTGGAACTCTCCGGAGAATATCCGGTGATATTGCTGGCCGGACCGCGCCAGACCGGGAAGACGCGCATGCTTCAGTTTCTGGCCGGCGGAACGGCGAGGGGATACGTCTCGCTTGACGACCTCACGGAACGTTCCCTTGCCAAACGCGATCCGGCGATGTTCCTTCAAATGCACCCTGCGCCGGTGCTGATTGACGAGGTGCAGTATGCGCCTGAACTCTTTAGCCAGATTAAGCTTGCGGTAGACAAGAACCGCGTCCCTGGGGCCTATTGGCTGACCGGGTCCCAGCCGTTCCGTTTGATGAAGCTTGCCGGCGAGTCTCTTGCCGGTCGCGTCGCGGTTCTCCACATGGACGCTCTTTCGCGGCGCGAGTCGCTCGGGGCGCCGCCCGGCGGCCCGTTGGCGGTTTCGCCCGACGACCTGCGCCGTCGCGCCGCTTCATGCGCGCCGGAAACAACCCCCGGCATCTACCGGGAAATCTGGCGCGGGGCTTTGCCGGGTCTGGTCTCAGGCGAGTTCACCAACCGCGACGTGTTTTACTCGAGTTACGTGCAGACGTACATCGAGCGCGACGTCCGCGACATTTTTGCGGGCGCGGACCCGGTCGCTTTCTCGAACCTCCTCGCGGCGGTGGCCTGCCGCACCGGGCAGGAGTTGAACGTGCACGAGATCGCAAAAGACCTTGGGGTGGGTGACACATCCGTGCGTACCGGGCTGGGCGTCCTTGAGAAGTCGGACGTGATTTATTATCTTCACCCCTACAGTGCCAACACCCTCAAGCGCGTGGTGAAGTCCCCAAAACTTTACTTCTTCGATACGGGGCTGGTTGCCTACCTTACGCGGTGGTCGTCGCCAGACACGCTTTGCGCCGGCGCGATGTCTGGCGCCGTGTTCGAAAATTGGGTGGTCTCGGAGATCCGCCGCACCTACACCCAGCGCGGTGTGGAGCCGCCGCTTTGGTATTACCGGGACCGGGACGGCAAGGAGATCGACCTTGTCATCGAGCAGGACGGCCTACTCCATCCGGTGGAGATAAAGAAAAGCGCGCAGCCCAAGATAGACATGGCATCGTCATTCAGGATGCTTGACCGCGCTCCGCTTCCGCGCGGCCAGGGCATGGTTGTTTGCATGGCGGAGTCAATCGGGGCCTTGTCTTCCGATGTTCTGGTCTTCCCCGCCTGGGCAATCTGACGAATTTTTTTCGGTAAGCCGTGCAGAACCTGGTGTGACCGTTCCCAAATATTATAACCGTGCAGAACATGCAGAATTTTTTGGCCGCAAAGACCACCCCCCTTTGTGTCCTTTGTGCCCTTTGTGGCCGAAAAAACGGATTTGTTCGTGACTGTGGAATGTTGCCATTGTGGAAGTGTTGCCAGTTCCAATGTTGCCAATATCCAATTAGGAATTGGCATTCGGATTAACCCCTAACCACAAATTCGTCATTCTTCACTCTTCATTTCCCATCACTCGTCACTTCCATTCACTCGTAACTCGTCCCTTCCTCGCTCTATCCTTCTACCCGTTTCTACACGTTCTCCACGGTTACCGATTTTTAAAACCGTGTAGAACATGCAGATCGTGCAGAAATTGGTTAAACGTTATTTTTTATCCGTAAATAACGCAGAGAATCGCAAAGACCTACCCGGTTTTTCTTCCGCCCTAACCCCGTTCTCCCCGGTTCCCACCTCTCGTCACTCGTCCCTCCCTCTCCCTCTCCTTCTACCCGTTTCTACACGTTCTCCACGGTTACCCTCACTCTTCACTCGTCACTCGTATCTCGTCACTCCCTTTCCCTGTTAATAACTTTTTTTCATTTTTTTCTTTCTTCGCTTGACTGCGACACCGCAAAAAGGCTATTATACACGATTGCTAGGGATTATTGGGTCTCTTGCAGGCTGGTGGTGGCGTTGTCTTCGCCGCCGCCGGTGAAACATTGGAAACAGGAATGGGAAACAGGAACCGGGGGTTCTGCCGGGCTGCGGCCGCGGCGGGGCTTCTAAACGCGTCGGCGCAAATGCCGGCCGAAAATCTCGCCGTCAGTGGCGAAACCTTCCGCGTTGGCACTGGGGTGCCAGCGGCGGTGGGCTTTTCTCGTTTTCTACACCTCTTTCTTTGTTGTTGCGGCGCTGTTCTGCCGCAGCGTTTCGCCGGCGTTGCCGCCAACCCGCTGGGGGCGCATCCAAAACCTTGGGCAGAGTTAAGCTTCGGCTTGCGGCCCGCATCACAGGTTTAGGCAAAAACAAGAAAGAGGAAACAGGAATGAGAGAGATTAAGCGATTCTGCTTGACTGTGGTCATGGCAGTTGTTGGCATTCTCCCGGCGGTCTCGCTGGCGACAACAGTAGGTGATTTTAATTCACTTAAGAATGCGGTCAAAGATGGCGGTAAAGTTACGTTGAATGCGGATATTACCGTCACTGCCACAATGCCAGTGTCTAAAGACCTAACTGTCGATTTGAACGGCAATAAACTTAGCGGCGGCCAATCTTTGTTTAAGCTTACCGGTGGTACGCTTACCATCGAGGATGGCACCGGCGCAAATCCTGATGTTACTGCCGGCACCGGACCTGTGGTGCAGGTTAATACGCTTGGATCAAATGTAATCGTTAAAAACGGCAAATACAACGTCAAAGTTATCGGTTTCACGGATGCCGTGATTGCGGAGGCTGTTGATGAGGCGGCATTTTATGAGGTAGACGATTTAGACTTGTCCGCTGACATCAATATTTCAGGTGGCGAATTTACTGCCAACAGTATTGTGGATATTCCCGAGGTAGAGGGTTATGATTCTGACGGTGTTGATGTCACCATCACCGGCGGTACCTTCTCCGCCAATCCCGCCCAGTACGGCTACATCCCGACAGATGCCATTGACGGCTACTATGCCGTAACCCAAGTCTCCGGCGGTTACCAGGTTCTCCCCGCCGTCGCCACCGACGGCACCTCCTATTATGCCAATCTTACCGATGCGGTTAACGGTACTGCCGCCAACGGCACGATCACCCTTATCGCTGACACCACGCTTGGCACGGCAATTTCCAAAGCAATTACGATTGATACTGACGGGTACGACCTGACGGTGGATCCAGGCAATGCCTATTACTGCTACATTAGTGCGGATGTCACAATCAAAAACAGTAAGTACAATGCCGCGTCCCCGAAAGCAAATGGCGTTGTTACCGTCAAAGACTACGGTATTTCCCCGAAGACGGGCAGCACGCTCACTATCGAAAGCGGGTGTTTCGTGGCGGATGGAGATTATCTCTTCTACCTGATGGGTGGCGGATTAGTCATCAATGGCGGCACATTTGAGGGTGAATACAGCGTTATAAACTGTTATGCGTCTGGCAACTATGCGTATGGCGGCAACGTGGAAATCAACGGCGGCAACTTCAAGGGTGGAGCGGAAGGTGTGCTCATTATGGGTTGGGCGAACAGCGAGATAGCTATCTCCGGCGGCACGTTTGATGGCAACGGCGGCTACATCTTGGCGACGGGGCTTGCCGATGTCAATGATCCATCCGCCGATTCTGGGACTATTACTGTTACTGGCGGCACGTTCTCCGACGGTACGATTGGTGCCTATGAGGGGGCTGAACTGGTGATTTCCGACGGCACTTTTAACGGTTGTGATATGGAGACCGAAGATGAGGGTGACATCGCCGTTTCCGGCGGCTCATTCGATAGCGAAGTCCCGGAAGAGTTCTGCGCTCTTGGTTTCCTTCCTCAAGATAACGGCGACGGAACCTACGGCGTGCAGCGTGGTGCAATTGTGGAGTTCTCCGTTTTCGGCGAGATAACCACTGAGGTTGTCGAGAAGGGGTCATCCATTTCCGCGTTAGCCCCCGCTACCCCTGATAAACCGACAGAGACATATTACTATGTGTTTGCGTACTGGTCTGCCGACGGTGGCACCACGAAGTACCAAACGAATGAATTGCCCGCTCCCACGGCGGACATTAAGTATATCGCATATTTCAAAAAATATTACACGATGTACGAACGTAATGGGAATTACTACAAGTCTTTCTCTGATGCCATTGCCGAAGCTGAAGCTGACGCAACGCTCAAATTAATGTATTCCGGTTCAACCCAGATTTATGCCAACGGCAGTAACATTGATGTCACCATCGACCTTAATGGCAATACAATCACACGCACCGACAATTACACGCCGGTTGTGGTGACCGGTGGCGCAAAAGTAACATTAACCAATGGTTCGATAGTCTACAACTACCAGCAGACGGCTAGTGGTGCTTATCCGGCTATCATTGCGCTAGGTGGTTCTACGCTTGTGCTTGGCGAAGACCTTGAAATCATCAACGAATACAGTCACACGACCGAAGGCAATGACTACTATGGTTATGGCGTGATGGTTTATGATGACGCAAAAGTCACGTTGGATGGGGCGACCATTACCGCAGATTACGGTGTCTCGGTGTTCGGCGACAACGACGAAACTACCGGCGATGCGACCTTTGAAATGATTTCCGGCGAGATTGAGTCCAGCGTTTTTGGCGTGGCGAACAACGGGAATCTTTCGAACAGTGGAACCTTGATCCAGATTAAGGGCGGCACAATTACCTGTGACGAAGTTGGCATTTACCATCCCGGTTCTGGCACGTTGGAAATCTCTGGCGGCGAGATTTCCGGTGGTACTGCGGTTTATGTCAAGTCTGGTTCAGTCAGTGTGACGGACGGTACTTTCACAGCCAACGCTGACGCCGATGAATACGCTTATTATGGAAATGGCGTGAAACCGGTTACCGGTGACGCGTTTGTAATTGACAACTGCGGATATCCTGGTGGAACACCCGCTGCTTCCATTACGGGCGGTACTTTCATTTCCGAGAATGCTGAGCCTATTGCATCTTACGCAAGTGGCACCGACTCCATAACTGGAGAAGACCGTGAGCCAATTGGCAGCTTCGTTTCCGGCGGCTCGTTCTCCAGCCCAGTGCCGGATGAGTACACCTCTGACGGTAAGGCGTCCACACTGGTATTGAACAACGACAATTTGTATGTCGTTGTGAATGCTAAGACAATCACTTGGGACGTGGATGGCGCTCAGACGACCGACAAGGTTGCTGTCGGCGAAATGCCGTCTTATGAGGGAACTCCTACAAAAGTTTCCGAAGGCAACACCTCCTACGCCTTCATCGGCTGGACACCGGAATTGGTGGTAGTTGCAGAAGACGCAACATACACCGCTCAGTTTGATGCCACAGGTAACGGTTACTATGTGGCCACGCTTACCTTCAGCGTTATGGGTATGTGGACACAAAACAAAACATTCTACCTTAAGTTGACGGAAGCTTCCATTGAGAGTGCAAAGAGCGCCGTGGTGAATAGGTGGAATCTCGGTATGGGGTCGGCATCAGAAGATGCAAAGATTACAGCCTTGACAGATTCTACTGAAGAAGTTTTCAACACAGCCAACGCGATTATTAAGGAGTCGGATCAGATTTGGATCGGTACACCAGCTTCCTTTGCTGAAATCCTTAACTTTGCTGCCGACGAAGATACTGTAATTCTTAACAAGGATCTTGATACTGGAAATGCCGGTATCTTCAAGATGGACGGCGGGTATGACAGTAAGAGCGTGACGGTTGATCTGAATGGTCACACATTAACTGACACTTCAAGTGGCAGCACTGTTCCTGCTATTGATGATGAATCCAGTCTAACCTTCACTGGGGAAGGAACCTTTATTCTTCAGGACAATCACGAGTTGAATACTGATCTCACGGTTGGCCCTAATGTCATTGTCAAACAGTACGTTGCGATGATTGGTTCGACGAAGTACTTCTCGCTTGCCGAAGCCATCGGTAATGCTTCAGATGGCGACACCATTATCTTGCTTAACGACGATACCGAAAGTTTCCTCACCGGTGGCATCGTGATCGATAAGAACTTGACTATCGATGGCAACAATAAGACCATCAAGGGTGTAAGTGACGCCGCAATAGCCAACGTTACTGTCGGCGCCACCAGCCCGGATGTCGAGTTTGACGGCGTGAACGGCACCAACGTTCGCGGGTTCTTCGTCAAGAGCGGCAATGTAACCTTCTCCAATCTCACGATGACCGAGTTCGGCGACACCGACTATCTGAACAAGTTCGGCTACACCCCGATCCAGACGGCCACCGCATACGCCGGCACGCTGACACTTACCAACGTCAACATCGACAAATTCAACCGCCAGGCTGTCTGCATCCGCGGCGGTAACTTTGAGATCACCGGCGGCTCCGTCAACGGCAACGCCGTGAATAAAGGCGCTGGCTTCGACCACTTGCAGTACGGCATCGAGATCCGTGGCGGCTCCGGAACTGTCTCCGGCGTGACGGTCAGGGGTATGGACTCCAACATCACAGGACTTCCTGGCATCGGCATCGTCTCGTGGAGTGATGGCGCTGTTACGGTCGAGAACGTTAACATTGATGTTACTGACATCGGTATTGACGCGGACGGCAACGCTGTCACCGTTCAGGGCGCTGATACGATTGTCAAGGCCGCCGGCAAGGCTCTCTTCGTCGAGGACAACGGAACTCTGTCTGTCACCGCCGGCACCTACAACGGAGCGTTGGCGGTTGATGATACGACGGGTGGCACTATCGCCGTCTCCGGCGGCACGTTTGATGCGTCGGTGCCGTTCGAGTACTGCGCCAGCGGTTTCATTCCGAAAGACAACGGCGATGGCACATACACCGTAGAGCCGGGTTATCGGATCGCGTTGCAGAAAGATGACGGTACTATGCTTCAGGCGATTAACGTTGCCACTACATCGGAAAACAGCACTGTCGCTTCTGGGGCAGAATTGAAACTCTACCCGAACTGCTCGGAATACGTCTACGTTGTCGGCGCTCTCGAGGGCTCGACCTACCGCTTCGTCTACGCACCGTCGAGCGTTATCGGTAGCGGTGGTTACAGCACAACCGCCGGTTGGGGCAAGCCCAACGGCAAAACGCCTGGCACCGGCACCGTCACGGCAATCATTTCGAAAAACAACGAGCAGGTCGCGCAGCTCGTCGCGAATGTCACGGTGAAGGATGTCGTCGCCGTAGTGGACGGTGTCGAGTATACCACGGCCGACTGGGCGACCGCCGTTTCCACTGCAATCGCCAACGACCAAGTCCTCGAGGTGTACAAGGCTGTATCTACCGTCACCCTCGCCGAGGGCCAGACACTCCGCTGGAAGTACATCGGCACAACAACGGGAACGGGAGATGGCAGAGCTGTCACGACGACCCCCCAGGCCGCCAACGCCGACTATATGTATGCGGTGACGAAGACGACGGATGCCGAAACGGGCGTAACCACGGCGGTCTGCGCCGCTGATGGCAGCCCGAACGTCGAGATCACGAAGGCGAACGGAACCGTCACCTACGCGGCCGATCTCACGTTCAGCGCGAATGGCGTGGTGAACAAGCTCCTGCGTAGCTTTGCCAGCTCCCGCAAGAGCGTTACGTACCAGAACGTCGTCCTCGACCTGAACGGTCAGACCGTCACGTTCGACACGGCGAACACCGACTACGCGGGCATCCTGATCGGATCCTCCGCGAAGTCCGGCTCGCTCACGATCTGCGACACGAGCGCGGAAGGCGCCGGCAGCATCGTCGACTCCGGAATTCCGGTGTGGGCCGCGTACAATTCGAGCAGCGTCACCGTCGAGGGCGGCTCGATCGTCGCCGGGGCGGGGTGCAACGCGGTTTACGCGTCCAAGAACAGCACGATCACGATCACCGGCGGTTCGTTTGAGAACACCGGCTCCGCGACCTACCTGATCAACATGAAGGACGACGAGCGCGGCACGGTGACGGTCACCGGCGGCTCGTTCAAGGGTTTCGACCCGGCGAACAACACCGCCGAGGGCGCGGGCACTGGCTTTGTCGCCGAGGGCTATGTCTCCGTGGCGGATGACCCCGAGTCTGGCTGGTACACGGTCCGCCAGGTGTTGGAGGTCACTTTCGTTAACGAAAAGACTGACCCGGTCACCTCTACTAAGGTGAAGGTCCCGCAGGGCCTGACGGTTGCTAAGCCGATGGCTCCAGAGGCGGCTGGTTACGACTTCGCCGGCTGGTTCGCCCCGGAGGCGGAAGAGGCGTTCGCCTTTACGACGCCGATCACGGCCAATCTGACGCTCACCGCCGGGTGGACCCCAACCGTTTACGAGATCACCTATGTGCTGAACGGCGGAGTGTGGGAAGAGGAAGATGGGCATCCGACCACGTACACGGTCGAGAATTACCCGGAGTTAGTCTCGCCCACGAAGACGGGCTACGCGTTCGATGGCTGGCTGCTGGACGACGAGGAAGAGGAGACCATCACCGCGATTCCTGAAGGAACGCTTGGCAACATCACCCTCACCGCGACTTGGACGCCCGCAAAGGTTAACTACACGGTTGAGCATTACCAGGCCGACCTCAACGCCGATACCTACACGATTGTCGATAGTGACACCGAGACTAAGGAGGGCTACACTGAGTCGGATACCGAGGCCGTCGCTAAGACTTACGAGGGCTTCACCGAGAAGGCCTTCGATCAGGCGGAAATCCTCGCCGACGGTTCGACGGTCGTCAAGATCTACTACGACCGCAACACCTATACCGTGACGTGGGTGAATGACGGCAAGACGATTGAGACCGACACGGCTGTCCAGTTCGGCGACACCCCGAGCTATGGCGGCGAGACCCCGACCCGCGCTCCCAACGTCGAAACCGGCACCGCGTATGCGTTTGACGGTTGGGATCCCGCGATCACGTCGGATACGCTGGTAATCGCGGACGTGACCTACACGGCGCAGTTCAGAGGAATCGTCAAGAAGGCCCGCATCGACACCAACGACGGTTCAACCTACTACGAATCGATAGACGATGCGCTTGCCGACGCGACGGACGACACCAAGATCTACGTTTACAACTACACCGACGGAGAAAAGCCGGAGGGCTGGCTCTATGACGAAGACGACGGCTATCTCTACCGCGCTGCGGCATCGGCGACCGTCGGCGGCATTGCCCAAGACTTCGGTACCCTGCAGGATGCGTTGGACGAGGTTGACGACGGCGGCACGGTAACTCTGCTGCGCAACGTTAGCGAGTGCGCGTGGACGGATTACGCCTGCACCCTCGACCTGAACGGCAAGACCCTCACCGGCGTGGTAGTCCCGTTCCAGGACTTCACGGTTGCGGACGGCTCCGAGGACGGCAACGGCACGATCGTGCTGCCCGCAAGCCTGGACGAATATTTCGTGGACGAGCTCCTTGGTGAGGATGAGGAGATCGACGGTGCGGTCTGGGCGATGGACGGCGTGACGGTGACAATCGCCGGCGGCACGTTCGGCAACCCGGCGGTGGTGCTGTGGAACGAGGGCGCGGACGTGGTGCTCGCTGGCGGCACGTTCACCGGCCCGGCGGTGGTGGTTGACTCCGAGTTTGAGGCTGCCTACACCGTAAAGAAGCCCGGCGACATCAGCGCGACGGTGACCGTGTCCGGCGGCACGTTCGGCGGCACGGACGACTACCTGGTGAAGAACAGCAAGAAGGTCAAGGGGCTGACCCTCTTGATCGAGGGCGGCTTCCACAAGGTGCTCGACGCCAAGACCGCGCAGACCATCGACCGCAATGGCGTGACCGTCAGCGGCGGCTGCTTCAGCTACGAGCCGAACGCCGATTTCATCGCGGAGGATTACGAGGCGGTGGCCAACACCGACGATGAGACGTCCGCCGAGTACCCGTGGACGGTGGCCAAAGTCATCCGCACGGCGATCATCACCTCGATCAGCGTGAACGACGCCAACGCGACCGCGACTGTGAACGTCGCCATCGACAACCCGAAGGGCGGCGCCGCGGTCAAGTTGTGGGCCAAGATCAATTACACCGACAACTACTGGTCGCAGGTTGACGAAGGGACAATCTCCGGCTCCACCGTGACCTTCAGCAACGTGCCGGTGAGCTACAACACCGTGTACACCGCCACCGTCGGCGAGTTCGACGCGTCCTCGCAGCAGGGCGGCAACGTGGTCGGCACCCTCGCGGTGACGCTGAACTCCTTCGAAGAGGACATTAACATGGTGATCGGCGTGCCGTATTCTTCCGTCGAGGGCACCGAAACCATCACCCTTGGCGAGCTGTTCCAGAACAACACGCTTGCGGTCGGCGACACGGTGGTGGTCTCCGGGGCCGAATACGTCTGGAGCGGGACCGGCTGGTCTGAGGATGCCGCAGTCACCCCCGGCACGGCGATCGAGTTTGTGCGCGCGCCTTCGGTCGCGAGCCGCACGGTGCGCATCAACGGCGAGGTGAAGCCCACCCAGACCGCGCCCTGGCTCAACGACGGATGGACGGTTGAGGACGAGATAACCGTTCTGGCCAACCCGAACCCGTCGGCTGTTTCCGTGCAGGACATTCCTTGCATCGGCAGCGGCGACATGCTGGTGTACGTTGACGCGGCGACTGGCGCGTTCGTGTATGCCGAGCATGATTCCACCGGATGGTACGTCACGACTTACGCCCGCGAGGACTGGAAGAGCGTTTCGGTCAAGAACTACGACTTGACGGTTCAGGCGGGCGGAGCGTTCTACTACGTCCATTACTGATTATCTGAGACTGGCGGCGGCCGGAAGCGGCCGCCGCCACCCCATGGTGGGTCGGATTGGTTTATGGAAGGAAAAAGAGCATGAAGA
>JAFTCL010000027.1 GCA_017454745.1 Kiritimatiellia bacterium
AGCGTGGTCGCCCCGCCATGCGACACGGCGGGAAGAAACGGCAAAAGAACGGCTATAACGGAGGTCAGGCGGGCTTCCATCGCAATTCCCCAAAATAAGAAGTTTTCCTAAAACAGGGTTAGTGTAGCAAATTCTCTCGTCTGGTTCAAGACGGATTTTAACAATAACATCATTTTAAAGCTGAACTGCAGAAAAGCAGAGTTAATGGTGACCTCGGGGAATATACACTTAGCGCGACAGGCGCTTACGCTCCTCAAGATAGGCGCGGACAAACACGTCCACCTGGTCATCGGTCTTTATCAAACGGTAATCGGCTTTCATCTCCGCGCAAGCCTTGCGGTATTTGTCGATAAACTCGCCGATAATGTCCTTATATTCCTTTGCCATGCTGCGCGGGTCGGACACCAAACGTTCGCCGGTCTCAAGATCCTCAAATTCCGCGCCCCGTTTCAAATCCAGCGTCAGTTCAGCCGGATCCATCACGTGAAAAACAATTACGTCGTGCAGGTTTTTGCGGAAATGCGCGATTGCCTTGATAAGCTCATCCTGGTTGTCCAAAAGGTCGGAAATGATAACCACCATCGCGCGGCGGTTGATGCTTTCGGCGATCTGGTGCATTACATCGGCGCCATTGGTCCCTTTGGCCGGTTTGAAGCCTTGCAGGATTTTAAGCGAGTTGTTAAGCTCGTTAAAGGAATTCTTACACGGCAACGCGGCATCCATTTTTTCGCCGTAGATGTACATTCCGATTGAGTCGCGGGCCTTAAGCACCACATAACCGATGGCGGCGGCCAAAGTGCAAGCGTAGGAATACTTGGTGGGACGGGTGGGATCCGACGAATAATTCATCGATCCGCTACGGTCAACCAACAGATAAACGCGCAGGTTGGTTTCATCCTGATAGCGGCGAATGTAGTATTTGTCCGTACGCCCCAGCACCTTCCAGTCGATGCGCTTTAGGTCGTCACCCGGCATATAGGAACGATGGTCCGCGAACTCGGTGCTGGCTCCTTTCTGCGCACTGCGGTGCCGCCCCGCCAAAGTTCCCTCCACCACATAGCGGGAATTAAGCGCCAGACGGTCCAACTTCGCCATCTGCGCCGTATTCAAGAAAGCGGAAATCCCCTCTTTTTCTGCCATTGACAACCTAACTCAGGCTAACGTTTCTTCAACCGCGCCTCAACGTCGATCAGTTTCTGAGAGGCTTCGCGGTTCCGTTTATCGGAGCGGTCAGGGATCATTTCGCACAGAATCCGCAACTCGTTTTGAGCGGTGCTCCAATCGGAAAGATTAATCGCACGGTCGGCGCGGAAACGCTGATCTTTATAGCGCCGCTCCAATTCGTTTTCCGCCGTCTCGTACCCGTCGAGCAATTCGTTGTAAAAGTCCGGTTTGGGGTTCACCGTGTCCAGATAGAAAATCGCCTCCCGGTAGGCGTTCTGTGACTCGAACAGGTTTCCGTAACGGACATCCCGTTCGGCGAATTTCTTTTTGGCTACATCCAACCCTTCTTTCGCCAGGGCGGTCAATTTTTCGGTGGAGAACTGGATTGCCCAGATGCCGAGTTCGTTTTTGCTGAAAGTTTCAAGCTTTTCGCGCAGCTTTTTAAAAGCGTCAGGCTCGGTGCGGTTGGTAACTTTGCAAGTCCGCGCCTTTTTGCCCAAAGCGATAATCATCGTCTGCTCCTGAAGCTCGTTCTCCTTGGCGGCAAAACCGGAGTAAGACTCATCAAGCGAGAAAAAGCCGCTGGTCTCAATCTCGCGGGTGATCTCAAGAAACACCGCCTTGTCCAACTGCTTTTCCTTGCTGACATGACGGTCCTTGTTGACGTTTTTCCCGTCCTCATTGGTTTCGGCACCGCCGACATCGTCAATTTTTACCGAAAGTTTGCCGTCGGGGGTGAGACGCAACTCATAACGGAAAATTGACTGGGCGTCCGCCTCGACCCGCTCGTAATCCAAGAGCAACGCGTGGTCTTCGGGCAACGCCCCTACCGGTGCAACCCGCGGCTTGCGCTTATTGCCCAAATCGCCAATCAGCATCACTCCGCACACCAGCACCAAAATCGCTCCCAAGGCCCAAATTATCGGGCGGATCATCGACTTCTTGGCGGTTTCGGTATCTTCGCCGTCAGCGGTCTTTCCGAACCCCAAATCGATAACCACTTCGCCGTTTCCCGCCGCAGGTTCCGGTACGACAACGGCTTCAGCCCCGGAAGCTTCGTCCGGGATGCACACCTCCAGCGTGTTGTCGCCCGCCGTTACCATGTCGCCCAACGTCAGGCGCGATTCTTCAACCGGTTTGCCGTTGACAAACGTTTGATTGGCACTGGCCAGATCAGTAACCCAAAGTTCCCCGTTGCGAATGTCAAAACAGCAATGGCTGCGCGAAAGCAGCGGATCCGGAATGTCGATTTCGCACTGGCTGGAGCGCCCGAGTTTCATTCCGTCCGGGGAGACCGGGTAAACCGACCCCGCCTTCATGCCTTTGACGATTTTAAGTTCAAACTTACCCATAGTCAACTCCGGCTAAACTTTAAAAGAGGTTCTCCATCGCCTGACGGGCGATCGGGCCGAGCAGAATGATGAACACCGCCGGCATGATGAACAGCAGCAGCGGCCCCAGCATTTTAACCGGCGCCTCATTGGCCAACTTCTCCGCGCGGTCAAAGCGACGCGACCGGATCTGGTCAGACTGAATACGCAAAATCGCGCCGATGCTCACGCCCAGTTCGTCCGCCTGAATCAGCGCGTTGGCAACAGAACGCAACTCCGGTAAATCCACCCGTTGCGCCATATTGCGCAGGGCTACACGGCGAGGCGTACCAACTTGGACCTCGCGGGTCATCCGAATCAGCTCCTCATTCAGCGGATCGAGCTTGCGGCGCTCGCAATTGCGCTGCATGGCGCTCATGAAATCCATGCCCGCCTCCACGGAAAGGGTCAGCAGGTCGAGTACGAACGGCAGCGCGCGCTGAATGGCGCGGTGACGCGCCTTGAGCACCCGGCGCAACCAAAGCAACGGATAATAATAGAAAAAGATGATACCGAACACGGCAAGCAACGAGAAATCCCGGCTCAATTCCGAATCGGGATAGAACGCGATCAAAATACGCAACAGCGCCATCCAGAAAACACCGCAAACCACCGGCATCAAAAACTTGATGGCCAAAAACTCACGTCCGTCCAGCAAACCCTCATAGCCGGCGGCTATCAGTTTCCGGTCGGCGGCATTGCGCGACTTCTCCAGCGCCGGACGCTTTACAAAAGCATCCATGTTGGAGACGAACGGCAGCAACAGCCGGAACAGAACCGGCAACTTACGCTCCTGACGACGGCCGTCGGCAAGCGTCACATACGTAATCTGCCGGGCGATGTTCAAAGTGTACCAGCAAAAACCGGCCGCGCAAAACGCCCAAGCCGCCATCGCCAGTATCTTCATCGGTTCAGTCAACACAAATCACCCCCACATCACTCACAGACGGGATCATCCCCGCCCAACTCACCGCCGCAAGCGGTTTCAAGAAGCTGCCGCTGCCTGGCCCGGGCATAATCAAGTTTCAGGCATTGCAAACGATAAGAAAGCAATTCCTGGCGGGACTTTATCACATCCGCCTGCATAGGACCGTTGGCATCCTGCTCAAACTCGGCGATGCGCCGTTCCATGCGTTCGCAAAAATCGTCATTCTCGGACTGGAGACGACGGCATTCGTAATCAGCGGCCCGGTAATCCTCCAATGCGCCCTCTACCTCGATCCGGATTTTTGAATAGACCGAATTGTAGCGGGTTCGGGCAGCCTCGCTGGCAAGACGCGCCGCCTTAACCGTGTCGCCCATCCAAGCGAACACCGGTAGGTCGATACCCAAACGGATCTGCCACTCGTTCTGACGGGCGGAATCGTGTTCGGTCCAACCGGAGATATAAGCCGAATCCCTTTCGTGCGAATGCGATTCGGAATTCTTGTACGTTCCTTCGACGAAATTGAACCACGGGATTCCAGCCGACTTTGCCAGCTCCACCGCGCTGTCCGCCGCCAAGCAATTCTGGGCGGCCACCATCAAATCGGGGCGGCGACGGATCGCCGCGTTGATAAGATCGGAAACAATTAACGAGTCGGGCGGCAATTCACGCTTGGCCTCGGTCCGGATTTTTAACGATTCGGCCGGAATTCCGGTGTATGCCGATATCTCGCGGAGCAGTACACGCTGTTCCGACTTGAACGTCTCCGCCTTGGCCACATAGCCACGGAGTTGGGCTTCGGCCTTGATGGCATCCAAAGGCGACTTGGCGACCTTAGCCGAAACCATCCGCTCCTGAAGCTCGCACAACTGTTTTTGCAACGCGATTTGTGCGTTGACCAACTCCAATTCCCGTCCCGCCTGTTCGTAATCCAGACAAAGGGATCGGACTTCGCAAGCCAACGCATAGGCGGCTTCGCTCGCCGACGCCTCCAGCATTCCAACCTCGGCATCACCATGCCGCCGGACCCAGCGGTTTACGAACGGATTGGAGATGTTCATACGCAAGGTAATGGTGTCGGAATGCCCCTCGCCAGTCTTGGTTTCACGGGAAGTATAATCCCGCGCATGGCCCAAATCATCCTCCCAGCTGTGGCCGATACGCAACTGGGGATCACGCCACGACAGGTCGGCCGCGACGGAACGGCGTTTCGCGGCGGCGCGGAGCAGAAGGATTCTGGACTCGTCGCAGCGCAGCGCGGCCAATTGCGCTAACTCATCCCAACTGTATCCTTCGGGAGGCACGGCCGGCACGGCGACATCCGGCACGGCATTGGTTACGACAACCGGCGAATCGACCGGCGGCGGAACGGACTGCTCACTCGCGGACCGGGTCAGGCAGCCGGTCAACAAAACCGGGAAGAATGACAAAAAAGCCAAACGGCGCATGGTGTCAGCTTCCCCCCTCGTTTTTGGCGCTTTTGACCCCAAAACCGCAAATCCGCTTGACACCCTCCCAGCAGCTTTCGCTTTCGACCGCAGTTAGCAGAACCGTCTCACCGGGCACCAGTTCCATGCTGGCGTTTTCGATGCGCATCCGGATCTTACGGCCGCGCACCGGCACGCGCGGGGCGGGGTTCATCGGATCGAACACATCCATCACTTCGGGGGCAATTGTCTCGACCTTAACCAGAATCTGCGAGGGCTCCCCCACCCGGCCGGCCCGCACTGCGCGGAACACATCGCCGACATGCACCTGGTCCAACCGGTCCAAAGGCAGCATACCGGTGACAAAAAGCGAATCAATGTCGGAGGTGATGCGCACCACCGGATCACCGGCGGGAACGACATCGCCAACCCGGCGGAACACTTGGGAAACCACGCCGGCCGACAACGCTTTCAGCACCATCGGGTCGCCTTTTTTAACCTCGGCCTGATACAACTCCGCGTCCTTGGCGGCCTTGGCCTCTGCCTGTTTGGCGAGCTGCTGCTCGCGGTTAGCGGCTTCCAACTGCTCATGTACCTCGTTAAGGTCGGCGTTGGTCTGGTCAAGCCGTTTTTGCAGCGATTCGATCAATGGTGTGTACTGGGAGACAGTCCGTTCCAGCGCCTCGGCTTTGGGACGCAACGAGGAAAGCTCCAACTCGCTGACCAGCCCTTTTTTGACCATCGGGGAAAGCCGCTCGATCTCCGCCTTCAGCCCCTCAAGCTCGGCACGGTCGCGCACCTGGTTCATCTTCTGCTCTTCCAGCGCCACCGACGCCTCGCAAGAAAGCTGGCGGTATTTGCGCTCGGAATCCTTCAACCCCTGTATGTAGGCGGTACGGGTCTGCTCAAAGCGCACCGCGCTCTGTTCATAATCGTTAAGCTTGGCGCGGTTAAGCACATCCGCCAACGCCCGGTCGGCCGCGTCAAAACGCACCAGAACATCACCCGGTTTGACCCGTTGGCCCGGAACCACGTCAATAGCAACAATACGCGCGGTTTCGACCGGGCCAACCGTTTCCGCCTCCGCCTCCACCAAACCACGGAACTGGAGAAGCTCTTCGCGCTGCATCTGGTGCCACAGCACAAACGGCACCAACGCCACGACCAGGCAACCGAAAAGAAACCGCCCGAACGCCTTGACGCGCATTCGAAACGACCTTGACAATCTTTTTCTGTTGAATTTTTGGTCCATACGGAAAAGCTCCTAAAGTTCAACCGTATTGCGCTGCAGTAACAGCAGCGGGTCGACAAAAAGCCCGGATTTTTTCAGGTCCTTAACAATGTCCCGCTGATACGACGGGTCGAGCAACCGGATCTGATACGAAAACTCCGCCATCTCGCCCTGAACCGCGTCCCGGACCCCCAACACGTAAAATGAAGCGCAATATTGGGTAAGGATGCTTTGCAGTTTCGCTTCGGCCTCTTTGTCGCCAGTCTTCATCCCGAAGCGCAGCAACCCCTCGTAGTCGCGCCGCGAGGCAAAAGGCAACCAGTGCAACAAAAGCGCGGCGATATTGATTAGCGCCGTGCCGGTAACCGCCACAAGCGGCATGCGGCAGCCGCAGGCGATGCCGACTCCCAGGCAGGAAAAGAGGAACATAGAGTCGCGGGGATCGCGCAGCGGGGTGCGGAACCGGATAATCGCCAGAGTCCCCAGAATCCCCATGCCGCGGGCCAGGTTATTGCCGACCGCCATAATCAGCATACAGGTGACCATGCTGCCCAGCACCATGGAATGGATGTATGAACGCGAATAGGTGAACCCGCGGAAGGTGTACTGGTAAACGATCGCGAAAATCATCGAGAGCAAAAAACTCAGCACCATCGCGCCAGCCACGAATAGCGGCGTAATCGTTTGTGCGTCGCCAAAAAACATGGAAAGATATTCGTTAGCGTTCATAACTTTCTCCAAATCCTAAATCCAAGCCAGCGAAGCGGCCGCCGCCGCGTTGGTTTCCGGATAACGGGTGAACATCCCTTCACTCCAAATCGCGGTTGAATATTTGCAATTTCCGCTGCGACGCAAATCAAACCGCTGAACCAAATCCAACACCCACACCGGCATGTAAGAGAGCGTCTTAACCTCCATCACCACCCCGGAATACGGCAATCCGTGGCCCTGCGCGGTTTGGGAATCCATGCTCCGCCAAATCCCGCTGCGCCCAAAATCGTTCCAGGACGACGTCACCTGATACTCCAGTTTGCGGTCGAAGGTCAGCCGGGCGTAACCATCCACGGTTCCGACATACGACTCCCGGATGTACCGCACCAGCGCCATCGGCTTTGCCCCCATCTCCCAAGTGACGCGCTTGAAGTTCAGGAAATCGATTTCCTGCTGCTCGTTCTTGAAACAGTTCGGTACCCGTTCCCCGAAAATCAACGCTTCATTCCACTCGCTGAACGGCACCGCCGCGCGGGTCTTGACAATAGTGCCGGCAAACTTCGCCTTGATTTCGGCAAACACCGGACTGCTGCCGATCTCGCCGTAGGTACGAACCCGCAGCTTGAACCGCTCGTCCCGCTCATCGTCCTTCATGTAGTGAAGCGCGTATTTGTCGTTGTCCAGCTGAAGCGTGGTTATCTGGTATTCCGGCGGAAATCCCTTGGTGTTGGGGTCGGGTTTGAAAAAAGGCTGAATGAAGTCACGAATCTCCGCCACCATCCCGCGAGGGATGATGTACTTCGATTCGTACCTCGAAACAATATCCTGTTTAGCCTTTGTCTTAGCCACTAACCCGTCTCCAACAACAACTCGCCAACGTTTAATAGATGATATTTTACCATATCCCGATGGTAAAACAAGCATAAACCGAAACAGATTTGCAAAAACCGCACCGGAACAAAAAGACGCAACCCTTTTTAGGGAAAACGAATGAAACCTCGTCAAAATTGCCGTGTCGGCAAAAAAAATCGCCGCTAACGGAAATCAAAGGCGGCAAGACCGCAACTCCGGCTTGCATTTGCAACGGATTTATGGTATTTTTCCCCCGTTTTTAGGTTGTACTAGTTATGATATCGGAGCCGATAATGAAACGAAGCCGTGTCAAAGAGTTGCTCACCGCAACAGAGCTTAACGTCGAAACCGTGGTCGCCGGTTGGGTCCGGACCCGCCGCGATTCCAAAGGCGGATTCTCTTTTCTGGAGCTGAACGACGGATCCTGCCTGAAAAACCTCCAAGTAATCGCCCCGGCGACGCTTCCCAACTACGTCTCGGAGGTGTCCGCTCTCCATCCGGGCGCGTCTGTCCGGGTGAAAGGTCTGCTTAAGCCGTCCGAGGGTAAAGGCCAAGCCGTGGAGGTGACGGCTTCCGAAATCAGGGTTCTGGGGTTTTCCGACCCGCTTTCCTACCCGCTCGGCAAACAGCGGATCGGCTTTGAACGCTTACGCGAGCTTCCCCATCTGCGCGCCCGCACCAACGCTTTCGGCGCCACCGCCCGCGTGCGCAACGCCCTTGCCCAGGCCGTGCACCGTTTCTTCTCCGACCGGGGTTTCCTTTATGTTCACACCCCGCTTATCACCGCCAGCGACTGCGAAGGCGCCGGCGCGATGTTCCAGGTCACCACTCTGGACCCGGACAATCCGCCCCGCGATGCCGCCGGAAAGGTGGATTACTCTAAAGATTTCTTTGGCCAGCGTACCGCGCTCACGGTTAGCGGCCAGCTGGAGGGCGAAACCTACGCCTGCGCCCTGGGCGACATCTACACCTTCGGACCGACCTTCCGCGCCGAAAATTCCAACACCCGCCGCCACCTTTCCGAGTTTTGGATGATTGAGCCGGAAATGGCATTCGCCGACCTCAACGACGACCAGCAGCTGGCGGAGGATTTCCTGCGGCATCTCTTCTCTTCGGTGCTTAAGCAATGCGGCGACGATCTGGATTTCTTCAACCTCCGCGTCCTGCCGGGAGTCCGCGACCGTTTGGAAAAGATGGCGGCAGCCACCTTCGCCCGCGTCTCCTACACCGACGCCATCGACCTGCTGGCCAAATCAGGCCATCAGTTTGAGTACCGCCCGGAATGGGGTATCGACATGCAGTCCGAGCACGAGCGGTTCCTCACCGAGGAGATTTTCCACGGCCCGGTGATCGTCACCGACTACCCGGAGGCGATCAAGGCGTTTTACATGCGCCGCAACGAGGACGGCAAAACCGTCGCCGCGATGGACGTGCTGTTGCCGGAAGTCGGAGAAATCATCGGAGGCAGCCAGCGCGAGGAGCGCCTGGACGTGCTGGAAAACGTAATGCGCGAGAAAGGGCTTAACCCCGACGATTACGCCCCGTATCTGGACCTGCGCCGTTACGGTACCGTGCAGCACGCCGGATTCGGTCTGGGCTTCGACCGTCTTGTCCAAATTTGCACCGGGATGCACAATATCCGTGATGTCATCCCCTACCCGCGCGCTCCCGGCGCAATCCGGTGATTCAATCGACAGGTAATTGCTCATCCATACACCCCGCGACCGCCAAATTGACATTTTTGGCGTTCGGGTTCAATTGCGTATTGCGCTCAATTCGGCACTGTGGTAGAATTTCCGCCGTTATGTGAACGTAACTTTAAGGAGCAATATGTTAAGCAAAAAAAAGCTTTTTGGGCTTGTCGCCGCATGGTGCGCTCAAACCGTCTTTGCGAACCCGACGGCGGTTGCCCCCATTCACCACACGCGCGACCTGATAATCGCCGAAGCGGTTTTGGAACCCGGTGGCGAACAAAACGATGCGACCGCGATCCAAAAGGCGATTGACGCGGTATTCAAATCCGGCGGCGGCACGGTTTTTCTCAAGGCCGGAGCCTACCGGATCGAGTCGCCGGTGACGGTTCGGCAAGGCGTTACTTTACGCGGCGATTACAATTCCGAGGCCTTAGACAAATCCACTCTGCTGCAAATCACCCACAACAATCAAGATCCGGAGGCCGCCACATTCTATGTCGAGCGCGGCGGCGGGTTGTGCGGTTTGGCGTTTTTCTATCCCGACCAAAAACTTGACCGTCCTGGCCCCTACCCCTGGACAATCCGAACCGCCGCCATGCCCGCCAACGACAATCAAACCGTGGCCGACTGTACATTGGTCAACAGCTGGCGCGGCATCTGCATCGGCCCGGAGTCGAACGAACTGCACACTTTCCGCAATCTGCGAATCTGCGCTTTGAAAACCGGGTTCGCGGTGGACAGCACCACCGACATCGGGCGCGTGAACAACGTTACGGTCTCGCCCAAAGTATGGTCGGAAAGCCGCCTTCCCAACGCCCCCAAAATTCAGGATTTGACCCAATACATGATGGCTAACGACACCATCGGCGCGGATTACGGGCGCAGCGACTGGGAATTCATCCATGCCTTAAACATCAGCGGCTTCCGCACCGGCATCCGTTTCCGGGCGGGAAAACAAGGCACCTCAAACGCGGTGATGGCCAACTGCAAAATCACCGAATGCGGCACCGCTTTGTTTGTGGACACCCTAAATCAGGTCGGTTTGGCGGTGTACGACAGCACGCTATCCGGCAACAACGCCGGACACTCCACCGTTAGATTTTCAAACAAATTCGATTCCATCGTCCAGTTCAACCGCTGCACGTTTGGCGGCAGCCAACTGTCCTTCCCGGGCAGTGGAATTGCAAGTTTCCAGTACTGCGCCAGTTCCATCCCGATATCAGCGGAAGGGAACGGACAACTGCTGATGCAACACAGTTCCGCCCCGCTCGTTAAAATCGGGCGGGATGTCCAGCGCGTCCGGATTCTGGGTTATGACGCGAAAAAAATGAAGATTGAAAATCTCGCCAAAAACTGCGACGCGATGTGCTCGGAAAAGATTCCCGACTTCTCCGCCGTCCCGGATCCGCCCGTCCGCCATTCTGCCACCACCGTATTTGCCCGGCCCAAATCGGACACGCTGCTCAACGTGCGAGATTTCGGGGCCTCGCCTAATCTGGATGATAACGGCCCGGCTTTCCAGAAGGCTCTGGACGCCGCCGGGAAATCCGCAAACGGGGCTACGCTGTATGTGCCGGGCGGCTACTATCATTTCCGGGCCAACCTGACCGTTCCCAGCGGGGTGGAGCTGCGCGGTTGCTCCGGCACACCCCACCATACCGTATCCGGCGGCTCGGTGCTGCTCGTCCATCACGGGGCAAACGACGAAAACGGCACACCGTTCCTGCAGCTGGAACAAGGTTCCGGGTTGCGCGGCTTGTGCTTCTGGTATCCGGAACAGGCCGCCAACGATCCCGTCCCCTATCCCTGGACCGTCCGCGCGCTCGGACCGCGGTGCTGGCTGGTGGATGTGAACATCGCCAACTCTTGGCAGGCCGCCGACTTCGGCACGTTCACCAACGACGGCCATCGTATCTCCTATCTCTCCGGCGCAATGTTCCGCCGCGGCCTTCTGGTGGGCAACAGCCGCGACGGCGTGGTGGAGGATGTGATGTTCAACCCCCATTACGCATTGCGCATTCCGCAGGACCTGCCCCGCCGGATGAACCGCAATATCCGCGGCGATGCCGGAGCGTGGGTCATTGATTTTCAACGGCAGCATTTAGAGGGTATCGTATTCCGCAACTGCCAGAACGAAAAAGTGTTCGGCACGTTTCTCTACGCCGCCCACGACGGCTTGTCATATTACGGCGACACCTCGGTGGAACACTTGATCCACGGCACGGACACCGGTAGCCGTTGTGTCGTGGTGGAGACCACCCCAAAGTCAAAGGTGCGTCTGGCGTTGGGCCAGCTGGTGCCGTTGGGAAAATGGGCGGAGGGGGCGATTGTCCTTTCGCCGAAAGACCAGGGCGACAGCGTTTTTTACGCTTCGCAGTTTTGGGTAAACTTCCCCACCGCCATACAGCGCGGGTCAGGAAAATTGCGGTTGGAGCAATTCAACTCCCTGTCCGGTCCGGTACTGACAGACAACGGACTGACCGAACTGCAGAACGGCTCGTTCGAACTGCCGCTAAAAATGCACTTGGCGGTAAACGGACAGGGGCGCATGACACAGGCGGGATGCAGTTTCGAATCCGGCAATCTGGTCATGGACGGCGCGAACGAACAGATGACCAGTTTCGGGGCATCCTGTTCCTTGCGCGACCCGTTCAGCAGCGAGGCGAAACTGCTGGTCTGGAATTTTGAAAACCAAGAAAAATCCGATTTCCCGGTGGCCAAATACGGTGGTATAACGCGAATCGAAAATTGGAAATGTTTTACCGATGCCGACAACGGTCAACGCATGCTCCGGCTCGAAGCCACCCCGAAAAATCCCCGCGAACACGCTTACGTCTATTGCGAGATTGATCGGCCAACGATGGTGCTGACCCGCAATTCCCGGTTGACCTACCGGATGAAGCCGCTTAACGAAACCAGCCGCAACTGCGGACTCGATTTGGCGTTCGAGGATGGTACCGTGCTACGGGAGCAAAGACTTGGCGCACACCCAGTGCAAAAGCGCGGCAAAGTCAATGAATGGGCCACCATCTCAATACCGCTCGGACAACTGGCGGGTAAGAAGGTTATCTCGCTGATGCTGGCTTTCGATGCCAACCCCTGCTCCGGAGAACCGGTGGCGGTGCTGGTGGACGACATCACACTTGGTTGCGACGACACCGCCGGTTCCGCGAACCTGGTACCGCAAACCACGGTGAGCGGGAAGTCGGTCAAGGTGAAATTCCCGGATGATTATTCCGGCGACATCCACTTCACCACCAACGGACGAAAACCCGTTTTGTCCGACCCCAAGGTGAATGGCGGAGAGGCCGTCTTGACCGCGCCGTTCCCGCTGGAATTCCGCTACTCCCCCGAAGACGGCAAGGGCGGGATTTCCAAGTACGATTTTGGAATACTGATTAACCCATGAGGTAATTGCAAAACCTCGCAGGCGTGAGATTCCGAGGTTTGGTGGTGCGGGCGGCGGGGGACAAGAGTTCAAAACACGGCATGCAAGGAGCTGAAACATGGCCGACGAGGGCGAAAACGGGGCGAGAACGCGGTTTG